>JAKAXU010000015.1 GCA_021816455.1 Acidobacteriota bacterium
AAGTTAAAGAAGGCTGCAACGGAACACATGTCGGCAATCGAAAACAATCCAGAAAGAATCAAAGCCTTCTTCAAAGACCCCATCGTCGCCTATGCCGCGTAACAGTATTACCGGGCCAGATCAATAATGGGAAAAAAGAGGCGTGAGTCGAGCGGTAAGCAAACGCTGCATCGTGCGTCAATTGCTCGCGGCACAAGCTTCACGCGTTACAGTGCTGGAGCAAGCAACCGCAGCAGCAGAAATCCTGCCACTCCGGCAAAGAAGACCAGCGCCATCCGCACGCCCGGCTCGCGATTCACCTCCGGTACCAGGTCCGTGGCCGCCACATAGAGCGCCACACCGGCAGAAAGCGGCAGTCCAAACGCCACCAGTCGCGGCGCGAGCGCAATCACCATTACCCCGCAGACCGTCGCCACCGCCAGCGTCACCGCGGCGAGAAAGGCATTTCTTCGGCTGCCGCCGCTGGCCAGCATCACCGATGCAATCGTAAATCCCTCTGGCGCCTTGTGCAGAAAGATCGCTGCAAAGATCAACCATCCCAGCGCGCCGGAGACGGCAAACCCTGACCCGATCGCCACTCCGTCAAAGAGCGCGTGCAGCGCCAGTCCGCCCAGCACCGAATAACTTGTATGCAACGAGACAAACTCACCGGAATGCGTCTCCTCGCCAAAGTGAAAGTGCGCATTCACCGTATGTTCCAGAAAGTGCAGCGCGCAATAGCCGACCATCACCAGCACCGGAGCCAGGTTTCCACTCACCCGCATGCTCTCCGGCAGCATCTCCAGCACCGTTGTCGCCATCAGGAAGCCGGCGCCGAGCGCCACAAAATAGCGCAGTGAGCGCTCCACTGCATGCGCCTTCACCAGTACGATGGCGCCAGCCACATCCGCCAGAGCCGCCACCGTACCCAGCGCAATCGCCAGCCCCGGCGTCTTCACGATTGTCGCGCCGCCTGCGTCTCCGCGTGTGCCACCACGGCCACCACTGCAATGCCCATCAGGAGAATCGCTTCTTCCACTTTGGTGCTTCGCTCATGCAGCCGGTTGAAATCCATGCGCGCTGGATTGTTGGCCGGCGCCAAGTCGATCGCTCCGCCCACCGCCACACGATCCCGTTCCATCTGCGGCATAATCCCGTGCTGCGAATACGATGTCAGACCGATCATCAGTAGAAGCAGAATCATACCCGGCAGCACATGCTTTGCTTTGTACAATCCCCACGCCGGAGCCAACGCAAGCAGGGCCAACGCCACCAGTCCCGCGCCCGCTCCCATCGTGTGCAGAATGCGCAGCAGGGCGCCCACGATCTGTCCCGCCGCATGCGTATTCGGCGCAAGCTGGCCAAAGGTCACCGCCGCCACAACGGGAAAGAAAATCTCCGCGCCCAGCCACACGATCAGCGCCAGCATCAGCAATGTCCGTATCAGTGTCTTCATTGTCCTCGTCACTCCCTGTTGGCGTCGCCTTGCCTTCGCTGCTCAGGAACGCTTTGCAGAATAGGGTCTTGCCCGATCCAGCGCGCGCTTCAGCACGACCTCAATGCCCGCCTTGACCTCTGCATACTGCTCAGCAGTGAGTGTACCAGCGATTCGCTCACTTTCGATGGTGAACAATTCTTCTTTCAGCGCTTCCAGCAGCAACCCCGGCCTCGATTCTGCCGCTCCAACTACGCTCGGCCCTGCCTTCGCTGTCTTTCCCGCGACTGGTCCCGTCTTCGCGCCTTGGCTGGCCGTCACCACCGTCGCTGGTTGCTGTCGCAGCAGAAACGCTGCTGCAATCACCAGAGCCAGTCCCAGTCCGCCCAGAATCCACCACTTGTACTTCGCCAGCGGATCGGGCGTCGCAATCGGCGTGCCCAGCCCGCCGCCCGGTGGTCCGTTCGGACCACCGGGCGGCGCCGATGCATCGGCCTGTCCGCCGCCTGCTCCCTGTGCCTGTCCGCCGTCGCCGGTGTCACGCGGCAATTGTCCGCTTCCGCTCACTGTAAACTGCATCGACTGGCCCGGCGCAATCCCTCGCACCAGGTAAGTCTGTGCGTTCACATCATCCGGCACAAGCTGAAATCCGGTCCCGGAAAACTGCATGCTCTTCGGCAGCATCACCGCCAGATTGTCCGCGCCTTCCACCAGCTTCGGGTGAAACGTAAAGCTGCCCGAGTACGGCAGGTGATACGTCACCTGAAACCGTGTTCCGTTGTCCCCTTCGTTTGGGCGGATCGGGTATGAGAACGCATAGTGCCCCTTCGGACTCACCGGGTCCGGCGTCGCTGCCAGCGGCATATTCGCCGGTCCCACCGTCGCCGCACCATCGATCGTCGCATCTGTTGGCAGCACGATCTCATACGTGTGATCTCCAGCCTGCGTCTTCGGCGGCGACGAGAGATTCTTCACAAAGTAGCTCTCCGTCACCGTCAACTGCCCGTTCGCCGCTTCCACACGCAGCACGTCCGCTTCGGTCGAAACCCCCTCCACCTTCGCCGCTACGTCATACACCGTGATATCGGCCGTATGCATTCCAGGAGGCATATTCTGGAAGTAGTCACCCGTTTCATGGTGCACCCGCACCAGATAGGGCTGGCTGTCGTCCGGCGTCGTCAGGGAAAAATGCCCTTGCGCATCGGTCTTCGTGTGCGACAACTCCTGCAGCCCCGCCGACAGGCTCAGCAAAGTCACCGTATCGCCCACTGCGGGCCGATCGGTTGTCTTATTGGTCACCGTTCCGGTAATCGTTCCCGCCAGCGCCGCTGCGCAACTCATCGCCAGCAGCATCATCGCCGCCGACAGCCGCTTCCATCCTGCCACTCTCATCACAAATCGCAAAAGATCGTCCTCGTGCCCAGTCAAATTTTCAACTCTGCGGAGCATGCTCTGTCCGCGTTTCAGCTCGTCGCCTTTTCCAGCCGCTCCAGCATCTCTATCTCGGCCAGCACGGTTGCCGCTTCATTCTCCAGCAGTGTGCGCTGCTGCTCGTAGTCTTCCAGCGGATATTTGCCCGCCTGATACTCGAAGTGCAAATCGCGCAGATTCGCATAAAGCTGCTCTTTCCACTCTTCCAGATAGTCCAGCCGCGTCTTCTCGCGCTGCGCGACGATCACTTTTTCCGGCCACAGAATATACACAAACAGCGCCAGAAACAGTATTGCGCCAGCAATCAACCCGTCCGTCGGAGTCATCTTACAAACTCTCCTTTGCGCCTGTCTGCCGCGTGCCCGTTTCCTGGGTGTCGGTCTCCAACCGGATGCGCTCGCGCATTGCTTCCAGCGTCCGCCTCTGCTGCGGGGTCAGGGCCGTCGCGGTCTGCTGTTGTCGCGCCCAGTGCCGCACCAGATATATCGTTCCTCCCAGCGCCAGCAAGGAGACCGCAAAGGGCATGATCCAGGCCAGCAGGTCCAACCCATGTGTCGTCGGAGCCGCCAGCACTGTAGCCCCATACTCCTGAACAAAGCTCTGCAGGATCAGGCTGTCGTTCTGGCCACTGGCGATCGCCCTGGTCAGCTCATCGCGCATCCCGCCGGAGACGGTGCATCCCACGTGATTGCATTCCAGCAACACCTGGTTGCACCCGCACGTACACATCATCTTGTGGCCCAGATCATTGAAACGCGCCTGCGGATTGCTGGCCCCGGTCGTGACCAGGCACACCGCGACGATCACCGCGGCCAGTAGTGTCCTGCTCCACATCCTCATCCGTCCAGTGATGGCCATCAGTCGCCCCCCGCCGACGCGCCGCCTTCCAAAGCGTCCGCTCCCTGTGTCCGCGCCGGGGCCATCACCGCCACGCGCGATGGCTGCACAGCGGGCACGAGCGCCAGCAGCGTCCCGAAGACCGTTACCGCCAGTCCGATCCATATCCAGCTCACCAGCGGATTCAGAAATACCTTGATGATCGGCATCCCCGTATCCGGATTCTCGCCTTCGTACACCACATACAGGTCCCACAGCAACGTCGAGTGGTTGGCCACGATCGTCTGCGGCTGACCGTTCACCAGATAGACGCGCTTCTCCGGCGACATCGGCTCATTCAGAATCTTCCGCCCATGCTCATAGACGTCAAGCTGTGAAAATTCTGTGTCGTAGTTCGCATTCGACTCCTGCGTATTGCCGATATTCACCAGTCGATACGGCCCTACGGAGATGGAACTTCCAGGAGGCATCTCTTTTTCCGCGCTTCGATTGAACGCATACCCGGCGAATCCAAGAAAGATCAGCACCACGCCCAGATGCACCACATATCCGCCGTACCGTCGCGTATTTCTCCGCGTCAGCAGCACCGCCGAGGCCACCATATTCTTCCCCGTCTGCCGATGCAGTACCGCCGCTCCGCGGACAAACTCCGATGCAATCGCCGTCGTTACAGCCGCCGCCAGCGACCACGTCACCGCTGCGTAGAAGACGCCTTCATCGCCCCACACCTTCACTCCGGCGATCGCGCACCCGATCAGCGTCACCCAGAAAGCCACAACCGGCAGCACAAAGTTCCGCCGCAGGCTCTTTAGCGACGAAGCGCGCCAGGCCAGCAGCGGTCCTACGCCCGTCAGTAGCAGCAGAAAGACTCCGATCGGCACCATCACGTGGCTGTAATATGCGCCGGAGACCGTCTTCTTCGTCCCGTCCACATACTCTGATAGCACCGGATAGAGCGTTCCCCACAGAATCGTGAAGCAGGCCGCCAGCAGCACCAGGTTGTTGAAAAGAAAACCCGACTCTCGGCTCACCAGCGACTCAATCTGATGTTCGCTCTTCAGGTGATCCTTCTGCAGAATGTAAGTGAAGGCGCACACTGCCAGCACAATGCCCAGAAACACCACGAACCACGTCCCGATCGACGACTGGGCAAAGGCATGCACGCTGCTCACCAGTCCGCCGCGCGTTAGCAGCGTACCCAGAATCGACAGCAGAAACGTCGAGAAGATCAGCCACACATTCCAGCTCTTCATCATCCCACGCTTCTCCTGCATCATCACCGAATGCAGAAACGCCGTTCCCGTTAGCCACGGCATCAGCGAAGCGTTCTCTACTGGATCCCATCCCCAGTAGCCGCCCCACCCCAGCACCGCATACGCCCAATGCATACCCAGGAAGATACCGATCGTCAGGAACATCCAGGTGAACATCGTCCAGCGCCGTGTGATATGGATCCACTTGTCGCCCGGATACCGCATCATCAGTGCGCCCAGAGCAAAGGCAAACGGCACCGTGAAACCCACATATCCCAGATACAGCATCGGCGGATGAATCACCATCTCCGGGTACTGCAACAGCGGATTCAGCCCGTTGCCATCCGCCGGAGCCACCCCGCCGCGTACCAGCGAAAACGGCATCGCCACAAAGTTCACCAGGATCAGGAAAAACACCTGCACCCCGGCCAGGATTGTTCCCGCATAGGCATGCAGCCGCCGGTCTTCTTTGTCCGTCAGTCGCAGCACAAATCCATAAGTCGCGAGCAGCCAGCACCACAGCAGAAGCGAGCCTTCCTGCCCGCTCCACAGCGCCGCAAACTTATACGCTCCCGGCAGCGCGATATTCGAGTGCTCGACGATGTACTCTAACCTGAAATCGTTGTGAAACGCCGACCACACCAAGGCAAACGCCGCCGCTGTCACTGCCACAAATCCCGCGATTCCCGCCCGCCGCGCAGTCTCCAGCAGCCGCTCCGGTGCAATCGGTGCCGTGCCGCCGCCCACCGTCTGCAACCGCAGCCCGACGCCGCCTGCAAGCAGGTTATATCCCGCCAGAATCAACGCAATAAGCAGTGCAAAGCTGCCAAATGCCGCCATCTTCCTGTCCTGTCTCCTTCGGAATTCGCTTCGAGACCGTCTCCCGGCGCGCTACCTCTCGATTGTCGCACTCGCCTCAGACGCGGGCAAACGCATTATCCACGATATTCCCTACAGATGGTATGGGTTTCCGCACCCAATACGTATCCATCGAAAGGTCGAGAAGACGAAGCAGCTTCGGTCCGCGTTCGCCAGCAGACAGGCCGGATGCCTGCTCACAGAAGGAAATGGGGGAGGAATTGGCCGGAAGCGAGTAGCTTGAGGCCACTTGACACGGCTACGCTGTCTGCCGTGAACCGGCATTCAACAGCCCGTCCACTGTCGTGCGCAACTCTTCTGGTGAGTTTGCGCTGATATAGTAAACGCCTGCGATCTCCACTCGTTCGCCGGGTTTTTCGTCGTTGCTCGTCAACACCAGCACCGGAACCCCGGGCATTCGTGCGCGTAGCTCGGAGATAAACTCAGGACTGCTGATCCCGAAGATCTTCCCGCCCGTCACCACCAGGCGCAGCGCCCGAGCAAAGTCTTCTGACTCCACCAGGCAAAGCGCTTCTGCCGGATTACTCACCCTCACCACGTCTGGTGTCGCACGTTCCAGCAGACTCTGCCGCAGAGAGGCTCGCAGCGGGTTTTCGTCAACCAGTAAGATAACCGCCATGTTCAACTTGGGCCGAATCAGCTTCAGCACGCCAGCTCTCCAGCACTCCACAGGAATCGTCGAACTCAACCGTAAGATGACGGCTCATGCGCTCAGGTTGCCTCGCCTGCATCTTTGTCGCCTTCGCGTTCAGCCGAAGAGGAATTCCTTCTCCCGCAGTTCCTTCAGCGTATCGCGCATCTTCGCTGCTTTTTCGAACTCGAACCTCTTTGCAGCCTCGCGCATCTGCTCCTCCAGGCCACTCAGATACAGGTCCAGCTCCTCCTGACTGGCGAATTCCGTCTTCTCTTCCGTCGCAAGCTCCACCGGGTCGCCGTACTCCGCCTTCAGAATCGCAGCCAATCCAGCATCCATGCTCTTCAGAATCGTCTGTGGCACAATGCCGTGTTCCTCGTTGTACGCTCGCTGGATCACGCGTCTTCGCTCCGTCTCGTCGATTGCACGCCGCATCGAATCTGTCATGCGGTCTGCGTAAAGAATCGCGCGGCCCTCCACGTTGCGCGCCGCCCTGCCAATCGTCTGAATCATCGCTCCTGTCGAGCGCAGAAAGCCCTCCTTGTCCGCGTCCAGAATCGCCACCAGCGAGACCTCCGGCAGATCCAGTCCTTCGCGCAGCAGGTTGATCCCGATCAACACATCGTACTCGCCCTTGCGCAGCCCGGCCAGAATCTTCACCCGCTCCAGCGTCTCAATCTCCGAGTGCATATACCGGCATCGAACCCCCACCTCGGTGTAGTAGTTCGCCAGGTCCTCGGCCATCCGTTTGGTCAGCGTCGTCACCAGCACCCTCTCGTTGCGTTTTGCCCGCGCGCGAATCTCGCCGAGCAGGTCGTCGATTTGTCCCTTTACTGGGCGAACCTCCACCTCCGGATCCACCAGTCCCGTCGGGCGAATCACTTGTTCCACCACCACGCCGGCAGCCTTCGTCAACTCATACGGGCCGGGCGTCGCCGAAACGTAGATCACCTGATGCACTCTGTTCTCAAACTCCTCAAAACGCAGCGGACGGTTGTCCATCGCCGACGGCAGCCGGAATCCATAATCAACCAGCGTCTGCTTCCGGCTACGATCTCCGTGCCACATCCCATGCACCTGCGGCATCGTCACATGCGACTCATCCACAAACACCAGAAAATCCCGCGGGAAATAGTCCAGCAGCGTCGGCGGAGGCTCGCCCGGCAGCCGTCCGGAGAAGTGCCGCGAATAGTTCTCGATTCCATGGCAATAGCCCATCGACTTGATCATCTCCAGGTCGAAGCGCACCCGCTGGTGAATCCGCTGCGCTTCCACCATCCGGCCCTCTTTTTCCAGTTGCGCCTCCCACTCGGTCAACTCCGCCACAATGCTGTCGATGGCCTGCGACTTTCGTTCTGGCTGCACCACATAATGGCTCTTCGGATAGATCGGCAGCCGTGCGTACTTCTGCTTCACTGTCCCGAAGAGCGGATCGATCTGCGCCAGAGTCTCGATCTCGTCGCCAAACAGCTCAATCCGGTATGCATTCTCGTCATAAGTCGGATAGACCTCGATCACGTCTCCGCGTACGCGAAACGTCCCGCGGCGAAAATCCATATCGTTGCGCTCATACAGAATCTCCACAAGCCGCCGCACGATGTCGTTGCGACTGATCCGCTGCCCGTTTTCCAGCAGAAGCAGCATCCCGTAGTACGCCTCCGGCGATCCCAGTCCATAAATACAGCTCACCGAGCTGACGATAATCGCATCCCGCCGCTCGAAGAGTGAGCGCGTCGCTGACAGCCTCAGCTTGTCCAGCTCCTCGTTCACCGTCGCTTCTTTTTCGATATACAGATCGCCCGCAGGCACATACGCCTCCGGCTGGTAGTAGTCGTAGTAGCTTACGAAGTACTCGACCGCATTGCCTGGGAAAAACTGCCGGAACTCGTTGTAAAGCTGTGCCGCCAGTGTCTTGTTGTGCGCCAGAATCAGAGCCGGCCGGTTCAGAGCCTCAATCACCTTCGCCATCGTGAAAGTCTTGCCCGATCCTGTCACGCCCAACAGCACCTGATGCTGCTCACCGGCTGCTAGGCCGCTCACCAACTCTTCAATCGCCCGCGGCTGGTCGCCCCGCGGCTCATAGCTCGTCCGCAACTGAAAATCCATAGCCTCAGTCTATCGCAAAAGGGCGAATAAATATCGAAAACTTTCCGTCCCATTTGAATTCCACCCCAGCTTCGCCGCTTCCCGCCGAGGCCGCTGCTCCGCCTATCACCACGGCAGCGTCTGGCCCATATGGAAGAACCCACCCGTCGGACCATCGTCCGGCAACAGCGCGAGCATTACACTGGTCTTCGCGCCATCTTCCAGCTCCATCTGCGCATCCTTGCCGCCCATGTCCGTCTTCACCCATCCCGGATGCGCCGAATTCACCTTGATCGCTGTCCTGCGCAGATCAAACGCCAGATGCACCGTCAGCGAGTTCAGCGCAGTCTTCGAGACGCTGTAGGCAAAGCTCTTGGCCCGGTAAAACGGCGACTTTGGATCCGCTTGCCGGTCCAGCGATCCCAGAATGCTGGACAGATTCACAATCCTGCCTGCCTCGCTTGCCTTCAGTAGCGGCAGCAGCTTCTGCGTCAGCGCCACCACGGCAAAGAAGTTTGTCTCCATCACCGAACGCAGCGTCTCTTCGGAGACCTCACTGGCCGTATGTTCCGGTCCAACCGCAGGAAACTCTCCCGCCGCCACGCCCGCATTGTTCACCAGAATGTCCAAGCGCCCATACCGCGCGGCAAAATACTCCCGTGCCGCCTCGCGATCTGCTTCGTTCGTCACCTCCAGGCGAATCCAGTCCACATCGGCTCCTGCTGCGCGCAGCTTCGCCGTCGCCGTTTTGCCTTGTTCTTCGTTGCGGGCACCAATCACCACCTTGACGCCCGCCCGGCTCAGCTCCAGCGCCGTCTGCCACCCAATCCCGCGGTTTCCACCCGTCACCAGCGCAATCTTCTGCTCCATTGCGTTTTCTCCTCTTCGCCTGGTATCGCTCTCCATCCGATGTCCCATCCCTCGCTCCGGATGCAGAGCATCCCTCCTATTTTCATCTCACGCAAATCACCCGCTCGTCCGCACTCGTTCCTCGTCCCGCCATGCTCGGCATCAACCGCTCGCTGTTACGCACCGCGTAGCCTGCCCTGCACCTCAACCACTACAATTCCATCCACCATGGTCTCCGATTCTTCCGCGCGCTCTCCGGTTGGTCCCTTTGCCGCCTACCCATCCCTGCGCCTTCGCCGCGTCCTCATCACCGGCGGAGCCACCGGCATCGGTGCTGCGCTCGTCCGCGGCTTCGTCGGGCAGGGTGCGGCCGTCGCCTTTCTCGACGTACAGGACGCCGCAGCCGCGCAGCTCGTCTCCGAACTCGCAGCCGCTCAGCCTGCGCCCATCTACCATCGCTGCGAACTCGCCCAGACCGATGCCATCTCCACAGCCGTCGCCGCCGTACTCCGCGCGCTTGGCGGTCTCGACGTCCTCATCAACAACGCCGGCAACGATCGCCGCCACTCCACCGACCAGATCACCGCTTCGGAGTGGGACGAACTGATCGCCATCAATCTCCGCCAGCAGTTCTTCGTCACCCAGGCCGCTTTGCCCGCGCTGCGTCGCTCCGGCTCAGCTTCCATCCTTCACATGAGTTCCATCGCCTGGCGCATTCCCTCCACCGGTCTGCCCGCCTACGTCGCCTCCAAGGCCGCCATCGTCGGACTCGCTCGTTCGCTTGCTTTTGAAGAGGGCATCCACAACATCCGCGTCAACAGCATCCAGCCAGGAGCTATCCTCACCGAAAAACAGAAGCAGCTCTGGATCACCCCAGAGTACAGCGCCGAAATCCTCAGCCGCCAAGCCATCAAGCGCCATCTCGAACCCGATGAGGTCGTTCGCCTCGCGCTCTTTCTCGCTGCCGCCGACAGCAGCGCCATCACCGGCCAGAGCTACGTCATCGACGGCGGCTGGGTCTGAAGCGCATCGCGTCGGCATCTGAATCGACGCTTCACTCCTGCGCCACTTACGGCGTCAGGCCAGAGTACGGCACCACGAGGAAAAACGTCAGCAGCAGCAGGATCATCAGGTCCGTATACAGCAGCAGAAGCACGGCTCCGTGATAGAAATTCCACCGCCTCTGCATGCATCGCGCCGTATCCAGCGCCGCCGCCGCGCACACCAGCACCGGTGCAATCATCCACGGATTCGGCCGCAGCGCAGGAAATCCCGAGATCAGGAATCCCGCAACAAAGCTGGCCAGCGCCAGCACTGTGCCGCGCACCAGCGAACGCTGACGCAGATGAAAGACGCGCATCCGATTGACCGCCCAGTTTCAACTTATCAGGTTCAGGTTGTCCGATTCACGCTTTCCGGTTCAGCTTATTCGGGTCAGCCGCCGCGCCGTCAGTTCTGTGTGACCGGCAGCTTCTCGCGATATTTCATCAGCAGTGGCGCCAAATGTCGCGCCTCCCAGTAGCGTGGCCCGTAGCGCCGGGGGTCCGAAGCCACACGCCACAGCCAGCCCATTCCAATCCGGTCCACCCACTCCGGAATCGCCACCTGGTCTCCGCTCAGGAATCCGATCGCCGCCCCGATGCAGTGAATCGCCGGCCGATAGCCGAGCTGCTGCTTCAGGTACCACCCGACCCGTTCCTGCGTTCCGCCGCCGATCGCCATCACGATGTGCTTCGGGCGCTGAGCTTCAATCCGACGCAACAGCTCCGCGTCTTCGATCTCGGCCCCATAGAGTGGTGCCAGATACACGTCCTCATCGCGCACGGCCACGCCGTTCTGCCGCAACCATTGCACGTTACGCGTTGCGCTGGCCGGCGTCGGCATCACCCAGAACGTCCTGCCTTCGCCGCGAAAATCCTCGTGTTCCAACAGTGTACGCAGATACTTCAGCCCGGAGAGCTTCGGAATCCGCCGCTGTTCCAGCACGTTCCAAAGCCACACCATCAGTGCGCTGTCGGCAATGGCAAAATCGGCTCCCACCAGTGCCTGCCGATATCCGGCGTCCTGAGTCAGGTTCTTCAGTGCAGGCGCCGCTGGCACCACCACCAGGCCCCCATCCCGCACCACCCGTTCCACTGCGCCCTCAGCGTCGCCCACATAAAACCGGACGCCAAGGATATGCAGGTCCGCTGCTTCCGATTGATCCATCGTTCGCTCCTCTGAAAACGGAACCCCCTTCTGCAGAGAACTCCCGCCGGTCTTCCGATTTTTGTCGATTTCGCTTGCACTGCACAGCCGCTGGAGCGACCCATCCTTACGAAGGTGCCGCCTGTCCCAGACGCTTTTCGTCTCGTACACAGCCGCTCCGGTGTACGACCCGTTTCGCGTATAGCAGGTCTCTCGGAAAGCCCGTCACACGCATCGGAGCGCTTTACTTATGCGTGTGGACCTTCCGGAAGTAGTAGGTCGCTCCAATCGTGAATCCGTTTGGCGTCAGGTTATATGGCCCCATATAGTTATGCCACATCTGGTACTCATAATCACCGCGCACAAACACAGTGTTCCACACACGCCGCTCCAGGCCGCCGCCAAATGCAGTTACGACATAGGTATCGTGCGTATACAGAGGGTCGTTGGAAGGAAAATCGATGTTTCCAATCCCGATCAGCGCCTTCCCATAGGGACGGAAACCATAGAAAGCGCGTGCGCGATAGATCGCACCGCCCTTGTAGCTCTCCTGTTTCATCCGCTGCAGCGTCGATGGCTTGTCGAAGAGAATTCCCGTTGCTTCGACCTCCATGCCCAGACCGTGAAATATCTCGTAGTCGGCCCAGCCGGATAAGCCCAGCATGCGCCGTCCCTGTCCGTAGTCCAGGTAATAGTCGGAAAGTCCGCCACCAATTCCCAGCGGCGGTCCGGAAATTGTCACCGTGGGGGCTACCTGACCTTGCACCGGGAAACCGAAAATCGATCCAGCCAGTA
The DNA here is from genome assembly GCA_021816455.1 of Acidobacteriota bacterium. Lineage (GTDB taxonomy): Bacteria > Acidobacteriota > Terriglobia > Terriglobales > Acidobacteriaceae > Acidicapsa. The sequence goes on from JAKAXU010000015.1 coordinate 12,365, forward strand.
GGATAATGCCTGCTACGAATCGCTTTATCGACATGAAACCTCTCTAATGTTTGGCAGACCTCATCCCCGAAGCTGTACCTGACAGGGATTCTATATTGACGCAATTAATATCCAGAAATCCCGCTCCCGTTTCTGCAAGGCCACATCCCAAAATGGGAAATACCGCGCCGACATCCCAGCATCCCGGAACTACTTCCTGAAATCTCACTCCAGCCACTCACCCGCCTCGCTGCGCAGAGCCTCCACAAAGGCGCGCATCGTCGTCACGCGCCTGGCGGCCATCTTCCGCGCTTTTGCCAGCTTCAGCTTCTCCGGCAGCGTCCCCATCGCGCGCTCTATCACCGGCACCACGTCGCTTACCCTCTTGTAGCGGGAATCACTTCCGACCTTCACCAGTGCTCGTGCCACACCCACTGCGCCCAGTTGTTCCAGGATATCCGCATCGCGCAGCACCACTCCTTCCGGAGTCGTCGGCTCATACCGCGCCTCGTGCGTCCGGATTGCCTCCGTCACCGCCGCCAGTTTCTCCTCCGGAAATCCCCACTCCCGCAGCAGCCGTTCTGTCGCCTTTACCGTATATGGCACATGATCCCATTGCGCCAGCGCCTCCGGATCGTTCGGCCTGTGTCCTTTGAAGACCCCGAGATCGTGCATCCACGCAGCAGCAAACAGCACATCGTCATTTGCCGCGTGCTCCAGCTCCGGCGCATCGGCCAGACTCTCCGCCAGTTTTTCCAGCCGCGGCTGATGCCCGAATTTATCCACGGGCTGCGCCTCCCGCCGGATATATTCCTTCACGCACTTTCGCCACTCTGCTTCGCTCCCGCTCACGCCTGCCTGCCTTCCGCGTTGCCCGCATGGCCTCGCTACTTTACTCTAAACTCAGAGCACTGTCTCTTCATTTACGCTTTTCGCCACGCTTCACTCTTGCCCGCTTCGTCTGCGCGGTCGCCTGCAATACAGTCACCGGAAGGGAGTCACCTCCAAAGTGTCTCAATCCCCCGTATCGTACCCCGCTCCATCTCGCGCACTTTCACCTGTCACCATCTGCGTCATTGGGTCCGGCTACGTCGGTCTGGTCGCCGCGGTCTGCTTTGCTGAAATGGGTCATCGCGTCTTCTGCGTCGATAACAATGAAACCAAAGTCGCCCAGCTTCAGCGCGGTGAAGTTCCCATCTTCGAGGAGCATCTTCCGCAGATGCTCGCCCGTCACCTGAACGGCGGCGTCACCTTTACCACCGATCTCGCCGAGGGTATCCATCCGGCCGAAGCCGTCTTCATCGCTGTCGGCACGCCACAGGGCAGCTCCGGTGCCGCCGATCTCTCCTATGTTGAAGCCGTCGTCAGCCAGATTGCCCAGGTGATGAATGGCTACAAGGTCCTTGTGGAAAAGAGTACCGTTCCCGTCTACACTAACGAGTGGATCACCCGCTGCATGCACCGTCACGGCGTTCCCTCTGATCAATTCGACATCGTCTCCAACCCTGAATTTCTCCGCGAAGGCACAGCCATCGGCGATTTCCTTCATCCCGACCGCATCGTTGTCGGAGCCAACAACGATCGCTCCGCGGATCTGCTTCGCCGCATTTATGCACCACTGACCGAAGGCAGCTACTATGCGCAGCCCGAGGCCCTGCCCGGTCCCTGTTCCGCCACTCAGCCAGCTACGCTCGTTATCACCTCGGCGCAGAGCGCGGAGATCATCAAGCACGCCTCCAACGCATTCCTTGCCATGAAGATATCCTTCATCAACGCGGTCGCCAACCTTGCTGAAACCGTGGACGCCAATATTGAGGACATCGCTCTGGGCATGGGCCTGGACACGCGTATTGGTCCGCGCTTCCTGCGTGCCGGTCTTGGCTACGGCGGCTCCTGTTTTCCTAAGGATGTTGCGGCGTTCTCCTGGGTCGCCGAGCAGCAGGGCGTCGATTTCAGCCTGCTCAACGAGGTACGCGCCATCAACGACCGACAGCTCGATCTCTTCTTTGAGAAGATTCACTCCGCGCTCTGGACCCTGCGCGGCAAAAAGATAGCCGCTCTCGGTCTTGCCTTCAAATCCGATACCGACGATACGCGCGATTCGCCGGCCATTGCGCTCATCCGTCGCCTGCTCGACGCCGGCGTCTCCGTCGCCGCCTTCGATCCTGCCGCCATCGAAAGCGCCCAAGGTGTTCTTCCCGCCTCGGACGCGCTCACCTTCGCAGCCGATCCTTACGCCGCTGCCGAGGGGGCCGATGCCGTCGTCATTCTCACCGAGTGGAAGCAGTTTGCCTCGCTCGATCTCCAACGCCTCAACCGCGCCCTCAAATTTCCCATCGTCATCGACGGGCGCAATCTCTACGCTCCCTCCATCATGCGCGACCACGGATTCACCTACGTCAGCATCGGCCGTCCCGCCGTCTATGCTTCCACGCAGGGGCGTCCGCGCAGAAACCCGCTCTGAACCCTCAGCCCGCCGCGCTATAGCGCTGCAGCCTTATCGCACGGAGATTTTGCTTTGCCACAACGCGCACTTGTCACCGGAGCCGCCGGTTTTCTCGGTTCACATCTCACTGACCGTCTGCTGGCAGAGGGCTTCACGGTCCTCGGCGTCGACAACTTCTCCACAGGGAACCCCGGCAATCTTGCCCATCTTGTTTCGGAGCCCCGCTTCGCTTTCGAGGAGCGTGACATCTGCCAATTCTTCGATCCCGGTCCCGTCGATTTCGTCTTCAACATGGCTTCGCCGGCCAGCCCGCCCGAGTACCTCCGCCTCGCACTGGAGACCCTCCACGTCGGCAGCATCGGTACGGAAAACGCGCTCGCCATCGCCCACAAATACGACGCAGCTTTTCTTCACGCTTCCACCTCGGAGTGTTACGGCGACCCGCTCGTCCATCCTCAGCCCGAGAGCTACTGGGGCAACGTCAACCCTGTCGGTCCGCGCTCTGTTTACGATGAAGCCAAGCGATTCTCCGAGTCGCTCACCATGGCCTGGCACCGCTACCGCGGCGTCAACACCCATCTGGTCCGCATCTTCAATACCTACGGTCCGCGCCTGCATCCCTCCGACGGCCGCGTCATCTCCAACTTCGTCATGCAGGCGCTGCGTGGTGAGCCGCTCACTGTCTACGGCGATGGCTCCCAGACCCGCAGCTTCTGCTTCGTCTCCGACCTCATCGACGGCATCTTTCGCCTCGCCCTCAGTGACGAGCACCTGCCCGTCAACATCGGCAACCCGATTGAGTTCACCATCCTCGAATGCGCCCAGGCCGTGCTCGAAGTCACCGGTTCGGCCAGCACGCTCACTTTCGCACAGCTTCCGCAGGATGATCCCACGCGCCGCCAGCCTGACATCACCCGCGCCCGCTCCATCCTTGACTGGGAGCCGAAAATCAGCCTTCGCGAAGGACTCACACTTTCGCTCGACTTCTTCCGTTCACAGCTTTAAGCCGAATGCGAGGATGCAGTCGGCTAGGATCCGGCGGGCACGATTCGCTGCTTCAACCAGGCAAACAGCGGCAGCCCGGCCAGAATCAGCGCCGTGCCCATCAGCGACCCCCGTAGATTTCCCGCGAAGCTGGCCACCAGTACCACAGCCGCGCAGAGCACAAACGCAGCCGGAACCAACGGGTATCCCCACACTCGATATGGGCGCGCAGCCTGGGGCTGTTGCCGCCGGTACCAGAAGACCGTCGTCGCCGTCAGCATATAAAACAGCCACTCGGCAAAGACCGCCAGCTCGAACAACTGCTGAAACCGCCCCAGTACCAGCAGCAGCACGCTCGACAGCGACGCCTGCACCACCAGCGAGAACGAAGGGCTTTGAAAACGCGGATGAACCTCTGCAAAGCGCCGGAAAAACAGTCCGTCCCGCGCCGCCGCAAAGGGCACTCTCGCGCCGGACATGATCGTCCCGTTCAGCGTCACAAAGATACTCAGCGCCATAGCGGAGGCCACCAGCGCCGCGCCACCCGGTCCGGCCACCACGGCCAGCGCCGTCACCGCCGGCCTCGGCGTTGCCGCAATCGCCGCCGCAGGCAGCACATACTGGATCGCCGCATTCGTCGCCATGAAGAGCGCGCCCACGATCCCCAGCCCGCCAATCAGCGCCACCGGAAGCGCCCGCTCCGGGCGCTTCACCTCGCCGGCCACCATCGTCAGGTCGTTCCAACCGTCATAGGCCCACAGCGTTGCAATCAGCGCGATCATGAAACCCTTCGCCGTCGCCGGAAATCCGCCGCTCATCGCATGCGGCAACCCTGTGGCAAAGTTTCCCCAGGCTCCATGCACATACCCGAAGCAGAACCCCACCACCGTGAGGATGAGCGCAGCCTTCAGCACCGTAAATACCACCTGAAAATCCCCGGCCTTTTTGATTCCCAGATAGTTGAGCCAGGTAATCAGCCACGTCACGGCGATGGCGAAGACCTGCGACCACTCCACAGGCAGCGGTCCGCCCACTGCTTGTGTGTCCAACCAGTGAAAAGCCGCGAAGATCCCCAGCGTCCGCGCCAGCCCTGTCGTCACCGAGGCGATCGACGCCGGTTTCGCAACCGCAAACCACGTCCACATGTACAGAAATCCCGTGCGGTCGCCGTAGGCTCCGCGCAGATACACATACTCGCCGCCTGCGTAAGGCATCATCGCGCCAAGCTCGGCATAGGTCATCGCGCCAAAGAGCGACAGCAGCCCACCCACCACCCACGCCGCATACACCAGCGCCGACGAGCCGACCGCCTGCATCATCTCCGCCGGCACCAGAAAAATCCCGCTGCCGATGATCGTCCCCACCACGATTGCCGTTGCGTGGCTTGTTCCCAGCACGCGCGGCAGCGTTGCTCCACCGCCTTCCGGCTCGCTCAGACTCGTTGTCTCACGCATCGTTCCCCAGAGACTATCACGCTCCGTCCCGACTCCACGATATCGGCGCCGTCAAAGCAACCCCGACTTCACTGCAACCGCTCGAGGTGGCGAAACCCCTCCGACTGCACCAGCATTGCCGCAAAGAGCAGAAAGTTGTAGCATGCATGGACGGTCATGCTTGCCGCCAGCGACCGCGTCCGCAGCCGCACCACGCACAGCACCAGGCTCACTCCATACAGCAGGCTCAGCGGTCCCCACGCATGGCTCACCTGGGCCGCGTGCATTAGCGCAAACGGAACGCTGGCCACCATCGCCGCAAAGACCATCGCACCCTGGCTCCACACAGGGAATCCCTCCGCATCCACCCCGCGTGAAGCTCGTCTCGTCAGCCGCTCACCAGCCCACTCCCATGCCGTGGCCAGCGCGGGCACCAGAAATCCTCGAAAGATCATCTCCTCGAAAAACGGTGCCGCCGTCACTCCAAACGCAAACAGCAGCCAAGCATCGGCTGCCGTCGTGAACATTCTGTCGATCGGCGCATGCTGCGGGAAGGGAAGCAGCGCGTTGCCCAGTGCGGCCATCACATCGCAGGCCACGGCCACCACCACCAACTGCTTCACCAATCCTGCAGCTACCCTCGGACGCCACTGCAATCCCTCCATCAGCCCGCGTCCCCACATCGTCCGATAGATCGGCACCGCAGCCGCCATCGCGATCATATAAATTCCCAGTTGCGACCCCAGCGCAACCCGCGTATTCGCCAGCAACGACGCTGTATCCCGCCACCCGAACCAGTGCAGCTTCAGTCCCAGCGCGATCAGTCCGATCATTGTCACCAGACCCATCCCGAGCAGCAGAAGAAACACCATCGCATCCGCCGCATTTGGAATCCGATGGACCGGCGCTCGGTAGCTCAGCCACCCCGGCTCATCGGCCGACCCCGCCGCACCCGTCTCCGGATCGATCGTCGGCTCGTCGGGTATTTCCGCCTGCATTGGGTCCATATTGGCTGGCTCCAAACTCGCAGGTTTCTGGCTAATAGGTTCCACGCTCCTGCTGGATTCCATGTCCATCGGGTCCGCGTCGTTCATTCCTTCGCCTTTCCGCGTCGTCCTGGCGTTCTGTCTCTGCTCCGGGCTGCGTTCTTTCTGCATGCTTCCGGCCTCCCGGCTTGTCCCTCGATCTCCGCCTGGGGTTCGTTCGTCACCTCTTCCGGCGCGCCATGAACAGAAAAATATCTCCGCAGAAACGCTCCCGTATGGGACTCCACGCACCGCGCCACCTCCAGCGGACGACCCTCCGCCACCACGTGTCCGCCACCTGCACCACCCTCTGGTCCCATATCTACAATCCAGTCCGCATTCCGGATCACGTCCAGATTATGTTCGATCATCACCACAGAATTGCCGTGATCTGTTAGTCGGTGTAACACCTCCAGCAGCTTCCGCACGTCGTCGAAATGCAGCCCCGTCGTCGGCTCGTCCAGCAGATAGACCGTCCGCCCCGTCTGCCGCTTCGACAGCTCCCGCGCCAGCTTCATCCGCTGCGCCTCGCCGCCGGAGAGCGTCGTCGCGCTCTGCCCCAGGTGAATATATCCCAGGCCTACATCCACCAGCGTCTCCAGCTTCTGTCGCAACTGCGGCACGTCACCCATCGCCTCCAGCGCATCCTCGATCGTCAGCTCGAGTGCATCGGCGATCGACAATCCCTTGAACCGTACCGCCAGTGTCTCCTGGTTATACCGCTTTCCCCCACAGACCTCGCACTGCACGTACACATCCGGCAGAAAGTTCATCTCAATCCGCCGCTGCCCGTCGCCCTGGCAGGCTTCGCATCGTCCGCCCGCCACGTTGAAGCTGAAGCGTCCCGCCTTGTATCCCCGCTCCCGCGACTCCGGCAGCATCGCATACAGCTCTCGCAGCGGGGTAAACAACTGCGTGTACGTCGCTGGATTCGAGCGCGGCGTCCTGCCAATCGGCGACTGGTCGATGCGGATCACTTTGTCCACCTGTTCCAGTCCGTCCAGTCCGTCGTGATTGCCTGGCTCCTCACGCGATCCATAGATCCTCTGCGCCAGCGCCCGATACAGGATGTCGTTGACCAGCGTGCTCTTCCCACTGCCGCTCACCCCCGTCACCACCGTCATCACGCCCAGCGGAATCCGCGCTGTCGCCTCCTTCAGATTGTGTTCCCGCGCGCCGGTCACCGTCAGCCAGCGTCCGGTCAGCCGCCGCGGCTGCGCCCGGTGCAGAATGCTTTTCTTCCCGCTCAGGTACTGCCCGGTCAGCGACTCCGGAACAGCCATTATCTCCGCCGGAGTTCCCTGGGCCACCACTGTGCCGCCCAGCCTTCCGGCACCCGGTCCCAAGTCCAGCACATAATCCGCCGCGCGAATCGTATCCTCGTCGTGCTCCACGACCAGCACCGTATTCCCCAGGTCGCGCAGCCGCATCAGCGCTTCAATCAGCCGCTGATTGTCCCTCTGGTGCAGTCCAATCGAAGGCTCGTCCAGAACATACAGCACGCCCCGCAGCCGCGATCCGATCTGAGTCGCCAGCCGTATCCGCTGGCCCTCCCCGCCGCTCAAGGTCGCTGCGCTCCGGTCCAGGGTCAGATATCCCAGCCCCACTCCCACCAGAAACTCCAGCCGCTCCACCACCTCGCGCCGGATCCGCTCCGCCACCATCGCCTCGCGCACCGTAAACTCCAGCCCGCGTCCCACCTCCACCGCCTGTTCCAGAGGAAGCGCCGTAAACTCCCCGATCGACCGTCCGCCCACCGTCACCGCGAGCGATTCCGGCCTCAGCCGCTGTCCTTTGCAGGCCTTGCACACCGTCGCGGTCATATACGCCATCATCGACTCGCGGTACGTCTCGCCTCTGACATCCTCCAGGCTCTCCCTCAGGTACTCAAGAATGCCGTGAAAGCCCGTTCGGGAAGACTCGCCGCGCGGTGGCCCGTATACCAGAATGTGTTGATGTCGGTTTGGCAACAGCTCAAACGGCTTCTTCAGATCGATCCCGTACTGCTTCGCCGCAAGGTGAATCAGCTTCACCAGATACTGCGACGCCGATCCCGGCCCCAGTCCACCATCCAGCAGCGGCTTGGACCAATCGACAATGACCTTGGCTGGGTCGAAGTCATAGAGCGACCCCAGCCCGTGGCACTCCTCACACGCTCCATACGTTGAGTTGAAGCTGAAGCTCCTCGGCTCCAGCTTCGGCACGTCCAGCCCGCAATCCGGACACGCCATCGAGGTCGAAAACAACTGTTCCTCTCGCCGTTCGCCCGTCCCCGTCGCCACAATCACCAGCCCGTCGGCCATCTGCAGCGCGCGCGTCACCGCCGTCTCCAGCCGTTTTTCCGCGCCTGCTTTCAGCGCAATCCGATCCACCACCGCTTCGATTGTGTGATTCTTCCGCCGGTCCAGCAGCACGGTCTCCGCCAGGTCGCGCATCTCTCCGTCGATCTTCGCCCGGAACCCTTGCCGGTCGAGCTCCTCCAGCATCTCGCGAAATTCTCCCTTGCGTCCTCGCACCACCGGAGCCATCACCGTCACTCGCTGCGCCTCGCCGCCTTCCATGCCGACGCTGAGCACGCGCTGCACAATCTGCTCCGCCGTCTGCCGAGAAATCAGCCGCCCGCAATTGGGGCAATGCGGCACTCCCACCGAGGCATACAGCAGCCGCAGATAGTCATACACCTCCGTAATCGTTCCCACGGTAGAGCGCGGACTCCGGCTGGTGGTCTTCTGCTCAATCGAAATCGCGGGACTCAGCCCTTCGATCGCATCCACATCCGGCCGCTCGATCTGGTCCAGAAACTGCCGCGCATACGCCGACAGCGTCTCCACATACCGTCTTTGCCCCTCGGCATAGATCGTGTCGAAGGCCAGCGAGCTTTTCCCCGACCCCGAAAGCCCCGTCACCACGGTCAACGCATTGCGCGGAATCCGCACATGCACATCGCGCAGATTATGCTGCCGCGCACCCCGTACCGTGATGTGCGTAATGCTCATCGCTCGTCCGTTCTTCTCGTTGCTTGAGGGTTCCGTGAAAATTCCGAGGACTATCCGGTCCGCTTCCGTCATTCAGGCCGTTTTCGGGAAGATGCCCACACGTATTCTATTTGCCAACACCTGTGCCCTCCAATTTTCCTCCAATCTCTGCGATACTCCTTTTGTCGGTCATTCAAAACCGCGCCCTGGCCCTCCCCCAATTCCAACGGGCCAGTACTCGGCCCATGACCGTCCGGTGCAGAAACCGTGATATTGAAATCCGTGACCTCAAAATACGGGATACCGCAATGAGGCCGCACAGCGCAGGAGTTGCCTCTATGCAGAATGCCTTCAACCTCCTCATGCTCGTCTGCGCCTCGCTGGCATCGATGTGCTTCGGCGTGCTCGCCGCCTACGCGCTCTGCCGCCTCGGCTTCCTCTGCATGCAACGCCACGCCGCCCGCTCCGCCGGCGCACCGGCTCCTCGCCTCGCTCAGTTCTGGAAGTAAGCCTCCACTGCGTGAAGTACTCACGCCAGACTCCCGCCTCGCGGTTTGTTCCGCAGCGGCTCCAGCCTGGACCATAGCTTGTCCGTCCGATAATCCGGGTGCAGGTGAATGACTGTACACTGTCGACTCACAGAAGCCTGCGCATATTTCTTCAGGCTGGAAGGCCAAAGCCAGAAAAACTATTCATAGCGCAGCGCTTCGGCGGGCAGGATGCGGGCAGCCGCTGCTGAGGGGTAGAGAGTGGCGGTCAGCGCGACGCCGATAGAAACCAGTCCGACCAGAACGCCGTCGGCCAATCGTGGGGCGAAGGGCAGTGTGTCGAGGTTATAGAGCGAAGCCGAGAGGCGGATAAAGTGGTAATGGCTGCCCGCCCACGCGCCCAGATAGCCCAGTACCAGCCCGAGTGCCGTGCCGAGGAGGCTGATCAGAAGTCCCTGAAGCAGAAAGATGCGGCGAATCTGTGCCGGTTCCACCCCGAAGCTCATGAGGATGGCGATATCGCGCGTCTTCTCCATGACCATCATGGTGAGCGCGATGAGGATATTGAGCGCTGCCACTAGTACGATGAGGCCGAGAATGAGAAAGGTGACCACACGCTGGAGAGCGAGGGCGCGGAAGAGCTCACGATTTTCTTCCATCCAGCTTGTGGCTTGGAAGCCCGGCCCGGCGGCCTGCTCGACGGTGCGGGCGATGCGGTCGGCGGCGTAGAGATCGTCGACGCGAAAATCGATGACGGTGATCAGGTCCGGCTCGGCAAAGAGCCGCTGCGCATCCGCCAGCCGGATGTAGCCCATGCCGGAATCGTACTGGTAAAACCCGGAGTGAAAGATGCCCGCCAGACGAAAGCGCACGTACTTCGGAACGATGCCGAGAGGTGTCAGCTCACCCTGCGGGCTGATGACCATGACGGAGTCGCCGACGGCAGCGCCGATGGTCTCGGCGAGATCGCTGCCGAGAATAATGGGCGGCAAAGGCCCGGCGGCGGCATTCGAGTGCGTCTGGTCCTGGTCGGCTTCGGGAGCAAGCTGCGCGAATGCTCCGGTTGGAGTGACGGTTTGCTCCAGGTGGCTGATGCGATCCTCGGCAGTGGGAAGAATGCCTTTGAGCAACGCGCCGCCATCGCGTGGGCCACGCGCAACAAGTACCTGTTCGTAGAGTCCCGGAGCATCGGCAACGACATGCGGCAGTCTGCCGAGCCGTTCCACCAGCGGCTGCCAGTCCCGGATGCCTTTAGCATCGGCGCGGAGAAGGTCGATGTGCGCGGAGCTGCCGAGCAGTCGATCCTGCACGTCGCGCCGCATGCCGTTGGTGATGGCGAGCGCGAGGATGAGCGCTGCGACTCCAGCGGCGATGCCAAAGATGGAGATGGCCGTGACCAGTCCGATGACAGCCTGACGACGGCGCGCGCGCAGGTAGCGTGCGGCAAAGAACAGCTCGAAGCTGAGCTTCAAGGCTTCGGCTCCACAGCAGGCACTACGGCCCTGGCCACCGAAGCATTGTCGTAGCGATCGAAGACTCGGACGGCGATCAGGTGCTCGGCTGTCGGATCGGAGTGTTCCGGCAAGGGAATAGAGAGGGCATAATGCTCTGTGCGCGCATCGGAGAGCTTGCCGACCGGTTCGGCGTACTGCCAGGGACCGGCATCGATCGAGTACTGAGCGCGCGCGATGGGCGAGATCGCGTCTTGCGCGTCCCAGGTGACAGCGATGCAGTGGTTGGACGGATTGGACGCCGGAGTCATGCGCGCTGCGTCGGCCGCTGTGCAGTCGGCGATCACCGGTCCGGCGTGCAGCTCGGAGATGACAGGAGGAGTGGTATCAACGACAAAGCGGTCACTGATCATTTCCCCGGTCAGTGCATCGGCCGGTGTGTGCGAAGGGCGGTCACTGGCCACGACCCGCACCCGATAGCCTCCGTCCGGGATAGTGTCTGAGTTAAAGCTCCATGCCCTCTCGGTCAGGTTGCGCTTGAGCAGGCGCCACACGTGTTCCCTGTCTCCGCGCAGATACAGGTCGTAGGCGAGGGTATCGCCGTTGTCGTCATGCGCAGCCCAGCGAACGGTCACGGCGGACTTGTCCTTCTGTGCCTGCAAAGGGGAGTTGCTGGAGGACGAGCCGTCTGAGGATCCATCGCCGGGCTGGAAGCTGATGCTGACGGTCTGCGAGGACGAGGACTGCGGCTGTGGAGTGTAGCGCGCGCCGGGTACGACGACGATGGCATCCACCTCCGGCGCTGCATTCACTGGAAGATAGTTGACGCTGACGCCGGAGAGATGGCCTCTGGGATCGAGCACGGACTTCCACTGGAGGTAGCGCCCGGGCGGTGAAGCGATCTGGCGGCCGTCGAGCGGTTTCCAGTCACTCCAGCCCCAGTCGCTCTGCCGTCGAATGGGTTGCTCGACATTGCCGGAGCGCGTGAACAGGTGGTAGCCGGAGGAGTCTGGATCGACCTCAACGCGACCCCAGCGCGCAAGCGCACCGGCATCGAAGACACTGCTTGCGTAGGCGTGTTCCGAGGTTGCCCCGCCGTCGGCAAGCCGATAGACTTCGCCGGGGTTGGCGGTTGCGATCAGCCAACCGTCGTCGGAGGCGCGGAGCGCCATGGCCTGCTGTGCATCCACGTGGGCCAGGTCGCGCTCTCCGCCATCGGGCTGGATCAGAAGAATTTTTCCTTGATTTCCGGTTGCTGTCAGCAGGCCCTCGGGTGTCGAGGCCATATCGTAGACGATTTCATCGTGGCCTTCCCACACTTTGTGCGGCGCGGCGTTGGGCGTCAGTGCGAAGATCTCTGTGCCGTCGGGCAGGGTGGAGCTGGTGTTAGCTGCCTGTACACTGCCGGGCTGATTGAAGGTAATCGTGATGACCGGATTGCTGCTGGAAATAGGCAGCGCGGGCAACGGTCTGAGGGATTTTTCCCCGACGTCTGCGGCCCAGATGGTTCCTGCCGGATCAACAGCCAACGATGTGATTTCCCGACGGGGCGCGGCAAAGAGTACATAGCCCTTGCCCGCAGGGCTGATGCGATAGACCAGTCCGGAGCCGTCGCTTCCGGCAATCAGGTTGCCGTCCTTGTCCCAGGCCAGCGAGCGAATGTGCTGTTCGTCAGTTGTGAAAAAACGCGTGGCCGGCTGTTCCGGGTGAGATGGGTCCAGCCGATAGACAATGCCCGGTCCACCGGTGGCCAGATAGAGTCGTCCGGCTTTGTCGAAAGTCATCGCCCAGATGTAGTGCGCCTGGGTGGAGGATTTTGCTTCTTTGGCTGCTCCAGGGCTGGCGATGGCGGCTGCGAGGTCGAAGATCGGCTTTGTCGCAGCGGCGTCAAGAGGAGAGTTCGCCGCCGGATCAATGCGGAATACTTTGCCGTCCGGCATTGTTGCGGCGTAGAGCGCGCCGTCCGGCCCGAATGCCAGTGCCTGTACTGCCAGCGCCTTGGTGGTGAGCAGCGTGGCTGCCGTTTTACCATCTGCACTCAGACGCAGCACCGAGGCGGGTGAGCCAGTGCCGACGAAGACTGCGCCATTCTTTCCTGCCGCAATCGCCCATGCAAAAGTCGAGGGCGTCGTGTGGAGCAGTGTGGAGAGCGGCCCACGGCGCAGAACGCCATCCGATCCTACGGAGACTCCGAGCGGCGTGCCTTTCTCAAGATCTGCAGCGTGGGATTGCGTCCAGAGCTGTGTTCCCTGGGCCAGCGCAACCGCAGGAAAAATTGCGATCGCTGCCACAATCGGCAGCAGAGTCCGGAAGAGTGGAGCGAGAACGGGCTGGGGGTTGGCGAAGCGCGGGTTACGGAAAGAATTCATGCTGAGGCTGAGTGTACTAAAAGCTGTGGGGTGCGGTCGCGCGACCAGCCCCCACAGAATGCTCCGCACTCTCGACAACTGTTTCAGTTGGCCAGCACGGCACGATAGCGCACCTTGTTCTTTTTCACTTTTTCGATCGCCTCGTTGGCCTTCTGCATGGGGAAGGCTTCAATCTGCGCCTTGACGCCGTGGCGGGCGGCTACGTCCATCATCTCCCGCAGCCGGTGCGGACTGCCGATCGGACTGCCGGTGATGGTCCTTATGCCGGAGATGAGCGGGAAGGCGTGGACGGTGACCGGCGATGGAGGAACGCCGACGAAGCAGAGCGTTCCGGTGGGACGCAGCGCGTTCACATAGCTCATCCAGTCCTGATCGGCGTTGATCGTGGTCAGGATGAAGTCGAAGCTGTTCGCCACCTCGCGCATCGCTTTGGTTTCGCGGGTATTCACGAAGTGATGTGCGCCGAGAGCGCGAGCCTCTTCTTCTTTTGCTGCGGAGGTGGAAAACGCGGTAACTTCCGCCCCGAAGATGCGTGCGAACTGAAGCGCGATGTGGCCCAGGCCGCCGATGCCAACGATCCCCACCCGGGAAGCGGGATGGATGCCGTGGATGCGCATCGGATTGTAAACTGTGATGCCGCCGCAGAGCAGCGGCGCGGCACTTTCGCTGGCCAACGCCTCTGGAACCGGAACGGCAAAGCGAGCATTTACCCGGATGGAGTCCGCGTAGCCGCCGTGACGGTGGACGCAGGTGGCCTCAGCCGACGGGCACAGATTCTCCAATCCCTGGGAACACCATTCGCACAAACCGCAGGAGTTGGACTGCCAGCCGACCCCAACCCGCTGACCGAGTGCGACGGACTTCACTTCGGGGCCGATTGCTGTCACCGTGCCGATGATCTCGTGACCGGGAATGAAAGGAAACTGGCTGATTCCCCAGTCGTTGGAGATCAAATGCAGGTCGCTGTGGCAGACCCCGCAGTGCGATATCTCGATCTCGACTTCCTGTGCCTTCAGTTCGCCCGGATTGTATCGGAACGGCAAAAGCTCCGCGCCGGCGGCATGGGCTGCGAATCCCTGAATTTGTTTCATCTCTGGTCCCCGAAAACTCCCGATTCGCCTCAAAAGTCCTTCAATGGATGGAAGACGTTCGGCTGTAGCAGTGAGCGTCCGACTGCTCCTGAAAAACGCTCAGCCTTCCTGTTCACTCCATTCAGTGTAACCCGCCTCCGGCTGTGACGTGCAGGTCAATTGTCGTGTGCCCGGAAAGAGGGCCATTCACTGGCAGGCTGGTCACAGTCGCCAGCGACTCTCCATTCAACCCGGCTTCGGATGCATTGTGAAGAGGCTCCAGCGCGTTGGCCAGAGAAAGTGGAACGGAGTCCAGAATCCGACCTCCGAGCGAAGCTTCGGCCTGAGGCAGCAGCAGGCTCAGATAGAGCCGATCAGCCGCGTGGCGGAGGCGCAGCCGAGCCAGAGCAGCGCCAAAAACATCCGACTCCTGCTTTGGCGTGGTGGCGTCCAGCGTTCGGTCCAGCGTGCTTCCATCGGAGATTAACAGACGGAGCGTGCCCGATGGCAGATTGTCCGGCAGCTTTGCCATCAGCCGAAGCGTATGGGCGGGCTGTTGCCAGCGATGCACCGTCGCTTCCAGTGCGATCGTGTCTCCGGCATGCACCAGGCCCGAAGAAAGCAGACGCACGTTGTCCAGGGTCGTCGTCCGGTTGCCTGCCAGCGCGTCAATATGCAGGTCGATGCTCTGGATCGACTGCGTGTCGGCGTCGCGCATCGGGCTGGCGTAGAGCTGGTTGAAGAGGTTTCCCACGCCGATAGCCGCTGCAAGCTGAGGAGCCATGGTCGTGCCGGGTGCTCCCCAGGCATCGACGGGAACGGGCGGTAATCCTGCAAGATGGATCTGCCCGGAAACGTGATACGTGGTTTGCGACGTGCTCAGGTTGGTCTCCAGCAGCATCTGGTAGATGGAGACCAGCAGCGCCGATGGCGTCATCGAGGGGAGATTCAGAATCTCCACGTGATGCGTAACGGTTTTGGACCCGGTGGTCACGGTCATGCGGATGGGAATCATCCGTGCCTGTGCGCCCAGGATGCCGGAGATCGCCGCGTCGCGGTCTTCTGTGAATGCGCCGATAGTTGCGCCGGTATTGATGATCTTGAAAGCATTCAGTGGCGAGGGCAGCGTGGCCACCACCTCGGCGCGCGTCATGGGCAACGAAACGCTGCCTGCCTGGAGCACCGGATGGCCGCAGGCCAGCAGGTGGCTCGCGTCTACATAGGTGACTGTGCAAGTGGCAGCAATCTCCAGGTCGCCGCGCATCATCTGGAGGCTCACGGCCGAGCCGGGCAGGATCGGCATGGATCCCTCAGCTGCTGCTCCACCGGTTCCAAGCGGACCACCTGCGGCGATCGTCTCCAGCCCAGTGCCCGCCATGCGCTGGCGCCACAGGCGAATCGCCGCGTCAGAGAATCCGCTCATCAGCAGCGGTGTCTCCATGGCCTGCATGGTGGGCTGCGTTGCAGAATCTTCGGATGCACTGCTCTGTGCAGCTTCCGAATCGATGCCTGGTGTGCTCTCCGAGGAGGCGCGGACCGCATTTGGCTTCGTTTCGCTTGGAATCAACGTCAGGTCGCGAACTTCCAGCATCTGCTCAATCGGTGTAATTCCGGCGATGGGTTCTTTGCTGAATTGGCCAATGCGATAGGAAAGAGCACCGAGCAGCTTGCCGTTGATATAAACCGGACTGCCGCTCATTCCCGCCACAACGCCTGTGTATTCCGGCTTCTGACCTTCCAGCCGACCCAGGATCAGATCGCGGCCCGGCCCGCGGGCGCCGCGCAGCACGCCCAGAATCTCCACCCGCATCGCTTCCGGCCGGGTTCCTTCAAAGACCGTCCATGCGGTTCCGATCAACCCGCGATGGACATCTGCCAGCGGAAAGATGCCGACCGTGGAAGGAGGCGGCGTCTGGACCGAAGCATCGGCAGCCGGCGACGGGTGAGCGATGGCAAGCGTACCGCCCAGCAGAAGCAGCGGATAGCCAACGCGAGCCAATCGTCGCGCTTTCGAGTTGATTTTGCACCATGCAAAAAGATAGTCGGCGATAGCCTTCACGAAGATAGCCACGTCTACTAATGTAGACGGCAGAGCCGGATTTTGGCTCCTGGTTCACCAGGAATGCGGTAAACCGCTCCAAACGGTTTGGATCAATTCCTGTAAGCGGGGTGAATGTCGTGATGAATCGGGACAGACTGAAATTTTGCACCCGGGCCGGAGGGTTCTTCTGCAGGGCCGTGCTCCTGGTCTGGATCGGCGTTGCATGCGCTTGCGCGGTGAGCGGACAAAGCAACGATTCTTCCAATGGCCAAAGCAGCGCACAGAGCCAGCCGACCGACAGCAGTGGTCCTGTGCTGAAGCGTAAGCAGCATCCACCAGAGAATTCATCTGCGCCGGTCCCGCAGAAAACTTCAGACTCGCAGCTAAATGCGCAGCGGCAGACTTCGCCGGATGACTCCGGACCGGATAGCGACGCAGGCGAAATCGTCGTGCCAAGGCTCAAGCGCAAGGTTGACGACGTGCCACCGCCTCCGCCGACTCCCACGGTCAAAAATCCGCCGGGACTGGGCAACCTGACGCTTCAGATCGAGGTGCCTGAGGTAACGGTTGATGTCGGGGTACTGCTCCAGAAGACCCATCAGTTTGTTCCCAACCTGAAGGCATCCAACTTTGTTGTCTACGAAGACGGACAACCGCAGGCAATCATCCGTTTCAAGCGAGTCGAAGCTCCGATCACCGCATTGATTCTGGCCGAGTTTGCGGCGACGAACTATCAGTTCGTCTACGATATGCGCAATGCGGCGTGGGCTTTTGCTCAGCAGCTCCGTCCCCAGGACTACGTCGCGCTGATGACCTACGACATGCACACCCAGATTGTGACGGACTTCACCCAGGACAAGAGCCGGATACTGGAAGGGATCAATGACCTGACGATCCCCGGCTTCAGCGAGCGCGATCTCTTCGATGCGCTCTACGAGGCTCTGGACCGGATGTCGCGCATCGAAGGACAGAAATACATCCTGCTGATCAGCTCAGGCCGGGATACTTTCTCGCGTATCACGCTCGACAAAATTCTGCAGAAGATTCGTGAAACACCAAATGTGACGATCTACAGCGTCTCTACCGGTGGGTTCCTGCGTGCGATGGTTTCAGGAAGCCCGCGCTTCGCCATGTCAAACATCAGCTATCTGCAGGCGGACAATCAGATGCAGACCTTTGCGCGGATGACGGGCGGGATGTTCTTCGCGCCTCGCTTCGAAGGGGAGCTGCCGGAAAACGTAACTGCAATCAACGAAGCCATCCGGTCCAAATACGAGATTATCTATCACCCCACGAACAGCAAACAGGACGGAACTTATCGCAGGATTCAGGTGGAGTTGGTCGACGATGAGGGGCGGCCGATGCAGTTCCAAGACGAAAAGCATCATCCGCTGAAGTACGATCTTATCTATCGCAGTGGATATCGCGCGCAGCAACAAGTAGAGTGACTACCCGTCATAACGGGCATAGTCGCCAGCTTACGGTCTTCCGCGGGTACGCTGCAGGGGTCGGGAACGACTCCGCTCCCTGCCGCAAAGTCAGATCAATCCATCCGCATCAGGTCATCAACATCAAGTCATCAGCCAAAGAGGGACTTGGCGGCGTCCCATGCGTAGTAGGCGATGACGGCGGCCGTCAGCAGGGCCGTCAGGGCTACACTTGTACGCACGACTGGCTCAATGCGGTTGACGCGCGAGACGATCGTGCTCTGAATCGCTTTTTCATGATCGAACGCCTCATCCAGAAATATCTGGCCCTCCTCATCGCGGGTCAAAGAGGCTCGGTATCCGTAAAGCGCGAGGGTAATCGCCGCGACAATCCCCCATGCAATCCATAACGTGAGAATGATGTGCATACTTCTCCTCCACTTGCCCAGTCGGGCTTCGGTTCGGCCCCGGACGCATGACTCCAGACAGCGGGCATGCAATGGTTCCTGTGGATCACATCAAAATTCCAGAACTGCACAGGCCATCAGAGCCGCCCGGCTAACCACTATAGCGCGAATTTACTCTCCCTGTTCGGTTATTTCCGTGATACCTGTCACCGGGCTGCCATTTCTTATTTACATCGACAAAATTGACTCTCACGCCAGTTCGGTGAAGCCTGTCCGAAGGAGAATCTGCAACTTGTGTTCGATCCTGGGCATCTCATAGAGTGAACTCGGACCAAAACGCTCTTGATTCTGTGCCGAAACCGGCGATACAGTAAAGACAGGGCGATCGAATCCGTCCCTAGGAGATGAATGATGGCCACTGCGACCGAACCGATGATGCCAGAGACAAAATCCCAGCCGCTGAACCTGACCCCCGCGGCAATCGCCAAAGTGCGCGAGATCATGGCAACGCAGGATCCGATTCCTGCCGGTCTGCGCGTCGGAGTTGTTGGTGGCGGCTGCTCCGGATTTCAGTACTCGATGGCTTTCGAGAATCAGGCTGGAATGATGGACAAGGTTTTCACCTACGACGGCTTGAAGGTCTTCATCGACTCCACATCTCTCATGTATCTGAATAGCTGCGTGGTGGATTATGTGGAGACGCTGGAGGCTGCCGGGTTCAAATTTGAGAATCCCAACGTGAAGAGCACATGCGGCTGCGGCTCATCTTTCAGCGTATAGCTTTGAGGCTCCCAACCCACCCCCGACGCCGCCGACAGGGCGGCGTCCGGCTTTTGCGGCGCCGAAATTTCCGGGCACGATCGGCACATTCAGTCGGCTGACGAGCTTCGATTATTATTGGGGTGAGGGTGACGCGGGAGTTGGCGAAGGGCTGGAGCCGAATCCTCCGGACGAACTGCCACCGAAGGTGGATGCAGGGCCGCTGCTGAAGCCGCTTGATCCTGATGCGCCGGGTGCTGATCCAAAGGCGGAACTGCCGCCGAAGCCCGTCGCGCTGGTACCTCCTCCGGCGGGAGGGATGGGCTGGCCCAGTGCCGCGTTGCCGGAGAGAAACTGCTCGGCCATCGGATCGTAGTAAAACTCCCACTCATTGAAGTGCTTCTGCTTCTTGAATTCGAGAATCGCCTGTTTGTTGCTTGGAATCTTGAAGCCGATGATGCCCGCGCCACCAAAGGTCTGGGAACTGCTGCCGCCAAAACTCGATGGTGTATTGCTGCCGAAGGCGCTGCCACCGGTGGGGCTGGTGGAGCTTCCCGCCGAGCCGCCTGGTCCGCTTGTCGGACCGCTCATACTGGAAGACCCAAGGGAAAAGCCGGATGAGGAAGAGCCTGCTCCGGCCATCGGTGTGCCCACATTGGAGTTGCCACCGCTGGGGCCGACGCCGCCGGCGGTGGAGGCTCCGCCCGAACTGGCCCCGGCCAGAGGCTGGCCGAAGAAGCCCAGAGTGGGTGTCTTGGCCTCGCCAAAATGAATGGGAACCCAGTCATCCTGCCCCGTGATGGGATCTTTGTAGCGTTTGCGCAGGAAGCGAATGTCGTTGGTCTTGACCAGAGCGTCGATGGTAGGTGGATAAGCGCCGAATTTACGGTAGTAGAGCTGCACGGCGCGCTGGTACTGCAATCCACGCTGGACCAACTCACGCTCACGGTCCCGTTCGATCTCCGAAGCCATGCGTGAAGCGGCGACCGACAGCGAAAGCGCCAGCAGGAAAGACATGAATAACACCGCCAGCAGAACATAACCCTGCTCGCGGGGCGCACGCGTGGCCGACACCTCGGAGAATAGACGGACGGATGGACGCGCGAATCCCATATTAGTTGGACTCCAAAGGCAGCGTCTGGGTATTGTTGTAGCCGAGGTCTGTAATCTGAACGCCGGTGGGCGCGATGGCGACGACCTTGAAGCGATGGTCGACGATCTCGCCGACGCCGGCATCGAAGATATCTTCGCCGTGCAGCAGAAACGCGCGGCGCGTTCCGTTGGGCGCAACCGAGTAGCCGAAGTACTTGAGGTCAATGGCAGGTGGGTGCGGTGCCGGTGGAGGCGTATAAACCGAAGCGGTATGGTTGACCGGGCGCGCGGAAGCCAGCGCTTTCTCGATGCGTATCGGCGTCGAATCCATCGAAAAAATGTTGCGTCCTGTGCCTGCATACTCGATTGACTCGCTGGCCGTCAGCCGCTCCAGATGAAGCGTGGGGTCGAGGTTGATCGAGGGGATTTTGCGCGCTTCGCCGGAAGTTTCAACGGCATTTGTCCCTCCGGCTCTTGACGCGCGTCCGGTTGCCGAGTGGCGCTGAGCCGTTGCGGGCGCGGATGGAGCAGGGCTAGGCGGGCTGCTCAACAACTGGCTCAGACCGAGATAGGCCGCAATGGAGATCAGAATGGCGACGATTATGACATTGCGCTTGTTCTCCGTGCCTAGCTTAATCGCCATCTCAGTTGCCCTCCGTACGGGTGGGTGCGACTACGCTTGCGGAATCTTTCTGTGGGGAAGAGGAGTCGTCGTGCGCCAGTGGCAAGCCGCTTGCCGCGGCATCGGCGGGCCGTAACCAGGTAGACATTTGGAGACGCAATTCGACCTGTCCGTTCTGCTGCCCGGTGAGCGCCATGGCGCGGATGATGAAGAAGGTTTTACTGCGCTCCACTCCGTTGATGAAGTGCATGATGGATGGATAATCGCCGCTGAGGCCGGCGTCCATGTGTATCTCAGTCAGGTCCACAGATCCCGGCACCTGCGAATACTCGACGCGCGTCAGCCTGACCGGTGCCTGAGATGCGAGTTGGCCGAGTTCCTCTGCAATGGAGGAGTAGCTGGGCGGGATGCGACTCAGATAAAACGCATCGATCTGCTTTCGCGAAGCAACCACGCGCTTGTCCAGACCCTGGAGCGGCTTGAGCTGCATTTGCAGAGTGCGCATTCGCGTTTGAGTGCTGGCCAGTTCATCCTGACTGCTGGCGCTGGTTGTCCGCCAGTCCAACAGCACACGCACGCTCAGCAGAATTGTTAGTATGGCCATGGCGCTGAAGAGCGCAACCTGTAGTCCAAGCTTGGAAAACAGAAACTTGCGGGCAGCGGTTATGCCTTCGCGGCTGAAGAGCGAAGTGGTCATCGCGGCACCACCGATCCCGGGCGAGGCTTCACTGGGCTGCCATGCAGACGCACGCGCGCGGAGCGGGACTTCGTCGCTGCGGCCGATGCAGAGCCGACGTGCGATGTCGATTGTGCAGAGTGGGCTTGCATATCATCCTTGGCCTGCGAATGTTTGCGTGCCTCGAGCGCCGCCTTGCGCTCGGCAGGGGTGGCCTGGCTGTACTCAGCCAGCAAGTCGAAGTTGACCAGAAGCGGCGCATTCACTGGCTGAATGCCGCCTGGGCCATTTCCGCTCGCCGCATTTTCACCCACAATGCGTGGATGAACAAATCGCGGCGAATGCTCCATTGCGCGCAACAAGTCCACCACCGGTCCGCGTTGGCCGGTTACGCGAAGGCGCAGCGTCAACCGTCCCTGCTTGTCCCGCACCGGCTCAATGGCTGTCACCTGCACACCGGCTGGAAGTGTGGTCTCCAGGTCTTCCATTGTCTCGGTCCAGGAGAAGGACTTTTCGTCAAAAAGATGGTTGAGGTAATCCGCCTGAGTGAGCACCCGCGCGTTGGCTGGAAGCTGCATGCTGGCGCGGTCAGCCTCCTCCTGCCGTTGCAGTTGCTGCAGGACGCTGTTGAGTTGTTCGCGGCGTGCTTCGATGCGCAGAGCTGCCTGGTGAAAGTGGAGCATCCCCAGCGCCAGCAGAGCCAGCAGTAATCCCATCACCGCCATTCCGAGGCGCAACTGGCGGATCAACGGACGATGGTCGACATAAGGGCGTGAGGCAAGATTGAGCGTAATCTGCATCGTCAGCGTGCTCCTGCCAATGCTCCGGCCACTGCGCTTGCCAGGCCGGAGAGTTTGTCGGGGATTTCGGATGCAGCGGGAATTACGGTCAGATCCAGGATCGGTTCCACGGTATGAGAGATGCCCTCAAGAATGGAGGCAAAGTCGGACCCCGGCAAGGAGCCGGCGTACAGAATCCGACTCGGTGCCGCGCGCAGCGTGTCCTCAAAGAAAGCGCAGGCTACGGCTACGGCGCGCTGAATCTCCGACGCTTGAGCCGCTGTTTCCGCAGGCAGATCATTGGTGCGATACAGCAGATAATCGGAGCCGGAGACGATGGCAATCGTCAGGCTGCAAGTGCTGTGAAAGACCATCAACTCGGCCTGTTGGCTATGCTGCGGACAAAGCGCGGCCAGCGATGCGGGCAGAATGACTCCAGGCTCCAGTCCGGCGGCGCGCGCCAGGCTCTCGTATTCATCCCGCACCGCGCCAGGCATCAGGATCGCAACGATCTTCCACGGTGTTTCCGTGCGTGCCGAACCTTCACTCAGAGTCTGATAGCTGAGCGCTGCGTGCTCGACGTCGAAAGAAACGGATTTTCGCAGGCGGAAGCGCAGGATGGGAAGAGCTTCATCACGTCGCGTTGGAAAGGTGTCGAAGTCCAGCAGAAACAGCCTCACGCTTGCATCGGGAACGATGAGTGTTGCTGCCCGTCCTCGTAGCTCAATGCGCCCCATCGCGCTGCGCAGTGCACTCACGATCTCTTCCCGCTGCGTCAGATTTGCTTCGGTGATCCCGGGACGTATCAGTCCCGCATCCAGGGTCGAGGCTGCAAAGTGTGCGGGATCGGCTTGCGTGGCAGCCGTTCCAAGCACCAGACCCTCCGGAGCAAACGCAACGGCGAGCGGCGGACGCAGGCCCGCAGAAGCGGCGCGCAACGCAGACAAGGAGAACGGAATCGAACGTGGACTCACTAGCGCGAAGCCTCAATGAAGGTGACTTTGTTAATTTCTTTAAGCGTGGTGAAGCCGCGTCGCACGCGATCCAGTGCCGACTCACGCAAAAAGCTCATCCCCTCGCGCTGGGCCTGACGCCGTACCTCGGAGGTCGGTTTCTTTTCGAGAATCAATTCGCGAATTGTATCCGTCAGGTCCAGCAGTTCATGGATCGCCGTCCTGCCGCGATAACCCGTGCCGCCACATTCGATACAGCCCGCGCCCTCGTGAAATTCAAAATTGCGCCACTCGTCCGGGTCCAGTCCGCTTTGAATCAGTTCCTCCTCGGTATGGTGCACCGTGACTGCGCAATGGGAACAGATCGTGCGTACCAGCCGCTGCGCCAGAATGCAGTTCAAGGCGGAGACGAAGTTGTAGGCTTCGACGCCCATGTTCAGGAAGCGTCCCAGCACATCCACTACGTTATTGGCATGCACCGTCGTAAAGACCAGATGGCCCGTAAGCGCGGAGTTGATAGCGATTTGCGCGGTCTCGGCGTCGCGGATCTCACCGACCAGAATTTTATCGGGATCGTGTCGCAGGATGGATCGCAGGCCGCGCGCAAAGGTCAATCCCTTTTTCTCATTGACGGGAATCTGAGTGATGCCGCGGATCTGATACTCAACCGGATCTTCGATGGTAATGATTTTTTCCTCGTCGCTTTTGATCTCGTTGAGAGCGGCGTAAAGCGTGGTTGTCTTGCCGGATCCGGTTGGACCGGTGACGAGCACCATGCCGTATGGCTCGCGAATATAGCGGCGAAAACGGCGCAAATCTTCTTCTGCAAAACCGACCACTTCCAGCGTCAGATTCCTGAATTTTTCGCTCATCGACTCCTTGTCGAGCACGCGCAGCACGGCGTTTTCTCCATGTACTGTGGGCATGATCGAGACGCGGAAATCAATCAGTCGGCCTTTGTAACGTACGCGGAAACGGCCGTCCTGCGGCACGCGCCGCTCGGCGATGTCCAATTCACTCATGATCTTGATGCGAGAAAGGATTGTCGAATGATGCTCGCGCGCAATCGGTGCCATCGCAGGCTGTAGCACGCCGTCGATGCGGTACTTGACCAGCAGCGAGTCGTCGTAGGTTTCAATGTGAACATCCGAAGCGCGCCGTTCGAGCGCGGTGAAAATCGTTGTATCCACGAGGCGGATGATAGGGCTGAGATCCTCGTCGGATGCGAGTTTTTCGATCGAGATGCTTTCGTCGGGATTTTCCTCGCTGGAGATGACATCGAAGGTCAGCCCTTCACTGGCTTCGTCGAGAACGCGCTGCGACTGCTCGGTCTTCTTGAGCAGATCGTTGATCTGGGAAAGCGTGGCTACGCGCGGCTCAATGCGGCAGCCTAACAGACCGGCAATTTCATCCAGAACCATCAGCCGTGAAGGATCGCTGACGGCGATGACCAATGTTCCGTCGCGCTGCTCCAGCGGTACAAAGTTATAGCGAAACATCAGATCAACGGGAACTGTGCGCAGCAGGTCATGTTGAATTTTGAAGTGCTTAAGGTCGGCGAATTCTGCGCGGTAGCGGCGCGCCAGCTTCTCAGCCCAAGCGCGTTCATCGGGTGAGTCCAGAGTCGGAGTCGCCTGCGCTGGAATCGCTGGCTGACTGCCATTGTGGGCCTCGGGAGGGATTATGGTCTCGGTCATGGGTATCTCGCTAATGAGAGAACTGCTGGATTTGGCCGAGAGAGAAGATCGGCAGGTACAGCGCGATGAGAATGATGACGACGAATACACCCATGACCAGCAGGATGACCGGTTCGATAAGCGCCATGGCTGCAGTGAGGTTGGTCTCCACATCCTCTTCGAAAAACTCAGAGACGGAGTTGAGCATCTGAGGCAGCGCTCCGGTCTGCTCGCCGACGGAGATCATCTCAATGGCTACGCCGGGGAAGACACCCGTGGCCTGCAGGGAATCCGCAAGGTTCTTGCCTTCGCGCACGGATGTAACTGCAGAAAACACTGCTTTGGCGATGCGGTTGGAAGCGATGGAGCGAGCAGCGGTTTCCAGCGACGGAACCAGCGGCAGGCCGCCCGTCAAAAGGGTGGAAAGCGTTCGCCCGAAGAGCGCAACCTGATACTTGATCCAGATTTTACCGAAAATCGGCAGGCGGATGCGAACGGTGTCCACCAGATCGCGACCGGTTTCCGTCCGAGCATAGCGCCGTGCGCCAAAGCCAAGCAGAATGAGCGCCAGTCCAACCCATGGTCCTCGATTCTGCGCCTCTTTGCCGAAGGCAAGCAACTCGACGGTGAGCCAGGGAAGATGCGATCCCATCTGGTCGTAGAGTGTGGCAAAGCTCGGCACGACGTAGGTGATGAGGAAAATGAACAGCGCAACCACGATGCAGACCAGTACTGTTGGATAAATCAGCGAGGCCGTCAGTTTCTTCCGGAAGGTGAGCGAGATACGCTGAAAGCTGACGTAGCGATCCAGCACTTCCTGGAGATTGCCTGAGCGCTCGCCGGCAAGCAGTGTCGTCGTATACATCACCGGAAACGCGCCCTGGGCTTCAAAAGCAGAAGAAAGCGCTTCGCCGGTTTTCACGCGATCCGTCACATTCAGCAGTTGCCCGGCAAAGTTAGGATTACGCTGATTCTTGGCCAGCATCTCCAGCGAGCCGTGGATGGGAAGTCCCGCCCGGATAAGAGTGAGAAACTGCTGATTGAAGATGAGAAACGGCTCAAGTTTCGTCTTTTTCTTACGCCCCGCGAATCCGCCCTTCGGATGCACGTGAAAGACATGATATCCGGCGTGGACAAAACGCTGGCGCAACTCCTCGGCTGAGGCAGCGACATGCGTCTGCTCTTGAACGCGACCGCGCTCATCCGCCAGCTTGATAACAAATTCCGCCATAGATTCCGTCTATCGCAAGGGTATCAGTTTTCCTGCACTTCGCCCTCATTTTAAGGACGCAACCGCTGGACGGAACGCTCAGGGAGCGAATCGGATCGTCGGCATCAAGGCTTGGATCAAAACCCGTTGGCGACCAGCCAGGATTCCGTCAGGTCATAATCGGGTATTTGCTCCTGTTGCGCTGCAGACTTAATCAGAATGTCGGCTTCCAGATTGACCGGCGCCCCGGGAGCGAGAGCGTGCAAATTCGTTCGTGCCCACGTCAATGGCAAGACAGCAATTTCAATCGTTGCGCCACCCTGAGGAATGTCGGTTGCGGCAATCGTCAGGCTGATGCCTTCGATGGCAATGGAGCCTTTGGGGATGATGTATCGGTGCAGGTTCTTCGGCACATGTACCGTCATTCGCCAGTCCGTCCGGGCTGGATCAAAGTCAGGGCTTGCCTGTGCGTGGACTGGAATCAGCGAAACCAGAGTACCTGTGCCATCCACGTGTCCCTGGACGATGTGACCGCCCAGCGGGGCGCCGGCGACGGTGGGCATCTCCAGGTTGACCAATGCGCCCGGTTCTAAATGAGCGAGCGTGGTGAGCGCCAGAGTTTCGGCGGCCAGATCGGCGTGGAAGTACTGCGCATTCACCTCAAGAGCTGTGAGGCAAACGCCGGAAACAGCGAGCGAGTCGCCCTCGCGCAGCCTTCCCGCGATGCCCGGACAATCCACCGTCAGCCTCTGTACGGCTCCGTGCGGCTTCAGGCTGGCGATACGTCCGGTTTGCTCGATGATTCCGGTGAACATGTCTTCAGTGTATCGTCACGACAGAGTGTACGGCCACGGATCGCGCAGCAGCGCACGGAGACGCAGATCGGGGCCGCAGCGGGTCCAGGTGGATTGCGGAAATACCGTTGGCTTGGCAAGAGCGTTCCAGGCTGGGCGCGCTTCGTCGCCGAAGATCCACGGCGCCATAAAACACTCCAGCCGATCCACATGGCCTCCTGAGAGCAGTGCGGAATTGAGTGCGCTGCCACACTCCGTCATCACACTGAGAATCTGCTCAGAGCCGAGAAGCTCAAGCACTGTATCCAGCGGCAGTCTGCCGTCAGCGGCGGGTGAAAACTGCTCCACGCGCAACCCAAGATGGCGCAATCTCGCGATGCGACTCTCATCTCGACTTATCGTGCACAGGAGGACGTCGTCCTTCGCTGTTTGCACAATTTTCGATTGCAGAGGGATGCGTAGTGCAGAGTCCAGAACGACGCGCAGCAGAGTGCGCCGACGCGACAGCCTGCTGCGATCCGTCAGTCCCGGATCGTCGGCCAGAATCGTTCCAATGCCTGTCATCACAGCATCCGCTTCGTGACGCATTCGCTGCACCTCGGCGCGTGAAGCCTCGGAGGTAATCCAATAGGGTTGCGGCTGTTCCTGCTGCATGGCGGAGCGCGTTGGTGCGATTCGCCCATCGACTGTCATAGCGACCTTGAGGGTCACAAACGGCAGCAGATTTTGTATCCATCGAGCAAAAGAGTCGTTCACACGATGCGCTTCTTCCTGCAACACACCGCACTTGACCTCGATGCCCGCTTCGCGCAGCATGCGAATTCCATCTCCGGCAACGAGCGGATTCGGATCCGCGCTCGCCACCACGACGCGAGCCACTCCAGCGTCGATCAACGACAGCGCGCACGGCCCTGTCCGTCCGGTATGGCTGCACGGCTCCAGAGTTACATAAGCCGTAGCCCCGCGTGCCCGGCTACCCGCGTGGCGCAGTGCAACAATCTCCGCGTGATCGCGCTGCGCGTACTCATGCCATCCTTCGCCAACAGCGCGGCCCTCCGGACCTATGAGGACACATCCCACCTGCGGATTCGGCGAAGCGAGTCCGGTTCCGCGACAGGCCAGCTCCAGCGCATACCGCATCCAGCGACAATCTGTGTCGCTGTAGTGCCTTGACGAGTCCTGCGGATCGTTGCTCATGATTGCAAAGAAAAATTTTAGGCTGCTGTTTCGCCCAGCAGAGAATCAACAAAGCTGCCCGCATCAAATGGCAAGAGGTCTTCAAGCTTCTCGCCCACGCCAACAAAGCGTACCGGAAGGTTCATCTCGCGCGCGATGGCTACTGCGATCCCGCCTTTGGCTGTTCCATCCAGCTTGGTCAGCACAATGCCCGTTACGCCGACAACCTCTGCGAAGAGTCGAGCCTGTTGCAGTCCGTTCTGGCCGGTGGTCGCATCCATGACCAGAAGAACCTCATGCGGTGCTCCGGGAATTATGCGTGCCGCAGTCCGCCGCATCTTGCCCAGTTCATCCATCAGCCCGCTTTTGGTATGTAGCCTGCCGGCAGTATCGACGATCAGCAGATCGAGATTCCTCGTCTGGGCCGCATGGATCGAATCGAACAGGACGGCCGAAGGGTCGCCGCCCTGGCGTGTACGGATGAGTTCGACGCCGGAGCGCGCTGCCCACACCTCGAGCTGTTCAATGGCCGCCGCGCGAAATGTATCCGCCGCACAAAGCAAAACCGACTTGCCCTCGCTCCGATAGTAAGCGGCCAGTTTGCCGCTGGTCGTAGTCTTTCCGGTTCCATTCACACCTACCAGAAACACCACCCTGGGAGAAGCTTCCGCTGCGGTTTCGCCTGCCGGTGGTGAAAGCAGAATTCCACGTAACTGCTCGCCCAGCAACTGCCGTAATTCGTTTCCGCTCTGGATTCCCTGCCTGCGGGCGCGGTCGCGCAAATCATGCAAAATGGCGGTTGTCGTCGCCAATCCCAGGTCGCTGGTCAGCAATGCGGCTTCCAATCGCTCCAACGCATCCTCGTCGACGGTACGAGTCATCGCCAGCACGTCATCCAGTTTGGCTGCCAACGATTCGCGCGTGCGCGAGACGGCCTGCTTCATGCGCGTGAAAAGTCCGTCGGATGTCACTTCCGGTTCCGGTGGAGCCTGCACCGCGGATTCCGTCGCAGTTTCAGACGCATTTCTCTTACTTCCAAACAAACGGGAGATCATAGGGATTCCTGGACGGACGTGCTCGACAGTTGCTTCAGGTTTCTTTCCGATACAACAGGTCATACATTGCACGTCGCCGCGCCGCGTTGACCTCATGTTTGCTATCGACTGCAGACAGCATGGGATCGCTGCCTGCCGACACATCTTCTGGTTCGCTGCAGGCCGGACAGCGGTTGGCAAAGCCCGGTTTATCCGGTCGCAATTCAAACTCCTCGGAGCAAACCGCACAGATGCGAATCGGGAACGGCATACGGACATTCTAGCGCAGTTGAATTAAGGATTACTGCCTGGATTGCTGGGTACATGCGACGTCATGCCTCGCAGGAAAAACTCGCGCACAAAGTCTGTACCAGCGTCTCCGGCAGTCTCCAGCGCACCGTTGATCAGGGTCAAGGAAAGACCTCGACTGGAGGGTGGATAGTAGAGATTCGAGATGGCCCCCGCTGTAAAGTTGCCAAGAACATGGGAGTAGTTGGGCTGCCAGCTTCCGTCGTCTGCTTTCGTAATGAGCGCCGTGGAAAGCGCATACAGCGCACGGGAAAAAACAGATCCAGATCCTTTGTAGAAATAGCGTGGGTCCTGATGAAACAGCGATGGAAAGACAGCGCCTCCCAGCATTCTTCCGGTAAAGCTGTTTGCATAGGCTGCTCCATATCGCCGGCCGTAGCCCGCGCTTCCTTGTCCGTACCCCGGAAAGGTATCTCTAGCCTGCTCCACACCGGCAATTACTCCGGCACCAAGAAAAGTCATAGGGTCGATCATCGATCGGAAGGCAAGCGCATATTTCTGTCGACTGAGCATCGGGGGCGCGTTCCAGTCAAAACTGCTGTAGAAATTTGGGAAAACTGATAACACCCGTTGGTGGATCGCAATCTGAACCTGTTGCTCAGAAAGTGCTTGAGGGCTGCCGTCGACGCGAACCTCTGTAACCGTATTGGAGACAGGCAGAACAACTCCGGAAAGGAGTTTGCTCTCCCCTGCGAGCAGATGAATGGAAGTCTGCGAATATACACCCCACCCTCCGCCTGTTACTCTCAGCGTGTAACTTCCAGGCGGAAGCTCGGAGAAAGAAAATTCACCGTCATTCCCTGAAATCTTCAGATACTCTTTCCCGTCTTCCGAAGACAGGGTGACCCGCGCGCCCTGGATCACATCATGATTTGTATCTTCCACAGTTCCTGTGATCGAACCCATATCCGCAGTATTCGCACCAGCAGCAGGTGTGCTCTGGCTCCCGCCGGCGGTCTCCTGCTGCAACTGTGATGTTGGCGCATCGGGCAGTTCGAGGCTCGCATGCAAAAGGCGCTGCGGATTCTGGGCAATGAGAGACGCAGATGCAGCCATCAGCGAAAGAAGACAGATGTACTTCCAGATTGGAACGGGGCGAATCCGGATGGACGCGGACGAACAGAAGGCGTGACGCAGACTACCTTGAAACCGCAAACCGGAAAACAAAAGAATATCCCCCCTGATTGGAGTGCTTGAACAGGACACTTGATTTTTCGTGTTTTGCCAGACGATCCCAGCCTATGCGACACATGGATATCCTGGCTAATCTAAAAGTGTAGACGCTGCGACGCCTTGAAAGTCATCGACGGCTCGATGATCTTTCTGTCATCTGTGGCAGAAGCATCCATATTCCGCGCGCGTATCATGTAACAGGCACCCGAAGATGTACCTTGTCTTGACGGCCTGCGATCATGCGGCAGCATCTCAGGTGAGATTCGGCGATCGGCTGTCCTCGCCCTGGATGTGCTCGCTTCTGCGGTTGTGCAGGAAACACGGGAACTGGATTTCGCTCGAGCTTCCGCGATGCTGGAGCAAACGATCAGCCTGTTTCTTGCATTTCCTGTGAGCAAAACAGACCGGATGAAGACCCAAGGAAAATTGAACCGGATCCGACAAAGCCTAATTCAGTGAATCGGTTTCGGTACGCGAAGGCCGCTGCATCAGCTTGCGCATCGCAGTTTGCGGATCGCTCTTGCCGGTAAGAATTGCCTGTAACTGCTTTGTGATTGGCATCTCGATCCCCAGCGAGGCAGCAAGTTCAAGAGCGGCTTCCGATGTCCGAATGCCTTCAGCAACCTTGCCATCCATTGAATCCAGAATAGCAGCCAGGGATTTTCCCTGCGCGAGGGCAATCCCAACGGAGCGATTGCGTGAAAGCGCACCCGTACAGGTCAGGATCAGGTCGCCGGTTCCACTCAACCCCGCCAGTGTTTCCCGGCGCGCTCCAGCAGCAACAGCGAGACGCGAGATCTCTGCGTTCCCACGCACAATCAACGCAGCAGTACTGTTGTGACCGAGGCCGAGACCGATCACAATGCCAGCAGCAATGGCGATCACGTTTTTCAGGGAACCACCAAGTTCAACCCCCACCACATCGTCTGTGCTGTAGATGCGGAGCGTGTCGGAGGTGAGCGCCTGCTGCGTGCGAATCGCCTCCTGCAACTGGGGGAATGCGACGGTCACTGCTGTCGGTTGTTCCTGAGCGACTTCCGCGGCAAACGATGGCCCACTCAATGCACCAATTGCCGGTGTGCTTTCTACGTTTGCGAAGCATTGCGCAAGAAGTGTGGTCATGCGCAGATGCGTTCCAATCTCCAGTCCCTTGGTAGCGGAGATGACCGTCTGTTGCGCACCGATGCAATGCGCAAACGCACCGAAGGTTTCTCGCAGATATGGGCTTGGAATCGCACAGATCACCCACTCTGCACCATCAAGGGCAGTCGGTGCGTCCGCAGTCACCGCCAGCGCAATCGGCAGTCGACATCCGGCGAGGTATTTCCGATTTTCGCGAAATAAATTCAGTTCATCGGCGTGTTGGGTGCGATGGCACCACAGAGTGACATAATGACGCTGTTGACGCGCCAGAGAGACGGCCAGTGCTGTGCCCCAGGAACCGGATCCGAGCACCGCGATCTTGCTCATGATTGCGTATCCTGACCGGAGGCGGTCGCTGCGTCGGCTGGCTTGCGTGCACCGAAACGATACTCTGTTCCTGCAATCAGTCGCTGGATATTCTGCCTGTGCTTCAGGACGACGAAGAGTGGAATCAGAATCTCCACAACAGAAACGATGAAGGTGTGCTTTGGGCGCGAGGTGAACCACGCCGCGATGGGGAAGCTGATAGATCCGAGGATCGAAGCGAGCGAAACAAATCGGAAGACAGCGAAGAATAGGACAAAAATTGCCAATGCAAAAAGTGCGGCTTTTGGGCTCAGTACCACAAAGACGCCAAACGCCGTCGCAACGCCTTTGCCACCGTGAAGATCAAGCCATATCGGGAACATGTGACCGAGCACGGCACAAAATGCAGCCAGTGCCGCAGCATGCTGCGGCGCTATGGGAAATCCGACCGTGGCCAGCCTCGCACAAAGCCACACGGCCAGAGCGCCCTTGGCAACGTCCAGCAGGAATGTGACAACACCCAGAATCTTTGCGCCAGAGCGCAGTACATTCGTTGCGCCAATGTTGCCGCTTCCCAGGGTGCGAATATCCTGCTTGCGGAAGATGCGGATCAGAAGGTATCCCGTCGGAATAGAACCAAGCAGGTAGGCAATCGTGATCAGACGAAGAGAGTGCAACCAATAATCCAGATGAACAGGCATGTCCAGTTATTTTATCAGGGTGGAAGCTCTGAGGTAGTGCGCCGGACAGGGGGTAGCAGCAGCATCGCCCGCTCGGAATGTCATACACTTGTCGCAGTCACGTCGAGGCAATCCGGGGAGAGATGATTGTGAACAAGACAGTGGGTGTATGGATAGTGCTTGGCTGCCTGCCGTTGCTAGCATCGCAGAAGAGATTGCCGCTGGCAACTCCAGCGCAGCAGGCAAAGGCGGAGGCAGCGAGGCCGGTGGCCGCGCGCGAGAAGGAGTTGAACGATCTGCTCGAGGAAATCTGGCAGAACAATCTGCGCCGGTCTCCGGAGTTTGCTTCCTCCATTGGGGACAATCGGTACAACGACAAGATCAGCGATTATTCGATCCGTGCTTACAATGACGAACTTGCCCGCGAGCAGGAATATCTGCTGCGCCTGGCGGCTATCAACACGCAGGGATTTTCCGACCAGGAGCGCATAAGCTATGACCTTGAACTCCGCCAGTTGATGCAGGATCAGGAGGCGTCTGAGTTCAAGGAGTGGCAGATGCCGGTTAATCAGATGGGGGGGATTTACTCGGAATACCCGGAACTGGTTCGTCAGCTGAGTTTCAATTCTGTCAAGGACTACGACGACTGGATCGCGCGCCTGCATGCAATTCCACATGCCTTCGATCAAGTGACGGAGGAGATGGAGATTGGCATGGAAGAAAAGCGCATGCCGCCCAAATATCTGTTGGAGCAAACCCTGACCCAGGTGAGCGAACTGGCGCATCAGAAGCCGGAGGATTCCCCGCTCGCAATGCCGCTGCAACATTTTCCTGCCAGTGTTTCGCCCGACGAGCAGAAGCGCATTCGTGCAGAGATGCTTGCCGTGATAGGCAATGAGGTGCTGCCCGCTTATCTGCGCTTCGAGCATTTCATGCAAGTCAGTTATGTTCCCGCCGGACGCACCGATCCCGGCGTCTGGTCGCTTCCTGATGGCGAACGTTACTACGAATTCTGCATCCGCCGAGAGACCACGACGAAGATGACACCAGCGCAAATTCACCAAATTGGTCTGGATGAGGTGAAACGCGACGAAGCGGAGATGCTGGCCATTGCCAAAGAGATGGGCTATGCGGACTTAAAGAGTTTTCGTGCAGCCATTGCGATCAATCCAAAACTGCATCCTGTCTCCGCCGATGCGCTGCTGGAGGCCTATCGTGGCTACGAGCAGGGGATGGAAGCAAAGCTTCCTTCGCTTTTCACCCATTTGCCTAAAGCGCAGCTGGAGGTGGTGACGATTCCTGCCTACCGTGCGAAAAATGCAGCAGCAGCATACTACGAAGAGGGAACTGCGGATGGCAGTCGTCCCGGAAGGATTACCGTCAACACCTACAATGCGACGAAGCGGACGCTCACGGATGTGGAAGCGATCGCCTATCACGAAGGCGTACCGGGGCATCACCTACAAATCTCCATCGCTGAGGAGATGCAGGGTGTACCGGAGTTTCGCAAGTACGTGAGTTACACGGCGTTTGTCGAGGGCTGGGCACTCTATGCCGAGCGTCTCGGCAAGGAGATCGGATTTTATCGGGATCCCTATTCTGATTATGGCCGATTGGACAACGACGAGTGGCGTGCAATTCGCCTGGTTGTAGACACCGGCGTTCACTCCATGCACTGGACGCGTCAGCAGATGGTGGATTATTTCCACGAGCACTCGTCGCTCGATGAAACCAACATTCAGTCTGAGGTCGATCGCTACATCGGATGGCCAGGCCAGGCGCTCGCATATAAGGTGGGGCAACTGAAGATTCTGGAGCTTCGGGATCGCGCGCGGCAGTCTCTCGGCACAAAGTTCGATTTGAGCGCATTTCACGATGAAGTCATCGACTCCGGAGCTCTTCCGCTCGACGTCCTTGAAAAGCGCGTCGATGATTGGATCTCGGCGCAGGGTGGACGTTTGCCGACGACTACAAAATAGCAGCCAAGACAACTGTGGAGGGAATTTTCCATGCCCACGCGGCGACAGTTTCTTCGCGACGGAGCTTTCATGTTGACGGCATCTGTCGGTGTGCACGCCATCTCCCCATCGCTTGCGCAGTCCGTCCTGCGTGATGGAGCTGCCGCGAGTGCGCAAACATTGCGCACCGGATGGCAGTTCCTGCGCATGCCACTCGCGAATCCATGGCAGGTGTGGAGCAGTCAGCCTCTTGCGCCGTGGCAAAATGTCACGCTGCCGCATTGTTTCAACGCTTACGACGGATGCGATCCGGATTTTCCTGCTTATCGCGGGAAGGCGTGGTATCGACGTCCAACCAGGGTGCAGAATCCCTTTTCTTCGGGACGCACTTTGTTGCATTTCGAGGGGGCGGGACAGAGCGCGGAGGTATATCTAGGCAATCTTCTGGTTATGCGGCATAGCGGCGGGTACGACGAATTCATCGTCGATATCACTGATGCACTGCTGAGCACTTCACAGAAGGATTCCGATCACTTTGCTTTGAGCGTCCTTTGTAACAATGCACCGGATCCTGAGCGGATGCCGTCCGACCTCAGCGACTTCACGCTGTATGGCGGACTCTATCGGAACGTGCATTTGATATACATTCCAGCGGTTGCTGTGGAAGCGGTTCATCTGCCTGTTCACATCGACGGCCACAATGCAGTGGTCAGTGTTCGTGCCCGTTTATACAATCCTGCTCAGGCGACAGGTTCCGCATACTGCTCCGTGGCGATTACAGACGAAGCGGGTCAGATGATTGGGTCGGTACAGACCATTCTTCCCTTCTGGGAAGGGGTGCATGAAGTTGCTTCGATCTCAATTCGCGATCCGCAGCGCTGGTCGCCGCGTACTCCGCATCTGTATCGCTGCACAGTGACTCTTCGAACGGAGTTCGGAGAGACGACGCGAACAGAGCGTTTCGGTGTCCGTGAATACCACTTCGAACCGCATGGCGCATTCTTCCTGAATGACGAGCGGCTGCTCTTGCATGGTACCCATCGCCATCAGGATCACGCTGGCTGTGCTGCAGCAATGACCGAGGAACAGATGCGTACGGAGATGCAGATGATCCGCGCGATGGGTGCGAACTTCATCCGTCTCGCGCACTATCAGCAACCGCAACTCATTCTCGATCTGTGCGATGAACTCGGTCTTATCGTATGGGAAGAACTGCCCTGGTGTCGCGCAGGGGTGGGGGATGCTACGTTTCAGAGCTACGGTAAACAAAAGTTGACCGCGATGATTGACCAGCACTTTAATCATCCCTCGATCTGCTTCTGGGGATTGGGCAACGAAGATGACTGGCCCGGTGAGTATCCGACAGTGGATCAGGCGAATATCCGTAGTTACATGACTCAATTGAACTCGCTTGCGCATCAACTTGATCCGGATCGGATGACAGCCTTCCGTCGTTGTGATTTTGCGCGGGATATTCCGGATGTCTATTCTCCGTCGATCTGGGCCGGTTGGTATGGAGGGCGCTACCAGGAGTACCAAGCCTCGCTTGAAGCAGCACGCGCTCAGGTTCCACGATTGTTGCATATCGAATGGGGAGCAGACAGTCACGCGCGTCGTCACGCCGAGAATCCGTACGAGGGTCTCGAGGCGATCCAGGATGGAGAAACTGCCGAGCGCGGACTTGCATATCGACGGCATGACGGAGTTGCTCGCGTTTCGCGTGACGGCGACTGGTCGGAGACCTATGCCTGCGATCTCTTCGACTGGCATCTGATGGTGCAGGAACGATTGCCATGGCTGGCAGGGGCTGCGCAATGGATATTCAAGGATTTCACCACGCCGCTGCGTGTGGAAAATCCTATTCCACGTGTCAACCAGAAAGGTGTCGTCGAGAGGGATCTTACGCCCAAGGAAAGCTACTACGTCTTTCAGTCTTACTGGAGCGAGCAGCCGATGGTACACGTTTACGGCCACTCGTGGCCGGTGCGCTGGGGAAAATCGGATGAGCTTCGGCTGGTGCGTGTCTACTCTAACTGCGAGTCGGTCGAGTTGTTCGTCAACGGTCAATCTGTTGGACGCAGACAGCGCCGCGCAGGCGATTTTCCCTGCTCCGGCCTGCGATGGCAGGTTCCATTTCGCGTCGGCCCAAATGAACTCCGAGCGATTGCATATCTTCGCAGCGGACATACGATCACGGATACAGTTCGGTTTCGCTATCAGACAGAATCGTGGTCTGCTCCCGCTGCGTTGCAACTGCGCATTGCTCAGCGCGATGCGCAGCGTGTGATTGTGGAAGCAACGCTGCATGATGCCACCGGCACACTCTGCCTGGACGCTCGCAATCGCATACGATTTTCTCTGGCAGGCGTTGGTACGCTGCGGGATAACCTGGGTACAGTCGAAGGCTCGCGCGTCGTCGAACTTGCCAACGGACGTGCGTGGATAGCTGTGGACGGCGCAGATCGGGAAAGCGTTCTGGCTGTGATTTGCAATGGAGTGAATTCAGCGACTTTGCAGATACCCTGATAGTCAATTCTCAGGCTTAAAATCCGCTGCAAACCTCTTTCGACAGTCCGCTTGTTGCAGAATGCCCGTTGCTGGATTACTAAAACGTCATAGTGAAGCAATAAAATTCATCCGCGCATTATGGCACATTCATTGACTGCTCATACGCTGGCGTTGGGTAAGGACAGTTGAAGGTAACAGATGTGAATTCATCGCTGTCCTGCCGACTCTAATTCGATGAGGCAGTTGATGCGTATCTTGCTTAAGTGCTACTGGAGTTGTGTCCTGTTCTTCACATTACTGTTTGCAATTACTGCGCACGCTCAAACCATGACGGTGTTGAGAGGGAGTGTAACCACCACTTCCGGGTCGGCAATTGCGGGTGCGACAGTGACGGCAACTAATCTGAATACAAAGGTAACCTCGACGGTGGTAGCCGATGAGACTGGCAACTTCACCTTCATGAATCTGCCGCCAGGAAACTATTCGGTTCAATCGAGTGTGAGCGGCTTTAACAATGCTATCCAAAATAGGATTTCATTGGCAGCGGGCAAAAGCCTGACCCTTCATCTTTCGATGCAGATATCGTCTGTTTCGCAGTCGGTGACGGTAACCGCAGGAGGCTCGCCAGAGACATCCGTTACCGAGGCTACGATCTCGAGCGCGGAAATTGAACAGGTGGCCGGACCGTTTGGCAGCGCGGCACAGGCCTTGACAGCAGCGCCGGGTGTGTTTGTCTATGGATACGGCGGCGTTGCCGCGACGGCGCGTAGCGAGGTTGTAGTGCGTGGCGTCAAGGGTGGATGGTCCAGCGTGAATGGAGATGTACTGAGAAACGGCATCTCTTTCCTGCTGGATGGAGTTCCGATGAACAACATGATTTCAAACAACGGGTCGTGGCAAACAACGCAGATTCCTATCACAAACATGATCTCGGATATCAACGTGGACTACGGTCCGGGCGCACCTTCTAATCGTTGGTTCGACAGCTTGGGTGGGACAGTCAACTATGTCCCTGTTCAGCCGAGTACAGACCCAGGAGCTAAAGTCATCGGAGGTGCTGATCTTGGTAGCTATAACACTTATATTGAGCACTTTATCGCG
Source organism: Acidobacteriota bacterium (assembly GCA_021816455.1). Lineage (GTDB taxonomy): Bacteria > Acidobacteriota > Terriglobia > Terriglobales > Acidobacteriaceae > Acidicapsa. The sequence continues at coordinate 50,409 of JAKAXU010000015.1, forward strand.
CAGACTGGAGTGCACAAAGGATGGTCAGCAGTTCTGGCTTCTGGTTATGCGTCTAACGATACTTTTCGCGTAGGTACAACGGGAATCCCAACTTTCACAGCACCATCTTCTGGATATTCGACATACTTCAAGGTTCTGAGACTATTTGACCGAGGCAACTTCAGCATTGCCTATTACCATGGTCGAAATACGGAATATCGCCCCAACTTTGTTCCTTTGGTTCCAATAAGCAATGTTAATGGGGACACCATCACTACGCAGGGCATATATGGACCGGACCGAACAGATTCCACTCCTCTTCCGGCAGGCGCGCAACTCTACAGCCAGCCAACCAGCGGATTTTATTCTTCATTGGCAAAGGCGCTTTGGTTCAAGCAAATCAAAACGCAAAGCGACCTAGTTTATAGCAAATTACAAGTTGCACTTTCTCCGCGCATTACATTAAAGAACTCGGAATGGTATCGGCACGGTTATCGCCTACACAACCGCGTAACAAACTATTATGGATCAGGATATGCATATGAGAATGAATGGTATGATCCAGCTTCCAATACAGTTGGATCTAGAACTACAGCGGATATACAGGCTCCTCACGAGTTAATTACTGTAGGAGGCTATTGGATGCATGGAGGGTATCGCAACCCCGTGGCTCTTTTCACTCCCGCACAAGGAACAAGTCGGTACAATCCAGCTTTCTTCAACAGCGATCACATGTACAATGACTATGGCTTTCTGTTTGTCCAGGATCGCATAGATATGTTCCATAAAAAACTGATTATTACTCCTGGGCTTGCGGAGCAAATGTTTCGTACTTACTACTACAATACAGGCTTGGTGGATTTCCCTAACTCTCCGCCAGCGAACGATAATGAGCTAGCTCCGGACGCGCATAAGAATTTTTCGAATCTATCGCCTTCAGTAGGAGCGCAGTATCTTGTAGTCGATTGGCTTACTTTGCACGGCAATTTCGCTATAACCGATCAAAATCCTTCTGACTCTGCATTTGGTGCCAATAGGCCAACGAACGGAGTTAATCTGGCGACGCTGAAAGCCGTCAAAAGCGCCAATACGGAGGCTGGCTTTCTGGTGACGAAATGTCCGCTGGCAATCCTCGGATCCTGCTCTCTGGATGCGACATACTTCTACGACAAACTGACCAACGAAACGGTTATTACTTCCGTTGCAAATTCAAACGTTCCTTCGACCATTGCTTTAGCTTCGGCTGCTTATAACGGAGTATCCATCAACTTCGACGAGTCTGCGACCCGCTATTTAACGGTACACGGAAATGGAATCATTCAGCACGACTACTTTCTCAGTTATGTCCCCAATGGTACGACAACAAACTATGGAAGCTATCCCATCTCCAATTCGCCGAAGTACACCACCAACCTCGGATTGACCAGCATAATTGACTCCGGCGATCATGCCTTTCAGATTACGCCTGGTCTGTGGTGGCAGTATGTGGGTACGCGGTATTTGTTCAGCAATGTGACAACGGCACCAACGACGCAGATTCAGCCTGGCTATGGTGTGGTGAACTTCAACATGGATGCCACGTTGAACGGGTTGGCGCACATCTTCCATAGCGTACACTCGCGTACGCCCATACAGTTGTCGCTTGGGGTAGAGAATCTGCTGAACAAGGAGTACAACCCGACGGCTTACATCACGAGCGGCGGCTACTTCGGCACCAGTTTTGGTGGATATACGCTCGTCGATCCAGGCGCCCCCAGAGAATATATCGCATCGATCAACTTTGGCATCAAGTAATCAGGTAACAAGAAACAAGGGCTGGGCAACTTATGTTGTCCAGCCCTTGTTTCTTAACGGAATTGCTTCAACGTGTCTTCGCCACTTCCTCGACTGTGACCGGATCGAGAAACGGCATCGCCGCGCGCAGTCGCTTGCCCACTTCTTCGATTGGATGTTTGGCCTCCGCGTCGCGGAATGCCTGAAACTCCTTGCGGCCACTGAGCTGATCCTCGATGAAGCGTTTGGCGAAGGTGCCATCCTGAATATCCTTGAGCACGGCTCGCATCGCTTTCTTGCTTTCGTCGTTGATCACGCGCGGTCCGCTCACGTAGTCGCCCCATTCGGCTGTGTCGGAGATCGAGTAGCGCATGTACGCCAGGCCGCCGCGATAGATCAGGTCCACGATGAGCTTCAGCTCGTGGAGCACTTCGAAGTATGCGATCTCCGGCTGGTACCCGGCTTCGACCAGCGTCTCGAAGCCAGCTTTGATCAGGTGGCTTACGCCTCCACAAAGCACCGCCTGCTCGCCGAAGAGATCAGTTTCCGTCTCTTCGGTAAATGTCGTCTCATGCACGCCTGCGCGTGTATTCCCAATTCCTTTGGAATAGCTGAGTGCCAGGGCATGCGCATGGCCCGTTGCATCCTGATGCACTGCGATCAGTCCCGGGACGCCGCCGCCTTCGGTGAAGACCTCGCGCACTCGATGTCCCGGCGCTTTGGGCGCGGCCAGCGTCACATCGATCTCCGCTGCCGGTACGATGGTGCCATAGCGAATGTTGAAACCATGTGCGAACATGAGCATCTTGCCTGCGCTCAGATTGGGTGCAATCTCTTCGGAGTAGAGCTTCGCCTGGGTCTGATCCGGCGTCAAGATCATTACAACGTCCGCCCAGCGCGTAACATCGGCCACTGTTCCCACTTCCAGACCTGCGTTACGCGCCTTCTGTGCGGATTTGGAATTTGCAGCCAGGCCAACCCTTACCTCCACCCCGGAGTCCTTCAGATTCAGCGCGTGCGCGTGGCCCTGTGAACCGTAACCGATGATTGCCACCTTCTTCGCCTGGATCAGGGAGAGGTCTGCATCGTGATCGTAATAAGTCTTCGCCATTGTCGTCGTTTTCCTTTTATGCGGTTTGCGGATTGAGGTTGCTGGCCCGGGTGCTCTGCGGTTCGCTTGTCTACGGTTGCCGGGCCGCGGATTTCAGTACGGATATCTCTGCAGGATGGCCCTGCTCCTACTCCAGATGGATTGCCTGACTCTCGTCTCCCTTATATGCATCGTTTGCCGCAGGGGGTTCGGAAGCAACGCCCATTGCACGCAGCACGCGGCTGGTGTGATGACCGCGTCGCATCGTCATCTTTCCGCTCCGGCATACTTCCAGCACGCGATTTTCCTTTTCGTTCAGGACCTGAATCAGTCCTTCGATCTTGCTCTCGACTCCGGTGATTTCAATCATCAAAGACTCCGGGGCAAGATCGACGATGCGTGCGCGAAAGACTTCGGCCAGTTCAAAGACGCCGGATCGGTTCTCCACATTGGCCGCAACTTTAATCAGCGCCAGCTCGCGTGTCACAGCGGAGACGCCGCTGATGTCATCCACTTCCGCTACATCCTCCAGTTTGTAGAGGCTTGCGCGAATCCTGTGCCCGGCCTGATCCGAAGCATCGGCGACGATCGTCATCCGTGAATATCCGGTACGCTCGCTGCGGCCTACCGTCAACGAGATGATGTTGATGTTCAGACGGCGAAACAGACTGGCCACACGCGTCAGCACGCCAGGTTTGTCTTCGACGTAAGCAACAAATGTATGCAGCATCTGTTTCCTCTTTTCCGGTCAGTGCAAGTCTGTTGGGTACTTTGTTGTTTCCTATTGATCCTGCGGTGTCTCAATCAGGGGATTCTGATCCGGGCGCCGGATCATCTCATGCAGCGCGCTCCCGGCTGGGATCATCGGATAGACTGAATCCTCCTGCTCCACCAGGAAATTGATCAGAAATGCGCCATCGTGTTCCCGAGCGCGTTGCACCGTTTGCTCCAGTTCGGCACGCGTGCGAACGGCAGCGCCGGCGATTCCGTGCGCGTCTGCAAGCTTCACAAAATCTGGACTCACCAGTGGCGTCGATTCATAGTTACGTTCGTAGAAGAACTCCTGCCACTGGCGCACCATGCCCAGATATCCATTGTTGATGATCGCAATATTTATCTTCAGCTTTTCCTGTTTTATGGTTGCCAGCTCTGCCGCCGTCATCTGGAATCCACCATCTCCTGCGATGACCCAGACTTCCTGATCCGGGCGCGCGACCTTTGCGCCAATACCGGCGGGTAGCGCAAAACCCATCGTCCCCAGTCCACCGGAGGTGATGAGCGTGCGCGGATGGTCATGGTGGTAATACTGAGCCTCCCACATCTGGTGCTGCCCCACATCGGTTGCCACGATTGCGCGACCCTCCGTGATGCGCCACAGATCGTGCATCACATGCGCGGCATAGAGATGTCCGGAGTCGGGAAGATTCCGAATATCGCGCACGGCCGCCGTGCCTTTGCTTTCTTCAATTGAGCGGAGCCAGGCGGAGCCGTCACGCCCGGGCAGCAGTGGCAGCAGTTGCTCCAGCACATCGCGAAGATCCCCCACGAGGGCGATATCGACCGGAATATTTTTGTTGATTTCTGCCGGATCGATCTCGATGTGAATCTTCTTCGCCTTTGGAGCATAGGTTGCGGGAGTCCCAATCACGCGATCATCAAAGCGCATGCCGCAGGCGATCAACAGATCGGCCTCCTGAATCGCATGGTTCACCCAAGACTCGCCATGCATCCCCATCATCCCCATGTTCAGTGGATGCGATGCGGGAAACGTACCCAGTCCAAGCAGCGTCATACCGACAGGAATCTGCATGCGCTCTGCAAGACTGCGCACCTGCTCGCCTGCACGCGCCTGCAGAATCCCGTGCCCTGCCAGGAGGACAGGACGTTGCGCACTGCGGATCAACTCTGCTGCTTCATGCAGCCTTTGATTGGTGCAATGCAGCATCGGATGGGGCGTATATGCGCGTGGCTGCGCCGCCGCGAAGTCGAAGATTGCTGAAGCCTGCTGCGCGTCTTTGGTAATATCCACCAGCACTGGTCCGGGGCGGCCGGATTGGGCAATCTGAAACGCAGCGCGAATTGCGGGCGCAATCTCCTCTGCGCGACTCACCAGGAAGTTATGCTTTGTCACGGGCAGCGTGATGCCGGTAATGTCGATCTCCTGGAAGGCGTCCGTGCCAAGCACTTTGCCTGAAACCTGCCCGGTGATGCAGACCATCGGGATCGAATCCATCATCGCTGTGGCAATGCCCGTTACCAGATTTGTGGCGCCAGGGCCGGAGGTTGCAATCGCCACGCCGACTTTACCTGAAGCCCGCGCGTAGCCATCTGCCATGTGCGCAGCACCTTGTTCGTGTCGCACCAGAATATGACGGATGGGGAACTTTCGCAGCGCATCGTAGGCGGGCAAAATCGCGCCGCCGGGATAGCCAAAGACCTCAGTGACGCCCTCACCCAACAGTGTTGCCCACAGGATTTCTGCGCCGGTGAGGCGTGCAGGATTGACTGCATGAAATTCGGATTCGTCTTGTGTCATTGCTTTTCTCCCTCCGGTTTCTGTTCGCGACCGTCAACAATGATCAAAGCGTGGTCGCGCCTTCAGAAGCGGACCGTACGCGCTCGACGTACTTGGCAAAGACTCCTGTTGGCCAGCGCGCAGGCCGTGGTTGCCACTCCGCGCGCCGCCGTGCCAGTTCATCTTCGGCGACTTCCAGAGTCAGCGTCCGCTTCGGAATATTAAAGTGAATGATGTCGCCTTCGCGCACCAGCGCAATCGGCCCACCCACCTGCGCTTCCGGCGCAACGTGTCCGGCCGTGAAGCCGCGCGTGGCTCCGGAAAAGCGTCCGTCGGTAAGCAGCGCTACGGTGGCCGAGAGTTCGGCATTGGAACTGATGGCCGCGGTGACTTGCAGCATCTCTCTCATGCCGGGTCCGCCCTTGGGGCCTTCGTAGCGAATCACCAATACGTCGCCTGGATTGATCTTCTGCGCCTGCACGGCGAGGAAGCATTCATCTTCCGACTCGAAGACGCGAGCCGGGCCACGATGCTCCACCCGGTTGGCCGCAGCGACTTTCATCACGGAGCCTTCGGGGGCCAGATTACCTTTCAGAATCACGAGCCCGCCATGCGCTTTGATGGGGTCTGCAAAGGTCTTGATGACGGGCTGGCCGGGAGTCTCGATGGCCTCCGCAGCTTCTTCTGCAAGGGTCTTGCCGCTGATAGTGATTGCGGAGCCGTCGGCGAGGTTGGCCGCAATCAGACGCTGCGCCAGCAGGCGCGAACCTCCTGCAGCCTGGTAATCCTTGGCGACGTATTTTCCGGCCGGCGTTAGATCGCAGATGAAGGGAGTGCGATCACTGATGCGATCGAAGTCGTCAATCGAAAGTTCAATGCCCATCTCGCGCGCAATGGCAAGAAAATGGAGCACAGCATTTGTGGAACCGCCGGAGGCAGCGACGGCAGCGATAGCATTTTCAATCGAGGCGCGAGTGATGATGTCGGAGGGACGACGATTGGCGCGCACTGCATCCATGAGCATGCGGCCAGCGGTGCGGGTTGCCTCGTGCTTGTCGACTGCGGTTGCGGGAACTCCTGAAAGCTGAATCGGGCTGATGCCGAGAATCTCGGCTCCCATCGCCATCGTGTTGGCCGTGAACTGTCCACCGCAGGCTCCTGCTCCAGGGCAGGCTGCGGCCTCCAGAGCTTCTAGTCCAGCGTCGTCGAGAACGCCGCGGGCATGAGCACCGATGCCTTCAAAGACATTTTGGATGGTGATGTCTACGCCATTGAGTTTGCCGGGCGCGATTGAGCCGCCGTAGAGCATCATGCCGGGAATATTCAGTCGGCACAGAGCCATGATGATGCCTGGCATGTTCTTGTCGCATCCGCCTATGCCGACCGCTCCATCGAAGAGATTCCCGCGCGCCACCAGTTCAATCGAGTCTGCAATCACTTCGCGACTCACTAAGGATGCTTTCATGCCCTGCGTGCCCATGGTGATGCCGTCAGAGATGGTGATTGTGTTGAACTCCATGGGCGTGCCACCGGCTTCGCGAATGCCTTGTTTCAGGGCTTCAGCAATCTCCCGCAGATGCATGTTGCAGGTGCCGATCTCCGTCCAGGTATTCGCAATACCAATGATCGGCTTGTGCAGGTCCTCTTTGCTGAAGCCTACACCGCGCAGATAACTTCGCGCCGCCGCGCGGCTCGGTCCTTCGGTCAACGGGATGCTGTGGCGCTTTCCTTCTACAGTCATAGTGTCCTTTGATCTTTGAATGATTGGTTCGGCAGTGATTCGTTGTTGTCTCTCCTGCGTTCAGCTTGCGCGTGGACGCAGCCATCCGGCATGGTCATGTATTGCCTCAAATGCATCCAACGCCTGTGAGTGGCGCAGCGTCAGCCCAATATCGTCCAGACCTTCCATCAGGCAGTATCTGCGGAATGGATCGATCTCAAACTGCGCGGAAAAACCCTGTGCATCGGTCACCGTCTGCTCCGCCAGCGATACCCTGAGAAGGTAATCCGGAAGCTCTGACGCGCGATGCATCAGCAGCTTCACTTGGTCCTCCGCCATCCGCACCAGCACAATTCCGTTCTTGCCGGCGTTGGAAAAGAAGATATCGGCAAATGTCGGCGCGATGACCACGCGAAAACCATAGTCGGACAGCGCCCACGCTGCGTGCTCGCGGCTGGAGCCGCAGCCGAAGTTCTTACCCGCAAGCAGAATCTGCGCTCCAGCGTAACGAGCATCATTCAGCACGAAACCAGGGTCAGGATCACCGGATGCACTCCGTCGCCAGTCATAGAAGAGAAATTCACCATAGCCAGAACGTTCGATTCGCTTGAGAAACTGCTTGGGAATAATCTGATCTGTATCCACATTCACGCGGTCCAGCGGCACCGCACGCGATGTAATGGTTTGAAAGGGCTGCATCTCAGCGAACCTCCGAGGTCTGATTTTTCTTCCACTCGCGCACGTCCACAAAATGTCCGGCAATCGCCGCGGCAGCGGCCATCTCCGGACTCACCAGATGTGTGCGTCCGCCGCGTCCCTGGCGGCCTTCAAAATTCCGATTGCTTGTCGAAGCGCATCGCTCGCCCGGTGACAGAATGTCCGGATTCATTCCCAGACACATCGAGCATCCAGGTTCGCGCCACTCGAATCCAGCGGCACGGAAGATCGCATCCAATCCTTCACGTTCGGCCTGCTCCTTCACGGCCTGTGAGCCGGGAACCACCATCGCGCGCACTTGCGTGCTCACCTTGTGTCCTTCGGCAATTCCTGCCGCCGCGCGCAGATCCTCAATGCGCGAGTTGGTGCAGGAGCCGATGAAGACCCGATCTACGGCCACATCCTCTAGGCGTGTTCCCGCCTTCAGGTCCATATACTCCAGTGCGCGGGCGAATGCCTTGCGCTCGTTATCGTCTGTGGCTTTTTCAGGATCGGGTACAACGTCTGTGATGGGCGCAACCATCCCTGGGCTGGTTCCCCAACTCACGTATGGAACCAGTGTTGCAGCATCGATCACCAGTTCGCGATCAAACTTCGCTCCAGGGTCGCTTGGCAGTCTGCGCCATGCGGTAACCGCTTCGTCCCAAGCTTCGCCATGGGGCACAAATCGTCGTCCCTTCAGATACGCAAAGGTAGTTTCGTCGGGCGCAATCATCCCTGCCCGCGCGCCTGCTTCAATGCTCATGTTGCAGATCGTCATGCGGCCTTCCATCGAAAGCCCACGGATCGCCGAACCGGCGTACTCGACCACACAGCCAGTCGCGCCATCGGTCCCTATTCTGCCGATGATCGCGAGCACAATATCCTTCGCCGTCACGCCCTGTGGCAGCTCACCCTCCACAGCAATGCGAAAAGTCTTCGGCTTGCCTTGCGGCAGCGTCTGCGTCGCCAGTACATGCTCCACTTCGCTGGTCCCGATCCCGAATGCGAGTGCGCCAAATGCTCCGTGCGTCGAGGTGTGCGAGTCTCCACAGACGATCGTCATGCCTGGCTTGGTCAGACCCATCTCCGGTCCAATCACATGCACAATCCCCTGCTCGCGGCTCCCGATGTCATAGAGTTCCACACCGAAATCCGCACAGTTTTTCCGCAGTGTTGCAATCTGTGTTGCCGCAATCTGGTCCACGATATTGAATCGTTCCGCCAGAGTTGTCGGCACGTTGTGGTCCACCGTCGCCACGCAGCGATCCGGCCTGCGCACCTTGCGTCCCGCCAGCCTCAGCCCTTCAAAGGCCTGCGGTGAAGTCACCTCGTGTAGCAAGTGCAGGTCAATATAGAGAATCGTTGGCTCTCCCTGAGGCTCGACAACTACATGCTGCTCCCAGACTTTCTCAAATAATGTCTTCGGTGCGTTGTTCATCACTTCTCCTTATTTCAGCGCGCAATTGTGCAGACTACAGACCCAGTACTTCGCGCACTTTGGCGCCCATCTCCGCAGTTGTCAGCACCCGGAATCCGGACGCAGCGCCACGCGCCAGATCCGGCGTGCGGAAGCCCATTTCAAGCACTTTCCGGACGGCCGTTTCTACCGAGGCGGCTTCCGATTCCATGCCCGCCGAATGACGCAGTACCAGCGCTCCGGTCAGGATCGCTCCCAGCGGATTGGCCAGTCCCTTGCCCGCAATATCCGGAGCAGAGCCATGTACAGGTTCGTAAAGATTCACTTTGCCGCCAATCGTCGCCGATGGCAGCATACCCAGCGATCCGGTAATCACCGCAGACTCATCGCTCAGTATGTCTCCGAAGAGGTTTTCCGTCAGCACCACGTCGTAATTCCGCGGCTGATTCATCAGGTGCATCGCCATTGCATCTACGTACTGGTGCTCGAGCGTAACATCCGGGAATTCGGCCGCCACTTCCTGCACAGTCGCCCGCCACAGTTGCGAAACTTCCAGCACGTTTGCCTTGTCCACCGAAGTCAGCTTGCGCCTGCGCTTTTGCGCCAGTTGAAATGCGATCCGAGCCACGCGCTGGACCTCTCCGCGCGAATACCGCATCGTGTTCCAGGCTTCTCCGGTTGAGCGATTCCACTCGCGTGGAGTGCCGAAGTAGAGTCCGCCAAGCAGCTCGCGCACAAAGAGAATGTCTGCGCCGTCAATTACCTCCGTACGCAGAGGACTGTTCACCGCAAGCTCAGGAAACGCGAAGGCCGGGCGAAGATTGGCAAAGCCGCCCAGTTCTGCGCGAATTGCCAGCAATCCAGCCTCTGGCCTCTTGTCCGGAGGAAGCGCGTTGAATTCGTTGCCGCCTACCGCACCCAGCAGCACAGCGTCCGACGCCAGTGCCGCGGCCAGTGTGTCCTGCGGCAGCGGCGTTTTATCGTTCACAATTGCTACGCCGCCAATGCGCTTTTCCGTGACCACAATCTGTTGATCCGCTCGCGCAAAGACTCCCTGCAAAACCGCGACGGCTTCCCGTGTCACCTCCGGGCCAATCCCGTCGCCCGCAGTAACCAAAAGACGAAATGCCATGTCTCCCCTTTGTTCGCCGCCACCTTTACCGTGATCGGCTTCTTTTCGTTGTGCGCTGCGGGACTAATCCACAGCCGCCAGATTGCCGGGCTTCTGATCGCGATGTTTTGCAGACAACAGCCCGATCAGATCCTGGTCATAGATGTTTTTCTTGCGATCTGCAAGCGCTACAAACCTGTGATAAATCTCCAGCAGTTCCTCGGCCGTCAAGGCATATCCCAGAGACTCCAACCGATGGCGCAGCGCTGCGCGTCCAGAGTGCTTGCCGAGCACCAGGTGCGTACTGTCCGCACCGACCGATTCGGGGGTCATAATCTCGTAGCAGAGCGGATTGGCGAGCATTCCGTGCTGATGGATTCCCGATTCGTGCGCAAACGCATTTGCCCCTACGATTGCCTTGTTTGGCGACGGCCCAAAGCTGATGATCTGCCGCAGCGTCTGGCTCACGGCATTCAGCTTCTTCATGTGAATGTCGGTGTGCAGGTGGTAGTAGTCCGCGCGCACAAAAAAGTTTGCTGCAATCTCTTCGAGTGCCGCGTTGCCTGCCCGTTCGCCAATGCCATTGATCGTACACTCCACCTGTCGCGCGCCGGCGGCCACCGCAGCCAGCGAGTTTGCCACAGCCAGCCCCAGATCGTCATGACAATGGCTGGAAAGAATGACGCCCTGCGCATCGATGGCCGGAATTCGCTCCCGCACCTCGCGGAAGAGTTGCCCATATTCCTCCGGAGTCGTGTATCCGACGGTGTCTGGCATGTTGATGGTCGTTGCGCCTGCCTCCACTGCCACGCGCACCATCTCCACCAGAAAATTCCGGTCGGAGCGGGTCGCATCCTCCGGCGAAAACTCCACATCGTCGGCCAGCGTACGTGCGTAACGCACAGCTTCACCTGTCTGTTGCAGTGCCTGCTCGCGGCCGATACGCAGCTTGTACTCCATGTGCAGGTCGCTCGAAGCGAGAAAGACATGAATCCGTGCGCGATTGGCATGCTCCAACGATCGTGCAGCCGCATCAATATCTTCGCGACGCGCCCGAGCCAGCGACGCAATTCTCGGCCCGCGAACTGCGCGCGCAACAGAGGAGATAGCCGCAAAATCGCCCTCCGATGCGATCGCGAATCCAGCCTCGAGGATATCCACGCCAAGCTCTTCCAGCGCATGCGCCATGACGAGCTTTTCTTCGGTGGTCATGCTGCAACCAGGCGATTGCTCGCCATCGCGCAACGTGGTGTCGAAAATCAATACCTGCGAACGCTTAGCTTCGGACATGGTTCCTGACATGGGTGCTTCCCTTTCCGGGCAACACCGGACTATACCAGTCTCAGGCATTCCCTGCATATAATGCAAAGTTATTATTATTTGAGAAACGATAAAATATACTTATGTAGCCGACGAAGGGATGAAGCGCATGGAGCTGAGCCAGTTGGAGACATTTCTTGCCGTTGCAGAGGAGCACAGTTTTTCCCGCGCAGCCGTGCGCATGCATCGCACCCAGCCCGCGATCAGTCAGGTCATCCGCAAGCTCGAAGAAGAGACCGGCGAGCAGCTCTTCGACCGTTCGGCACGAGATGGCGCGCTCACCAGCGCAGGGGAACTCCTGCGGGAGTATGCTCTGCGCCTGCTCGCTCTTCGTCGCGAGGCAAACAGCGCGCTTGGCGAGTTGCGTTCGCTTGAGCGCGGACAACTCGTCCTCGCCGCAAACGAGTACACCTGCCTTTATCTTCTACCCGTCCTGGATGCATTTCGCCGCCTCCACCCGCGCGTGGATGTGGCCGTACAGCGCTCACTCGCCAGCCGCATTCCCGAAGGACTCAACCTTCGCAACTTCGAGCTTGGTGTCGTGTCGTTTCGTCCGGACCTGGAACGCTTCCGGTCGATTGCCGTTTACTCGGATACCCTTGCGTTCGTTGTTCACCCTGAGCATCGTTTTGCCAGGCAGGCTCGTGTCTCCATTGCAGATCTCGGAGGCGAAAGTTTTGTGGCGCACAACGTCTCTTCACCGCTTCGGCGTCAGGTTGTTGAGACATTTGAGCGCCATCGCCGTCCACTGAACATTCATGTGGAGCTGCCGACCATCGACGCAATCAAACGCTTTGTCGCCATGGGAAACGGTGTTGCGCTTCTCCCGCGGCTCACGGTGCAGCGCGAACTGGAGACCGGAGAACTCATCGCCGTTTCCGTGGACGAGCTGCATGTGCGCAGGCTTCTGAGGCTGACGCATCGTCGTGACGCTACGCTGTCTCACGCGGCAGTTGCCCTTTTGCGCGTCGTGCGTAGCTTCGCCCGTTCCGCAGGTGCGCCGTATGCCTTTCAGGTCGAGCGTGGCGGATAGATATTGGAGTCCTACGTGCTCCCGGTCACCGGAACGATGGCTTCCCCAGTAGTCCACTCACAAGGGCAAGGGACGCAATGGCAGCGGTCTCCGCGCGCAGAATCCGCGGCCCCAGGGAAGCCGCTGTCCAACCGGATTCTGAAAATAACGCCACTTCCTCGCTGCTCCATCCGCCTTCCGGACCAGTCGCCAGGCTCAGCTTTTCTTGTCCCGGCTTCACATTCGCAATGCACCTGGTCAGCGTCATTATTTTTTCGTGTTCCGAGAGTACGATGCGTAGACGATCCGCAGATCGTCTTGTAGCCAGAGCTTCGCTCAAATGGCATGGCGCTGCAATCTCCGGAACGCTGCTGCTGCGGCTTTGTTTGGCAGCTTCCAGCGCAATCCGTCTCCAGCGATCCACTCGTGCGGTGGCAGCCTGCGCCAGATGTTTTTCGGTCCTGCGCGCAATCACAGGAACAATTGTGCCTGCGCCAAGTTCCACGGCCTTTTCGATCGCCCACTCCATCCGGTCAAACTTGAAGATGGCCAGCAGAAGCTCTACCGGCAGCGAATCATCCCTCGCAACTTCCTGCTCCAGACGAAACCGGACGGAAGCTTCCGCGACGTGCTCGATCACTGCTTGAAAGACGCGCTCTCCCGCCACCACATCCGCGCGCATTCCCGGCTCAGCGCGCAACACGCGAATCAGGTGGTTTGCCTGATCGCCGCTCAGGGTTGCCGTCTCTTCGTCGAATTCAGTTGCAATCCATCGTCGACGCGTCATCGTTTCCAGTTTATCTTTTGGGATTCGCAGCCCGCGTCAGCACTCAATGTTGTTCAGCGCCAGTCCAGCCAGAGAAGTTTCCTTGTAGCGCGACTGCATGTCCAGACCCGTCAGATACATGGTGCGGATCACCTGGTCGAGCGAGACTCTATGCTCTTCCGGTTCCTGCATTGCGATGCGCGCCGCATGAACCGCCTTGGCCGCAGCCATGGCGTTGCGTTCGATGCAAGGAATTTGCACCAACCCTCCGATCGGATCGCAGGTCATGCCGAGATTGTGTTCCATTGCAATCTCCGCAGCATGTTCCACCTCTCCATTGGTTCCGTTCTGTGCCGCCACAAGGCCTGCAGCGGCCATCGAACAGGCGACACCCACCTCGCCCTGGCAGCCCACTTCGGCGCCGGAGATCGACGCATTCTCCTTGTAGAGAATTCCAATCGCCGCCGAGGTCAGAAAGAACCGCAGCAAACCGGCATCATCTGCTCCTGGCACGAAGCGCAGGTAGTACTGCGCCACAGCCGGAACCACCCCCGCAGCTCCATTTGTCGGAGCTGTCACCACGCGACCTCCTGCCGCGTTTTCCTCGTTCACTGCCATTGCAAAGACGGTCAGCCAGTCCAGCGCCGCAAGCGGATCGGGTGTCGATCCCGATTGCGCCGCTGCGAGTTTCTCAGCCAGTCGGTGTGCTCGGCGACGTACCTTCAACCCGCCGGGCAGAATACCCTCCGTCGCCATTCCGCGTTCCATACAACTTTGCATTGCGCTCCAGATATGCCGAATTCGTCGCTTCACCTCGTCGTCGGACAATCCACTCAGCGCGCATTCATTGGCCAGCATGAGCGCATCCACGCGTATACCAGCATTTTTCGCAGTGTCCAGCAGTTCCCGGGCACTGGTGAAAGGGAAGGGAAGTGTCGAAGCGGCCACCGTCTTCTGTGCCGCCGATTCGCCGTCCTTCATCAGAAATCCACCGCCAATCGAAAACACAATTTCTTCTTGCAGCAGGTTCTCCGTGCAATCCCAGGCGCGGAAGCGCATCCCATTTGGATGCTGTGTCCGTGCCGCTGGAGGGAACATAGTCTCGCGTTGCCAGAGTATATCCCGCGTATCGTCGAATGCGATCTCGCGCTGACCTGCCAGGCGCAGAAGGTGAGTTGCGCGGATAGTTTGCACCAGCCCTTCGATGCGCTCCGGATCAATGGAAGCCGGTTCTTCTCCGCTTAGCCCGAGCAGGATCGCACGGTCTGTCGCATGCCCCAGTCCGGTCAGCGCGAGCGACCCGAAAAGCTCTACCGTCACTCGCGAAACCCGCGCCAGCAGGCCGGAACCATTCAACTCCTGCGAAAACTGGAAGGCAGCCCGCATCGGTCCCATCGTATGCGAACTGGAAGGCCCTACTCCGATCTTGTACAGGTCAAAGACGCTTGTCTTCACGCCGTGATTGTATCGGAGTCACTGCTGTTTCCGCTTGCCGGAGGACTCCCTGCATACTGCGCCGGATGGCCTTGCCGACTGTTGCAGCAGCCTCCGTGCAGCCTGCACCTCGGCTGCCAGAATTCGCAGCGCGTGGAAACTGACTTCGGGATGAGTGATCAGTAAACGATGAAACGCTTCGCGTGTGATCACCTGAAGCTGCGTTCCTGCCTCTGCAACAGCCGTCAGCGAGTACGGAGTGTTCCCAATAACTCCCGGCAAGCCGAAGATGGATCCGGGTAGTGTCTGACGAACAAAGATGCGCTCGCGGTCCGCCTCACCGGATTTCAGCGTAACCTGCCCTTCTTGCAGCACAAAGAGCGATTCCGGGATCTCGCCCTGCCGGAACAGAGTCTCGTTTTCGCGGCATCGATGTTCCAGCGCGTACTCCCTCAGAGCTGTGATCAGATCCCAGTCTCCAACGAATGCCTGATTGTTTTCCGGTATGCGCATAGTTTCGTTGAGCCTGCCTGCCGACCCTTGCAGACGGTGCTGCATCACTGCGTCGGAATAATTAGAAGACTCGCACTCTTCGATCGAGTCGCTGTGTGACGCAGGTCACGAAAGCATGTGTTTCTGAAAGATATATGCCCCTGAAAGTAAGTGAGCTGATGGAAAACGACCACGCAGCCATACTCAAGGCGGCGTAGCCGTTCAGGATTCAGAGCACATTTTGCCACTACTACGGTCTCTTCGCGCTACATCAGTAGCGATTGCCACGTCCGGATTGCGCTTTTTGCGCCTGGAAGCAATCGCGGCAATAGACCGGACGGTCTCCGCGCGGCTCAAACGGAACTGTCGTCTGCTGTCCGCAACTGGAGCAAGTTACTGAGGTTCCGCCCATCGACCGGCTCGAGTATCCGCCGCCGCCACCACCCTGCTGGTCGGCCTTCTTGGCCTGACGGCAGGATTTGCAGCGTTTTGGGGCGGAATAGCCGCGCTCCTGGTAAAAGCTCTGGTCCGCAGCCGTAAATGTAAATTCCCGTCCGCAATCGCTACAAGTTAGTTGAATGTCGCCGGCCATTTCCTTCGTTCCCTCATTTCCTTCCGTAAATCCCGCCGTTTTCGCAGGTTCTTCCAGTCTACCCGCTTTCTTGCTCAGGGACCGACCTTTCTTCACGTTTTTCGCGGAATTTACTCGCCTTGTGTTACATCTTTCCCGAGATTGTTTGTGCTTTTCGGTTGATCTGAGCCGGTGGCCATCGCTCAGCCGCGGTTTCGCCGCCCGTTGATCAGCCGCTCAATTCCCAGCGGATTGGCCTCCTGCAGCTCCGGCGGGAGCAGAGCCTCCGGTACATCCTGGAAACAGACTGGACGTACAAACCGGAGGATTGACGCGGTCCCTACCGAGGTAAACCGGCTGTCGGAGGTTGCAGGAAACGGCCCTCCATGCACCATCGCATCGCAAACTTCCACTCCTGTGGGATAGCCATTCCACACGAGCCGTCCCGCTCGCGTCTCCAGGATTGTAAGCAGAGCGGAGGCAATCTTCCTCTCCGCATCCTGGCCATGAATCGTCGCAGTCAGATGCCCCTGCAACTGCCGCGCAGCCGCCTCAAGCTGCTGGGTATCGCGATATTCAACCATCAGCATGGTGGGCCCGAATACCTCTTCTTCCAGTTCCGGATTCGCCAGAAATTCCTCCAGGCGGGTTTTGAAGACGATAGGCGTGCCTGCTGAGGCGATTGCCGGATTTGCCGCTGCTTCTGCAAAAACCTCCACTTTTCTCCCCCCCACCCTGCGCCCCTCCACCCCGTTGTCGAAGCGCGCGGCAATTCCCGCTGTCAGCATTCCCATCGAAACCATGCTGCAAACGGCAGCTTTCAATTCCTTCCAGAAGCTCTCCGGCGTCTCTTGTGGAACAAAGATCACTCCGGGTTTTGTGCAGAATTGTCCGGAACCGAGCGTAAACGAGGCCGTTAATCCGCGTGCAATCTCCGTTGCCCGCTCTCTCATTGCAGCCGGCAGCACAAAAACCGGATTGCTGCTTCCCATCTCAGCAAAGCAGGGTATCGGATCCGGTCGCCCCGCAGCCAGTTTCATCAGCGCCTGTCCACCCGCCGACGACCCGGTGAAGGCAACCGCTCGCACGGCCGGATGCTGTACCAGCGCGGTCCCGACCGTCACTCCGGCATCCAGAAGCAGGCCAAATGCCCCTTCGGGCCAGCCCAGTTCCGTTGCCGCGTCGCAGATCGCTCGCGCCACCAGTTCACTTGTCCCCGGATGCGCCGGATGAGCCTTCACGATCACTGGACACCCGGCCGCCAGCGCCGCAGCCGTATCTCCGCCCGCTACGGAAAATGCCAGGGGAAAGTTGCTCGCCCCGAAGACGGCCACAGGGCCTAACGGACGCAGCATCGAGCGTACTGCTGGCCTCGGCGCAGGTGCTCGCTCCGGCTGAGCTGTGTCAATCCGTGCATCGACCCAGGAGCCTTCAGCGGCCAGTTCGGCAAATAACCGAAGCTGTCCCACTGTGCGTCCCATCTCACCGTTCAGCCGTGCCAGCGCCAGACCCGTCTCCCGATGCGCACGCTGTGTGATCGTCTCCTGCCCGTACAGCAGCTTGTCGGCGATGTGCCGCAGGAGTTCCGCGCGTGCCAGTCCGCTGGAAGAGGCCATGGCCGAGGCGGCGTCGGCCGCCAGCTTCGCAGCCATTTCCACCTCTGCCAGACTCGCGGAGTGAAAGCGCGGATCCAGCCGTTCTCCGGTCTGCGGGTTCACTGCAAAAAAATCGCCTTCGTCGGCTCTTTGCGTAGGGGCTGCCTGCTGCCCCATCCGGATCACCGGCTCTCCGGTTATCTCCATCCTGCTCATTTGCTTCCCCTTCCCAACGATGCGCGCCGCTTTTTCACCGGACTGTGTTTCCCCCTTCGTTCCAAAATTCTCCGCGTTTTGCATCCGTGCTCCAGCATAGCTGAACTAGAGCATTTTCCTAAATAGTGTAGACTGGTTTTGGCGACTCTTTGCGGCGAACAAAGACATGGGAAAACCCCTTGGGGATGATCTGCGTCGTAAACTTCTTTTCGCCTATGATCAAGGCGAG
>JAKAXU010000064.1 GCA_021816455.1 Acidobacteriota bacterium
CGATCTACATAGTCGTCAGATTTAGTGAACCAGAGAATGGTTTCGTATCTTCCTGAAAGCCGCTTCGAGCAGTGAAGGCCATGCTCAAAATGCCATACTATCCGGTTGCGAAGATGGAGGCCGTGATCGCGAAAGATGGGGTAGAGCACCATGTCCAGCGGAAAAATCTCGCCATCCTGAACGTGATTTCCAACCTGCCAGCAGAGTGAACCGGATGGATGAAGCAACCGGACACACTCGGAGATGACCTGAGCTTGCTGGGAGACATAACTGTCCAGCGAACGTTTGCGCTCGTAGGATTTTCCGATGTTGTACGGGGGCGAGGTGACGATCAACTGCATGGAGCCAGCGGATAGAGGACGCATGAACTCCAGATTGTCCTGACACCGCAGGTGGGCCTGTGTCTCGCGATGAAACTGGAAAAGCGTTGCAGGCGTCATGGCGGTATTGTACACATACGGTCGCCTGGCGTTTCTCTGCTCGCAGGCTACTTTTCCGGCGAAATGACGGGAAGATCGATGTAGCTGGCCTGGCCGGGCGCGTGGTAGATGCGCTGGGTTGCCTTGCGGAAGTCGGTGGGTTTGGCGAAGAAGATATTGGGGACGAAGGTCTGCGGATTGCGGTCGTAGAGCGGGAACCAGCTTGACTGGACCTGGACCATGATCCGATGGCCGGGCAGGAAGAGATGGTTGGCGGTGGGCAGGGCAAATTTGTATGTGAGCGGGGTGTTGGCTGCGAGCGATTTGGGCTGACTGAGGCTCTCGCGATAGCGGCCGCGGAAGATGTCCATGGCGATGGGAAGCTGGTAGCCGCCGAGATCGGGGTCTCCGGCGACCTCGTCGGGGTAGACGTCGATCAGCTTGACGACCCAGTCAGAGTCGGTGCCAGAGGTGGAGGCGACGAGATGGACGATGGGCTCGCCGCTGATGCGCAGGGGTGCGGTGAACGCGTCGGAGGTGAAGGTGACGACGTCGGTGCGTCCGGAGAACTCGCGCTGATCATCGACCAGCCAGCGGACCCAGGAGAGATTGGGAGTGTAGCCGACGGGCTGGCTGGGCCGAATGCGAAAAGGGACCGGTTTGGCGGGATCGGAGACGTATTCGTCAAACGGTGAACTGCCTGCGACGGGCGGTGTGAAGGCGAGTTTCGAGCCTGCCTCAAGATAGAGCGGTGTGGCTTTGGGTGTGCAGCCAGTGGTGCAGGCGGAGGGCCAGTCGACGAGCCGCTGCCAGCGGTTCGCTCCGGTTTCAAAGGCATTCACGCGCGAGACGGTCTGGGCTGGCGGATCGTCCTGAAGATAGTGGGCGAGGAACGGCGCGAGGATCCGGCTGCGGAAGTAGAGGCCGGTGTCGCTGTTGAACGGGATGGCTCCGAGCGAGCTGGCATGCTCGATCTCCTGCCCATGGTGCCACGGACCGAGCACGAGAAAGAGGTTCTGTTTTGCGGTTGCGGGCTGGGCGGCGTTGACGGCTTTCCAGACGGCCATAGCACCGTAGATATCTTCCTGATCCCAGAGGCTGGCGACCAGCATGGTGGGTACGGTGAGCGGCTGGGCGGCGAGGATCTGATCGACGGCCTGATCGGACCAGAAGCTGTCATAGGAAGGGTGGGCGATGACCTTGCGCCAGAAGCCGATCTGGTCCATGCCGCGCTCTTTGCCGAGTTCTCCAGCCGTGCCAGCGCGCATGTACATGTCGTAGTCGTCGAAGGTGCTGGTGAGCCATTTGGCGGAGTTGTCGCGAGTGGCCGTCTGCTCGTAGATGTAGGGAAGATTTTGTTCGCGGAAGGCACCGTTGTGGAACCAGTCATCGCCGCGCCAGCCATCGACCATGGGATTCATGGGCACAGCAACTTTGAGCGCGGGGTGGGGATGGACGAGCGGCATGAGCGAGAGGAATCCGTCGTAGGAGATGCCGAGAACGCCGACCTTGCCGTTGGACTCCGGGATGTTTTTGACCAGCCAGTCGATGGTGTCGTACGTGTCAGTGGATTCGTCGACTGGAGTGGGGTTGAGCGGGCCGTGGAGAGGACGGTTCATGACGTAGTCACCCTCGGAGCCGTACTTGCCGCGAATGTCCTGGACGACGCGGATGTACCCGCCGGAGATGATGGTTTCGACGGCATTGTCATAGCCCCAGAGAGCGGAACCAAGGTGCATGCTGGGAGAGTTGGCAGTAAGCTGGTCCGCGTTGTAAGGGGTGCGTGTGAGCAGAATGCCGGCGTGCTTTGCGTCCTTCGGAACGAGGATGACGGTGTGAAGCTTGACGCCGTCGCGCATGGGGATCATGACTTCGCGACGCTGGTAGTCCATGCCGTTGTCCGAGGGCTGGAAGTGCGCCGGGGTCTCGCTCGGGTAGTCGGGGTATTTAGGCGCGGTCTGTGCGCTGGCCTGGGCGGCAGAGTAACTGGCAAGAGAAAGCAGACAAAGAGTTGCCAGGAGACGAGGGGCTCGGAGTGGCATTCTGGTCAGAAACATGGTCAGCCTCAGGAAGAAGATACCTGACGCTACCACGACAGGGCGGGGATGCGGAATGGGATTCTTCCCGAGCGCAAGGCGGCACGCTCGTTGCCACGCCCGCGCCCGACGCTGTGGGCGAAGACGTGCAAAAGGCAGAGACCGTGGAGCATCACGGATTGTGCTGCCCGCGTGGGCCGAGATTCTGAAGTAGGACTATTCGCCTTTGGCTCTCAACCACATTTCTTTTGTTGAGTTCCCTCCGAACTGAATCCGGACGAGTTGCTCAACGCTACTCTCAATACAAAGAGTCTCCACGGCTGCGACCGCGCAAATTGGAAAGGCATATCCGTTGTGCCGCATAAGTCCTATAGTTGTGGGTCAGATCAATAATCATTTCCGAGAAGAGAGTTTTGGATTCATGCAAACGCGGACAAGGCATCTGCCTGAAACCCTGATTTGAAGTAATCGTTTGGTCTGATCGAGACCAAACGATTGCGATTTAATGTCTTTACAATACAAAATTTACGTTTAATAATGTTGCTGTTAGCAACTAAATGGCAACGGGCAGAAAGTCAACGAAGCGGTTCACGACGCTGTCAGTTCAACTACTTGTGCAGGGGTTCCATGCCGCCGAACGTATCGCAGTCCGTACTTGTGATGGGAGCATCCCCACCATTGGCTTTTGACAAAGCAGATGCAATCCCTCGATGCATGGAACCTTTCTATTCGATGCTGACCTGCGAGTCCCCTGTTGCAGATCAAACGCTCTCCATCCTCCCGTTCGGGTCACTTAAATCAACGTCAAAACAAATGACTCCATTTGGACGGCTGCCCAGAGACGATGCAGGACGCATCGTCGAGCTTCATGCGCATATCCAGGTTCAACTACAACTTCATCAACCAGAATGGCGTGAGAAACCTCCAAGCCTTTCCGCTACCATGCGAGGATAGAATCAAAATTGAAAAACCATAACGTAACACGCCGTGACTTACTGCGCAACGTCGGTGCTTCGGTCGGATGCCTGACACTCGGAGGGCTTCCAGCAACTACACTTGCCCATGCTCAAAATCCGATGCCAACAACAAAACCGCCCGAAGAAATCACTCCCGCATCGGGAAGTGTCATCGCTAGTAAATATCCCCATTCTGCAGGCGTTTTCATCGACCGCCCATTCACACATATCCCAACCGAGGTCGACAGGCTGCTCGATGATATGGAGGAACGGGGATGTGCCTACTTCTTCGAAGAGGCCCCTGCGGAAACCGGCATGGTGCGCAACCGAGCGCCCGCAATAGTGGGTCATCCGACGAGTCAGATGTCCAGCATCGCCGGCATCGGCTTCGGCCTGAGCGCTCTATGCATCGCCGCGCAAAGGCATTACCTGCAAGCCTCAGTGTGCGAGGCGCGCGTCGAAACGACGCTGGCCTTTCTGCTCGATAAATGTCCGCACATGCATGGTTTTATGTATCACTTTATGGACATTGAAAGCGGCGAACGCGCCGGACATTCTGAAATCTCTTCTATCGATACCGCGCTCCTGCTTTGTGGTGCCCTTCTCTGCCGTAAATATTTCGAAGGCAATCGCCGTATCCATACACTGGCAACCAAGTTATACGAACGAGTGGATTGGCAGTGGATGCTGAATGGCGGCGACACTCTCGCGATGGCCTGGCGGCCGGAAGGGAGCTTCATCAAACACCGCTGGCAAGAAAAAGGTTTTAGCCCGTCCCGCTGGCAAACATA
This sequence comes from Acidobacteriota bacterium, assembly GCA_021816455.1. Lineage (GTDB taxonomy): Bacteria > Acidobacteriota > Terriglobia > Terriglobales > Acidobacteriaceae > Acidicapsa. The sequence goes on from JAKAXU010000064.1 coordinate 4,203, forward strand.
TTCCGAGTTGATGACGATGTACCTGATGGCGATCGGCGCACCGCGGCATCCGATTCCCACCAAGACATGGGACGCTATCAAGCGGCCGATCATTGAATTTGGCGGCATTGAGTACATCAGCGGAAACGCACCGATTTTTATCCATCAGTACGCGCATGCTTGGTGCGACTTTCGCGGCGTCCGCGACCGCTACGCCAATTACTTTATCAATTCCATCGTCGCCACGCGCGCGCATCAACTCTTCTGTCTCACACTGGGACGCGAGTTCCCCTGGATCGACCAGGATCTGTGGGGCATCTCCGCATCCTTGTCGCGCACAGGCTATCGCGTCTGGGGTGGTCCTCCGGAGCGTGGCCACATTGACGGCACCATTGTTCCATGCGCCACTGCCGGATCACTTCCCTTTTTGCCAGCAGAGTGTGGGCATGTTCTATTGAACATCCGGCAGAAGTATGGAGAGAAAGCATGGTCGCGTTATGGCTTTGTCGATGCATTTCAGCCGCAGGCTGACTGGTATGCGGAGGATGTATTGTGCATCGACGTTGGCGCCAGCGTTCTAATGGCCGAAAATGTGCGCACCGGCTTCCTGTGGGAGTATTTCATGCGAAATACCGAGATATCTCACGCCATGCAGATGGTCGGCTTCCAGCCAGACCGGAGCATGGTGGAAGTGCGGTAATTCTGATACCAACTGTTATTACAGAACTTATGGGAGCTACAAAATAGCTTGACCGCCCCAAAAGTTCCAAGCAAGCATCGTCGATCAGAGTAAATAGAGTCACAGTGGCTCTATTGACATCCTCGATATATCTGCGTTGAAGGTGGCAAGTATTGGGTTAAACGCTGTTCAGACTTCATAACTGAAGCGATTCCCGTGCAAGCATGCAGGAAGCCGCACTATGGAACTCCACTGTAGTGCGGCTTCTCTTTGGCAGACCCTGGTTGCAGTGCTATTGATTGACGCCGCTGGCCAGGAATCCCCCATCCACGACCAGCGTCTGGCCGGTGACGAAGGATGCCGCATCGGAGGCAAGATAGACGGCTGCTCCGACAAGCTCCTCGGTGCGCCCGAAGCGCCCCATGGGAGTGCGCAGCAGCAGCTCCTGACCGCGTGGAGTACTGTCGAGCAGAGCTGCATTCAACTCTGTGCGGAAGACGCCGGGCGCAATCGCATTGACAGTGACGCCTTCGCGTGACCACTCGACGGCAAGAGAGCGCGTGAGCGAGGCAACGGCAGCTTTGCTGGCAGCGTAAGCGGCCACTTCCTTGAGCGCGACGAAACTGTTGAGCGAGGCAATGTTGAGGATGCGTCCGTAACGATTGGCAAGCATGTGAGCGCCGAAGACCTGACAGGCGCGGAGGGTTCCTGTCAGGTTGGTGTTCAGAATGTCCTCCCACTCGGCTTCCGACTGCGTAAGCGTTGGGGTGCGCTTGATTTTGCCTGCGCAGTTGATGAGGATATCCACCTTGCCGAAGGCAGTCAGTACGGCGGCAAGCAGCGACTCCAGCGAGGCTCGATCGCAAACGTCTGAGGTCTGGCGCAGAGTGCGTCGACCACGCGCTTCCACGGCTGCGGCTGCTTCCTCCACCTGCTGCTCGCGCCGCGCGGTGGCGATAACGTCGGCACCAGCGTCGGCCAGCCCGAGACTGAGCGCGAGACCGATACCCGAGGTGCCTCCGGTGACTACGGCGACTTTGCCTTGCAGACTCAGGCTTTGCATCCAGACTCCTTTACTGTTTCCATGCGTGAATCGATTCGAGATACCCCAGAATTTCAGAGACGGTTTGCTCCGGTGTTCCCTCAACCGAGACGCGCCATGCGTCCTCCGGTTCTTCGAGCGTGGCAAGCTGACTGGGCAACAGATTTGGATTCATATACTGGTGCTGCCGTGCCAGAATCCTCTGCTCGATGAGCGCCGACGGTGCATACAGCAGGACGAAGCGCATCTGTCCGGGAGCAAGTCCGCTCGACAACTCTTCGCGGGCCATGGCGCGCAGTGCGGAACAGGCCAGAATGACAGACTCCTTTTGCGCGATGTGCTGCACGATGCGGTCATGCAACGTGCGCAGCCAAGGCAGCCGATCGTCATCGGTAAGCGGGGTGCCGGAAGCCATCTTCCGACGATTGGCTTCGGAGTGATAATCGTCCGCATCTTCAAAAATCCAGCCGGTGCGTGCGGCAAGCAGCGAGCCGATTGTCGTCTTACCGATGCCGCTCACGCCCATCAGAACAACAATCATGACGCGCGCCCCAGGAAGACCGGCGCGATATGACGATCGAAAAGATTCTCCGTCACGTTCCGCGCAATGATGGTTTCATTGTCTTCCAGCAATCGCAGGTACCTGTCGCCCATCTTTGCCGCGATCTTGAAGCCAACGTGAAGCAACTGTCGGAAGCTGCTGTTGTAGCCCGGTGCGCTCTGCACATGGCGCAATGCCTCAGTGAACTGCGCAGAGGTCCACGCAGCAACAGTGGCCACCGAGGGCAATTGCGCCGGATCGATATCGATGACGGTGGCATAGGGCGCGCAAAGCTCATCCTTGTGCACAAGAGCCTCAGCATAAATCTCCCTGGCCAGCGCAAGGCCGTCGCCGCCTGCTTCGGCCAGGCCAATCAGTTCTTCGAGCCAGGTGGTTCCCGCCGTCTTCAGGTGAACACCTGCATCCAGACGTTGCATCGTGCGATATATCGGCGCATAGATAGAAAACTTATCACTGCCGGAGTGCACGCTGAGTTTGAGCGACTGAGGCAGTCCAAAGTGCTCGACCGCATACGCAATAGCGGCGATATCCAGTCCGAATTCGCGTTCGAACTGTACGACATCTCCCACGTAATCCACACCTTTGTTGAAGCGTCCACTGAATTTGGGAGCGATGGTCTGAATGGGAATGCCTTCGTCGGCGATGGCTACGAGGATCAGCAGCAGTTCAACCGGCGTCTGCGCAACGTCTGTCTCATCCATTGAAATCTCGGGCAGAAAACTTCCTTCACCTTTGGCGGCGGCGATGTGGCGATAGACGGATCCCGCCTGTTGTACGGCTGCCAGATATTTTTTCGCCGTCGTGCGCAGCGTAGCTTCTGTGATGGAGAAAGTCTCCGTGGAGCCGATCAGGCCAATGTCTCCGATGAGGTTGGCATGGCGATCCACGAATCCGTTTACAGCATCGGCGGCGGCGGGCTTGCCGATCGCATCGGCCACATCGATCGTATAAAAATCACAGGAGGACAGAAAACGGTCCACCGTCGGCAGTGTAATGTGGTCTGCGTCGCAGAAGTAGCTTCCGGTCCAACCCATCTCCTGCACGGCAGCGTCGGCTGCCTGGCGGACGGAAGAGGGTTCCGAGCCTATAATCCGATGTTCGCGGTTGGATTTATTCCACACCGGTGTCACTTCCACGCCAGCATGCAAGGCTTGGATGCACGCCTGCAACTGAGCCTTTGCCTGGTGGGCGAAACGATCACCTGTCCCGATGGAATATCTACCCAGCTTTTTCTGAGTGCTCACCGTGATTCCCCTCTCCTAATCTGCTTGGGTGCGCCCAGAGTCCAAGCCCTGGATTGGCAATGTAAAAGAAGTCTTCTCCGGCCACGCGGTTGTATCCGGCGTTCCGTTTTTCCGGCTGGTAAAGCTCCAGCATCCGATCAAGCTGACCGTAGGCAAAACCCACGCCTTCCACTTCGGATTGCGTCAACCCGCCCGGACACCAGACGATCCGGAAACGTCCCTCAGAGGAGCCGTGGATGAGATGCGCTGCCGCGCTGAGATCCGAAGCCAGATCTGCATTCTCCGCCACCGCTTTCAGCGTGGCTGGAGTACCGAAGTAGCCATACTTGCGAATCAGGCGATCGATCGTCTTGTCCTCACCAAACTCCTTGACTCCGGGCGCGAGAATGATCAGTTCCGCGTCGTCGGCAAGCGCCATGCGTGTGCGATATACAGCCTTGTTCCCGAGCCAGGTACTGTGAAACTCCTCCGGATCAAGATAGACCACCGCTTTACGGATCGGATCGGCGACCAGCTCAAAGTTCACCTTCAGGCTCAGCTCAGCGGCAAGCTGAAAACATTCAACATCGTCGCCGATAAACAAACCGCGCAATGCCAGTCCACCGCTCGTGCGCCGACTGACCACGGTGAGCACATAGACGATCGGCAGATGGCGCAGGAAGTGATCCGATGCGTAATTGAGCACATTGCGCACAGGATTGACTGCGCGCCCCATGATGCGCTCCATTCCGTATACAGCGCCCAGATAGTGGCTTCGATTGATCCCTTCGCGCCCGCCTGTGCCGATCAGAATGTTTTTGTTGTAGTTGGCCATGCCGATCACCTCGTGGGGCACTACCTGGCCGATGGAAAGGATCAGATCATGCCCTCCGCGCGAAAGCAGGCGATTCACCTGCGCGGGCCAGGGATAATCGACGCGGCCCTCTGACTGCTCCAGAACGAACTCGCGCGGCACCTCGCCAAGAGTCTCGATATCATTGCGCCAGTCATGCACGCGGAAGAGTTCCAGCGGCATCTCGCCGTACATCTGCCGAATCTGCTGCGCGCTCATGGCAGTGTGCGTGCCCAGAGCGGGCAGCACGGCATCCACGCACGGGCCGTAATGACGCCAGGCGAAGCGCGTAAGATCGCCTGCGCGCGAGTGAGCGCGTGTCTGATCCGGCGGCACCAGCAACACACGCCCGCGCGGACCAAGTTTTTCCAGAGTAGCGATCAGTATCGACTCAAGCTGTTCTTCGCTCAGATCAAGCTCGGCTCCTCCGTGTGCACAATAAACGCTCATGCAAGACTCTCCACTTTACGCAATCCCGGTGCAAAAAGCTGTAGCAGAATCCACGCTGTCAGATATGCACCTCCCGCAATCAGGAACAGGCTGCTGTAGCTGTGCGTGCGCTGCAGAATGTGCCCGGCATAGTATGCCAAAAGCGCGCCGCCTGCCGCGCCAGCCATTCCGCCGATTCCGGTCATCGAACCAACGGCGCTGCGCGGAAACATATCCGACGCCGTGGTGTATAGGTTGGCGGACCAGCCCTGATGCGCCGCCGCACCCAGGCTCAGCAGGCCAATCGCGACCCACTCCGACTGAACACGGCTCATCGCCAGCACCGGCAACACGGCGCAGGCACAGACGAGCATGGCAGCCAGGCGCGCATAGGCTGGACGCAGTCCAAGCCGCTGAAACGGACGCGGTAGCCACCCGCCGCCCACGCTGCCAATGGCAGAAGCGTTGTAGACCAGGATCAGCGGCAGCCCCAGATGCGAGAGGTCAAGACGAAACTTTGCACTGAAATAGGACGGCAGCCAGAAGAGATAGAACCACCAGATCGGATCCGTCAGAAACTTCGCAATCGAATAGCCCCAGGTTTGCCTGAAGGCGAGCAGGCGAGCCCACGGAGTGGATGGCCCCATCTGCGCAGCGGCTTCCCGGTAGATATAGCGCAGCTCCGCTCCGGTCAACGTGGGATGATCGGTCGGCTTACGATAATTGCGGAACCACCAGAGAATCCACAAAGCGCTGAAGCAACCAGTCACCAGAAATGCAGCGTGCCAACCGTAATGAATCGTCACCCATGGCACAATCAACGGAGCCAGGACAGCCCCCAGATTTGCCCCGGAGTTAAAGATGCCAGTGGCCAGCGAACGCTCGTTCTGAGGAAACCACTCGGCGACGGTCTTGATGGCTGCAGGAAAGTTACCGGACTCCCCCAAGCCCAGCGAAAAGCGCGCGACCGCAAACTCGATGACGGTATTTGCCAGCGCGTGGCCCATAGCCGAGAGACTCCACACCGCCATGATGACCATGTAGCCAATCCGCGTGCCGACTTTGTCCACAAAACGTCCTGCAGCCAGAAGACCGATTGCGTAGGCAATCTGAAACGCATCGACGATGTATCCGTATGCAATTTCCGACATACCGATGCTGTGTTGGAGCGTCGGCTTCAGAATGGAAATCACCTGACGATCCATATAATTGATCGAGGTCGCGGCAAAGAGCATGGCGCAGATCGTCCATCTCACACGTCCCATTCGCGCTGGCGATTGGCCATGGGCTGCTTCCAGCAATTGCTCGTCGTCTATCTCTTCCACGCAAACTCCTCAAAGCCGATATGCTCGTTTTACCAGACCCGTGGTGAGTTCGCGCGCCAGCTCATAAGCTTCCTCTTCATCCAGTCGATGCTCGGCTACCAGACGGGCAAGGAAGCTGCAATCGATACGACGCGCCACATCATGCCGCGCAGGGATGGACAAAAACGCGCGCGTGTCGTCGTTGAACCCCACGATGTTGTAGAAGCCGGCCGTCTCGGTCACCTGCTCGCGGAAGCGCATCATCCCCTCCGGGCTGTCGTGAAACCACCAGGGAGGACCAAGACGCAGGCAAGGGTAATGCCCCGCGAGCGGAGCCAGCTCACGGCTGTACGTGGACTCATCAAGAGTGAAGAGAATGATCGTCAGAGCCGGTTCATTGCCCACGCGATTCAGCAGCGGACGCAGCGCATCCACATAATTCGTCTGCTGCGGAATATCAGCGCCGGTATCGCGCCCGAAACGCTCAAAGACGCGGTGATTATGATTCCGCACACTGCCTGGATGAATCTGCATGACCAGTCCGTCTTCAAGACTCATTTTCGCCATTTCAGTCAGCATCTGCGCGCGGAACAGCTCCTGCTGAGCATGATCGGCCTGACCGGACAGAATGGAATCAAAAAGGGCTGATGCTTCCTGGTCGTTCAAGTCAGCGGTCTGCGCCGTCGGATGGCCGTGATCAGTGGCCGTGCAGCCCAGCGCACGGAAACGCTCGCGGGATTTGCGCAGCGCAGCCAGGTAACCAGGCCACCGCGTGGAGTCCTCGCCCGTCATCTCACCCAGTGCCTGAATGCGATCCGAAAAACCATGAAATTCCGGATCGACGACCGGGTCCGGGCGAAATGTAGGAACGATGCGCCCAGACCATCCGGAACTCCGAATCGCAGCATGATCGTCCAGCGAATCGAGCGGCGAATCCGTAGTCGCCAGCACTTCGATACCGAAGCGATCATACAACGCGCGCGGTCGGAAACCATCCGTTGCGAGCAGTTCCGAGATCCGATCATAGTATGCATCCGCATTCCGTTCATTCAGCCGATCATACAGTCCAAACAACTCCTGGAAGGCGTAGTCCAGCCACATACGCGTTGGTGTCCCGCGAAAGAGGTGATAGTGACTAGCAAACAACCTCCACACCGCTCGGGGATTCTCCATCTCGCTATGGCCAATCTCCAGCGCCTCCATCGAAATCCCCTGGCTATACAGCATGCGATAGACATAGTGATCCGGCTGTACGAAGAGCATCGCGGGATTTGGGAATGGCTCATTCCGCGCGAACCAACCAGCTTGCGTATGTCCATGCGGACTGAAAATCGGCAGATTACGGACGGAAGCATAAAGGGCACGCGCGATCGAACGGCCAGTAGGATCAGCTGGAAACAACCGATCATCGTGAAGAAGCATGAGAGGGATGTGCCTTTCCAAAGTTTACCCACAAGACAGATGAAAGAAGCTGCGTGGTCTGACCATAGCGAGGTCAGACCACAAGTATACACAGGGGGGCAGGAATTTGTCTCATCTTCGGCGAAAGAGTCTGGACGGAACGAAACAGGTTGTAAATGCTACACTTCTCGTGTTCGCTGAATCTTGAAATTGCTTCTGCGAACCTACCGAAACCTTATGCCGACATCTCCAACCATTTCCCCTGAATCCCACCGTACCATGCACGTGGTTAACCATGTACGCTCCCTGATCGAAAAGGGCACACTCCAGCCGGGCGACAAACTTCCTCCGGAACGCGAGCTGGCACGCACCCTCAACGTAAGCCGAGCAAGCCTGCGAACAGGGATTGGCTATCTAGCCGCCATGGGAGTGATGAAGATTCGCCACGGTGTGGGCACTTTCGTTGCGGATGGACCACCAGATCTCGGCAAAGCCTCGCTCAGTTTCATGGGTGCGCTCCATGGATTTCAGTCGTGGCAGATGTTTGAAGCTCGAATCATTCTGGAATCAAACCTTGCCGCCCTAGCAGCCGAACGCGGAAAGGACGAACACTACGCAGCTCTGGCCGAAGAAGTCGCAGAGATTTTCGCAGCAGTCGATGCCCCCAATGAATACCTGATCCACGACGTGCTCTTTCATAGGATCATCGCGCAGGCCTCGGGAAATCCCATCCTGGCCGCCATCATGGAGACCATTACATCGACCATGTATGACAAACGCCGCAAGACCGTCGAACGCGCCCTCGATCTTCGCGAATCAGCGACGATGCATCGGGAAATCTATCGGGCTATCCGCGGACGGAAGCCGGATGAGGCACGCAATTTGATGGAGCAGCATCTGCGCATGGCGCAAGCCGCTCAGGGCATGGAACGGCCGCTGGAGAAACACATCTTAGTGCAGGATTTATCGAGCAGAGGCGCAAAAAAGGGATAGGATTGAAACCGAAAACGAAAAGGCCAGTCCTATGGACTGGCCTTTCGTATGTTTATGCCGGCGATCACCTAATCTCCCACACAGTTACCCGTGCAGTACCATCGGCCCAGCGAGGCTTAACTTCCGTGTTCGGGATGGGAACGGGTGATCCCTCGCGGTATGGTCACCGGCAAACTTGATGGCGCTTGGCGGATGTTTTCCCGCAGCAAGAGAACTATTCAACGACAAACTGGATGGTTTCCTCCAGAATCGTTGCAGTTCAAACAGCAAACTGGCGCCAAAATTGAGATGAATTGGGAAATACAAGGCAGTAAAGAGGCCATAGAGAATCTCAAAGCTAACTGCGCAGAGTTAATTCTATGGACAAGCCGAACGGGCGATTAGTACTGGTAAGCTACACACATTGCTGCGCTTCCACATCCAGCCTATCAACCAGGTGGTCTTCCTGGGCCCTTCAGGGAAATCTCATCTTGGAGCGTGCTTCCCGCTTATATGCATTCAGCGGTTATCACAACCGAACTTCGCTACCCAGCCGTGCCCTTGGCAGGACAACTGGAACACAAGAGGTTCGTCCATCCCGGTCCTCTCGTACTAAGGACAGCCCTCCTCAAATTTCCTACGCCCACAGCAGATAGGGACCGAACTGTCTCGCGACGTTCTGAACCCAGCTCACGTACCGCTTTAATAGGCGAACAGCCTAACCCTTGGAACCTTCTACAGCTCCAGGATGCGATGAGCCGACATCGAGGTGCCAAACCGAAGCGTCGATATGAACTCTTGGCTTCGATCAGCCTGTTATCCCCGGCGTACCTTTTATCCGTTGAGCGATGGCCCTTCCATACAGAACCACCGGATCACTAAAGCCTGCTTTCGCACCTGCTCGACTTGTAGGTCTTACAGTTAACCACTCTTATGCTTTTGCACTCGACGACTGATTTCCAAACAGTCTGAGAGTAGCTTCGCGCGCCTCCGTTACATTTTGGGAGGCGACCGCCCCAGTCAAACTACCCGCCTAACTATGTCCCTCTCCCGGATCACGGGAGGAGGTTAGGATCACAACACTCACAGGGTGGTATCTCACCGTTGGCTCCATCGAATCCGAGAATCCGATCTCAAAGCCTCCCACCTATCCTGCGCAGTAAGAGTCATAACCCATAGTTAAGGTGTAGTAAAGGTGCACGGGGTCTTTCCGTCTAGCTGCGGGTAACCGGCATCTTCACCGGTACTACAAATTCGCCGAGCAACTCGTTAAGACAGTCGTACGATCGTTACGCCATTCGTGCAGGTCGGAACTTACCCGACAAGGAATTTCGCTACCTTAGGACCGTTATAGTTACGGCCGCCGTTCACCGGGGCTTCAATTCAAAGCTTCGCTTGCGCTAACCTCTCCTTTTAACCTTCCGGCACCGGGCAGGCGTCAGCCCCTATACGTCGTTTTCGACTTAGCAGAGACCTGTGTTTTTGTTAAACAGTCGCCGTACGCGCTTCACTGCGGCCCACTCGCGTGGGCGCTCCTTCTCCCGAAGTTACGGAGCCAATTTGCCGAGTTCCTTAACGAGCTTTCACTCGAGCGCCTGTGGATATTCTCCTCGTCTACCTGTGTCGGTTTGGGGTACGGTTCCCTTTGTTCTCCTTAGAGGATTTTCTCGGCAGCGTGGAATCATCGTCTTAGCCCCAAAAGGGACTGCTTTGCATCTCACTGTTAAGAACCGACGGATTTGCCTGTCGGCTCCAGCTTCCATGCATCGACCGCTATAGCCATAGAGCGGCACGACTATCCTTCTGCGTCACCCCATCGTCAAACGAACATTGGGAGGTCCGGAATATTAACCGGATGTCCATCAGCTACGCCTTTCGGCCTCGCCTTAGGGACCGCCTAACCCTGAGCGGATTAACCTTCCTCAGGAAACCTTAGACTTTCGGCGCGAAGGGTTCTCACCTTCGTTATCGCTACTTATGCCGGCAGGGTCTCTTCGCAACGCTCCACCAGTCCTCTCGGTCTGGCTTCAATGCAGTTGAGAATGCTCTCCTACCACGCGTACTCAAAAGTACGCATTCGCTGCTTCGGTGTACAGTTTTAGCCCCGTTGTATTGTCGGCACCGGACCGCTTGACCAGTGAGCTATTACGCTTTCTTTAAAGGATGGCTGCTTCTAAGCCAACCTCCTGGCTGTCTGAGCGTTCCGACTTCCTTTCCCACTTAACTGTAACTTTGGGACCTTAGCAGGCGATCTGGGCTGTTTCCCTCTCGACAATGAAGCTTAGCCCCCACTGTCTGACTCCCGGACTGGTTGTCGCTGGCATTCGCAGTTTGGTTGGATTCAGTAAGCCGGAAAGCCCCCTAGTCCATCCATCTCTCTACCACCAGCGCAAATCATCCGAGGCTAGCCCTAAAGCTATTTCGGAGAGAACGAGCTATCACGGAATTTGATTAGCCTTTCACCCCTACCCACAGCTCATCCGAGCTTTTTTCAACAAACACAGAT
>JAKAXU010000065.1 GCA_021816455.1 Acidobacteriota bacterium
AACTCAACCCAACTGCTTGTGCGATCTGATGCCGGTTCACTCCGCGCTGATAGGCACGGATCACTTGTCGCCTGCGCTCATGCTGCGCTGCCGAACTCAACTTGCGTGCATCCTCTTGTTCCATATCAATTGGATGCGCCAAGATACACAAAGTCGCAGTATTTATGGGCCGAATCTATAGCACATAGCTCTGTCCATCTATCGGCGCGAGATTGACCGGCTCCTGAGGCTGTTGCGCGGCCATAGACAATGCTACAGTCAAAGTTGAAATTTCCATGATCGAAATTCCCAGGATCAACGCCTTCTGAACCATCTTCCCGGTCGCTCCTTATACTGCTCGGTTGCCGTTTTTTGAGCATTCAAAACCATCCTCAACGCGCGTGCCCGAGCATATCGAGATCAAACAGTCCATCCATCCGACCAAAGACGGATTGCGATGATTTCCTTTTCTTGCCATCCTCATTCCTGCAATGCAACAAAATATGCCGCAACTAGCAGACGTGTTTCCGCCATTCCCTGTGCGGCCATCGCTTCGTACCCTCTTTTCGGCTGATTTTGCGTCGTATTGCAGAGCTGAAATCGGCAGGTAACTTCGCAGCAATCTTCCGTTCCAAAGCAGAAAAGCCTGTCGGTGGAAAAGGGAATTCTGCATGGATATCGATTCCGCGAAAGAATAGAATTCAAGCCACTTGGAACGGTTTTAGGAGCAGACGTAGGGGCCATGTCGCGAAAAGATTCGTCAATCCGACTTTGGTCGGATGCAAGTGTATTCTCTGGCCAGATAGTCTGCTCGCCGTGTTCAGCTACACCTTTTGGAGGCACCATACATGAAAACGAATACATTCCGCAGGCTCGTTCTTGCCCTGGCATTCCTTGTGTTCGCCGCGGGATTGACTCTGGCTCAGAACTCGAACTCCGGCGAAATCAAAGGACAGGTCACGGATTCCAGCGGCGCGGTCATCTCCGGAGCCTCTGTCGATGTACTGGATATCGACACTGGAATTCATTCCACGACTCAGACCAACAGCGCGGGAATCTACGATCTGCCTTCGCTGCCCACTGGCCACTACAAAATCACATTCAGTATGCCAGGTTTTCGCGATGAAGTCCGGAACGGCATCACGCTGTCGGTGGCCACCGTTGGAGTTAATGCAACACTCCAGGTCGGACAGGCAACACAGCAGGTTGTCGTCACTGCCGAGGCACCGTTGCTTCAGACCGAGGATTCTGCCCAGCACCTTGACCTCGACGCCAAAGCCGTTCAAAATGCGCCGATCGTCGGCGGCATCTGGTACAACGAGCTGACCAATGAACTGCCCGGCGTCAATGGCGGCGGCAGCCAAAGCGCATCGGGGCAGGGAATCGGCGTCAACGGAACAGAAGGCTACTCCGGAACCTTTCTGATTGAGGGTGCCATTGCCCAGGAGCCGCGCGACGCCAACGCCAGCGACAACTATCCTCCGCCAGACGCCATCGGCGAGGTCAACGTGCAGACCAGCAACTTTGGCGCGCAATATGGCAACGGCGTTGCCGCCTTCAACGTCATGCTCAAGAGCGGCACCAACCAGTTTCACGGCTCGCTCTTCGAGTTCAATCAAAACAACGACTACAACGCGCGCAGCTACTTTGACCGTGCGCCGCTCGTCGTCGCGCCCCTCCACTGGAACGAGTTCGGTGGCAGCATCGGCGGACCGATTCTCCACAACAAACTTTTCTTCTTTTTCACCTTCCAGGACAATCCAAACACCTCGTCCAGTGTCTACACCACCACCGTTCCAACGCAGGGCCAGAACGGCACCGTCAATATGGAAGCGGGTTGCTTCCCGGTTCCCGTCAAAGATCCGAACACAGGCCAGAACTATCCCAACAACTGCGTTACCTCAGGCCTCGACCCTGTCGCGCAGAATATCCAGAAATACTTTCCCGCGCCGAACTTTCTGCAGTCGGGCAGCAATCCTTACCTGAACAACTACACCGTGGTGGCGGGCAGCCAGACCACATCCAAGTGGTATGTGGGCAAGGTGGATTACACGCCGAGCCAGAAGAACCGCATCTCTGCCTCCTACATGCTCTTTCCAATTGGATTGACATACAACGTAGATGCCTTCTGTTCGCTGGGTTTTGACTGCACAACGGGCAACAACTACAACGAAGACGGCCAGGTCACCGATGTCTGGACCATCAACGACCACATGGTCAACGAAGCACGTGTCGGCGGCGTGCGTGAAGTGGACAAGTACATCCCGCCCACCTACCACAAGGGTTATCCCACCTCGCTCGGCATTGAGCCAACCTATGGCAATGACGCGCCGGGCAATATCTTCCCGACCGTGACCATCAACAGCGGTGGATCAATCGGCGGCATTGGCATCAACGGCGGTGTACACGCGTTGCTAGCAGATGGCGCGCTGGCCGAATCCGATATCTTTACGCTCATCAAAGGTCGCCACACCATCAAGATGGGCGGCGAGTTCGACAAAAGCTATCAGAACTACACTGGCTGGGGTGATATCTCTTCGGGCAACTTCGTCTTCAGTGGCGTCTCCACCGGCGTTCCCTACGCTGACTTCGTACTCGGCGATGTCTACGGCTGGTACGTATACGAGGATGTCGAGACGGGCGCTCGCATGTGGAACATGGGCACCTTCATCCAGGACGACTATCAGATCAGCCCAACCTTCACACTCAACCTCGGACTGCGCTATCAGTATCAAGGTGGCTGGAGCGAGGTACAGAACCGCTGGGGCACCTTCAGCCCAAACGTCGTCAACACGGGTAAGTACGCGCCTGCCGGCACGCTGGGAGCCATGGTCTATGGTGGTCAGGATGGACGCAACACCATCCAGAACGGCATCAGCCAGTGGGTGCCGCGCATCGGATTCTCCTGGCAGCCGTATCCGAAGTGGGTTGTCCGCGCCAGCTACGGCATCTCCGATCAGCCTTGGTCGGTTGATCCCTATACCGCTGCGCTGGGCATCGGACTCAATCCCAACGGCAGCAAAGGCTACGGCAATACGGCAGCCTTCAAACTGAAAGACGGACCCGGACCCGGTGCGGTCTCCTACCCGTCGCTCTCCAACCTCTCCAACTCGCAGTACAACTACCAGAATGTAACCTACTATCCACAACATCGGCCCAGCTCCTACTATCAGGAGGTGCTGTTCTCCGTGCAGCATGAACTGCCCTTCCGCATGCTCGTCGATACTAGCTATGTGTTCACTAAGGGCACTCATCTGGGCTTTACGCGGGACATCAATCAGGTGCCGGAGGGTGAGCTTTCCGGATACGGCAGCAAGTACACGAGCTGCTACAACGATCCCAGCGCTTATCCGCTCTTCTGCTCGATTGCAGGCGTGCTCTTCGATGGTTACTCCAACTACAACGCGCTCCAGTTCCGTCTGGAAAAAGCCACTTCGCACGGTTTGAATTTCCTGTTCAACTACGCGTGGTCAAAGACGATGGACTCGGGCACCGGCTCCGGTAACAACGCAGGCGTGGATACGTGGCAGAACGCATTCAGCATCTCTTCCAACTACGGTCTGTCCACGCTGGATATGCGCAACTCCATCAACGGCTCGGCCACCTATGAACTGCCCTTCGGTGTCGGCAAGCGATTCGCCTTGCACGGCGTCACCGATCAGGTGCTTGGCGGCTGGCGCGTTACCGGCATTTTCCAAATTCACAGCGGCATTCCTTTCACCGCAACCACCTCCAACAACGGCGTCGACGACAGCGGCTCGGAGGCCAATCAGTGCGGTTGTGGATTCGGATGGCGGCCCAATCTGGTTGGCAACCCATCCGTCTCCAGTCCCTCGGTCAGCCAGTGGTTTAACACCGCCGCCTTTGCAACCCCGGCCACGGGCAGCTTTGGCAACGAGCGACGCAATTCGCTTATCGGACCCAACTGGCGCGATCTGGACCTTAGCCTGGGCAAAACATTCCTGCTTCCTCACGGCTCCAGTTTTGAGCTTCGCGCGGATGCCTTCAACTCGTTCAACCACCCCAACTTTTCGCAGCCGAACTCGGCCACGGGAACCGGAGTGGTGGGCGGTGGTGTGATTACGAGTACGGCAGCCAGCGGTCGCGACATCCAGCTTGGTGGTCGTCTCACCTTCTGAGCGCAACCCTATTAATTACGTTCAGGCCGGAGCGTCCCGCAGCATTTTCCTGCGAGACGTCTTCCGGCCTGGAACCTTTCTCAAAACAAACACGCTCTCCCAGCTTAAAATCGCCTTCATGAAGCCATCTTTGAGTGCGGCGCTTTCATACAGGATCACGTCAATGCGTCTTCGAGGTTGTTCTTCCTTGCCGCGCCAGCTTTTCGTCGCTGCTTTTCTTACCGCCATCGCCGCTTTCACGGCTAGTCATGCGCTTCCGGCGCAGGTCACACAGCCCACTCCGCTCGATTCCGCTTTGCAGCAAGCCGATGCCGCGCTGCACTCAGGCAACCTCCCGCTTGCTCAGCAGCTCTATCAGGCCGTTCTTCAGCTTGATCCACACAACGCTCCTGCGCTCACCGAGCTTGGCGTCATCGCCTATTCCCATCACGATTGTGCCGCTGCAATCGACGATCTTCGCTCCGCGCTCAACGCTTCGCCTCATCTCACTCAGGCTCAGGCGCTGCTAGGCATCTGCGAAAAGCGACTCTCTGATCCCCATGCTTCCGCGGACCTGCAATCGGCTTTTGATAACCTGGCCGACGGCAAACTCCGCATCGAGGTCGGCGTCCAGCTTGCGGATCTCACCTATCAGCGCGGCGATATGGATGCAACGCTTCCCATCTTGCAAAAACTCCTCACCCTGGCTCCGGACAACATCGACATTCTCTTCTTTGCTCAGCGCATCTACTCCGAACAGGCCGACAACGCGCTCAACAAACTCCTGCTACTCGCTCCAGACTCCGCGCGGATGCAGCAACTGATCGCCGAAAAGCTCATCAACTCCGGCGACGCCCGCGATGCCATTGCCCATTACCAGAAAGCGCTCGCTATGGACCCGCATCTGCCGGGCATGCACCTCGAACTGGCTGAGGCATATATGCAGATCGGCAACGACACCGCCACTTGGCAGCTTGCTCGCCAGCAACTTCATTTGGCTCGTGACAACGAGGGCGACAGCGCGCCGGTTGAGACCGCTCTCGGCACTCTCGACCAGAAGCAGGGCAACGCAACACAGGCGCTCGTCCATTTCCAGCGCGCTCACCAGCTCGCGCCCTCCGATCCCGATGCAGAACTCAACCTCGGCTCGCTGCTCGCCGATCAGGGAAAGCTCCAGCTTGCCTTGCCGCTGCTCCGTGCCGCTGTTCAAGACGATCCCATGAACTCGGCTGCACACTACCGCCTGGCTCGCCTCTGCCACCAGCTTCACCTCACCACCGAAGAAGCGCAGCAGATCAAGCTCTACCGCGAAATTCGACAGGCTCAGGACAAGATCGCAGCCATCCATCAGCAGATGAATCGTCAGCCCGTTGCGGAATCATCCACCACAGGTCATCCTCAATGAGTTGCGCAATGCTTCGCATCGACAACGTAACAGGCGTGATGTTCTCTCGCGGCAGGCCGCCAATTCGGTCCATCCGCACATTTGCTTCAACACTCCTGCGCCTGTCTCTGTTTCTGCTTGCCCTGTTGTTTGCGGCCACCTCGACGGCAGCCTCAGCTCCGAATGGCTACACCCGCAAAGTCTGGCAGGCGCAGGATGGACTTCCCGAGCAGACCGTGCAAGCCTTTGCGCAAACTCCGGATCACTACCTCTGGATCGGCACAACTGGCGGGCTTCTGCGCTCCGACGGCTCGCATCTCACGCTCTTCGATGATGAAAACACGCCCGCAATTCGCGAAAACAGTGTCTTTTCCCTCCTGGTCACGCGCAACGGTTCGCTTTGGATAGGCACCGAAGGCGGCGGCCTGCTCCGTTACCGCGCCGGGAAGTTTCGCGCTTTTGGATCTGCTGATGGACTCAGCGACAACTTCATCCGAGCGCTCTTTCAGGCTCGCGATGGCACGCTTTGGGTGGGCACTGACAACGGATTGCTTTGTCTCGATGGCCAGCGATTCCAGCGTGTCGACGGAACCAGTGGCATTCCCGCAATGGCCGTCCACGCCATCGCCCAGGACCGCTCCGGAGCACTCTGGGTCGGCGGCTCGGACCTCATCTCCATCCACCGCGGCATCGTTCACCGCTACGCTCTTCAGGGCGGCATCAGCCAGAATCGCGTCAAATCCATCCTTGCCGCTTCGGATGGCTCCATCTGGGTCGGCACCGTTCTCGGACTGCATCGTCTCTCGCCCGGAGCAGCCTCGTTTCAGCGCATCGCAGGCATCCACGCCACTGTCCGCGTCCTGCGCCAGTCCTCTGACGGAGCGCTCTGGATTGGCATGATCGGCGATGGCCTGCGACTGTTGCGCAATCATCAGTCCACCTCCATGACCGCCAGCGACACCCTGCCCAGCAACACCGTTCTCAATCTCTTTGAAGACGATGAGCGCAACATCTGGATCGGTACACAGGCCGGCATGGTCCGCCTCACGCGCACTCCTGTCCGCATCGTACCTCTGCCGCAGCCCGTCGACTCCGACTTCGGAACCATCTCGCCGGACACTGACGGCTCGCTTTGGATCGTCTCCACCAACGTCTTTCGCATGAGCAACGGCGTCATTCGCGCCGTGCATTTTCCCGGCCTCGGTCAGCTTCAGGTGCGCAACATCCTCCGCAGCCGCTCCGGAGCGCTCTGGATCGGCTCCGACGGCGACGGCATCGTCTCGCTCGACCACGGAAAAACGCTCTGGTACACCACCCGCGACGGCCTGGTCAACAACTTCATCCGCGGCATGCTCGAAGCCCGCGACGGCTCGCTCTGGATCGCCACCGACGAAGGCGTCAGTCATCTCACTCCGCACGGATTCGTCAACTACCGTGTTCGCGACGGCCTCTCCTATTTCAGCACCCGCGTCCTTCTGCAGGATCACAACGGAGACATCTGGATCGGCACCGATCGCGGACTCAATCGCATCCATCTCGGCCAATTCATTCACGATGCGGCCACCGAAAGACTCAGCCAGAAAAAAGTCTGGACCATCCACGAAGACTCCGAAAGTGGCCTCTGGTTTGGCACCCGCAACGACGGTCTCTTTCGCTGGAAGCATGGCCTGCTCACGCACTACACCACAGATCAGGGATTGGCCAGCAACAGCATCTACCAGATTCTCGAAGACGCACGCAACGGTTTCTGGATCAGCGGACCCAACGGCATCTCACGGCTCAGCCGACAGGAACTCGATGCCGCCGCAGCCCATCCCACCCGTCACTTGTCCCTCAGCTTTTACGGCATCTCCAACGATGTCGATGCCGCGCAGATCTACGGCGGTCGTCAGCCCTCCGGCTGTCTCGATTCCCATGGTGAAGCATGGTTCCTCACCGATCGCGGCCCGCTCCATATTCTGCCCGGTCCTGTTGCTCCCATCGCGCCGGTTCCCGTCGTCATCCACGACATTCAGGTCAACGGACGTACCGTGCCCGTAACCGGCTCCATCACCCTCCAGCCCGGCAACAGCCGACTGGAAATCACCTGGTCCCCGCTCCTGCTTCGCTCTCAGGATGGACTTCGTTTCCGCTATCGTCTCGACGGATTCGATGCGCACTGGGTCGATGCCGGCACTCGTCACTCCGCCTCTTACACCAGCCTGCCGCCGGGCGCTTACAGCTTTCATGTTCAGACCTTTGAGGTCAACCACCCCACCATCGTCTCCTCGGCCACACTGGCCGTCGTTCAGCGTCCGCTTTTCTATCGCACGCCTGGGTTCGTTGCCTCCGTTGCGTTGCTTCTTCTGCTGCTTGCCGCCGCCATGTATTCCTTCCGCGTCTGGCGTATCCGCATGCGTTTTGAAGCGGTCCTCGACGAGCGTTCCCGGCTTGCCCGCGAAATGCACGACACCGTCATCCAGGGCTGCACCAGCATCTCTGCGCTCATCGAGGGCATCTCCAGCCTGAGCGCGCAGTCGGAAGCTCCCGCGCGCACTCTCATCGAGCACGCGCGCTCCCAGATACGCACCACCATCAACGAGGCTCGCGAAGCCGTCTGGAACCTCCGCCGCAATCGCCCCGCCGAAAATTCCCTCGACCAGACCCTTCGACAGATGGCGGCTCACAGCTCCGCGGAATTCGGTTTGCCCATCCACTTTCAGGTGCGTGGCCGGCCCTTCGTGCTCAACCAGTTCGCCACCTACGAACTGCTCATGCTCGCCCGCGAAGCCGTGCACAACGCCGTCCTTCACGGCCATCCGGAGTCGATCGAGATTGGGCTTTCGTTCGCCCGCAACCATCTCATCCTCGAAATCAGCGATAACGGAGCCGGTTTCGATCCAGAACAGGTCCAGGCCGAGCCAGGCCATCATTACGGACTCACAGGCATGCGCGAACGCATCCACTCTGTCGGCGGGCGGTTCTCGCTCAGCAGCATCGTGGGCCGCGGCACACGCATCTGGATCGAGATGCCACGCCGCGTCACCGTCCCGCGCAACGCTATGGCCAGCCTTTGAATGGAGTCAGCAATCATGGAAAAATCCCGCAAAATTCGTGTCCTCATCGTCGACGATCATCCCATCATGCGCGTCGGCATCGCGGCCATCATCAACGCCCGCCCGGACATGATCACCGTTGCCGAAGCCAGCTCCGGCGAAGAAGCAATTTCGATCTTCGCGCAGCACCACCCCGACATCACGCTGATGGATCTTCGGCTCCCCGGCATCAGCGGCGTTGAAACCATTCGCCGCATTCGCGCAATCCATCCATCGGCGTGCTTTGTCGTGCTTACCACCTACGAGGGCGACGAAGACATCTATCAGGCGCTCGAAGCTGGCGCGCGCGCCTACATAATCAAAGGAATGCAGCACGAAGCTCTTGTCGATGCGCTGCGCCGTGTCGTCTCCGGCGGAAAATTTCTGCCTTCGCCCATCTCCCGCGCACTTGCCGAACGCACTCCAGACTCCGACCTCAGCGCACGCGAGCGCGAAGTGCTGCATCTTCTCGTTCAGGGCCACAGCAACAAAGGCATCGCCGCTGCGCTCAGCATCACTGAAGCCACCGTCAAGTCCCACGTCAGCGTCATCCTGCTTCGTCTCAAAGTGGAAGACCGCACCCAGGCCGTCGTCGCTGCTCTGCAACGCGGCCTCGTCCACCTGCCGCGCGAAACACACTGAGCGCCGCAATCTTCTGCTTCACTCTGTCGTCAACGTCAGTGCCGCTGTGGTCAGCCCCGGTGCGCTTGCGCTCACCTCAATCCGCCCAGCCTGCCGCGTCGATTGCACAATGCCCAGGCACAAACCGTGAAACGCCGTCTGCGTCGTACCCTCATAGCGTTGATGGCTAAATGGATCGCCGTTGTCCACGCCGATCAACTTTCCAGCGCCCTCAAGGACAAAGCTCACCGTCTCAGCCGCCATTGGCACCACGCGACCCTCCGCATCCACAAGGCTCACTGTCAGGTGCGCCACATCGCGGCCATCCGCGCGCAATCGCTTTCGATCCGCACTTAGTTGCACCCGCGCCGCCGCGCCCGTCGTCGTGACCTCCTGAGTGGCCACCACGCGTCTGTCCTTCACTCCCACAGCCTTCAGCGTGCCCGGCTCATAGACCACATCCCAGCTCAAATGCAGGTCGCTCGTCGTGCGCAAAGCCTTCGCGCGCGCAGGATAATTTCCATATCGACCTTCCATACCCATCCGCGGAAACTCATACCCCTTCACGCCCAGCGAGCGGCCATTCAGAAATAACTCCACCGTATCGCAATTCGTAAAGCACGTGACCGGCACCACCATGCCTTCGCGTCCAGCCCAGTTCCAGTGTGGACTCAAATGCACCGTCGGCGCGTCCGTCCACTGGCTCTGATAAAAAAAATACGCATCCTTGGGAAACCCGCACGTATCCATCGCGCCAAACGTGCTGCCCCGCATCGGCCATTGTGTTTCACCCAGATAGTCAATCCCTGTCCACATAAAATCGCCCGCCACGTAGTCATACACACGCACAAACTTCCACAGGGATTCGGAATCGACAATCAGATTCTGCTCCGGCAGAAAATGCATCCCTTCCGCTGGCTTCGCACTCTCCACCAGATACCGGTAATCGCCGCGAATACCGCCAATTCCAATGCTTTCCGTGCCCACAAATCGCCGCTTCGGATGCGCGGCTCGATCCAGACTGTAATAAAGATCTGCGCGCTCCCGCCACCGATCCACATAGTTGTATCCCACCACGTCCAGCGACTCCAGAAACTCCGGCTTCACGCGATTCGACAGCGGCTCAGAGGCAATCCTGTCGCAGGCCGCCGTCACCATCCGCGTAGGGTCTTCTTCGTGAATGATGCGCTTCAAGGCAAGCAGTGTCTGTGTGCCATCCGGTGCAGACTGGTCTCCAATCTCGTTGCCTGCGCTCCAGATCACGATGCAGGGATGATTGCGATCACGACGCACAAAATTTCTCAGGTCGCGCTCATGCCATGCGTCAAAGTAACGGCTATATCCATAGCGAATCTGTTCTTTGGGCACACGCCACTCGTCAAATGCCTCCGCCATCAACAGAAATCCCATCCGGTCGCACAGGTCCAGAAACTCTGTCGCAAACGGATTGTGGCTCGTCCGAATCGCATTGCAACCCATCGCCTTCAACAGCTCCAGACGCCGCTCCCACACACGCTCCGGAACGGCTGCGCCCACGCACCCACCCTCCGGATGCACACAAACTCCCTTCAATTTCACCCGCTCTCCGTTGAGCAAAAATCCTTCCTGCGCATCGAACCTCGCATCGCGGATTCCATGCGCGAGCGTCGTTGTATCCACCACTGCTTCACCTTCACGAATCTCGCAATGCAGCCGATAGAGATACGGCTCCGTCGGCGACCACAGCTTCGCGCCCTTCACTCGCAGCGTCAGCGCTGCCGCCTGCTCGCCGCCCGCAGTCAGCGTCAACGGATGCTCCTGCACACCTGCGGTTTTGCCATCCGCATCCACCAGCGTTGCGCGCACGATACATCGACGAGTACGCTTGCTCGCGTTGCGCACAGTCATGGTTACGCGCACCGTCGCACTCTTCGCCGCGATTACATCCGTCCTCACAAACACGCCCCACGGCGTAAAATGCAGCGCATTCGTGCGGCAAAGATGGGTATGTCGATAGATTCCAGAGCCGGAGTACCAGCGGCAATTCGGCTGCATGGAGTTGTCCACCCGCACCGCAATCACGTTCTCCGCTCCAAACTTCAGATATGGCGTCAACTCATACCAGAAGGGAACAAAGCCATAGGGCCGCGTACCCAGAAGATGCCCGTTGATCCAGACGGTGCTGTTCTCATAAATGCCATCGAAATAGATCGTAAAGATTTCTCCTCGATCCTCCTCCGCAACCGCAAACCGTTTGCGATACCAGCCAATCCCCGTCGGCAGATAACCACCCGGACCGCCCGTCACAGCGTGCGGATCCATCTCGCCCGCAATGCTCCAGTCATGCGGCAGGCGCACCGGTTGCCATCCTTCATCGGCCCAGCTCATCTCTTCCGCGCCAGCAAAATCGCCACGCTGGAATCGCCATCCGTCATCGAAATCGTCCATGCGACGCCCCGCAAAAGGCTCACGGATCGCCCTCGTCTCCTGCGCAAACAGCGGTGCGCCCTTTGCGCTCATCGCTGCGATTCCAGCCGCCGCCGAGGCAATCCATTCTCGCCGCGTCATCGTCATCACTGAGGGAAAGTGATCTTCCGACATGCACGCTACTCCCGTACAACGTAAAATCGTTTTGCCTTCGCACTCAGGGCGCAAGGCATCCTTCGATTCAAGCACAGCGGCAATCGTCCACAATCCGACTTTTGTTGGATTCGCATCCACCTTGAGCAGAGTAAAGTTGCCTCGATATGAATTCCTCTTCATCGTTCGCATGGAAGCTTCCACCGACCTTACGGCTATGGTTTGCGCGCTCCCGTATGCGATCAATCATTCTGACGCAGGTCCTGACCCTCGCCTTGGGTTCATCCCTGCTTCACGCTCAAACCCCTGCGCCGCAGCCGTTTCCGCTTGACTACGTTGACATGCTGGCGTCGCCGTCTCCCATCGATCTCTCCTACCTGCTCGACGCGCCTGCGGGCAAGCTAGGATTTCTTCGCGTCGCCAATGGCCATCTCGCCACTGCCGACGGCAAGCGTATCCGTCTCTGGGGCGTCAACATCACCGACTGGAGCGCGGGCTCGCGTCAGATTCCTGACAAAGTCGACGCTGCTTTCTGGGCACAGGTACTGGCGCGGTTCGGCGTCAACTGCGTCCGTCTTCAGTTCCTCGATCTTCCCGCTCCACGCGGACTCATCACCGCGCATCGCGCCGATACCCGTTCGCTTGATCCCGACCAGATTGATCGCGAAGATTTCTTCATCGCGCAACTCGAGCAGCGCGGCATTTACATCGACTTCAACCTCCTCGTTGGTCGGCCATTCCTGGCTGGCGACGGCGTAGCCGATGCCGACAAACTCCGCGAAGGCGCCAAAGGAACCTCGCTCTTCGATCACCGACTCATCGAACTCCAGCAGGAATACGCGCGCCAGTTGCTCACCCATCGCAACCCTTACACCGGACGCAGCTACAGCGACGATCCCGCCATCGCCATCGTCGAAGTCAACAACGAAAACGCCATCAACGTCGGCTATCGCGCTCCATCCCGCTTTTACGCACAGGAACTCGAAACTCTCTACAACCAATGGCTGGTGCTTCATCGCAGCCCCGCTCAGATCACCGAGTTGCATGCGCTTGCCTCCGTCCCCGATCCCGCCACCCCCGTTCCCTTGCTGAGCTGGCGCGGACAAGCCGCCACCGCTGCTCCCGAGCGCTTCCACACCGAGGCGGAGTTCTTCAACGATCTCCAGCGCAATTACTTTGACTCCATGAGAATGTTTCTCCAGCAATCGCTGCACGATCATTCGCTCATCCTCGCTACTGCCGATCACAGCCACTCCAACAGCGGATATCCCATTCTGATGGCGACTGCCGACAACGATATCCTCGACGGCCACACGTACTGGCAACATCCAGAGATGTACGTCCACAAATCCCCCATGGTCGATGATCCGAGTGATTCGACTGTCGTCGAGCTCTCGCGCTCGGCAATGGCCGGCAAGCCTTACACAGTCAGTGAAGTCAACAATCCATTTCCCAACAACTACGATGCCGAGGGAATTCCCGTGCTCGCCGCCTACGGTGCGCTTCAGGATTGGGATGCGATCCTCTGGTACACCTTTGAACCGAAACAATCCAGCGCCGCTTCTCCTTACGTCGGCGACCCCTTCGATATCTCCCAGCACCCGGTCAAGATGGCAGAATTGGCGGCGGGCGCGCTGCTCTTTCTGCGTGGTGATGTGGAGCCAGCGCGGACGACGCTTACGCGAAGTTACACGCGCAAGCAGGTCTTCGATTCCATGCTGCTGCCCACCACGGATCGTCCATACTTCACGCCGGGTTTCCCGCTTTCTTTGCCGTTGCAACACGAGGTTCGCATCGCTTCGTTAGATGGTCCGCGGACGCAGAAATTCCCCAACGTCTCCAGCACGTCGCCCATACGCTCAGACACGCATCAGCTTGCCTGGTTTTCAGGCGCGCCGCACACCGGTCTGGTCACCGTGGATACGCCGCGCACCCAGTCCCTGATCGGATTTCTGAATGCGCATCCCGATGCAGCCGACACCAACATCGCTGCTGTCATTCAGAACCCCTTCGCCGCAATTCAGGTCACCGCGCTGGATGGAGTGTCCATCGCCAAAGCCCATCACTTGCTGGTTGTCGCCGGGTCCACCGTTGCCAACTCTGGCGCAGAGTGGAACTCCGTCGGCACCGCGCTCACCGACTGGGGCAAGGCTCCCGTCACAATTGAGCCGGTGCGGGGTCAGCTTGTTCTGCGCAATCTGGACGGCGCGCGTGCGGTGACGGTTACGGCGCTCAATGGCGCCGCGCATCCGCTCGGGAAGCCGGTGATGGCTACGCGCTCCAGCAACACCTGGACGCTTCCGCTCCATCACATCACCACCTGGTATCTGGTTACCATCCAGCGATAAAAAACCACGGCCTCCTGGAAAACTGCTCAGAAGACCGTGGGGTTGGCTGTTGCGCAACGAGGAATCGCTTGTCATTCTGCTGCGGCAGAGACCAGCTTTTCCGCGCGCGTCATCGCATCCAGCCGCTTTTGTTGTTCGGCGGATGAATCCAGATTGCGCCACGTAGAAGCATCCGCGCGTTTTTCCATCGCCGCCAATCTGTCGTCGAAACTGTTTGCCGCTGCACCCACAGCTGCCTGCGCCTCCCTCTCGGCCGGTATCCCCCGCACAAGCAATTAATGTTGATGGGCTAGGTGTTTATTGATCTGGCAACAAAACACTGTCATGCGGCATAGGCGACGATGGGGTCTTTGAAGAAGGCTTTGATTCTGTCGGGATTGTTTTCGATTGCCGACATGTGTTCCGTTGCAGCCTTCTTTAACTTGTCTTT
>JAKAXU010000066.1 GCA_021816455.1 Acidobacteriota bacterium
AAAGGCAGGTTGTGGAAGTATGGAAATCGCAAACCACGCGATTCCCACACTCCCACAACCTCGACGACTACGGGTTTATACCCTCAACCCCAGCGCATATGGGGGACGCATCCTGAGGGCAAGGTCACAATCTGAAAAATCCGAGCATCAACCAACCGAGATGATTCCTGATCGAGGCTCAATAAAGAAGCGTAAAACGGATAAAACCCTCAGGGATATTGTGCCGATTACAAGCCCGCTGGACCAGCTCAGTTCTTCCGAGTACCGCGTTTACAGCTACCTCCGCGACGAGTTCTTGCACCAACGTGGAGATGGCGATGGCCAGAGGATAACTATCGCAGTCGGGTACGCTGAGTTGTCTACGAAAACACAAGTATCCAAACGAACTCTTGCACGCTCCTTGAAACGGCTTGAGGAAAAAGGCTACATCCTTCAACACTTCCCGACTGTAGGTGCCGAGCAGGGCACCAAGGCATATGAGGTGCGCTTGCACAATGAAATACTGAGCACCCTCGCTGAAGAAGGCATTGAGCATCGTGCTTCAGTCAGTACGGAAAGCCATGCTTTGAGCGCCAAGGGCAATGACAAAATAAAACCGAATACCGCCGCAGGCCAAAAGCCGAAACGCACCGCATAAACGATGCCAAAGATTTCACCACCTGCTTATCTTCTGCAATTGAAATAGGACTGGTCATGATTGAGGGAACAAAAAAGATGGAGAACTGCATCGACAAAACCAGTGCTGAAGATGTCGAGATGAGCCGTTGTTCTTTCGCACTCCTTGAAAGTGCTGCATTGCGCGCTGGTCAGAACGCCGTGAAGTTGCGTGAGCTTTTCTGGCTGCTGAATGTGCATCCGCAGCTTCCCGGATTTGTGCGTGTATGCAAGCATTTTTTGGAGATTCTTTCTTTCCAGGCTGAACTTCCGCAGTTGGAAGTGAGCCGAATTTCACTGGAACCATGGGAAGTATTGCTGCACTGGATTGTCGAGCACGGCGTTTCGCTTGGACAGGAGATTTTTCCGGGCAATGAAAAAGATGCCAGGCGATTCTTGTGGGCGTCTCCGCCAAACCCACTCATCAAGGCAAACATCAAGCGCTACGGACTGCACGGCGCTCTTTGGGCGTCTCATCAAGACAAGCAGCTACAGAAACCATTTCGATTACTGCAGGGCACTGTGCTGATTGCACATGTGGCCGTGATGGATCACACAACCTCGATTGGAGATTTGATCGCAGGCAAGGAACCATTTCCAGGTTATTTTGAAGGTCTTTACCGGCCAACGTTGGCACTACGCCATTTTGCCAGCGGCAACGCCGAATGGGTCTCTTTGCTGCAGCGGATTGATTTTTGTCAGGACACCGATGGCCTCATTGAACAACTCGCAAAGATGGCTGACGAAGTCAGTGCGAGATATGAAGTCCTGCCAGATGACGATGACGAGAGTGACGATGCAGATAGACAGGATTCCAGCGAGAACGCGGCACCTGCACCGCAACGGAGGATGAGTCATCAGGAGAATGCGCTGCGCACGATTGCCACCTTTTTGGAACGCGGCAAGAATCCCGAAGGTTATCGGAGGAGATCCAGTGGATACAACGGGACTCCAACCGGCGGCAGCAATGCTGTTGATGGTCCGGGGGCCGACGACGAAGAACTGGCAGATGGTGTGGCAGTAGAGATCAGAGCTATCGAAATCCCTTCAGGCAATTTCGATAGCGGTGGAGTGGCGACTCTTTACGCAGCCAACGACTGGTCCAGAAATTTGCGGCGGAATCGACGTGCAGTCAATGCCGGGGATCATCCGGGTGACTCAGGCCCCCCGCAGCGGCTCTATTTGGCTGAAGACGAGCACGGAGTCTCGATTGTTCACGCTGGCGCAATCGAGATGGCAAATCAACTCCTCCCCTGGTCGTACAGCAACACCTCCGCGTCGGAACTGGTGGAGACGTTGAAACATCTTGATCGCGTTGCAAGCGAGCAGGCTCCGGAGATGCTTGAGTTGTCTGCGCTATTGCAAACGATGTTGTGGCTTGGAGCATCGCTTGAACATGCAGTAGAACTCTTTGCCATCGTCGGCATTGTTGCCGCCGCAGACGTCAGATTGGCGATTATGCATCCCCTGTTGCTCGGGCAGGGCGAGGCAGATGAAGGGAGATGGCTCATCAAGGCATTGACGGTGGACTATCAGCCTGAAAACTTGCCACCGGTCGAGGCTGCTCGCCCGATTGCCAAGTATATTGGGCTGCCTGATCCAGTTGGTGGAACACAGCCGGTCCTGCGATACCTCCGGTATCTGCGAGACGTGGGGCAGTATCCGCAGCCGAATCGAGAAGCTGCGACACAGAAGCCGTTTCGCATCTTCAAGCGCGATTTGGACTACTACAGGTTGCGACTGAATGAAGTGCTGCAGGCAACGGATCGAACAGGCAGGATTACCACGAGCATGATCAGCGGCCTGCTTTTTCAAACAATCGAGGAGCTGACTGGCGGCGATGTGGTCGCCGCTGCTCTGATCACGCAAACCGATCACTATCTGGCCTCCGTTCGGCGGCATTATGCGACGCCTGAGGTCCATGATCTGCAGAGCAAATATGTTCAAGCAGTTCGTGCAATCGACGCGGAGTTGAAGCGTTGTGGATTGAATCGGCAAAACACTGAGGAAGTTCGCCTTGAACGAACTGATCTTGCGGTCGGGAGTATGCTCTGTCCGACAATGAGCACCGTCCGCAAGGCGGTCTCTCGGATGCGCAGCGAGCTTGAGGGCTTTGCGCCACATCTCTGGACGGTTCCGGATGCAGAGTTCGGAAAACTCCACAACCTGTACACACTCTATTGCGTGCTTGCCTGCGGATTCGTGATGGGTGTTCGAGGAGTAAGCAATCCCTACCCGCACTCTAGCCAAATCAATTGGGAGCAGGGGTTTGCTGTGGTCACCGACAAGGACTCGGGGTCGGGATACAAGTCGCGCCTGGTCTGGCTCCCACGGATCATTCTGGAGATGATGCAGCAATACGAAGACTATCTGGCAGCCATCTCAGAGTCGTTCGGGCTAAGTGCTGCTACACGTGAGTTACCGTGCTATTTCGTGAACGCAGATTTGCAGCAGAAAACGGTCCGGCCGAGAACGATGGCTCCTCTTCTCCAGGAGTACTTGCCATTCCCCGCGAATGCAGGGCGGCATTTCGTCTACAACGCATTGCGCGAGCGTGGAGTCTCGGCTGAGATCGTGGATAGTTTGATGGGCCATTGGTGGTGTGGTGAAGAGCCCTGGGGTCCGTTCTCGACGTTGCGCCTTGCAACTATGCGTAAGGAATTGGATGTCGCTCTCCCCTCGCTGCTGAGTGAACTGGGGTTCGGTCCTATTGCACTGAGACTACCCGGAGGTAAACGACGTTGAACTTCGTGGGAGAAGGTGTCTTCGAGAATCCTTCTGTTCTTGGCCTTACGCTACGGCAGTCCACGATGATTCTGCCGAAGTTACTCGGCCTCTTGAACGACAACCAGCCGCGTGTCGGCCAGATACTTCTGGGACGGGAGCAGGGACGTTGGATTCAAAAAGACCTAAGAAGACTTGAGAAGCTGATGTACTCCTGCTCAAAAGATGAAAAGGAGACGCTCGATTTATTGCGGGTCCTGCGAAAGGCCTGTGCGTTCTATGCTGCGAAAGAGCGCCTGAACCTTCCCTACCCAAGAATCCCGGTCTTTGTCGCGGAAGAGCAGAATCCATTTCGACCAAACTTCGCGATTCTGCTCTCACGTTATGAAGACTGGAAGAAGATGCATGCTGCGTGGTTGGATGATTTGGCGGCGAGGGACCGAATGAAAGAGCCAGAGGAGTCTCGCCCTGACATTGAACTACTGATTGTATCGGCGGTTCTGTATGGGGGCCTCTATAACATCCACTCCATATTGGCGCTGGTGCGTGCCGTACAAAACTTAAATTCGTGCGTATACATCGCTGACGGGAGAATACATGTTGATCTGTGGCTATCCTGGCATGGAATCCCGAAGATGGAGCTAAGACGATGGCAACCAGATGAGCTTTCGGCAACATTACTGGCTCGGATGTGCCCGGCGAACGTAACCATTCTCCTGAAGTCAGATGAAGGCGAGGAAGGAACTTGTTCGGATCGAGAGTTGGCCAGGCGCATCAGGCACTTGCTGCGTGCGCGGATTACAGCTTCTGGCGATCATTCTGGCTCTCGGGTTGGTGGATTGGACCGGCTCATGCAGGCTGCACAGGCTGCCGCGATGATTGAGTTGCCGGCAACGTTGACCGCTTACAGCAAGCGGAAATACATATCGCACTCGATGAGCCACAGAGCCTTGCAGAGGATGGTAAGCAACAACATCGAGGCAAGGGGCAACCAGTCTGGCGTGGTGCCATCGAAGTCAGCCAATTCGGCGCAAAAGCTGCAAGGCCCACCGCCGGATCTTGAACCGGAATGGTTGGCGGAGTTTCGCGCTGCTGTTCCGTCGCCAGAGATTCAGGGACTGCGTGTTGATTTGGCAGTATTCACCAGCAAACAAAATATAAGCCCGCTGGTTCGGCGGCTGGCTGAATTTATGGGCTGGATGCTGGAGGTTCGCACGCCAGCTGGAAAAGTGCGCACACCTGGTTCAGTGAAAAGTCAGGTGCTTCATCTGGGCAGGATAATGGGTGCGACCCTTGGCTTGGCGGACCCTGTCGAGCTCAATTCGGAAGAGCTGGAAGTGGCTTACAGCGAGATGTTCGAAGCACTCGGCGCCATGGAGGATGACGCGAAGATCAACGATAAATTGCCTGCCGTGGCAAAAGAGCGGAGTCGTCTTGCGCGGGAAGTATCGGAATTCCATCGGTTCCTGATGGCCCGG
Organism: Acidobacteriota bacterium; assembly: GCA_021816455.1. GTDB lineage: Bacteria > Acidobacteriota > Terriglobia > Terriglobales > Acidobacteriaceae > Acidicapsa. Next base: position 4,857 of record JAKAXU010000066.1, read on the forward strand.
CACAAGAAAGATGCAGTCGAAAGCCGGATGTTTTTGAGTTCGCAAGCCGGGCTCGTTCCCGTCGATGCAAATCCACTCACACTTGAGGACTACTTCGCGGCTCTCGATGCGATCGACACTACCTGGTCGGAGATACATTTTCCAGAATGCCGCAGCATCGCCAGAATTCTGGTCATCCTCGGATTCCGCTGCGGATTGCGCAGGCTTGAGGCGCTGTTTCGCCTCGTTGAGGATATTCATGCGGGAGCAGACACGATACTCACCATAAGACCTTTTGGCAACATCAGGCTCAAAAGCCGTAACGCGCGACGACGGATACCGCTCCGTATTCTCTTGACTCAGGCTGAACTCCAGGAAGTTCTTGCCTGGCGAGAGCAGCGCAGAATCGCATGTGCAGATGGCACAAGCCGCTTCCTCTTTGGAGGCACGTCCAGGGATTATGAGGTCGTGCCGCAATCGATCTTCCGCGAGATCAACCGTATCCTGCAGCGCGTGACCGGAGACGAGTCGATGCACTTTCATCAGCTTCGCCACAGTTTTGCTAGCTGGACCTGGTTGCGGCTGATGCTTGCAGATATGGATCATCTGCCCGACCTGTTCCCTCATCTCGCGCTGACAACCGAATGGCTCCGTCAGGCACCCGAATTTCGTATGCAGATCGAGAAGCATGACTGCGCCACGCGGAAGCATGCTTACTTATTGGCGCAATTGCTGGGGCACGGCAGTCCGCGGACAAGCATGGAGCACTATGTCCATTTCGCAGACTGGCTACTTGCAGCTTATCTGGAGTCTTCTGAAATGATGCGGCCTAGCAGGCAGTTGATCCTTTTGGCGAGCGGCAAGTCGCGCATGACATGATCGCTGGATGGCTGACGGAAAGCGCATGGCTGTGCCCTGCAAGCTCTTCGAGAAGGTGCTGGGGCATCAGCGCCCTTTCGCGCCGACTGAGGACAGCAAGCCGCAAATCGAACAGCCGAGTTGTCGGGTCCGCGTTGCATTTGATTTCCTTCGTGAAGCAGGAAAAGGGGAACGCCCCATTTGTGAGATTCAGCAGCAACGTGGACTCGACGATCAAGAGGCATCCCGTTTCATCGAAAACGCCCGCTACCTGGCATCACTGCGGTCAGGGGTGGGCCCTCGTCATCGCATGGAAGCGCCGGAAGCCTCCCTTGCAGGTATGAGGAACGGAACCGAGATTGTCTGTCCCCGTGCTCCTTCCTCCGCTGCGGACGAACATGTTGTTGATCGCTTCGCGCCTCAACTCGAGCAGCTTGTGAATGAGCAGGCCCAATTGGTGAATGCCGGACTGCATTGCTTCGCGCATCGCGTTTGGCATAATCGCAGCATCGTCGTCTTCCAGAATCCTCAGTCCGCCGACGAAGCACGCCATTACATTGAGTTCCTGACATGCTTCGGTATCGCTCGAAAGGACATCCGCTGGTTCGCTTTCGGAAAGGGAGAGAGGTCGAGATACCTGGCCGAATGGAAGCGACTCCTGGGACTAAATCGTCACAATCAGATCGAGCGAATTGCCGCCACCAACAACTCCTCCGATGCGCCAGAACGTTGGCTTGGGATTGGGGTGCGGTTCTCGAACTCTACTGCAAAGCCAGGATCGGACGGCGCCGGATCTTTCGGATTCCGGTTCTTGATGGTGATGGGATTTATTGCTTTCAATCAGAAGTGACTCCGGCCTTCGACCATGACGAATGCAGGCGATCTGTCTACTGTGGACAGATCGAATCGGCAGATGCGCGAGTGCGGTTTCTGCAAGCTGTCCACAGTGGACAGAACGGGCTGCAGCGTAACGCGCCCTGCGCCGCACCGAATGATAATAAGTGGCCGGTTTTAAGGTGATAACCGAGGAGGTGATCACCGAGGATATGCCGAGGCGTAGCCAGATGGGTTCTAGGGTTGGACGCAAGCCGAGGACAAAGAAATACGGTCTATTTCAGCGCACGGCCCGATTCGGCCTAACCATGTGGGAGTGGTTCCATCGGATCACCTGGAGCCTCGATTATTTCCGATGGATACCCCTCGAAAATATGGGGGCGGAAAAACGGCCATGCCATGGCAATAATTACTGTGTAGGATATGCTGAATGCTATCCATACTGGTAGGCTACCCCGAACGAAGAAAATGCAACAAGCAAACAGTGTATAGGCTATCAAGCGAGCCGCTGGGGGAGCTTCTGACTCCAAGATGAGCAGAGGAAAATACCATCCCAGGAAAAAAATGCTGAGAGGATAGAGAGCCATTCCGAACCACCCGAAGCTCTCGAAATAATACTCAGGCCCCGTAGCTACGACGCTCGAATCGTACCAACTCAATTCCTCGCTCAACTTAGTAAGAACAGCTGCCCGATCTTTAATGATGCCCGGCAGCCACTGCACGCTTCCCTGGATCATCCAGGGTGCTCCAAGATCAAAATGTGTGCGATTGGGATGGGACAAATCCTGCGAGAACGCACCCGCAATCCCAGACATTCCTTCGACGCCGACGCGATAGTTGTATTCGACTGAGAGCAAGCTCTTTTCTGGATTCTCGACTATGTACGAGACCAAGTCGCCAAGAGAGCCTCTGACAAAATTCTGTGCATCGTGCAACGCACCGATTCCGAAAAAAAGCACAAAACCTGTGAACCCAAACAGTAAAAGTCGCGCCAGCAATTTAGCGGAAATCGGTCGATCAGACCAGCCAGATCCATAGAAGAAGGCAAGAAGAATCGCCGTTAAATAGAGAATTACATGGATTCTCGAAAATGCCGCAGTCATCAAGAAAGATAGCCCAAAACATGCGATATCGCCCTTGCCAAGCTTACAACGATAAAGCACTTTGATAAGAAGGGGTATGACTCCCAGATAGAGAAGTACGATAAATATCGTTGCGCCAGCCTGGTATCCAGGCCTGCTGGAGTGAAGGAACTCTTGCAGCCCAACGACGAAAAAGACAAGTACTCCCGACAAAACGACAAGGATGGTGAACAGGCCTGCGTAAAACAGTCTTGTCGGTCTGAATGCCAGGTTTGATCTAAGTTGAGAATGAGCGCGATATCCACGCAGTAAAAGAGTGGGAAGCAGTGTCGCAAAGCTAATACCGAACACGTACCAAAGCGCGGAAGAAAAGCCAACATCGCTTATGAAGTTGTTGAGGTAGTAGACGCTGCGCCGAGTGTTGAGGTCTGACTGAATCTGAAAAGCTTGACCAGTCACGAGGAAGAGAAATATGGCGCAGAAAAATGCATAAAGGATCATGCGCTTCTTGACGGCGAACATGATCGTTAATACATTCAAGCCAAGTATGATCCAAATCATGTTCGCTTTGCGCGGTCTCTGGATTAGGCCTGTGGAAGCCGTTTATCGATAAACATAGCTCGAGGCGCAGAGTCTCCAACTAGTATATACTGTTGACGTGTTTTGCTCAAGTCAAACCATCTATCCATCTATGAACAATGAAGGTCAAAATTGGCAGTCCCTGTAACGCAGTTTGAGTCCGCAGTGGAGAAGTCGAGATTGAGTGGGAAGAACTGGATAGGTCTGGCGATGCATCGCAAGCTACTGATCCTGGCCTGCCTCCTTGCTGGAGGATTGCTAGGTTTAATCCTCGCCTTCATCCTGCCCCCCAGCTACACTGCCAGAGCCACCTTTCTTCCCCCCGGCTCACTGGTTTCTGGCTCATCGATGATGATGGGGCAATTGAACCAGTTGAGTGGGGTGGGCGGGATGGCCAGCGCATTGGGAGGGTTCAAAGATCCCAACGCAATCTATATTGGAATACTCGAGAGCCGCACTGTGGCCGATGAGATGATCCAGCAGTTTCATCTGCAGGACGTGTACAGAACGCGAAAGCTCAGCGCCACCGAAAAGGCGTTGGCCATGCACACGAAGTTCATCCCTGGAAAAGACACGCTGGTGACGGTGAGCGTGGAGGACCACGATCCCCAGAGGGCTGCGGCCATGGCGAATGCCTACCTGGAAGCACTCGAGAACGAGAACAATCGGCTCTCGCTGACCGAGGCCGGCGAGCGTCGGGCTTTTTTCGAGCAGCAGTTGGCAAAAGAAAAAGACTTGTTGGCCAACGCCGAGGTCGATCTGGCGAAGACCCAGCAGCAGACGGGTCTGATTCAACCTGCCAGCCAGGCACAGGCGCAGATCTTCTCCATTACGCAAACGCAGGCGGCAATAGCTACCCGAGAGATCGAGTTGGCCTCTTTAAGGGAGAGCGCCACCAGCGAGAATCCGGACGTAATCCGGCTACGGTCAGAGATTGCCGGGCTGAACATCCAGCTCAAGCGATTGGAGAGCTCGAATACAGCTAGCCAGGGGAATCCACTGCCTCCTACTGCGAAAGATCCGGAGTTGATGTTGGAGTATGTGCGCCGGGATCGGGAAGTGAAGTATCACGAGGCGCTCTATGAGGCGCTTCTGCGGCAGTTCGAATCGGCCAGGCTGGATGAATCCCGCTCAGCACCGTTTGTCCAGATAGTGGACCGGGCCGTTGTTCCCGACACCAAGTCGGAACCTTCCCGAGCTTTGCTCACACTCGGATTCGCATTTCTTGGGGGGGGGCTGAGCATCGTGTGGGTGCTCATGCCGACGCAGTGGAAGCAAGTCTGGCGGTGGTGATCGATCTGTTCAGTCGCCGCATCGTGGGCTGGTCGATGAAGACGAAGATCGACCGCAGCCTGGCAATCGATGCTCTGGAGATAGTGACGATCGCATCGCTTCTACAAATCAGCAGAACCAAATTTCGAGTTCCTCCAATGCCAGGTTTGATTTTGGCTGTTACCGACCCTCACCCACTGCCAGAATGTCTTTCCACGCCTTCTCAAAGCTGAGCTTGCTGAAAGAACGCGCAACCAATTGCGAACCTGTAAATGCGGCGCGTCGAAAAGTATCAAGATGCGACTCAGGGTAAAGAATCACATCGCTTAGTTGGGCTTCATTATCGAGAAGCTGCGGGTAGTCCTCAAGCCCAAGACCCTCAAAGGTAATTTCATTCCCCGCTACAGCGCATCCAAAAGCGAACGCCTCCAGAACCTTAGTCTTTAGGCCACCTCGCAGTACACCTGGAGCCAGAAGCACAGTGCCATCTGTGTATACATCGGATAGGTTTTCGGCGTAGCCGTGAAAGCGGATGCCGGGGGGGGGGGACCAATGGTGATTCATTGCGCCATATATATCAAGCGTTGCTGCTGGGCTCCACTGCTTCCACAACTCAATCAGACGGGCAATAGTTGAATAGTTCTGTAGAAGCGAATCAGTTCCTATGAAGGCGAATCGTTCAAAGTGAGTATACCGGCCAGGCGGTGCGACGGTCTCCACTGGCGGAGCGATGGCGATCACGCGTGCCTTGGCCCCGCTTTTGGAAAAGCGGCGCGTCAACTCTGCTGCTTCGACGGGTGAAATAAGGACTATATTGTCAGCACAGCGTCCGATTTCATCCTCTACCTGTCTTAAAGCCCGCGTCTCCCAACCTGCGATCAAGCTCGCCAGCAATGGATGCGTCAGAAAGCGCATGACCCAGCGGGGTGCATCGTCGCTCATATAGCCAAGCGACAGGCCGAGGCCGGATCTTTGCAGTAGTTCCATGCGCCGCGACATCAGATCGTCCATATCAACCACAATCTTCATCTTGCTGCGCATCCTTGACAGACGCTGGAGAAAGTAAAAACACCGCACGCCATCGCAATAGAGGATATCCGCTGGATTATCCCGCAGGTGTCGGAGAATGAGCTTATGGTTGCGGTTATCGCAGAACAAGAGGCACTGGAGCGAAGGCAGATGTCCCGTCAGCACCGTTCGGAGAGCCTGGAGAAGCGAACCCATCAGCGAACGAAGTTTGCGCTCCTCCAGTACATTTCTCAGGCGGAGGTGCTCGGCATGATAGTTGTTGGATATCTCCTCGCGTATCGCCTGGATCATTTTGACCCGACCGGCCAAGCGAGATGAATCGACGTCCCGAGTCCATAGCGCAGTCAGCTTGCCACGGAGCATTGGCTTCGACTCACCCGGCATAGGAAGGACTTCCCTTCTTGGCATTGGAGTGGAGCATTGCTTCAAGAAGCCCAAAAGCGGGCTTTGCGTAACTCAAGTGAATGGAATCGAACTGGTATCGGCTTGCATGTGCGGCGCCCCGCTGTACCATGTCTGTGGTGTCCGAGCAAATGCATTGCAACAGCGCTTTGGCGATGTCCTCCGCGTCGAGTGAACGAGCAAAAACTGCATCCTCGCCAATCAGCTCGTGAAACACGTCGATGGGGCTGAGCACGTTCGGTATTCTCATCATCGCGGCCTCAATGACAGGAATGCCAAAGCCCTCACCGGTGGAAGGCATGCAGTGGACATCAACTCGAGCATATACGGTCTGTAGCTCTGCATCGCTAAGCGTTGGCAAAACTGTGACCGCATCCTCAGGCAGCTCCGTCTCATGACGCCACCGTTCGACCAGGTCGCGAGACCCAGACATCGCCGCCAGTTCCAGGTGAAGATTGACTCCCTGGCTGTGGAGCAGCGCCACCGCTTTGAGAACCTGTTTTGTATTCTTGGTAGGCGAGCCGCCACCAAAATGAAGCACCCGGAATTCCCCTGATTTGCGAGACGCGCGGACCTTTGCCGGAGAATCGAAGCTGTGAGTCAAGGCGTTTGGAATGACAAGGACCGGACAGTGTGGGCTTAGTCTGGCAAGGATTTCGCGCCGAGACGTCTCGGAGACCGTAATCAACACATCGGCCTGGGCTAAAGAACGACGCAGCTTCAGACTGCGGTAACGATTACCAGCATTGAGATTGTTGCAATCAAGGAACAGGATGTCGTGGAGTACCAGTACCCGCAGGCTGCGATGGCTTAGGAACACGAAAGGGAGAACGTTGTGCGGGTAAAGCGCGATATCGGGGCGTAGCAGCTCACGCCATATCGGTTCCACGACTTCGCATAGGAGCACTCGTCCCAGGCCGGATCTCCACGCCGGTCTGGGATAGTCTTGCCTATGCCACAGCATCGCAGCCAAATGTCGGCTGAGCTGGCGCCCGTAGCGCCCCAGTCCTCGCGAGCTATTCCACTGGAGTCCATCGAAAAGGCAATAACTGAGCTGCTTTGAACTACCCATGGTATCGATTCTCTCGCATCATTCTTTCGCGGCTCCCTGTCTTATGCTTGCAGTGTCTTATGGCTACCGACTAAATATGCCTTGCACGCTCGACTCAGTCACTCTATCGTTTTGCAGGTGGCAAGGCCTGAGTCCTTCTATGACTCATTTGGCTATCCCGATCAAAGGGCTGTGCCCGAGCCGTGCACGAATGAACCGAACCATCACGTCAAAGCGTTTTCTTTTGAGGCAATAGCAAAGCACACTATACAGGTGAAACATTGGATAACGCCAGAAGCCGAGTGCGGCGTAGCTACTGTAAAGGCGAAGATAAGAGCTCAGCGGGAGATTGAGCTGGTCTTGGATATACGGGTAGAAATAATTTGCATAGTCACGAGTAATCGGTTGAACGACGTCGATACCGTGCGAGGTCCTAAGATGGCGCGCTATCGACAGAGCACCGCTAATCATATTGAGACGCGCCTCTGGGGTATATTGTCCAGGGACGTACATTCCCTTCTCCTTTGGACTGTTACCAAAATCAGGCGGTTCACTGTTTCTGCACAGCACAAGGATATCTGGAGTAAAGACTGCCGTGCGAGTCGCCAGCACGCTCGCCGTCAGATGCATCTGGTAGTACAGCGTTCCATCGAATCGGTCGGTCGCAGCAGCCTGTGCTGAATCGCGGTGAACGATGTAGCCGGAGATCACTCCCGAACGCCGAAAACAGAATGTGATTGCCTCTTTGCCCGCAGCGAATGCTCGCTCCTCAGTGAAATACCGCACTACATCCGCGAGGCGCTCGGGCACCTCATCAAACCATGCGTAACTTCGCAGAATAAAGCCGACCCCCTCGTGTCTGGCGACGATATCGTTGACACTGGCGAGAGCATTTGGGCACATAATGTCGTCATTGCCCATGAAAAAGCAGTATTGCCCCCGGGCCTTCTCTACAAGCTGCCGGATGTTGCCGTCATAACCCAGATTTTGCTCGTTTTCAAAAAAACGAATCTTGTCGCCATGAACGGCCATATATCGGGTAACGATCGCGGCGATATCTTTGCGTTCGCGAGATAAGTCTTCGCAGATCACGATCTCAAAGTCAGTAAAGTTCTGTGAGAGGATTGAGTCAAGGAGCGCTTCCAGGTGGCAGGCGCGGTTATAGGCTGGAATACAAATGGAAAAAAGCGGACGAGTGGCGCTTGCAGGAGCGGTCATGTCAGACAGGTTCCCATTGGGCTATATCTCTGTTGAACCGTTTGATCGGCTTCGCAGGCACGCCGACGACAATGGTTTCGGCTGGCACGTCGCGGGTTACCACAGAGTTTGCACCTATGATTGCCCCCTCCCCTATGACGAGTGGGCCGACGAGAACTGCGTTGTCGCCAATCCATACCCTCTCTCCGATTATAACTGGACCGCCTCCGCCAAGCGTTCTCTTCGTGGGGGGCTCGGATGGCAGACTCTGAACGTCCCCCTTGTAGGTTCCATGATTATGATCTGAAATGTAGACGTGGCTGCCCATGAGTGTGCCTGCGCGCAGAATGATGCTGTCGATACAGGTGATATGCACGCCCTCTGAGAAGGAGACACCGTCCTCGATTGTGATGTGTGGCATAAATACCTGGCCGTTGTAGCGACTCACGGCTTCGAGCCAAAGGGAACCGTGGGCGTGGATATCTCGCCCAAAGGTTATGTAATTTGCTCCCCGGACGACACATCCTCGACCGAGATATAGACCAGGAGCATTGAACGTGCGAGCCAGGAGCAGACTCTTCAACTTGTGAATCAGCTTTGAGGTTAGCAAACAGAAAGCCCAGAGGCCGGGATCGTTCGAACGGCTTCTTGGCGATGCTTGAGTTGTTTTCATGTCGTTATCGTCAACCACCAAGGGCCTCACCTTCCTTGAAGGTATCTTCCTCGTCCGCCGCGAATGCGGGAAAGAGGTTACCAAGTCTAGCCGTCAGCAGATAAGTGAGAACGCAGGCGGCGATGAAGATCGGCCACAATAATGACGTAGCGGGGCGCATCAGATCCCAGACAACACAAGCGAATATGGGAAGCGTTACAAGCATCCGGCGAAGCATCCCTTCCGTCACGAACGCTGAAGTTGGCAAAGGGAACTCATCGGCCCACCGAAGCGTGAAAACTCGTCTCACAGAATACCAAATACCGCCCCAACGAGCGTGCCAAGTGCTACGCAGACTGCGCCGGAGTGATACCCGCAAAAATGCCCAGGGCCGACGCATTTTGACCTTGCCCCCGGAAAACGTCCCTCATATAGCGCTCTGAGAAGATAGCGAAGGAGCGAAGATGGAGCGATTACCGAGGAAGGCATACACGTACGAGTTCAAGCAGGAGGCGGTACGTCTTGTGGA
>JAKAXU010000100.1 GCA_021816455.1 Acidobacteriota bacterium
AGGATCGGGCCTCCTGGGCCTGGCGCACGATGGGGCAGCGGCGCTCACACACCGGGCAGCGGCAGCCGTTTTTGAAGGGCTTGACCCAGAGATGGAGTTCCGTATCGCGTTGTTTAAATGAGAAGGCAGTGATTTTTAGGTCTTTCAGGCGTAGTATTTTCGCCAGCAACGTCAGGCGGCTCTGGGTTTCCTCTCTTTGTCGATTAGTCGTCAACAACTGAGAGGAGACCCGTGTTTACCCTCCATTGCAAGCCCTTGTACGCCCCGACAGATATCACCCCACCTAACGCCTATCCAACCCTGGCTCGTTTACACCGCCACACCCATCAGACCTGCCTGATTATCAAGCCGATACCGTGGGGAAAGTCGGATAGAGCCTGAGATCGTGTTCGAGAACAGCAGGGGGCGTGCCCGGATGGAGCACATCGTCCGGATTTCGGACTGGGTGCGGGGCTTGGGTGCCGTCGAGTTGCAAGAAGGGCTGAGTGTCGGCATCGGTGGCCTGATTAGCGAAAAAAATAGCACGGTGTTTCCGCGTTTCGCGGAAGCCAGCACACCGACCTACGTGTTCGATGCCGGCACGCTCAAGTCAGAGACGCGTGCGGCGGTAGGACTGACAAAGTTCGGGCCTTACAGCAGGCATGTGTTCACGCCGACGCGGCCGAACGTCTGTGTGGTCTGTGATCGGTCGCGACGCGGGCAATTCGAACTATTCCTCAGGAAGTTCCGGGACGGGTTGACGGTCGACGGCAATTCGCTGCCATTCGGTAGAGGATTTCTCGGAATCTACGGTCTGCAGGACATCACGCTGACATTCGTGGAAGCTGACAGCTTCACAGCAGACGCGTACCACACGGCTGCTTCCAAGGCTGTGCGTATGGGCGCCGAAGGGACCCCCTGGCACCTGGCACTGGTGCAGACCGAGAGAGATTCGCGACAGTTGCCGCCACAACGCAACCCCTATTTGGTAGCCAAAGCGGCGTTTCTTTCCAACCAGATTCCCACGCAGTTCATCGCCTTCGAGACCTTTGCGATGGCACCCGGCAATCTGTCTTACACACTCAGCAATCTCGCACTCGCCGTCTATGCCAAGCTCGGCGGCATTCCCTGGTTGATCAAATCGGACAAGGGGATCGCGCACGAAGTGGTCATTGGCCTGGGTAGCGCGGCGATAGGCGAGTCACGGTTCTCGAGGAAGGAAAGGATCGTCGGTATCACCAGCGTCTTCCGCGGTGATGGCGGCTATCTGCTGTCCAACTTGTCGAATGCCGTGCCGATGGCGAAGTACGGTGAGGCGCTGACCGATTCGTTGCAGGCAACGCTCCAGCGCGTGCGCAGCGAAATGAACTGGATCAAGGGCGATTCCGTGCGGGTGATCGTGCACGCATTCAAACCCATGCGTAACACGGAGATCGAGTCCGTCAAGGCGGCACTCAAAGAATTCTCGGAATTCGATCTGCAGTTCGCGTTCTTGCATGTCAAGCAAGACCACCCCTACCTCCTGTTCGACGACGATTCTGTCGGAACAAAAGGAAGGGGAGAGAAAACACCGATACGGGGCCTCTATGCGGAGGTTGGCGACAATGAGACTTTGTTGACCCTAACTGGGCCTCAGCAACTCAAGCGACCGACGGACGGGTTGCCCAAGCCATTGCTGTTGACTTTGCATCGTGATTCGACGTTCACGGACATCATCTATCTCACGAAGCAGGTCTACTGGTTTTCGAACCATTCCTGGCGCAGCTTCCTGCCGGCTGCGATGCCTGTCACCATCTACTACTCCGACCTCGTCGCGGGCCTCTTAGGTCGACTGGATCGCTTGGGTAACCGGTGGAGTCCTAGCGTGATGCTTGGCAAGATCGGAACAACGAGGTGGTTTCTGTGACCGGCGGCAACCCGATCCTGCACGAGGCGCTGCATGCCGTAGCGGGCCAGGCCCAAACATTGACGAGTGCAGGCCCGCTTTCAATCGCTTTCTATCATTGGGTGCTCGCCGAGAATGTTTCCGCTGAACAAAGCGAGCCGATGGCGCGGGAGCTATGCGAGGAGATCGCGGGCGGCGGCCGGTCAATTCATGCCGTTGCGGCCTTGGGATTCTTGTTGGGCATCGATCCGATCTTGAGTGCCGCATGCCGCGAATCGTTTGCGCAAGGAGTGGATTGGCTGATGGGGCGTAGCGGCGGTTCGCAGACGGCCCTGGTCAGCCTGATGCAACCGTTGGCGCACACCGGCGTCCTGGTCGGTTTGATTGCGATTGCCGATAGCGAGCGGTGGCAGAAGTTTGGAACATGGTTCGCATCGCTCCTTGCTAGGCTGCAACCGCTCCTGCCTGCGGAAGTTGGATGGCGCCAAGAACTGTTGTCCATGATCAAGATGCGATCCGAGTTGGGATTGGACGGCGAGTTGCAAACGGTGCCCACCAGCGCGTGTGCGGCTATCTACGTGGCACGTGGATTGGCGAGATCTTTGCCGGTGGCCGACAACGACTTTGCGTCGCAGTTGCTTGGCCGCATCAAGTCCGTTGTCTACGACGATCCTGAGCAGGCGGCCTTGGACCTCGCGGCTTTTCGCTTCCTTGCGCAGGGCGCGTCTCACATAGATTTGCGTGCACCGAATCTGGAAGATGTGAGCCTCCTCCTTCGCCGGCTCCCGTCTGGATTGCGCCGATGGACCTGGGAAGATCAGAAGAAGACGCCGAACTCGACAGCGCAGAAGTGGGCTGTGGAAAACGAATACCATTTTCAGAATCTTCTGTGCGCGTTGCTCGCTCCGGTGTTGCCAGACATGCGTGACGAAGAGTGGCTCGCCTCGGTGGGACAGAAGAAGCCGCGGGCTGACCTGGTGATCCCGTCGCTGCACTTAGTGATAGAGGTCAAGTATTGGCGGGAGAAGAGCACGCCGCAGGACCTGATTTCGGAGATTGGTGAAGACGTCAGCCTCTACCTGAAACGCGGCAGTCCATACCGCAAAGTGCTGCCGATCATATGGGATCAAGGGCGGCGCACCGAACAGTACGATCTGCTCGTTGCAGGACTTAGTGAAATTCGAGACGTGGTGAGCCCGGTCGTCATCGCCCAACCAGCCTTTATGGTTTGACCGGCGGCGACACGAGACCGATGAGACGCTTGCATCCAACAAGGAGATCCTCAATGAGTAGTTCGAATTGCCAATTTGAGGAAGATGACCGTGTTGATCACAAACTCTTCGGGCTCGGCACGGTTGACGCCGCACCAGTAGCTGTGGTTGGCCCAGATGTCGGAAGGGTTGGTGGTGTTCGAGTATTTTCCAATCCTTAAATGATACTGAACGAGGGTCTGTTGACGCGTCCCTGGAGGCCAGGGTCAGGCAACCCGGTGTTCCTGTTCAAAGATCGTCTTAAAGAGCTTCTGTTTGGCCTCATTCA
>JAKAXU010000067.1 GCA_021816455.1 Acidobacteriota bacterium
TGCATTTGGCCTCGGTTGGCCAAATACAGTCTGGAGGATTATGTAAAGAAAGCCATTCACAAGCGCATTTATCGCAATGACTTTTATGCTGCGCTTTTCATAACATCCGGCTTTCCATAACCAGCGTTATGCGAAGCTTCGCATAACGCTGGGAAGCTGCATGTCTATGTAGGCTCGGACGATACCTACATGCTGAATGATGCGGTGTACCTTTTGCAGGATTTTCTCGACACGGCCAATCCGCCCGCGCATGCTGAGGTTCAATACGGGCCGCGCGCGGAGCACTGCTGGAATGGCGATCCGACGCTGCCGAATGCCTACAGCCGATTGCATTACGAAACGATGTACCTGCCGAAGATCATGAAACGTATTGCGGAGACGGCTCCCACGGGCGCAGACCTGACGAGTTGGCGCTATTGACGAAGACTCCGCAGCCGGATAGAACCGGCGCGGAGAAAACCACTCCGGCAGCCGGTCAGTAGGAAGCGTGCATTGCCCAACCACGCGCATTTGTCTTGTTTTGTCTTTCCGCTCCGCCCACTTCGCCACGGGAAAGCGAAGAACGGTCGAGATCGAATCCGCATAGACCGCGCGTCGACGAGAAGCTTGTGGAATACCATCAGGAAGGGATCGGTGAACCCACCCTTACCGCAAAGAACGCGTCAAGGGTAAGAAGAGCACCTACACATGTTATGGAGTAAAGTATGACAACATGGCGAGTGCCCGCCAAGAAAATCCTGTTCGGGAACCGCTGAAGCACTACCCGATTACGGAAATCATAGGAAGCTCGTATTATTGGCATGACGAGAATCCTATGGTTTTTTCTTCGCCTTCCGGCGACCTTCACCTTACCTGTGCGTGACGGCTCGGCCACTCCGGCTTGCGCCGTTCAAAGAATGCCCTTACCCCTTCGCGAAAATCCTCCGAAGAGAGCTGTTCGGCGTTGGCTTCAATCGCGGCTTCGATCTCTGCATCCAGACTTTCTGCCGCGCGCTGCGTCATCAGGTCTTTCACTCTGTGCATTGCCTGAGCACTGTTCAGAAGTAGTAACCGCGCTAACGCGGTCACCTCGGCCTTCAGCTCGCCGCTGGGCACCAGCCGCGTCACCACTCCCAGGCGCATCGCCTCATCGGCCTTCAGGATGCGTCCGCTCAGCAGCAGTTCGCGCGTGCGTTTCTCGCCCATCTGACGCATGAGGAAGGTGGCGACGATCGCCGGAATATAGCCAAGGCGCACCTCCGTGTATCCAAACCTCGCCTCCGGCGACGCATAGGTAAAATCGCAGAGCGTTGCGAGCGCCATTCCGCTGGCGATTGCCGGCCCGTTCACAGCGGCGATGATCGGTTTGGGGAACGCATACAGTCTGCGCAGCAGTCGAGCCATCCGCTCCGAGTCCTGCCGCGCTTCCAGCACAGTCTGCGCGTGCATCGTGGCCATGTTATCCATGTCCAGTCCGGAGCAGAAGGCCGAGCCATTAGCCGCCAGCACCACCACGCCGCAGTCGCACTCCACAGCCTCATCCAGCGCCGCCACCAGCTCGTCCATCAGCAGTGGACACAGCGCATTGCGTTTCTCTGGCCGGTTGAGTGTAATCGTCTGCACACCCTGAAATACGGTCACCAGAAGATGTTTGTAATTCTGCACTGACCACCCCCGCCCGCCGCAATCAGAATACTAACTCAACGCAGTTGGCTCGCGCGAGATGCGTTTACAGCGCTGTGCTGTCGGCCACGCCATAGGCCGCCAACACGTCGTGCATCGTCACCACTCCGGTCAGGTGGTTGGCATCGTCCCGCTCCATCACCGGCAGCAAACTCATCCCCGACCGGCTCATGCGCTCCAGAGCCACATAGAGCGGGTGGTCCGGATGTACATGCGGAAATTCATGCGACGGCAGCAGCTTGTGCAGCGGCAGCATTCCGTCTCCGCGCGCCGCAGCCGCTTCCAGTGTCTCTCGCGTCATAATCCCGACCAGCTCCGATTCGCCGCGCACCACCGGCCAGTTTCGGAGGTGCTCCGACGCCACCTGTTCCAGCGCTGCAGAAACGGTTACTTCCGAGTCCAGCGTCTCGGTCGCGCGCCGCACTACCGCAGAGACGCATTTACCATGCGAATTCTCCTCGCGCTCCTGTCCATGTTTTGGTAAATGAATCCCCTCCAGTTGCGCCAGTCCCTCATAGATCGGCATCTTCTGCAGCCACGTCGCAATGAACAGGCTCAACAGATTGGCGATCATCAGCGGCACAATTACTTCATAGTCCCGTGTCAGCTCAAAGATCATCACCACCGAGGTCATCGGAGCGCGAATAATTCCGGCGAACAGTGCACCCATCCCCACCAGCGCGTACGCGCCGACCGTTGCAGTCTGCCCCGGCAGCAGCAGGTGCGCGATACTGCCCACTGACCCGCCCACCATAGCACCCAGAAAGATCACCGGTCCCAGAATTCCGCCCACGTTGCCGGATGCATACGCGATGGTCACAGCAAAGAACTTCAGCAGTACCAGCAGCAGCATGATCTTCAGCACCATGTGTCCGTTCAGTGCGTCGCCGATGTATCCGTAACCGACGCCCAGCGTCTGCGGCACTGCCCAGCCCATCAGCCCGGCCACCACGCCGCCCACCACTGGATGCCACCAAACTGTCTTCTTTGGCAGCGCCAGGAACTGAACCCGGAGATACAGCAGAAAGCGCGTAAAGGCGGCAGAAACCACCCCGCCCACGATACCCAGCAGAGCATAGATGGCAAACTCGCTGGAGTGCACCAGCGAATACCGCGGCACATGGAAGAGTGGATTGTTTCCCAGCACCAGCCGCAGGATCATCCACGAGGTCGCCGAGGCCAGCACCACCGATCCCAGGATCGGCGCGTTCAAATCTCCCATGATCTCTTCCAGCGCAAAGAGTACCGCCGCCATCGGCGTGTTGAAGGCCGCAGCAATCGCCGCTGCCGCGCCGACCGGAAGCAATGCCCGCACCTTTTCCGGCTTCAGCCCAAGTCGTCGCCCCATCACGGAAGCCACGCCAGCGCCAATCTGCGCGGACGGTCCTTCCGGCCCCAGCGGAATGCCGCAGGCCAGGGACGCCGCCGTGCAGAAAAACTTTACCAGCACGGTGCGCAGCGAGATGTACCCGCCTCGCATCTGCACGGCTGCCTTGGTCTGCGGGATCGCCGTGCCGCGCGCAAAAGGGAAGAATCGGACCAGCAGAAAGCCCAGCACCAGCGATCCGCCAATCGGGAACAGCACACGCCGCCAGGCCGCACTGCCCACTGGATAGAGTCGCATGCCCAGCCGCTCGGTCAGCACGATCATGGCCACGACCACCAGCCCCACCAGCGCGCCAATCACCAGCGAAAGCAGCAGAAAGACTTGATCCTCGCGGTTGGCCAGCATCGTGCGCCAATGCGATCCGATCCTGTTTCCAATGCGGTGAGTCAGGGGAAGTTCAGCGACAACAGCACTTTCCATCTCTCTTTTAGTCTAGACGAAAGCGAATGCGCAATGCGAGAAGTTCTGCGCATTCGCTCCGCTGCATCAAACAGAACCGCCCGGCTCGTGCTCAATTGCCCCGCGGCATCAGCCGCGGACGCCATACACGCGCTGGTCTCCGGAGACCGATGCATCGCCGGAAACTGCATACGCCACCGCCGCGCCGATCAGTGCCGGAATGATAAATCCATGGCCACCCGTCGCCTCTGCCACAAAGACAACCGCAGCCAGAGGCGTCTTGTATCCAGCCGAGATAAACGCGGCCATTCCCACCGCCGCGTACAATCCCAATGCCGACGAATGCACCACCGACTGCGCAAACGCGATTCCCAGTCCGCCTCCGGTAAGGAAGAGCGGTACAAACATCGCGCTTACTCCGCCCGCGCCCAGCGTTGCGAGCGTCGCGCCCAGCTTCAGAACAGCAAACAGCAGCAGCTCGCGCGAGCTGTGCGCCGTCGTCAGTATTGCCTGTACTGCTTCGTAATTCGGCCCCAGCGGCACCAACGTCCCCGGATATGCCTGCAGAAACAGCAGTCCGCAGACGCCCGTCAGCAGTCCGCCGATCGCCAGTTTGATCCAGTGCGGCCAGCTCCATCGCACTACCCTCATGCGTACCCGTCGGAAGGTAATTACAAACGCCATTGAGACCAACCCGATCATCGCTCCCAGCAGCATCGACCACAACAGGTCTGAAGTACGGTACTCGGCGCTCACCACAAAATTGAAGAGTGGCCCGCTGCGAAAGAAGTTTCCGAGCGTCAGATACGAGACCACCGCGGCAATCAGCGACGGCAGTAGAGCCTCATGCGCCAGATCGTCCTTGTATGGCATCTCCAGCGCAAAGACGATCCCTGTAAACGGTGCACGAAAGACCGCCGCCATTCCTGCCGCAGCTCCGCAGATCAACATGATCCGACGGTCTCGCTCTTTCAAGTGAAAGCGCGGAAAACGCCGCAGCTTCTCCCACATCCACGATCCCAGTGCCGCGCCGCCATAGATACTCGGCCCTTCCAACGCCGCGCTTCCGCCAAAGCCTACCGTCGTCACCGCCGCCAGCAGCTTCTGCGGAAACGAGCGCATATCCACGGCTCCGTCATGCTCGTGATAGGACTGAATGATCTCTTCCGTCGAGTGCTCATTCGGATTTGGCGTCAGGTGCTGCATAATCAGCCCCGTCACTGCGCATCCCAACACCAGTCCAGGAATAATAGCCCAGTGATGGTGCAGGTAATAACCCAGCACCGCCGGCCATATCTTCTTCAGGATCAGCACGGCCACTGCGGTAACCGTCAGTCCCGTGACCACTCCGAGCATCGGCGCGAGGATCAGCCACTTGTAGAGATTGCGTTGATGCACTCCAGAAAAGTCTTCGTGTATCAGGGGAAGGTGTTTCTTCAGTGAGAATCGCTTACGTTGTCCCATATAGGTCTTCATCGGTTTTGTCAGGCCGGCGCTTACCCGTCCGCCGGGAGCGAGATATCAAATCAAGCCAGACTCAGTATAAACATAGTGTGCGCAATGCCGTTCCAATGGCAGCCTGCAAGCCAGGTAAAATCGAGCTTGAGTTACTCCGTCCGCTTGTCCCAGATCAGGCTCTGAATCTGCGCTTCTTGCTCCAGCGGTCAGGCTGTGGCCGCTTCTTATCGACCTTCCGCGCTGATAGCGCACGGATCACTTGCTGTCTGCGCTCATGCTGCGCTGCTGAACTCAGCTTGTGAGCATTTACTTGTTCCATGCTGATTGAATGCGCGTATACGCTCAAAATCACAGTAGTGATGGGCCGCATCTATATCCGGAAAACGGAGGCAGAGCAATCTGCCGCATGACCAGATCGATCTCCCCCATACTCCCCTTTACCACGTCTGGCATACATCGTTTCGGGCTCCGGCAATTCACTTCGCACACATAAACCCCAATTGCCTTCACGGATAGTATGGCATAATATATTCGAAGGATCGAATATTCCGATTAACGAGTAGAGCATCATGCCAGACTCATTACACCGTTTCAAAGCCGACATCTTTCAGGCCCTTGCTCATCCAACGCGGATCGCGATTATGGAACTGCTGGAGGGGCGGGAACTTTCTGCCGGCGAACTGATGGAAAAGCTCGGGATGGAACAGGCAAACATCTCTCAGCACCTTGCAGTGCTTCGAGCAAAACAACTAGTTGTAAACCGCAAAGCCGGGAATCAGGTCTTTTATTCGATGCGCGATCCCATTATCAGTAAAGTGCTCGCTCTGATGCGCCGCTATTTTCAGAAGCACCTGAAAGACACCATGGAACTGTTGGATGAGATGGACGACAGCGTCCTTCGGTCGGGGCGATGAGAGCAAATTCCAACCGTATTTCTCAAACGGAGAAGCCTGAAAGTTGTTACCCATTGCACATTTTGACGCAGCTCTGATCGCCCGCGGTCTTCCGTTACTGCTGTTGTTGGTCGCAGTCTGGATTGGTTTGGGGTTGATTGGCTTGCTGCGCCCGCATAGCGTGAGATTCGTCGCACGGGTGGTCTTTCCACTTGGAGCTATCACTTGTTTTGCATTGGGAGCGGTCGCGGCGCACTTTCTGGTATCCAGTCACGCACCCGAAGTCATGACGCTGCCGTTGGGACTCCCCGACCTGCCTTTCCACGCAAGACTCGACCCCTTGGCGGCTTTTTTTCTGTTACTGCTGGGATTGGCTGGAGCGGGCATTTCAACCTTCGCTGTCGGATATTTTCGCTCAGGGCAAGGAACAGCCCCTGGACTGCATTGCCTGCAGTATCACGTATTCCTCGCGAGCATGGCCCTTGTCATCCTTGCGGACGATGCCTACTTCTTCATGGTCGCGTGGGAGACAATGGCACTCAGTTCCTATTTCCTGGTGACTTCTCAACATCGCATACCGGAGATTCGCCGTGCCGGTTTCCTGTACCTCCTTATGGCGCATATAGGAGCACTCTGCATACTGCTAAGTTTTGGCGTGCTGCAGGGTGGACGTTGGCAATTCACTTTCGATGCGATGCGCGGCGCTCTGCTGACACCGTTCTGGGCCAGCGCTGCCTTCCTGCTAGCGCTGATTGGCTTCGGGGCCAAGGCCGGGTTAGTTCCGCTGCACGCCTGGCTGCCGGAAGCGCATCCGGCGGCACCTTCTCCGGTATCGGCATTGATGAGCGGGTTAATGCTCAAAACGGCAATTTACGGCATGTTGCGTATCACCTTCGACCTGCTGCACATTCGCTACTGGTGGTGGGGAGTACTGGTCCTCGGTGTCGGGTTATTCTCGGCCCTCTTCGGAGCGATCTTTGCTGCGGTGCAGACCGACATGAAACGCTTGCTGGCTTATTCGTCAATTGAGAATATCGGCATTATTTTTACTGGCATCGGCCTTGCAATTTTGTTTGCGGCATGCGGCTTGCCCCTGTTTGCGGCACTGGCGCTCACCGCTGCCTTGATTCATTCGCTCAACCATGCATTTTTCAAGAGTCTGCTTTTTCTCGCTACGGGTTCCGTGCTGCACGCAACCAACCAGCGCAGCTTGGGCAAACTTGGAGGATTGATCCGGCGCATGCCGTGGGTCGCCACATTGGCGCTTATCGGCACTCTTGCGATTGCCGGGTTGCCGCCGCTCAACGGCTTCGTTTCCGAGTGGCTGCTGTTGCAGTCGTTTCTCTTTACCCCGCAGATACCCCACGCTTTTCTCAATATGCTGATTCCGCTGTGCGCAGCTCTATTGGCGCTGACAGTTGCTTTGGCTGCCTACGTGATGGTGAAGTTCTATGGCGTAATTTTTCTTGGTCAGCATCGAGAGCCTTCCCTTGTCCATGCGCACGATGCTGACTGGATGGAGCGCCTCGGACTGGCGTGGCTGGCGCTCGGATGTATTGCGATTGGAGTCATGCCACAGCTTGCGCTCCGAGTTGCGGGTGCCGTTACAGGTGCACTCCTGGGGCAGGCCGTGAACCTCAGCTCTCCTTTCTGGTGGATTGCTCCAATCGCATCAAAGCAGGCGTCCTACAGCGGACTGATACTGCTGACGGGAATTGTCGGAGTCGTGGGCATTACTTTTGTGATGGTGCGCGCCTTGGCTCATGGACGCATTCGGCGGACCGCTTCCTGGGATTGCGGCTATCCATGGCAGACCTCACGGATGCAGGACACTGCGGAAGGCTTCGGTCAACCGATCCGACATATGTTTGGTCCGTTCTTTCGCATGGAGCGCGAACTTCCCGCACCTACCGATACCACGCCCCATTACCGGATCCATATTGAGGACCGCCTTTGGCGGGCACTCTATCTGCCAATCGCGCGCTACGTACAGCGGCTGGCGGACTGGATTGGCCTTCTGCAAGGGGGGCGGCTGGCCATCTATCTGCTCTACAGTTTTCTCACGCTGATTGCATTGCTGGTGTTTGTCCGATGAGCGCGCTCACGATGGTTCGTCAGTTCGGCGAAGTGCTGCTTGCCATCGCGATCGCACCACTGTTTGCCGGATGGATCGCGCAATGCCGTGCGTGGCTTCAGAATCGGTCCGCACCTCCACTGACGCAACCCTATCGCATGTTGCGCAAGCTGTTTCATAAAGATGTCGCGCTCGCCACAGACGCCTCTCCACTGTTTCGCATGACCCCTTATATTTTGTTTGGGACAATGGTGCTGGCCGCAGCCATTATTCCGTCCGTTGCGACCGATTTGCCTTTCGCGCGCGTGGCCGATGCGATTGCGCTGATCGGTCTATTTGCTACGGCGCGCGTCTTCCTGTCGCTGGCGGCGATGGACATTGGCACCGCGTTCGGCTCGATGGGCGCACGCCGCGACATGATGATCGGCTTTCTCGCGGAACCTGCTCTGCTGATGGTTCTGTTCAATGCGTTTCTGCTGTCTGGAAGCACAGCTCTGCCAAGTGTCGTCGAGGCATCGACTGCACATCCGTTCCTCATTGATCCCAGCCTGGTCTTCGCGGCGGTTGCCTTTCTGATGGTCTTGCTGGCGGAGAACGCACGCATTCCCATCGACAACCCTGCAACCCATTTAGAGCTGACCATGATCCATGAAGCGATGGTACTCGAATATTCGGCGCGTCATCTTGCATTGGTGGAATGGTCTTCTGACTTAAAACTCTTCAACTACGCATGCATCGGCTTCGCGCTCTTTCTGCCTTGGGGCATAGCAGCCCGCGGTGCGGATGGTGCCCTTACGTTGGGAGTCGCCGTCATCGCACTGCTGATAAAGCTGATCGTGGCCGGAGCTGCATTGGCGCTGATTGAATCTCTATCGGCCAAGTTGCGCATTTTTCGCGCCCCGGAATATCTGGCGACGGCTTTCCTGCTTGCCGTGCTGGGTTTGCTGGTTCATCTTCTGCTGGGAGCTTAAAGAAAATGCATTCGTCCCACATGATCGTCGAATTGTTGAAACTGCTGGCCGCAAGTCTGCTATTGATCTCCTTTGCCATGCTCTCACGACGGCGCACGCAGCGGTTGATTACCCTCTTTGCATGGCAAGGCTCTGTTCTCTTTATCTCCACTCTTCTCGTGGCTTATAGCGCTGGGCTTACGGAACTCTACTTCTCAGCCGCATTGACGCTGCTGCTGAAAGTGATTGCCTTGCCGTGGATTCTCCATCGCCTGATCCAGCGTCTGGGCGCGCAATGGGACAGTGAACCGCTCGTCAATATCCCCACGACCATGCTGGTCGGTCTGGGCCTGGTCATCTTCGCTTTCGGGCTGGCACAACCTATCAGCCGAATGGCTACAACGATCACGCGCAACACCATCGGTATCGCGCTCGCCGTCATCTTCCTTGCCTTTTTGATGATGATTACTCGACGTAAAGCGATTACTCAGGTGATTGGGTTTCTAGCGATGGAGAATGGTTTGTTCTTTGCCGCCACCAGTGCGACCTACGGTATGCCCATGGTCATCGAGCTGGGTATCGCGCTCGACCTTTTGGTCGGATTTTTCATCCTGGGGATATTTTTCTTCCAGATTCGAGAACAGTTCGACAGTCTCGATCTCAGCAACATGGAAGCACTGAAAGAGGATTGAAGTGGTCATACTCGTCGTTCTTGGCTTGCCGTTGCTGGGAGCACTCCTGCTAGCTCTGTTTGGAGCGCGTCGCTACGCCGCCGAACTGAATGCAGGCATGAGTTTTGCAACGCTGATTGCGGTCACATTTCTTGTCCTGCGTGTCCTCCGACACGGGTCGCTGCTGGCTTTGCATGAGCAGTTATTTGTCGATTCATTCAACGTCTTCCTGGTCGCACTAACAGCTTTCGTGGGGTTCACAACCGCGCTCTTTTCACGGCCTTATATGCGCATCGAAGAGCAACGAGGTCGTCTCAGCCCACAACGTCTGCGTCTCTATCACAGCATGTATCAACTGTTTATGGGGGCCATGTTTCTGGCACTACTGACCAACAATATGGGCCTGCTCTGGGTAGCGATGGAAGCCGCTACGCTATCGACGGTGCTTTTGGTTTCGCTTTACCGTACACGCGCCAGCCTGGAAGCAGCGTGGAAATATTTCATCCTCTGTGGCGTCGGCATCGCACAGGCACTCTTTGGCACTATCCTGCTGTATTTTGCAGCAGAGCATGTTCTGGGTCGCCAAGGTATGACGGCATTGTTGTGGACTCACCTCAATGCGGTGAAGGGGCAGCTCGAACCCCGGGTGCTGGGACTGGCCTTTGTCTTCCTATTGGTTGGCTACGGGACGAAAGTCGGCCTGGCCCCACTCCACAACTGGTTGCCGGATGCCCATGCAGAAGGTCCGACGCCTGTATCTGCTGTACTCTCCGGCTTGCTATTAAATGTCGCGCTCTACGCGGTCATCCGCTGTAAGGTGCTGGTCGAAGGATCGATCGGCTCGTATCTTCCCGGACGAATGCTCATGACCTTCGGCTTACTTTCCGCGGTACTTGGCGCGTTCTTTTTATGGAGGCAGCGCGACATAAAGCGGCTATTCGGCTACTCCTCCATCGAACACATGGGCATCATCACATTTGCGTTTGGACTTGGCGGGCCGATTGCAAGCTTTGCTGCCTTGCTGCATATGACGGTCCACTCGCTCACCAAATCGTCAATCTTCTTTGCCGCCGGACATGCCTCGCAGGCCGCCCATACACAGCAGATGGACGGGATTCGTGGTCTGGTGAGCATCAGTCCAACGATTGGATGGGGACTGATGCTGGGATCGCTCGCCATTCTCGGTATGCCACCGTTCGGGGTCTTTGCCAGCGAGTTTCTAATTCTAACTACCGCCATGCGGGAACATCCCTGGACCACGCCATTTCTTTTAATTGCGCTCGGCGTCGCTTTCGCGGCCATCTTCCGCAAAGTTCAGCCGATGGTCTTCGGGGAATGCGATGCGCCGCCCTTACCGCATTCCCCAGCTCTGGTTCCGGTCTTCATTCATCTCGCAATAGTGCTGATGCTGGGCGTCTACATGCCGTTTGCCTTGGCAGAGTGGTATCGAGCCGCAGCGCGGCTGATAGGAGGGTGAGGATGGCAACGAACTTCATGGAATTTCAAGCCCCAAGGTTGCCTGCGAATATACCGACACGCCGTTTGCGAGTGGACCGTGTGCAATGGTTCCAGACAGCAGAAAGTTTCCGCAAATCCAACGCGCGCTTTCTTACTCTTTGGGGTGCAGATGATCGGGATCGCGATGGCGGCTTTCGCATCTATGCGGCGTATCTTATACCCAACACCGTGATGGTGGTGGAGCACTTCATAGAAGATTCCGCTTCGCCTTCGTATCCTGGTATTGCAGGTTTTTACCCGGCAGCGTTGCGTATGCAGCGCGCTGTCGCTGATTTACTCGGCATCTCAACGGACGAAGCGGACACGCGCGGCTGGCTGCGTCACGGCGGCTGGCCGGAATCACTCTTTCCACTGCGACGGGACGTCGATGGCAGTCAGCAATATCCCGTCGAATCCGCACCGTATCCCTTCGTCCCGGTGGAGGGTGATGGGGTGCATGAGATCGCCGTCGGCCCTGTCCATGCAGGCACCATCGAACCGGGGCATTTTCGCTTCACCGTCGTGGGCGAAAAGGTCTTGCGGTTGGAGGAGCGTCTCGGCTACACGCATAAAGGGGTTGCGAAACTCTTTGAGAATTCTTCACAGCAAAACGGTCATCGATTAGCCGCTCGCGTCTCCGGGGATTCCGCAGTCGCGTTTTCCTGGGCATACTGCGCTGCTCTGGAGTCCCTCACCCAGACCGTCTGCCCTGCGCGAGCAATCATTCTGCGTGCCTTGGCACTGGAACAGGAGCGTCTGGCGAACCACCTGGGTGATCTCGGCGCGTTGGGAAACGACGCAGGTTTCGCCTTCGGCCTTACGCAATTCTCGCGACTGAAAGAGGAGTTACTCCGTGCGAACATCGTGGCCTTTGGCGCACGCTATCTCATGGATTATGTGGTCCCCGGCGGCGTCGCGTTCGATATGACTCCGGATGCGCGTCGCCTTCTGCTCGACCTGTACGACGCAATGGAGCCATCTGTGTCTCAGATGCGCTCCATCTATGATGAGCACGCAGGACTGCAAGATCGCTTCCGTGAGGCTGGAAGGTTAGAGCAGGCAACAGCCGAAAAGCTCGGTGCAATTGGCTTAGTTGCGCGAGCCTCGGGCATTGCCTGCGACCTGCGTGTAGACCATCCGTGGGCACCATATGACCTCCTCGCTCCCAAGCTTGTTGTGCAGACTGGTGGCGACGTGGCCGCGCGTGTGCAAGTACGCTTCGATGAAATTCTCGAATCCCTTCGACTCTGCCGTTTGTTTCTTTCTGAACCTCCTAAAGATGCTATCCGTACCTCAGTTCCCGTGGCTACTTCAGGCGTTCTCGGGGTCGGCCTTGTGGAAGGATGGCGTGGTCCGGTGATGATCGCGCTCGAAACTGGTCCGAGCGGTGGCATCCGGCGCTGCCATGCACACGATCCGTCCTGGCAGAACTGGCCGTTGATCGAGTACGCGATCCTCGGCAACATCGTCCCAGACTTCCCCCTCATCAACAAATCCTTCAATTTGTCCTATAGCGGACAGGACGGGTGATACGACCATGTGGAACACGCTTTCACATATGCTGCAAACCGGCCTGTTGACTGAGCCTCTACCGGCTCCTCAGCAGACTGCGCCCGCTCTCAAAACATTGCAGAAGGAGCTATTGCAGATTCTCGGACGTGCGCTTTGCATTCGTCATGTTGATGCGGGTTCCTGCAATGGCTGCGAGTTGGAAATTCAGGCGCTCAATAATCCTTATTACAACCTGGAAGGAGCAGGGATTAAATTCGTTGCCAGTCCGCGTCATGCGGACCTATTGCTGGTCACAGGCCCGGTTTCCGTAAATATGGAGGAAGCTCTCAAGCGGACCTACAACGCAATGCCCGATCCCAGGTTCGTGGTTGCTGTAGGGGATTGCGGAGCTTGCGGTGGGGTATTCGGCACGAGTTACGCCAGCAGGGGTGGCGTAGCCAACATTATTCCTGTGAACTATATCGTGATGGGCTGTCCGCCCAGTCCGGCTGCTATTATCAGCGGCATTCTGCGAACCATTCGCCCCGCCGACATTGGAGCTTGAAATGGATTCTCTCGCCATCAGTATCGCCATCGGATTCTTCTTTGGATTTGGATTCGGGGTAGGCTGCGCACTCGCTGTCATGTATTCCATCTACTTCGGAGGCTATCGAAAAGCGATGGAAGATTCGTTGCGCCCAGAGAAGTCCGAACGCCATCTGCAGCTTCCCCCGGAAAACGTCCCTGATATAGCGCTCTGAGAAGATATCGAAGGAGCAGCGAAGAAGGAGCGTATACCGAGGAAGATTTACACGTACGAGTTCAAGCAGGAGGCGGTTCGTCTGGTGGAGTCAGGCTGGGGCATCGCGGAAGCGGCGCGGTCACTGGGCGTGGTCGAGCGGACGTTGTCGAACTGGATCAAGGCGCAGAAGGCAGGCAAGCTGGTGACCCACGATCGCGGGTGCGCGCCAAAGTGGAGTGGGTCTTCCGCATCCTGAAGCGCGTCTTTCACTCCACCAGGGTGCGCTATCGCGGCCTGAAGAAGAACCACGAGTGGCTGCTGACAGCCTTCGCGTTGGTCAATCTCTACCAGCATCGCAAGCGGCCGGTCCGACAAGGGGCGTAGTGTCTCTGCAGGCCGGGATGATGGACTGCAGAGAGAGAAACAAAGCTGCGAAAAAGGCGATTTGATGTCTTGTTGGAGGGCAGGGAATGTCCTTGCCGGGCTATCCTGCTTGTATTGCTCCGGGCAAGGCCATTATTTTCTGAGGAACGTATAGGTGATTGACTGGAGGTATGAAAGAGTCAGTCAGCACTTTTCCAGTTAAGCGTCGGCGGCGCAGCTCTGCTGAGGTTGCGGCAT
>JAKAXU010000068.1 GCA_021816455.1 Acidobacteriota bacterium
CGCAACCTCAGCAGAACTGCGCCGCCGCCGAACGATAGGAGAAGAAATGTCTGAATGGTTCATGCCTCCAGTCAATCACCTTCGTCCTCCCATGAAAAGGATGGCTTTGCCCGGAGCAATACGATTGATCTGCATCGAGCATCCACGGCTTTTTCGAAAGCTCGACCTCTGCGTTGGCCTTGGCAACCACATGAATGACGGAATCAGTGCAAACGACGACGTCGAGCACCTCGGATCCCATCGTGGCGTGAATTCCATGTTCCGATTGTTCTGCGGAAATTGGCGCAAGGCCAGGGAAATTCTGCCCTGGCATTTGCGCTTCTGCAGACTGAGCCGACGAAAACGAAGCCGCTAGAAACAGGATTGCTATTGATGAAAAGATGGAGTGTAGCGAAAAGCGTGTTGCAAGCGGAGCGGTCAAGCGAGCCATAGTCATGAATCCTGTCGTTGCGATGATATTGAATGAAACGATCAGCGGAATGCAGTTGAGTTGATATTCATTTGCATGATCCAAACGTTGATCGATGGAAGCCGAGTCAACCTCATCGGAAATTAGTATGGTCTGTGGTTTTCCGTTATGCCGGGCCATGTGTCGGTCCGAAAGGGAACCGCCGGGAGCCCTGCGCCGTTGTACAACGTTGCTGCGGGATTCGATTGCCAGGCGTAGCGGGCTTCCTGCGGATGGGGAACTTCCGGTGAGGAGACTACAACCGTGTCGCCCTCGATGCGCGCATCGGCCCAGTGCCACTTTTTATCCTGACCGGCGACGCTGAATTCTTCCAGCTTCACGCCCTTCACCACCAGGCCGCCGTCGGTATGGGTGAAGTGGATTCGGATCGCGTCTGGGAGTTTATCGAAAGAAGCGAAGGTAGGCCCCGCGTATACGACGTCTTTCCCGTAGTGATTTGCCAGGGCGCAGAGGGCGAGTCGCTCGCCGACTGGCTGCTTATCCCGCGCGTGGATGCTGTCCGGATCGCCCGTGTCGATGGTCTCGGCCAGGCAGGAGTTCGGAATGGTGGCAGCAGCGATAGCCTGTGATTCGCGCGTTTCAGCCCACTCGTCTCCTGCCACAGGAATAGAGCTGCGAGGCTTGAATGCTGGAAGCCCTACGATGTAGAACGGGAAATTTCCCTGCGCAAAGAGCTTTCGCCAATCGGCTACCATCGCAGGCAGCAGTCTTCTGTATTGGTAGCCGCGAGGGGAGTTTTGCTCGCCCTGATACCAGATGGCACCTGTGATTGCCAGTGGAGCAATCGGCCGGAGCATGCCTTCGTAAAGCACCGTTGGCATGACGGGCCAGTTCTCGTAATCGATAGGCAGTTGCATGGGCGGACGCGCATCCACGCTTACCCTGGCTTTCCATTCCCCCGCGATTGAAATTGTGCTCTTGTCGCCGAGGGTCAGATGGAGTTCCTGAGGCTTACCCAGGAATCCGCCGTGGGGCTGTGTCTTGAACACGCGGATGGCGATCATATTAGGCCCAGGCTTGATCGCGCTGTTCAGGAAGTAGACTCGTGGATTTTCCACCCAGGAGCTGCCACCGACCTCTTTTCCGTTGACATAGACCGTATCCATGCGCTCAATGTATCCGAGGAAGAGCATGGTTCTTCCGGCTGGCAGCGGGTCGGGCAGCACCACAGTTTTGCGGAACCAGACGACAGCAGGCTCAGTGGGCACGCCCAGCTCGGCGAAGCCGCCAGGAACCGTGACTGTCTTCCAGTCTGAATCGTCAAAATCCGGACTTCCCCATTTGTTCTTGAGGCCGATGTCGTATTCGTCGTACCAGTGCATGATGAAGTTGCCGTATTGGGGTGCATTGATAGCAGCAAGTCTCTGGACCTCGGCGAGTGGGACATCGAAGTCATGGAGCGGGCGCAGGGCTTCAGCACTGGTCCAGGCCTCGGCTGGAGTCCCGCCCACGCTGTCGACAACCATTCCTAGCGGAATATGCATCTCCTCCTCCAGCTTGCGGGCAAAGTAGAACCCGACCGCAGAGACCCAGTCTGCTGTATCGGGAGACAATACAGACCACTTGCCGCCGATCATATCTGTGTGCCGGTAGGCAGGATTTCCCACCACGGAAAAGAATCGTATCTCAGGGAAATTGGCAGTTTTTGCGTCCGCGACCCCGGTACGGGCAAAGCGCAGCGGCAGGCCCATGTTTGACTGACCTCCGCAGAGCCACACGTCTCCCACCAGGACATTGTTCAGCTCAATCTTCTGGCTGCCGCGGATCGTCATGGTGTACGGCCCACCGACCGGAGGTGGGTCGATCTCCACTTCCCAGCGGCGATCCTCGCCGGCGACGCCGGAGGCTATCGCGTTGCCGATACGGACCTGAACTTTATCGCCCGGGTTTGACCAGCCCCAGATGGTGTTTTTCTTGCCGCGCTGCAGAACCATATTGTCGCTGAAGAGTGGGCTGATAAATGGCTGCTTTGGGGGAACTTGCGCTTGCGACGGCGGCATGCCTGGAGTGTTCTGGGCCAAAGCGAAACCTGCCAGCGCCAAATACATGCTGGCAGCGGTGACGCCTCTAGGAATGAATCTGAATCGCATAGCACCTATTCCTCTTCATCCCAGGGACTGATCCTGGCGATGCGTGGAATCGTCCTGGCAGTCCTACTCAGGGAGCGCGGTTGTACGGACCACCTGAAATGACCCAGTTACGGTTGGCGCTCCGGTGTTCGGCTGACCTCCGCCGATGGATACGGTATACGCTCCTTTTGCGATGATCGGTTCTCCCGTTTCCGTCACCATACTCAGATCACGATCTTTCAATTCGAAGCTGACTTTCTGCGACTCACCGGGCTTGAGATGAACCCGCCTGAAGGCACGCAGGGCGCGCAGCGGTGCTCCAGGAACACTTGGGAAGCTGAGATAAAGCTCCACAACTTCATCGCCCTCCAACTTCCCGGTATTGGTAACCGTCGCTGTGGCGATCAACGCATCGTTCGCATCGATGATATTTTTCGGGAGGGTTAAGTCGCTGTAGGCGAAGGTGGTGTAGCTCAGTCCATAGCCGAACGGATAGAGCGGCTTGCCGCTGAAGTAGCGGTAGGTCCGGTTAGCCATGCCGTAATCTTCAAAGTTGGGTAACTGGTTCACGCCGGAGTAGAACGTAACCGGCAACCGCCCAGCGGGATTGTTCTTGCCGCTCAGCGTTTCAGCTACTGCCGCTCCGCCTTCTTCGCCGGGATACCAGGCTTCAAGAATGGCGTTGGCATGCTGGTTGATCCAGTTGACAGCGAGCGCGCTACCATTCATGAGGACCACGGCGAGCGGCTTGCCGGTGGCGGCTACTGCTTCAACCATATCTTCCTCCGGCTGGGGAAGATCGATGCTCGTGCGATCACCGCCGAGAAATCCTGGCTCATTCACCGGCATTTCTTCGCCTTCGAGCTGGCTTGTAATGCCGACGACGGCGATGACAACATCCGCGTTTTTCGCAGCAGCGATGGCTTCCGGCGAAGGCGCATTATTCACTCTGGCCCAGAACAATTCCGCGTGCGCCTTGCCATTGTTGCTGCCGTAACTGATGTTGAGGGCGATCTTGTGTCCTTTCTCGAAGTGCACGCGGCCGACGCCCGCCGAGAGTGCTCCGCCGCCACCGAATGCGACCGCGACCTGCTTGCCGTCTGCAGTAAGCCGCGCGAAGCCCTGGGCGCGAACTCCCAGGATGAAGTCGCCGGACTCGGTTGGCGTCAGGAATCCGGACCATTGAACACCGAAGGTTTTTCTGCCGACAATCTCCGGCGGCAGATTACTGTCTGTCAGTTTTACGTTGGTCTCGGTGCGGCTGGTGATGGGTTTTGTGCTTGCTCCAGGGATAGGTCGGCCTCGGGTCATGCCCTCGTTGTAATCGGCCTTCAAGCCAGGCTTGCCGTCGGGCGTAGTAAGAAGACTGTCCGGCACTGGGGTTCCATCGGTGCGCAAGAACTGAGTTCCAGGGACTAACGTGATAGCTGCGTTGGGAAACTCGGCGCGAAGACCTTCGAGAATGGAGACAATATGCGTGGGCTGGCCGGCGTAGTTTCCGAGCAGCGGCCGGGTCTGGTCAGCAAGCGGACCTACGACGGCGATCCTTTTGATTCCCGGCTTCAGGGGAAGCAAACCGTCATTCTTGAGCAGGACCATGGACTCGTTCGCGAGTTTGCGTGCCTGCGCGCGATGTTCGGCACTATCCAGTTCCTTTTCGTCGATCCTGGTATAGGGGACCATATCCGGAGGGTCGAACATGCCGAGCTTGATGCGCGCCGTGAACAGGCGGATCAGTGCGGTGTCCAGGGTGCTTTCAGGCAAATACCCCTGCTGAACGGCATCGATATAGGCTTTATCCACCGGCTCGCCAAATCTTGAGGTGAAGGTGACGCACTCGTTATCCATTCCCCGAATCACGGAGATGGCCACGCCCTGCGCCTGAGTGGGGCGGTAGCGATGATTGGCGGCAATGTCCCTCACCGCGTCGCAATCAGAAACTACATACCCCTGGAAGCCCCACTTGCCGCGCAACTGGTCCTCAAGCAGATATTGATTGGCGCATGCGGGTTGGCCATTGATCGCGTTGTAAGCACACATAATGGAACCAGCCTTGCCTTCGATAATGGCGGCGCGGAAGGCAGGCTCGTAGGTATCGACCTCATCGTGCTTGCTCACGTCCACATCAGCAAAGTGTCGCGTTGGCTCCGGGCCGCTATGCACGTCAAAGTGCTTCGGTGTCGCGATGGCCAGGTAATACTTCGGATTGTCGCCCTGCAATCCCGTCACGTACGCAACGCCCATCCGACTGGTGAGAAACGGGTCTTCGCCGTATGTCTCCTGACCGCGGCCCCATCGCGGATCGCGGAAAATGTTCAGATTTGGAGACCAGAAATCGAGGCCTCCCATGATGCCCTTATGTCCTTCGCGCAGATTCTGCACATGCTTGATACGTCCCTCGATACCAATCTGCGCCGCCATGGTGTGGATGCCAAGCGGATCGAACGTTGCCGCCAACCCGATCGGTTCCGGATATTCGGTGACACCCTCGTTGATGACCCCATGCAGGGCTTCGCTCCACCACTGGTATGCGGGAATGTTGAGCCGGGGCACCGCTGCGGAGTTGTT
This sequence comes from Acidobacteriota bacterium, assembly GCA_021816455.1. Classification (GTDB taxonomy): domain Bacteria; phylum Acidobacteriota; class Terriglobia; order Terriglobales; family Acidobacteriaceae; genus Acidicapsa. The sequence goes on from JAKAXU010000068.1 coordinate 5,107, forward strand.
CTGCATCTCTGAAGCCTTTTCCGCGAGAGTCATTCGGCGCACCAGGTCGGCAGCCCTTTGTTCCGGCGCCAGGTTGGTGTCCAGATACGCAGGAGTCGGTGCAGTCTGGGCGAACGCGGGCTGTATAGCCAAGGTAAGGGAGAGTGATCCTGCTCCAAGGACAATTCCCTGCATCATCCGCATCATGCATTTGTTCATGTTGCACCTCAAATTGAAAAATTGGCTGACGGTCTTTGACCCGATTTCTCTCGAAAATCCAGCCCGCTTGCCGTGTCATACGTTGCAGGCCACTTACTTTGCAATTCGCACTGTCCTGTACAGATTTATCGCGCGGCTACGATTGGCTGGCTCCCCGTCTGGAAGAGTCGCGGCGCAAAGTCCTTCAGATCGCGGCGCCATGTCTGCCACTCGTGAGAAGTGCCGGGAGATTGATAGAAAATATGTTTTACGCCAGCCTCTGTGAAGGCGTCGTGCAGTCTGGTGATGCCGGCCAGCATTTGGGGAGGCTCCGCAGTTCCCACGCCAATCCAGAGCAGGTGCACTTTTTTTGCAAATGCTGTTGGATCGGCGAGCGCCCCGTTGAAGGCCGTCTTGAGATCGAGCTTCTGTCCGCTGCGCATCATCATCATCCCGCCTGCTCCGCTGAAGCCGCCGATGTAGGAGAAAAGATTGAGATGGTCGAAGGTGATCTGGAAGGTCTGCATACCACCCATCGAAAGCCCTGCCATGCCGCGATGATCGCGATCGGCGATGGTCCTGAAATTTGCATCGATGTAGGGGATCAGAACCTGAATCAGGTCGTCCTCGAAGGCCTGGAACATTCCCTGCATGGCTTTCATCATCTCCGGCGGGCCGAAGGGTTTTCCTGTCAGGTCCGGGTCGACTTGGCCGGCGCGCCGCGCATAGCCGTAGGCCATCACGAGAATCATTGGCTTGGCACTTCCGCTCGCTATCAGGTTGTCCAGAATGAAGTTGGCATGGCCCTGCCTGGTCCAGCCTGTCTCATCTTCGCCGGCACCATGCTGCAGGTAGAGGACGGGGTAGCGCATCTTCGTTTGCGTGTCGTAGCCCGGCGGCAGATAGACGACAGCATGGCGCCAGCTCCCGGTGATCTTTGAGAAATACCAGATATCACGCACAGCGCCGTGCGGAACATTCTGCGGCAGGTAGTAGGTTGCTCCTGCTTCGGGTATCTCGATGCCGCTGGCGTCCCTGCCACCGCCGAAGAAAGCATGGCTTCCCGCATCATTGACGTCCACGCCGTCGACAACAAAGTTGTAGTAGTGGAATCCAGGCACGAGAGGTGGCGTCGTGACCGTCCAGTACCCATCAGCGCCTTTAACCATATCCAGCTTCGGGTTACTCCAGAAGTTGAGTTTCACCGCCGTCGCGTTCGGGGCCTTGATACGGAACTGGGCTTTGCCGCTGGCGTCGACGCGAGGGTACTCCGCAGCCCACACATTGGTCGAAGCAGGCACGAATCCATCCTTGGTTTGTGCGTAGCAGCAGCTTGCAAGCAGAAGGATTGCGGCGGCAATTCTCTTCATGAGATTTTCTCCATCCTTGAACCGTTCCGTCTGAATCGCGTTGTGATTCACGGAAATCAAAAAGTAGTTACGACGACAAACCCGGATAGCCGGTGACTTCGCTAGGACATGGTTCGTAGTCCGGTGAATTCTACCCGACCAAGTTTGTCAAAGGATAGTTGTTTTTTTCAACTTGGTACATCGATTTATTCGATGTATCCTCATCCCATGGATACGACACTGGATTCCTGGGAGATTCTCCAGACTGTTGTGCACTTAGGAGGCTTTGCCCCCGCGGCCAGGAAGCTCCATCGATCTCAATCCACGATTAGTTACGCGATTCGACGTTTACAGGAACAGTTGGGGGTTCAGCTATTTGAAATCCACGGACGAAAGGCGCAGCTAACTGAGGCGGGCAGGGCGCTTTTGGCGGATGCGGAACCCCATCTGGCGGGATTTCATGAGCTTGAGCAGCGAGCCCGCGCAATGGCGAGTGGAGGCGCCTGCGATCTCTGCCTTTCTGTTGACAGCATCTTTCCCGACGATCGTCTGTTTGAAGTGCTTGCCGCGTTTTCCCACAGTTTTCCCCACGTCAGGCTGAGGTTGCGACAGGGAACATTTCTCTCTGCCGACGCGGAGTTTTCCCTCCACGACGCGCAAATCTGCGTGACGGGCCTGGCGTCGCGCGAACCGCTAGTCAAGACGATTGTCGTGATCGGAATGATTGCAGTAGCGCACCGCGATCATCCTCTTCTCTCGATTCAGCGCAGGCTCTCGCATTCTGACCTGTTGCAGCACCTTCAGGTGATCATCGAAAGCGCTGCATCCGGGAGCCTCAAACAGCAACCACGATTTGCTGCACAGCGCATTCTTGCGGTAAGCACGATCGAATCAGCCATCGCGGCGGTTCGCAGCGGCCTTTGTTTCGGCTGGCTGCCAGGATACCGCGTTCAGCCAGAGTTGAAACGTGGTGATTTTGTCGCACTCCCGCTTCCTGCCGGAAAAATGCGCGATGTCCGCTTGAATCTCGTTTGCAGGGACTTAGACGCGAGTAACACCGCCGTCAGAGCTCTCGCGAACCTATTGGGAATGAGCCGTGAGCCGGAGGTGATCTGAGCGCGCCCAGCTAACGGCAATCAATCGACAAAATCAATGAGAATAAAACCGCCTTTAGGCGTTCAGCTTTCAGCGTCTGTGCTGGATACTGGAAGGATGGTGGAGTACCACAAGAGTTCCCATTCGATTTGGGATGTGAAGTATCACGTGGTGTGGATCACGAAGTACCGTTACAAGGTGCTTCGGGGGCGAGATCGCGGTTCGGAGGCGGGATCTTCTGCGGCAGATATGTGAAGGCCGGGAAGTAGTGATCGTTCAGGGTTCGGTGGGCCCAGACCATGTACACATGCTGGTGAGTGTGCCGCCGCAGTTGGCTCCGGCGAGGCTGGTGCAGTACATGAAGGGCCGGTCGAGCAGGATTCTGCAAGATGAGTTTCCGCAGTTGAAGAGTCGCCCCTTCGCGTTCTCTGCTCTACAACCAATAGTGCATCACACGACCTCAACCAGATAGCCGCGCCTGCCTGAACAGTTCCATCCAGATGGACTCTTGTGTTTCCGGAGCGTCGAATCGTTCTTTGAAAGCCCAAACTTTCTTGGGCAAACCGGGCACGCGAATACATAGAATGGCCCATGATGAGAGGCCCTTGAGGCGCAACGAGATTCAGTTCATCGTGCAGTTCCACCCTCAGATGGATCACTAGATCAATCGATAGGTCGAGCGCGATCGAATGTGCCGCGATCCTGTGACTTTAGTCGCTTTCTGCGCTTCTGCGGACATCTATGATGAGTCAGTTTCATTGAGGCGCAGACGCAATTGAATAGTGCTCCTATAGAACATCCCCACTCTGGATGGTCCTCTTTTCTTTCCCGCGGAGTCGGCGCCGTCCTTCTCTTCGAGCTTGTTTCAGGCCTCGCAGTGACCTTTGGTCCCTTTCATCCGGTGGTTGAGTGGGGGCTGATCTTTCACACGATTCTCGGCGTTCTCACGGTCGGCCCTGTCTGCTGGTATTTCGTTCGCCACTGGAGAACCTACCGGGGTCAGGCAATGTCTGACGCCCTGCTGCTGGGGTATGCGGGCGCTTGCGTGCTCGCAATTTGCATCCTCTCCGGTTTGATCCTCACTGGGCAGGCGCTCTTCGGCGTGAAGACCTGGGCATGGCTGCGCTATCTACACCTGATCTCGACCCTGCTTGGCGTTGCGGCGACATTACCTCACCTTGTGCTCGCGTTCTGGCGACGGCGCAATCGGGACACGTATCGCGCAGCGATGAGGTGGGCCTTGGCCGGAGTAGGCGGCACACTGGCTACAGCGGCGGTCGTTGTGCTGTGCACGGCTTCCTACTCGGGAACCCGATACCGCAACATTTTCCCGGCAGACTACAGCTACGCTTACGGCGCGAACCGCCCATTCGCACCCAGTCTCGCTCATACCTCGACCAATGGAGCTTTTGACCCGCGCTCGCTTGCGGGGTCTGAAACCTGTGGCCAGAGCGGCTGCCACACCCAGATATACAACGAATGGAAGACGAGCGCGCATCGCTACGCTGCCATGGATCCCATTTTCCAGGGAATCCAGAATGTGATGGCGAAGCAAAATGGGCCTGAATCCACACGCTACTGTGGCGGTTGCCATGATCCGATCTCCCTGTTCTCCGGGACCAAGAATATTTTTGTTGCGAATCTGACCAGCCAGCTTGGCTATAACGATGGAATCTCGTGCCTCGCCTGCCACTCGATTCAGAAGACCGACATCCAAGGAAACGCGAACTATACGATTGCGCAGCCGAAGGAATACCTGTGGCAGTGGAGTCCCGATCACACGTTGGGCGCTGTGGCCCGCAACTTCCTGATACGCACCTGGCCTGCCCAGCACAACAGGCTCAACAAGCGCATGTACAAGAGGCCGGAATACTGCGCGGCGTGCCATAAGCAATTTATCGATGCGCAAATCAACCGTGTCGGCTGGGTACAGTTGCAGAACCAGTACGACAACTGGGCTGCCAGTCACTGGAACCATAAGGGCGATCCGCGATCGACGATCGAATGCCGCGAGTGCCACATGCCCCTGGTAGCATCTACCGATCCCGCCGCGGGCGACGCGATGGACTATAACCGCAGTCCAGATGACTCGAAGCACCGGAGCCACCGATTTCTTGCAGCGAATAATTTCGTCCCGGCTCTATTGCATTTGGATGGCGCCGACGAACAAGTGCGTGGGACGAATGCATGGCTTGAGGGCCATATCGATATTCCCGAGATTCGCAACAAGTGGGCCCAAGGCCCGATAGTGAAAATTCGGATCGAAGCCCCGTCCACTATCGAGCCGGGAAAATCGCTGCCGGTTCGTGTCGTAATGACTTCGAACAAGGTTGGCCATGATTATCCGACAGGTCCGCTCGACATGATTCAAAGTTGGGTTGAGCTGCGCGTAACGGATGCGGGCGGACACGTGATCTACACCTCGGGCCAGCGCGATGAAAGAAACTTTCTGGCACCCGGCACGTTCCTCTTCAAGGCTGAACCTGTCGATCAATATGGCAATCTCATCGATCGCCACAATCTCTGGGAAATGGTTGGCGTACGGTACAGGCGGTCACTGTTCCCAGGGTACTCCGACACTGTGGAATACAACATTCCTTGCCCGTCCGGTGGTCCGGTCAAGCTTCAAAACAATTCTCGATCGGCACAGGAGTATGCCGTTCCCGTGAAATCTGAGAGTGGAGATCTCCGCATCGACGCCGTCCTGCACTACCGGAAGATCGATCAGTTCCTGCTGAATTACGTGCTGGGAGCGAAGCCGGGTCTGACCGCTCCGGTGGTTGATGTCTCGCATGCAACAGCCACCGTATGTGTCGCGCGCAGCGGAGGATCAACCCTATGCCGGTGACGAAGTTGGCCGAACGCAAACTGCGCGGGTCTCGGCGGCTTCGTCGCCTTGCCTGGACTGCCGCAGCACTTCTGGTGCTGATTGCGATCACCGCGATCGTGACTTGGCGCATCCGCAGAGAAAACCAGCCTGACGAATATGTGCCAGGCGAAGCCTCAAACGACATCACCGACGTGGCCGCAGATCGCGGCTCAAGCAAGACCACGACGGCAGCACATCCTGTAACCAACGCCGTGAGTTCTCGTGTCGTGGATCGCCTGCTTGATCCGGGTAAGAAGCTTCCTGCCGGAGCGCCAGCGCCGCTCTTTACTGACGTGACGAAGGAAGCAGGCTTTGCTTCCTTTCGCCAGTTTGCGGGAGCACGAACGTCGCAACTTCCGGAAGACATGGGATCGGGTGTGGCGTGGGGCGATTTTGACAATGACGGCCTCGAAGATGTGTTTGTCGTCAGTGGCGGGGGTCCGCTCAACGCTCCGGAAGCGCAACTCGCGCCATCGCTTCTCTATAAGAACCTCGGTAATGGCCGCTTCGAAAGGGTCAAGGGATTTCCCGATCTGCGCATCCACGGTATGGCGGCAGCATGGGGTGACTACGATAACGACGGGCGATTGGATCTGCTGGTAACAAGCTACGATCGTATCTACCTCTTCCACAATAACGGCGATGGAACATTTACCGATGTCAGCCACAAGACCGGCCTCGACCGATATCGCGGTTTCTGGGCCGGCGCATCCTGGGGAGACTACAATCGCGACGGCTATCTGGACCTCTACGTTTGCGGGTACGTGCAATACAAACCGGAGTCGCAGAAGAACGGAACAACATCAGAACAGTTTGGGATGGATGTTCCGTACTCGCTTAATCCTGCGTCCTTCGAGCCGGAGCGAAACCTGTTGTTGCGGAACAACGGAAATGGCACCTTTACGGAACTTGGCAAGGAACTCGGTGTCTCGAATCCTGAAGGCCGCAGCCTTGTCGTGCTCTGGCACGACTTCAATGGTGACGGCTGGCCCGACCTATACGTAGCCAATGACATTTCGGAAAACAAGCTCTATATCAACCATCACGGCAAGTTTGTCGATGCCGGCAAGGACGCATGGGTTGAAGAATACCGCGGCTCCATGGGTCTGGCTGCAGGTGATTTCGATCGTGACGGAGACGACGACCTCTTCATCTCGCACTGGATCGCCCAAGGATTTGCGCTCTACCAGAATCTTCTCTCGGAACAGAGGGACAAGTCCGGGAAATCAGAGTTGCACTTTACCGATGTCGCCGCAATCGACGGCGTCGGCCAGCCATCTATGCAACGAGTAGGTTGGGGAACGAGTTTTGTCGACGTCGATTCCGATGGCTGGCTCGACCTGATCGTCGCCAATGGCAGCACTTTCGAGCAGAAGGAGAGCACTCCGCGCCGTCTGACTCCGATGCCATCCTTCCTTTTCTGGAATGCGCAGGGTGATTTCTTTCACGATCTCGCACCGTGGAACCGCAACTTCTCCCAGCCACACGTCAGCCGCGGTTTGGCGGTTGCCGACTACAACAACGACGGGGCGATGGATGTGGCGATTGTCGATCAGGGCGAGGGTGTCAGGCTCCTGCGGAACGATATTCCCCAAGGGCACTGGGCCGAGTTTCGCTTGCATAATCGCGTTCCCCCCTCCAATGCCCCGCTTGGCTTCGGCGACGGCGCGACGGTCATCGCCTGGGTGAAGGGCATACCGTTGCGCCGGACCGTCGGAAGCTCGTCGTATCTTTCGCAGGACAGCCATCGCATTCACATCGGCCTCGGCTCTGCGACGAAGATTGACCGCCTGGAAGTGCGCTGGCTTCGCGGTGCGCCGGAGACATGGACCAACGTAGCGGCCGACCATATCTGGGATATCACGCAAGGAGAGCCTGTCGCCAAGCCATTTGCGCCGCCCGCCACAGGTTCAGATCAGCCTGTAGCGCAAGCTGCGCAAATGGACAAAGCAGCAACCCAGCAGTTCTGGGCCAAGCAGCACGCTGCCATGGATGCGATGAAACGGGAACACAACTTTGCTAAGGCTGTCTCGCTCTTTCGCGAGGCTCTTGCCATCAATCCCAACCATGAGGACTCTCATTACTACCTGGCGAATTGTCTGGTTGAATTGGGAGATATTCCCTCGGCCATCGGCGAGCTTGACGCTCTCATACGAATCAATCCGCTGAATCATCGCGCTTATCAGCGGAAGGGAGAGTTGCTTGCCGCATCCGCAAGCTCAAAGTCCAACCTGGCTGCGGCACGCCGGACACTCGACGCTGCATTGCAGCTCAACTCCGAAGAGACCGGTACTCTTGCCCTCCTGGGAGAAGTACAGCTTGCAGAGGGTAATCTTCCGGAAGCCGATCGGGATTTTGCGCACGTCCTCCAGGCCAATGCTCGTGCTGCAAATGCTCTGTATTTCCGAGGCTACATCGCATGGAAGCGACATGATGATCGCCAGGCTGCCGCGCTGCTGAGCCAGGCGCACCACGCGCTTGGACCGGATTGGAAACCAGCGGGGACGGTCCTCGAAGGAGACGTACGACGCCGCATGTACTCCGAGTCGGGATTCCTCGGTGTGTTCGCCGAGCAATGGGATGGTAGCTCCAATCCTCCATTAGCCTATGCTCGCCTGGACGCCTACCTTCGCCGAGTGCATTGAAAACCCCGCTGTGTGACAAAAGTCCCTGCAGTCCGAATTTGGCTTCGTTTACCTTCAAGATCGAAAGATAGCTTTCATGGCCACAACGACACAAACGGTTCGCGACATTGCGACCGAGATGACCTTGCCCCCGGAAAACGTCCCTTATATAGCGCTCTGAGAAGATAACGAAGGAGCGAAGATGGAGCGATTACCGAGGAAGGCTGACCTTGCCCTCAGGATGCGTCCCCCATATGCGCTGGGGTTGAGGGTATAAACCCGTAGTCGTCGAGGTTGTGGGAGTGTGGGAATCGCGTCCTTTGCGATTTCCATACTTCCACAACCTGCCTTT
>JAKAXU010000016.1 GCA_021816455.1 Acidobacteriota bacterium
TTCCGATCTTCCCATATCTTCGGATGAACCTTCGCCAGCCATTGCATCGCCGCGTAGGTTAGCGATTGCATTTCAGGGAGCGTAAGGTGCTGCAATCGCTTTCCGAACGTGACGAGATTCCGCCAATGCCCCAACGTGATTCCCAAGGAATCGCAGTAGGCTTCCGCATCGGCAAAACCCAGTCTCTCCCAATCGTTCGCCAGCCATAGCCTATAGGCAATGAAAGCCGATTCAGCCCAGACGCGGCGATGCTGAACAGCAAGCGCTCGCAACTTTTGGTCAAGGTCAACCAAGGTGATCGGCGAATTGCTTGGGGGAAGGGCTTGCGGAGTGCGGATCGGCGCAACCATGACGGAACGTGCCTGTGCTGCGACTTGAGCGGCCAAGGATGCGCGTTGGGTGGAAATTTCCATACTCAGAGCATGGTAGCGAACGAATAGTGCTCAGTCGAGAGTTTTCAATCGAGGATGCCACCCGCATGATCGATGACAATAGCCGATAAGGCGACATGGCATCCACTCGGTCATATTTCTGAAAAAACAATAGTTACATGAAAGAATTCCGCCGGAATTCCCAATCAGGGCAACCATCAAGAATGCGTGAAAGCGGATGATTTCTAGGCGCATCCGAAAGTTGCAGCCGATGGCGCAATGGAGTCTGCGGAGCGGCTGAAAACGCTTTTCATGTGCGAATTTCTACGATGGCATTAACTCGTCAGCGGAAGATTTTCTATTTGCCGTCCCCATTCTTCTCCTTCAACGTCTTTGTGGCAATCGCCAGCTTGTGAACTTTTCCGGCCTCGTCTTTTAGGTAAAGGTCCATCCCGACCACTGCGAATTTAATGGGTGCGTTGATTGTGACATCAAGCGGCTTTTTTCGGCCTCTAGTTGTTCTGTCTGCTTGGTAGGCGTATTGGTTACCGTCAATTGTGTAGTGCCAAACAATGCGGATTTGCGTACCCACCATGCCATGACCGTTGTTGATCATACCTACAACACGGGAGTGGGTATCCGTAGTCACGTCGCGGAGCGTACCTGTCTGCCATGCCGAATCGGGGATTTTGTTAGCGGCAGCGGCAGTCGTGGGCGCAACGGCGAAAAGCAAGAGGAGAGATACGAGGATTTGCAGGCGAACAGAGGTGACGGCGTGGAGTTTCGGAGCGGATTTCATTGGTATCCTTTCCCTTGATTCGATTTGCTTATCGTGCAGCGCGAGGGCGCGCGTGGTCACCGTGAGGGCGTCTTGGTCGCGTGATCCTCAAACCACTTCCGCGCACGTTCCTGAGTTTGCAACAAGACTGTTTTTGTCAGGTGCGATGCAGCAAGGTCTCGATACTTAGCCAGCGCTGCTGGTTTCACTCCATCGACGTTACCCGACATTGCAAGATCGAACCAGAAATATGCTTCCGAAAAGTTCTGGGGTACACCCTCTGCGCTGTAGTACAAAACGGCGAGGTTATATTGCGCGTTCGCAAGTCCCTTGTCCGCTGCTTGCTGGAACAATGCAGCAGCCTGACCATAGTCCAATGGAACGCCTGCGCCGCGAACATACAAAACACCGAGACTGTTTTGCGCCCCTGCTACTCCATTCACAGCAGCTCTGTGGTACCAGGCAGCAGCTAGCCCATAATCTGGATTCCCACCCAGCCCCTCGCCTTTTTCGTAAAGATCGCCGACCCTTTCCTGATAGAGTTCGCCGCCGCTTTGACTGGCTTTGTTAATCAAATCAGCTATCAAATCAGCTCGAACTTGAGAAAAAACCGGAGGCTCGCCGTATGGTTCCTGCGGGTTCGGAGGCAAGAAACCTGCAACGGCTTGCGGCAGTTCCGCCGTAGAGTCCCTCTGTTCGGTTGACTTGCGCTCCCACTCGGCAGCTTGGGCGCGGTCCTTATGGACACCTTTTCCTTTGTAGTAAAGCAGCCCGAGGCAATGCTGCGCAGTTGCATTGCCCTGAGCCGCGGCTTTTCGATACCAGAATGCAGCCTCGGCGTAATCTTGGGGCAGTCCCCTACCCGCCTCATAAGACAGACCAAGAGCAACCTGTGCAGATGCAAGCCCTTGCTCGGCAGCCTTGCGGGTCCATACAACGGCAATGGCTTCATCCTTCGGCAAGCCATCGCCGTTGAAATACAATTTGGCGAGCGCAAACTGTGCATTTGCATTTCCCTGATCGGCAGACTTGCGATACCAGACCGCCGCCTGTGTATAGTCCTGCTGAACGCCTTGGCCAAGGTCGTACAACTGGCCAAGATACACTTGCGCTTCCGCATTCCCTTGATCCGCAGCCTGAAGATACCAAAAGGCAGCCTGCCGATAATCCCGCGGGACGCCTTGCCCGAAGTTGTACAACGTACCAAGGCTCCATTGCGCTGTGGCATCGCCCTGATCGGCGGCCTTGCGCCACCAAGTCGCCGCCTCCGCATAGTCCTTCGGGACGCCTTGGCCTTCGTGATACAGAAGGCCGAGATTATATTGCGCAATCGCGTCCCCCGCCTGAGCCTTAGCAAGCAATGCGGGGTCGATGCCGTTGACTTGGGCCGAAGTTGTATCTGGAGTCTGCGCCCCTGCCCCGGCTACGCACAACAGCATCCCCAAGGTTACGCACAGACGCAAATTAAAGGTTAGGACTGAAACCCGCGTCGAAAGCATGGGCGCTCCTTTGCTGATGACCTCTCCGCCTTTCAATCGGTTCATAGGCGTTCCTTTTCCGAGTGGTAGCCCCTACTCATGACGGTTTGTGAACGCCGTAGCGGTTTCCGCTTCGCCAGTTTGAATAGTGACCGTTCCGGTGATGGGAATTGGTTGCGCCGGGATACTGGCCACCGTGCGAAGTGCTGTGCTTTCCACCGCCATAGTAAGGGCGACTCGCCGACGGATGACGCGCCGCCCCGGATGCTCGCGCGTGTGTCCTGACTCGATACTTGGGTGTGGCCGCAAAAGCGGTGGACGCAAATTCCACAATGCAAAGCAAGGTCAGCATCCGAACCGCTGGCCTCAAATGATTGAGCATAGAGCCTCTCAGAAGTCCAACTCAATGTAAGCCGTAGCTTACGTGTAAGCCACAGCATACAGCCATGCTGAAGGCATGGCAAAGGACATCTGCGTGCGGATCGGGAGACGCATTCGCGTCCTGCGAACGGGACGCGGATGGACTCAGGCCATGCTTGCGAACCATGCCGAACGGACGCGGGAGCATCTGTCCGAAGTGGAGAACGGGCATAAGGAAATCGGCGTGAGGGCGCTCGAAAGGATCGCACAGGCTCTCGATTTGAATTTGCACCAGTTCTTTGAGAGATTCTGAAGCGCGAACCGAGGCGCGTAACCAGACAAGTCCCGCCTTGGCTTTCATGAATCCATGAAAGAAGCCTGTCAAGGTCCACCGAATAGAAAAATTTTCTGTATGGCGGGTGAACACCGTAGCCGCCCTCTCCGAGCCGGGCAACCCCTTGAGAACGTCTTCCGCGCTGGCAACCTGCCAGAACCCCACGCGGCATTTAGTGCAATATTGCACTAAATTTCAGAGCCTTCGCTGCGCCCGTTTGGCCTCCATCCGTAAGTAGAGAGCCAGCGAGCGCTCAGAGGTCAATTCTGTGCGTTTGCGCCCCATCCTGTGCGGGGGGCGCTCTGCCATGCAAGTGGGCGGGTAAGCTCAAGAGCGCACAATCAGGGCAATCGACGGCCAGCAAACGGGGCATAACAAGCCGCCTGCGTTCACAGCGGGTTGTGTCGCTTTTTGTGTCGTAACTGTGTCGTCCCTATCGGAGTAGGACCGTCTCCCTCAGTGTCGCTCGATGACACATAAAAGGCAGTGAACATCCTGAAATCCGCATGAACACTGCCTTTCTGTGTCACTCCGTTTCATCTGGTGTCTCTCTGTCTGAGGTCGAACCTTGAATTCGCAACGAGGAGGCCAGCGGTTCGATCCCGCTCAGCTCCACCAAATCCCTTCCTTACGACGACTTCTTTAGCCAGCCAACACGTTCCGCAGCCAGCGGCCAGTGTGGCTTGCCGGGTGCGCGGCAATCTCTTCCGGCGTGCCTGCGGCAACCACTTCACCGCCGCCACCGCCACCTTCCGGTCCCAGATCGATCACCCAATCGGCGCTCTTGATTACGTCCAGGTTGTGCTCGATCACCACCAGCGAGCCGCCACCGTCGATCAGCTTGCGCAGTGCTGTGAGCAGCTTCGATACATCGTCGAAGTGGAGGCCAGTGGTCGGTTCATCGAGAATGTAAAGAACACGGCTGGCGGCTGAAGCACGTCCGCCGACACTGCGCACCTGTGCCAGGTGTGCCGCCAGCTTGACGCGCTGCGCCTCACCGCCGGAGAGCGTGGTGGCGGACTGACCGAGCCGCAGATAACCCAGCCCGACTTCATCCAGCACAGTGAGCCGATCCACCAGGCGCGGAACAGCATGAAAAAAGCGCAGCGCTTCCTTCACGGTAAGTCCGAGAACATCGTGGATGTTTTTGCCTTTGTAAGGTACGCTGAGGATCTTGGCCTGATAGCGGGTACCGTTGCAGTCCTCACAGGGCAATTCGACATCGGCGAGGAACTGCATTTCCACCGTGACCGTGCCGTCCCCCTCACAGCTCTTGCAGCGCCCGCCGGGTACGTTGAAGGAAAAATGTCCGGCGCTCAGGTTCTGTTTGCGGGCCTCAGGCTGCGCGGCAAACAGCTCGCGGATCAGATCGAAGGCTTTGATGTAGGTGACCGGATTGGAGCGCGGTGTGCGCCCGATAGGGGTCTGATCCACGAGCACCACGTCGTTGAGCCGCTCGGCACCTTTCAGGCTGGCTAATCGTCCCGCCAGGTCGCCGCCCTCGCCCTTGCCAAGCGCCTGGGCCACAGCGGGATAAAGCACCTGGTGGACAAGCGTTGATTTGCCGGAACCGGAGACACCGGTGACGGCGACAAGCATCCCGAGCGGAATCTCCACATGGATGCTTTTGAGGTTGTTGGCGTGCGCGCCGTGCACGATGAGCTGCTCGCGGCTCGGTTCTCGGCGCCGCGTGGGCACGGGGATGGCAATCTGCCCGTTGAGGTAGCGGCCGGTGAGCGAGTCGGGGTTGGCCATCACCTCGGGCACGGTGCCGGAAGCGAGCAGGCGTCCGCCGAATTCGCCTGCGCCGGGGCCGAGATCGAGCAGGTGATCGGCGGCGCGCAGGATGTCGGGGTCGTGCTCGACGACGAGGATCGTGTTGCCGAGATCGCGCAGGCTCTTCAGAATGCGAATGAGACGGTCGGTGTCGCGCGAGTGGAGGCCAATCGACGGTTCATCGAGGACGTAAAGCGCGCCGACCAGCCGCGAGCCGAGTGACGTGGCGAGTTGAATACGCTGCGCTTCGCCGCCGGAGAGTGTGCTGGTGAGCCGATCCAGCGTGAGGTAGTCCAAGCCGACCGCATCGAGGAAGCCGATGCGCTCACGCACTTCTTCGAGGATGGGACCGGCAATCTCCTGCTGCATGGGGCTGAGCCGGATCGACGCGAAGAACTCTTTGGCCGCTCCAATGGTCAGCGAAGCCGCTTCGCAGATATTTTTTCCGCTGACGCGCACGGAGCGGGCTTCGGCGCGCAGGCGCTGTCCGCGACACTCCGGACAGGTAGCGTAGCCGCGATATTTGGAGAGCATGACGCGGACGTGGAGCTTGTACTTTTTGCGCTCCATGGAGGCAAAGAAATCATAGACGCCTTCAAAGCCGGTGGCACCGCTTTTGTCACCGTAAAGCAGCACATCGGTATGCTCGGGTGTGAGTTCGCACCAGGGCACGTCGAGCGGGATGCCGAGCGTCCTGGCGTGGCGGCGCATTTCGGTCATCCAAGGGTGATATTTTGGCCGCGTCCACGGCTCGATTGCGCCTTGGTTCAGGGTCAGCATACGATTCGGCACGATGAGGTTCAGGTCGTAGTCGATTGTGCTGCCGAAACCCTGGCAGCGCGGACATGCGCCGAAGGGATTGTTGAAGGAAAACAGACGCGGTTCAGGTTCGCGGCCCGATTTGTGGCAGAGGCGGCACTCGTATGCCGTGGAAAAGCGGTGTCCCCGACGCTCTTCGCCTGGTTCGCGCGGGAGTTCCTCGAAGATCACTTCGCTTGCTTCGCGATAAGCGATCTCGGTTGCGTCCACGATGCGCGCACGGGCATCCAGTGAGACGACGATGCGATCGACAAGAGCGAAGACGGGCAGAGTGAAATCCAGCTCCAGCAGCGATTCAGGAGTGGAGAACTCGAAAATGTGTCCATGCTGATAGAGCCGATTGAAGCCTTTGGCTCGCAGCTCGGTCAGGCGTGACTTCATCGCTTCGCTCAACGGGGACGGTGCTTCGGCCGGGGTAGCTGTGCGCTTTTTGCGGTGAGTGTGTACGAGTTTTTTCGGCGGTTCCGCGGCTGGTTCGATCGTCGGCGTTCGCACGGGAAAGAGTGCGTGGAGACGAATACCTTCGCCCAGCGCGAGAATTGCGGCGGCCACCTCATCGACGGAGTCGCGGCCGACCAGTCCGTCGCAATGAATGCAGTGAACCGTGCCGCAGCGCGCATAGAGCAACCGCATGTAATCGTAAATTTCAGTTGCCGTGGCGACGGTGGAGCGAGGGTTGCGCGTGGTGTTTTTTTGCTTGATGGCGATGGCCGGAGCCAAGCCGTCGATCAGGTCCACGTCCGGCTTGTCGATGCGCTCCAGGAACTGACGGGCATAGGCGGAAAGCGACTCGACATAGCGCCGCTGCCCCTCAGCGTAGATGGTGTCAAAGGCAAGGGAAGACTTGCCTGAACCCGAGACGCCGGAGATCACCGTCAGCACGCCGTGTGGAATCGCGCAGTCAATGCCTTTCAGATTGTGTGTCCGCGCTCCGCGGATGACGATGGCGTCGTTCAATGGGAAGGTTCCTGTGAGGCACGGGTGGGATGGATGCGACAATGAAGACTGCGGATTTGTCGCCATCCTTGAGCATTCATCAGTTTTCAATCGATTCCGTCAGCCTTTCCCGATTATAAATTCCGGTAGCTGGCGCGTCGTTGCGCGGAGGCATCAGCGGCAGATTCAACTTTGGCATCGTCAAGAACGGGTGAGCGTTTCAGCACAGTCATCCGTCTATCCGATTGGGGCGTACTGGAATTGAGACGTGTCTTCCTGAGAGGCTCGATCCTCTGGCAGATGCATTCATTCCCCGGACGAATGGATTTCCAGACGGCTGGATGCGTCCGTCGGGCGGTGCAGTTTACCGATGTGCGCCGCTGGCGTTAGGATTTGAACGAGGTTTGGATATGCTTACCAATACGGACTTTGCGCACAACCACTCCCGGCGCAGGCCCAACGGCTTTACGCTGATGGAGCTTTTGATCGTCATCAGCATCATGCTCATTCTCATGCTGATTGCGATTCCGAACTTCAACAAAATGAAGGCGACGGCCAATGAAACCTCGGCGATCAACTCGCTGCAGGCGATCTACAAAGCCGAGATTCAGTACCAGACGACATATCCGTCGAATGGATTTGCCTGTTCACTGTCGGCGCTCGGAGGCGATCCCAAGTCCGGTCCGCCGTCGCCCACCTCGGCGCAGCTGGTGCAGGGCGACCTGGCCTCGGGCGTCAAGGCTGGCTACACCTTCAGCATTGTGAACTGTACGAAGGTGACGGTGAACAACACCGACCAGATCACGGGCTTTGACGTGACTGCGGTGCCGCAGGCAGTGGGCAAGACGGGTAATCGTGGATTCTGCATGGATCAATACAGCGAGATCAAGAGCGATCCGTCGGGCGGCACGAACTGCACACAGTCCATCCAGTGAGCGTGATGTGGCGTCTGCCTCTTGCGTTGCTGCTGGTCGGCAGTGCGGTCTTTGTTTGCGCTCAGACGAAGCAGCCTTCCGCGGAACAGATTGCACGGCGCGTCGATGACCACTACAACCACCTGCGGAGCCTGCGCGCCGATTTCACCGAACAGTACACCGGCATGGGGATGGAACGGGACGAGTCCGGCACATTGCTGCTGGCTCGCCCGGGCCGCATGAAGTGGGTCTACCGCGAGCCAAGCGGCAAATACTTTTTGCTCGATGGCCGCTATGCGTATTTCTATGCGCCGGGCAACGAACAGGTGCAGCGCATGCGCGCAAGTCAACTCGACGATTTGCGCTCGCCTCTGCGTTTTCTGCTGGGCCACACGAAGATCGCCTCCGAATTGACGAGCCTCAGCGTAACCGATTCCGGAGCGAAGTATACGCTGACCGGGGTGCCACGTGGCGCGGCAAAGCGCATCGCCTCCGTGGCGCTAACCGTCACGGAGAATGGCACGATCACAGCCATGTTGATCCGTGAGCAGGATGGGTCGGTGACGCGCTTCACGCTCGGCGGAGAAGAAGATGATCCTGCGCTTGCGCCGGATACGTTTCGCTTTGTGCCGCCAGCCGGAGTTCCGGTGAGCGATGCCCTGCCGCCAGCCTGAGCGATGCAGCAAGGGGAAATGCTGCCATTGGCATACCAGGAGTTCGTTACTGCTACTCGTAACGCAACGCTTCAATGGGGTCCAGATTGGCTGCGCGAATGGCGGGAATCATGCCACTGATCAGTCCCGTAATCACCAGGATTCCGACCGCGATCACGACGGAGCTGAGCGAGATGCGCAGATAGATATCGGCGGCGCTTGCGTTTTCAGCAAGGTAACTATAGAAGCGGATCCGGCCCACCAACAGAGAGATGATCTCGGCCAGCACGATGCCGCTGACGCCGCCGGTTGTGCTGATGACAATCGCCTCTGCGAGAAACTGCATGAGGATGTGTTTGCGCTGTGCGCCGAGCGCCTTTTCCACGCCAATTTCGCGGGTGCGTTGCTGCACAGAGACGAGCATGATATTCATCAAGCCGATTCCGGCGATGCCGAGCGTCAACGCTCCGACCAGCGCCAGCAGCACCTGAAGCGCGACGGAGAGGATGTGGAACTGGTTGAGCTGTTCCATGATGTCAGCGACGAAAATGGCATTGTGATCGTCGGGTTTGAAGTGGTGCGCGGCGGCCAGGGTGTCGCGGATATTTTTCTGCACCACCTGATGATCGCCGCGATAGTTCAGCCAGATGCCGTCCAGATAATGCGTGCTTTTGATGTCGTCCATGGTGGTGAATGGAATGTACACCTGTCGATTGTTGTCACTGTCTCCCTCGGCCATCTTTGCCTCCAGGATTCCAACGACGGTGAACTCGATGCCGTTCAGCCGGATGGATTGACCGATGGGATATTCGCCCTGGAAGAATTTTTTGAGTGCCTGGGATCCCAGCACGGCGACGTGCGCGCGCTCTTGCACCTCCTGCCCGTTGAAGAAGCGCCCCATCTGCGTCGGCAGGTGCATGATCTCCTGAATGTTTTCATTGGCACCATTCACGGTCCACGTGTAGGTGTGCAGGCCGTCCTGCACGGGAACATCCTTGTTTACCATGGGCGAAACATGAATCAATTCAGGGACGCTGGCTCCGATGGCGTCCACATCGTCGAGGGTGAACTGCACCTTCACACCAGCTTTGTCGCCGCCTGCCTGTTCGCTGGTGCGTCCCGGGAAGACGCCGATCATCGTGGTGCCCCACTCGGCGAAGATGGCTTCAATGGCGCGGCCGAATCCCGCACCGTAGGCCAACAGCAGTACGACCGTGGCAATGCCCCACGCCATTCCAATGATTGTGATCATCGTGCGACGGCGATTGAAGACCATCGCATCCCACGCCTGCAGCAGAATATCTTTCAGCATCGACTGATTTCCTCGCCCGTCTGCTTCGTCCCCGTGTATTTCGTCATGGATTTCGCCAATTACTCGCGTCGCAGCGCCTCCACCGGCTCCAGAGCGGCAGCCTGGCTAGCCGGATAGACGCCGGCGACGATACCGCAGACGGCAAGACAGCCCATGGCCAGAGCGGCCGACCACCAGACCAGCCGCGGCGGATCGAAGCCCGGCATCTTGTTTGTCAGCAGCAGTTGCAGCAGCCCCATGAATGCCGCGGATAAGGCAATACCGATCACGCCGCTCACCGTCGTCAGCAGCAAACCTTCCAGAAAAAATTGCGTCAGGATACTGCGTCTCGTGGCGCCCAGCGCCTTGCGTAGTCCGATTTCGCGAGTGCGTTCCGTGACTGCGACGAGCATGATGTTGATGATGCCGACTGCTCCGAGGCCGAGCGTCACCACGCCCACGCCGCCCA
This sequence comes from Acidobacteriota bacterium, assembly GCA_021816455.1. Taxonomy (GTDB): domain Bacteria; phylum Acidobacteriota; class Terriglobia; order Terriglobales; family Acidobacteriaceae; genus Acidicapsa. The sequence goes on from JAKAXU010000016.1 coordinate 10,180, forward strand.
GAAAAACATCCATCGCGTCGAAGATCTTATCCACCAGTTTGCTGGTGTGGATCGTATCCCACTCGTCGAAGGCATCCCGGTTCAAGGGATCGAATCCGTGGTTGCGTCCAATCAGTCGATGTACAGCCACGGTGGCGTCTGTGCTGTCGCCGTGTTTGGTTGGCTGGTATTGAATCGACGTGAGTGCATCGTGCGGGATGTTGTCGCCTTTCATGGCGAACAACTCCGCCATCGTCGTCAGTGGAATGAAGACGCGCTGATTCTCTCCGTTGTTGTCTCCGTGTCCGATCCTGTCGGTTTCCCCGATTACGGCGAAGTCCGTGCCATTGATAGTGATGAAGTGGCCGAGAAATGGCCGTCCGGGAAACAGTAGTTGCGCCGTCTTCTGGCCCAGTACGGCTACGCGTCGGCGATTGAGCAGGTCGCCCGCGTTCAGGAATCGCCCCACCGCCATGGGCACAAAGCGCACGGTCGAGTAATTCGGCTCGACGCCCATGACGAGCGAGGATGTGTTAGACCACTGACTGACCTCGTAGAGATCAGTCCGCTCCAGCGTTGCGGTCACCGAGCGCAACTCCGGCAACTGGCGCATCTCCGCCTCGTCCGCGGGGGTCAGTTTGTAAGGCCGTTGCGCGGTGTGCTGGTTGGGCACAGCGGGAATCAGACCGCCCCACATCATAATGACGTCGTTCCCGATGTCGGCCAGATTCTTGCGCTGTCCGCTGCGGAATCCCTCCCCGAGACCCACCAGGACCAGCAGCGATCCAACGCCCCAGGCAATGCCGAACATGGTCAGAAAAGTGCGCAGCTTGTTAGCCAGCATCGCCTGCATGACCTGACTGAAGATGTCTCCGAAATTTTCCATCCCCTACCTGCCTGGCTCTTGCCGTACAGCCGCTGCTGTTGGTTGGACGCGCGGCTGAGCGTTGCGCCTGCGGCTGAAATATATGGCTCCGTCGAGAGTTGAAATTGCGGAAGCCGCCTGTATAGGACTTGTTACGCAATTCTGGCGCGCTTTGTTCCCGCGAATCATCACTGCGAAGCGCATTCTTCGACGAATTTCCACGCTCTTCCCATTCATCTCCGTGGTCATCGGATCGAATTACACTGGAGTTATGTCCGCTCGCATGGATTCCGAGACGCTATCCATCCACAAAGACGGTTATGCCTCGCTTGCCGCAGCCATCGAACAATTCTTTGCCCTGCCCGCCTTCAACGAGAGCGAACGCGCCGAGGCGCTTGCCACCTTTGCCGTGTTGCGGGACGCGCTAGAATCGGGCAAAGTTCGCGCGGCTGAGCCGGATGCTGGTGCGCCCATTGGCTGGCGCGTGAATGCATGGGTGAAGCGCGGGATTCTGCTGGGGTTCCGGCTGGGCGCGCTGGCGGAGCTGCCCGGCGACGGACTGTCCTTTGTGGACAAGGCAACTTATCCGGTTCGGCGCTTTGCCGCAGCCGATGGCATCCGCATTGTTCCCGGCGGTTCGAGCGTTCGTTCGGGAGCGTATCTGGCGCGCGGCGTGGTTTGCATGCCCCCGATGTACGTCAACGTAGGTGCGTATGTGGATGAAGGAACGATGGTCGATTCGCATGCGCTGGTCGGTTCCTGCGCGCAGATTGGCCGACGTGTTCACCTGAGCGCCGCGGCGCAGATTGGCGGCGTACTGGAACCGGTGAACGCCAGCCCGGTCATCGTGGAAGACGACGCACTGATTGGCGGCAACACCGGCGTCTACGAGGGCACCATCGTCGGGCAGGCCGCAGTGCTTGCGCCGGGAACGATCCTGACGCGGGGAACACCGGTCTACGATCTGGTCCGAGGCGTCATCCTGCGCGCCACAGCGGACGAACCGCTGCGCATCCCACCGCGCGCCGTCGTTGTGCCCGGCTCCCGTGCCGTGCGTCGAGGCAGCCAGAGCGCGAAGGGTGGCATTGATATTGGCGCGGAGTGGGGGCTCAGCCTGTATGCGCCGGTCATCGTCAAGTACCGCGACGACAAAACCGATCTGGCCACAGCGCTGGAGGAGTGGCTGCGCTGATTCGGCACGGGCAGGGTACGGCGCGGAACTGGTCGGCTCGCAAGGTGTTAGCATCGAGAAGACTACGATGCTAAGTGAAAAACTGAAAATTATTCCCCTCGGCGGCCTGGGCGAGTTTGGCATGAACTGCCTTGCCCTGCGCTGGAAAGACGATATCCTTGTCATCGACGCCGGACTGATGTTCCCGGAGTCGGAGTTGCTCGGTGTCGATGTGGTGGTTCCCGACCTGAGCTATCTTGTGGAAAACAAGGCGCATGTGCGCGGAATTCTGCTTACGCACGGCCACGAGGACCACATTGGTGGTTTGCCCTGGATGCTGCAGGAAATCAAGGTTCCTGTCTACGCGACCGAGTTCACGCTGGCCTATGTTGAAGGCAAGCTGGAAGAGCATCGTCTGCTGGATGAAACGGAACTGATCGAGATCGAGCCAAAGCGTAAATTCACGATTGGTCCGTTCACCATCGAGCCGATCCGCGTGACGCATTCGCTGGTCGATTGCATTGCGCTGGCGATTGAGACGCCGGTCGGCATCGTGATTCACACCGGCGACTTCAAGATCGACCTCTCGCCGCCGGATGGCAAGCCGTTTGATCTGCACACCTTCGCCGAGTATGGCAAGCGCGGTGTGCTGGCGCTGCTGCAGGACTCGACCAACGTCGAGCGCTCCGGCTACACGCCGAGCGAGTGGGCTGTGAAGCCGCGTCTGGATGAGATCGTTTCGCGCGCCCAGCGGCGTATCTTCTTCAGCTGTTTTTCCTCTTCCATTTACCGTATTCGCATCGCCTTTGAGCTGGCCCGGACGCACGGGCGCAAGGTGGCCGTCGTTGGCCGCTCAATGAACGAGAGCACGGAGATTGCGCAGGACTTTGGTTACATCGACATTCCGCCGGGACTGGTGGTGCAGCCCGGGCAGATGCGCGATATTCCTCCGGATGAGCTGATGGTGCTGATCAGCGGCACACAGGGAGAGCCGATGAGCGCGCTGAGCCGCGCCGCGGTGGACAGTCACAAGCATGCGCGCATCGACGCGGGCGACACGGTCGTGCTCAGCTCGCGCATTATTCCTGGCAACGAGAAAGCGATCTTTCGCGTGATCGATCATCTCGCGCGGCGGGATGCGCAGGTGATCTATGACGACGGATCGGCGGGACTGATTCACGTGAGTGGCCACGGCAGCCAGGAAGAGCTGCGCCTGCTCATCAATCTGGTGCGCCCGAAGTATTTCATCCCTGTCCATGGCGATTACCGCTATCTGCGCAAGCACGCGCGGGTGGCGCTGGATACCGGCGCGGTCGGCTCGGCCATCGTCATCGAAGACGGCGATGTGCTTGAGCTGGACAAGACGCAGGCGCGGAAAAATGGCAAAGTGACATCGGGACGTGTGCTTATCGATTCCGGTTCGACGATCGATGTCGTCGAGGATCTGGTCATCAAGGATCGCCGCACGCTCTCCGAGGACGGGATCGTGCTTGCGGTGGTGGCGATCAATCTGCGGACGGGTTCCGTGGAGCGGCAGCCGGAGGTCATCATGCGTGGCTTTGGCGGCGCGGATATTACCGAGGCTGCGCGCGAGGTGATGCTGAAGTGCCTGGATGCGCTGAATGCTGAAGAGAAATCGGACTATGGCGTGGTGAAGGAGAAACTGCGCGTCGATTTGAAGCGATTCATCCAGAAATCGACCGGTCGCCGGCCTATGATTCTGCCGGTGGTGATGGAGATATGAGAGCGCAGCGTGAGAACCAGCATTCAAAACCAGCGATAGTAGACGCCAATCATCGGCTCGGCGGTGTGCATCCAGCCGTTGCCGGACGTATACGGCACAGCGTTGATAGCAGACAGGGAACTGATATCCGGAACTTTATTGATGTCGCCGCGATACTGAAGGCGCACACCGAGGCGTGGCTTCAGCTTCCAGTCCACTCCGCCGCCATATTCATAAGCCAAATTATCCGTGGTTCCGTTTCCGCCGGTAAGGGCGCTGGTGAAGATGCCGCCGAGGCCAGCCAGAGCGAAGTAGGTGAAGCGCGGGGTCTGCTTAGAGAAAATCCAGTCGCCTGTAATCTGCTGCACGAGTGTTGATGACGGCGGTGCGGACACCTGAGGGCATGGCTCTGGAGGAGAGCCAGCCGGTAAGAATGGGCAGACAAGAGCCGCCTGATTCGGCTGGCGATAGGAGTAGCTACCCTCAAAACCGACTAGTGAATGGATCAAGAAGCGAAACTCGATCATTCCTCCGACTGTGTTCGTAGGGATCGGCTGCGCTGGATTGCCTGTTGTGAGTGAGCCGTTGAGCGCACCCAGAAAATTCACTCCGATATCTGCGGTTTCGTATCTATTCGTATGCGACGAGGGGTTTGCAGGCTGTGCGCATGTGATGGTGCTGACTGAGATGGCAAAGAGAACGTTTTTGAGCGGGTTTCCAGCGAAACGTTGCATTTGGTGCTCCTTGGTGGGAATTTCCTCCACGCTGATCAGGAAGATGAGTTGCACAACATCATATAAGCACTCGCGGGGGGGGGGCAAGGGAACTCAGAGTTTCTTGCACGGAATGACCAGTCCGATGCCATCCTCGTAATTCCATCCGGGACGGAATGCAGCAACATAATCCGCATCCGGATATGTAACATGGTTGGTAATGGATTCCCTTGTTACTCTCGGCGAGATTCATGCTGCCGCTGAGCGGATTGCTCCGGTGATTGTGGAGACGCCGCTGGTGCGGGCGGAGTTTTCTGCTTTTGCGCCGGAGCTGGCCGGGCGCAGTTGCTGGCTCAAGGCGGAGAGTCTACAACCGATTGGGAGCTTCAAGCTGCGTGGGGCGGCCAATCGCATTCTGCAGCTGACGCCCGACGAGATTCGTCGCGGCGTGATTACCTACTCCAGCGGCAACCACGCTCAGGGAGTCGCTTACGCGGCTCGCGCCGTCGGCGCCAAGGCAGTCATCGTCATGCCCTCGAACGCCCCGGCCATCAAGCGCGCCGCCACACTTGCGCTCGGTGCCGAGGTCGTCGATGTTGGCCCGGCGTCCAGCGAGCGGCTGGCCAAATCTGAAGAGCTGGTTCGCCAGCACGGCTACGTCACCATTCCTCCCTACGATGATGCCGACGTGATCGCCGGCCAGGCCACCTGCGGACTCGAAATCGCCCGGCAGCTTCCCGACGTTGATCTGGTGCTTGCGCCCGTCAGCGGCGGTGGACTGCTCAGCGGCGTCTCTGCGGCCATTCGTCAGCTTCTGCCGCGCGCCGTTGTCGTCGGCGTCGAGCCGGAGCTTGCCGGCGACGCCGCCGAAAGTTTCCGTCGCGGCGAAATCGTCACCTGGCCGGCTGAACTCACCAGCCGCACCCTCGCAGACGGCCTCCGAACCCAAAGCGTCGGCGTACGCAACTTCGCCCACATCCGCGCTTTTGTGGATCGCATCGTCACCGTGACGGAGACAGAGATTCGCGCCGCCATGCGCGCGGTCGTCGCAGCCACGCGCCTGGTTCCTGAGCCGAGCGGCGCGGTCACGACAGCTGCGCTGCTTTTCCACCTCGAAGAATTGCCGCCATTTCAGCGCGCCGTGGCCGTGCTCAGCGGTGGCAATACCGCGCCGGAGCTGCTGGCTGAGGTTCTCACGGAGACCCATTCCGCCCGGATCCCGGGTATTCGTAAGCCAGGGTGACGCATGGCGAATGCGTGCGTCCATTTTGTCGGAGATTTTACGATGAGGCATCGTCCGAGTCGATGGGGCAAAGTCCTGCTGCTTCTTGTGGTGGCTTCGATCGCCTGCGCTGCGCAAAAGCCCTCGGCAAAGAGCCGGGACGATGGTCCGCCGCTGCCGTCGGCTGGTCCGCTGGCCACGGTGCTGGTGCGCACTCCGCTGTATATCTACGCCGATACGCATGCGCAGATGGTGGCCCGAGTGCAGGCGGGTCGTGAGATGGTGGTGGTCGAGACGAATGGCCCGTGGATGCGTGTCTTTGCCAATACGGACGCGCCGACGGAAAATCGCAGGGACGCGCCTCTGCTGGGTGACGACAGCCGTCCGGTGCCGGTGACCGGCTGGTTACTGGCTAAGAACGTTCTCGTCTCCACTACTCCCGGGGGAGACCTGGTGCTGATGGGGCAGGCGGCCATCATGGAGTCGCTGGCCTCCGATGCGCGCGGGCCGCGCGACGCGGGCCAGGCAGCCCGACTGCTGTATCTGCGATTGCTTGAGTTTTATCCGGACTCACATCTTGCGCCGGAGGCAGCCTGGCGCGCGGCGGATATTCGCTGGCAGTTTGACAAGGCCGATCTCGCGCAGCTCCCCTCATCGAAAGAGAAAGAGGCCTATCTTCGCGAGCAGATCGATGAAAGTGAGATGAAAAAGATCATGCGCATGTGGCCTGGTTCGCGGCAGGCCGATCTAGCGGCATGGGACTTGTTGGACAACAAAGTCTGCGGCACATGGCAGGGCGACCCGCGCTGTCCGGGAAAAGAAGCCGGACTGTATGAAGACTACGCAAGCCAGCATCCGAAGAGTCCTCATGTGACAGAGGCGCTGTATCAGGCAGCGTATCGTGCGGCAGCCGTACACGATATAGAGGCTGCCGCCGGGGACGAAAAAAAGGCTGCGGACGCTTTGAAGGAAGCACAGAGCATTGAGGATTTTCTGATGAAGAATTTCCCCCACTCCGACTATGCCTCGCGTACCGCCGCGCTCGTCTATGAGATGCAGCACGGTATTGTTATTTACGGTACGGAATCGAACTGATCCCAGCAGCAGATGGGGCTGGGAGCGGGTGAACTGCGCCGGAGTGTGCTAACGTCATCGTGTAGCTCCGCGAACGCGTCCCCTGAGGCGCGATATTGTAGTGTGTGTCTGCTTGTGCCATGTGCATGGTCGGCGATTCTCTTTACCAGAGTGCGTTCCGCGGTGAGCATTTGCCGCGTCTGGAGGAAGCTTGAATATTTACTTTTTGTCGGTGCTGCTGGGCATCGTAGAGGGCCTCACAGAGTTTCTTCCCGTCAGTTCGACTGCGCATCTTCGCATTACGGAAGCGCTTATGCATCTGGACCTGGCCAGTCCGTATTGGAAGATGTATTCGATTGTGATCCAGCTTGGGGCAATTCTTGCGCTGTGCCTGCTTTTCCTTGGCCGCATCGTCGAGTTTCTGCGTACCTTTCCGGAGGGCGAAAATGGCGATAAAAACATCTGGACCCATCCGGTTTCTTTGACCATGATCGCCTTCGTCTGCACGGCCGTGCCGTCGCTTCTGCTCACAAAGCTCATCAGCAAGCATCTGGAAAATCTGACGGTCATGGCTGTCTCGCTCTTCGTCGGCGGCGTCATCATGTGGGTGGTGGATGTGTGGAGCGAGCGAGTGGAGAGCAGCGTGGCGGAAGTGGAACAGATGAGTCTTCCGCAAGCCATCTGGATCGGTCTCTGTCAGACGCTCTCCGCCGTTTTTCCTGGCGCGTCGCGCTCGATGACCACCATTGCAGCCGGTCAGCTTGCAGGCCTCAATCGTTCCGCTGCGCTGGAGTTCAGTTTTCTGCTCTCCATTCCCACCATGATCGCCGCCACCGGCTACGATCTGGTGAAGACGCTGCATCCGGGCCATCACGCCGCGGAGACAATTGCCCCGCTCACAATGACCGGCCAGGAGTGGATCGTGCTCGCGGTTGGCTTCGTGGTTTCGTTTATTGTGGCGCTCGGCGTTGTGGAGTGGTTCCTGCAATGGGTGCGTCACCACGGCTTTGTCGTCTTTGCGATCTATCGCATTCTGCTGGCGATAGCCTTGTTCACGCTGGGGCGCGGCATGCTTCACGCGGGCTGAGCGGTTCGAAACCACGCGCGTTTCGTCCACTTTCCACGGGGTTTCCAGTCAGGTTCCCCGTAGTGCTTTCCGGGTTTCGATGTTTCCGGTCGGCGCGATAATGAGTTAGCTTCGGAATTTTCCGGCCAGGCGTGCAGTTTGCCTGCCACCGGTGACAGCCAGAGATGAAACCAATCCGAACCTCATCGACGCCGACGCACATTCGCTCACTGAATCTCTTTCTGGGCGCGCTGCTGATGCTTGTGGCTACGTTGCTGCTGCTTGCGCTGGCCACCTGGCATGCAACGGATCCATCCTGGGACACAGCCGAGCAGCTTGTCGCAGGCCAGCCGCTGATGCACAACTGGATTGGCCCAGTTGGGGCATGGACGAGCGATCTGCTGTTGCAAATCTTCGGAATAAGCGCTTTCGCGCTGCCGTTGTGGCTGGGCGGTCTGGGGCTGCGATGGCTGCGCGCTATTCCCGGCGGTCCGGCGTGGCTGCGCTGGACCGGTGTTGCGATGACGCTCCTGAGCCTGCCCACGGCGATCGCGATGATTCCATGGCATTGGCGCTGGTTGCACATGCTACCGGTGGAAGGCGTGCTGGGGCGTCTTCTGGCGGATCCGCTGATCAGATGGATGAGCTTGCGCGGCGCGGCGATTGTGGCCGTCGTGGTGGCCGCAGCCGGACTGTATCTCAGCTCAGAGTTTCGCTTTCGCAGAGCGTGGGTGTTTGTGCAGGAGCAGTCGATCCGCGTCGCGGCACTCCTGGATCGCTGGCGCAACTGGCGTCTGGATCGCGCCGATCGCAGAGCTGCGCTGCAGTTCGAGCACGAAACCTCTTTGCGCATGACGAGCAACGATCTTGCGGAAGATGAGAAGAGGGTAGAATCGCCTTCCGCCAACGGCGCCGCGCCGCTCTGGACGCAGCCGCACGGGAAGAGTATGGGCTGGCTGTGGCGCATCTTTGGCAGGCGCCAGCGAGAGGAACTACTCGACGAGGTGCCTGCGGTGCGCCGTATCGGCGACCTCGCCGCGCGTCGCGAATCCGCAGCTGCGCGCCGGAGTATCTGGGAGAGTGCGAGCGCCCATGCGGTGTCGATGCCGCGAGGAGCTGTTGCGGCCGAGGAGGTAACGCAGCCGGTCGATCTGGGTCCGCAGACCGACGCAGTCGTTCCAATCACCCAGCGTGCCGACGAGCCCGATATCCCAGCCCCGGCGAGACAGTCGGCGGAGAGCGCGTCACGAACGGCGAGTTCCCCGGTACCTGTGCAGCCGATCGCGCAGCGATCGACGATAACTCCATCAACGGCCAGGACAGCATCCGAAGCGCCGATTCATGAACGCGCCGATGTTGATCTGCGTACTGCCGCGGTGGCTCCAAAGAACGTGAGCGGCTTTAAGCTGCCGCCGAGCACGCTGCTGCTCAAGGGCGAGATTCCGCTTGCCATCCGCGAGAACGAGCTGCGGGAAGAGGCGCGCAAACTTGTAGAAAAATGTGCCGAGTTCCGCGTGAACGGCCAGATTGTTCAGATCAATCCAGGGCCGATGGTGACGACCTACGAGTTCAAGCCCGACGCCAGCGTGAAGTACAGTCGCGTCGCCGGACTGGGCGACGATCTCTGCCTGGCGATGCGCGCCGAGAGCATCCTCATCGAACGGATGGCAGGCAAAAGCACGATCGGCATTCAGGTGCCCAACCACGAACGGGAGACGATTCATCTCCGCGACGTAATCGAGTCAGAGACCTTCACCAAGGCGAAGTCCCGCCTGGCGCTATCCATGGGCAAGGATATCAATGGGCGCATTGTGACTGCGGATCTGGCCAGCATGCCGCACGTGCTGATCGCCGGGTCGACCGGCTCCGGAAAATCCGTCGCCATCAATGCCATGATCATGTCGCTGCTCTTTCGCACCACACCGGCGCAGGTGCGGCTGATTCTGGTCGATCCCAAGCGGGTCGAGCTGGGCATGTATGAAGGTATTCCGCACCTGTTCACGCCGATCATCACCGAGGCCAAGTTGGCTGCCAACGCACTGCGCAACGCTGTTCGCGAGATGGAGCGCCGCCTGAAACTGCTGGCCAGCCGAAGTGTTCGCAACATCGATCAGTACAACGCCAAGGTGAGCGAGCGAAGCATGTCCAGCCTCTTCTCGGACGGTGAGGAGGAATCGCCGCTGCCGTACATTGTCATCATCATCGATGAGCTGGCTGACCTGATGATGCTGGATCGCGCCAACGTCGAGGAGTCGATCACGCGGCTGGCGCAGATGGCGCGCGCAGTCGGCATTCATCTGGTGCTGGCGACGCAGCGCCCGTCAGTCGATGTGATTACGGGCCTCATCAAAGCAAACGTGCCCACGCGCATCAGCTTTCGCCTGGCCTCGAAGGTCGATTCACGCACTATCATCGATGACAACGGAGCGGAGTCCCTGTTGGGTCGCGGGGACATGCTCTTTCGTCCGCCCGGCACCAGCAGGCTGATGCGCCTGCACGCGCCGTATGTGAGCGAGCATGAAACCGCGGCTGTGGTCGATTTCTGGAAGGCGCAGGGCGAAGCCGAATACGTCGAAGGTTTTCTGGAAGCGCCCCGCGAGGAGCGCGCGCGCGAAGAAGGAGATGGCGACAGCGAAGAGGACAACGATCCGCTCTTCGACGATGCCGTTCGCCTGGTCTTCGAGTTCGGCAAGGCATCGACGTCGTTGCTCCAACGTCGGCTGCGCATTGGCTACGGACGTGCCGCGCATCTGATCGACCTGATGGAAAAGGATGGTCTGGTTGGCCCTGCGGATGGTTCACGCCCGCGCGAGTTGCTCAAGTCGCCCGGCTGGTTGCATGAGATTCCGACGGCTATCGATTAGCATGATCCTCGAAGGCATGCGTCGCCTTGCTGGGTAGTGTTTCACTGGAGAATGCTTATGCGCCGATTTGGTCTTCGCGCTGCTGTCCGCTTTCTGAACCTCGCAGCCAGCATTGCATTCGTCGTGACCGCTCCGCGCGCAAATTTTGCTCAAGTAATCATCCCGAATACGCCTCAGGCGACCACGCTTTCTGGCAATCCATGGGGTATTCGCGCGGAATGGCGTATCGGCGGCGAAGGAACCTGGGATTATCTGACGGTCGATCCAGTCGCAGCACAGCTTTTCATCGCGCACGGACCGCAGGTGCAGATCGTCGATCTACATTCGGGTGAGCGCGTAACCTCGATTACGGGTCTGGGCGAGGCGCGTGATGTCGTTCTTGATCCAGCTGGAGCCTACGCATTCATCAGCGATGCAAAAACGGCACAGGTGCACGTTCTGGATCGCCGCACGCTGGAGATGATTGCGAGCGTGGCCACCGGACCCACTCCGCGCGCTCTCGTCTATGAGCCGCAGACGCAACTTGTCTTTGCCATCTGCGCCGCGCCGGTCGCCGCCACCTCGGAGACTGCGCCGCAGACCGCCCGTCAGAAGCGGGCCAATGGTGTGCGCCGTCATCCACCTGTACGCTCCACCGTCACCGTCATCGATGCACGCAACTGGAAGCTGCTGGGAAGTTTTCAGGTCTCCGGGCGTCTGGGGTTTGGGGAAGCGGATGGGCGGGGCAATGTTTTTATGACGGTTGAGGATCGGCGAACCGTCGTGCGCTTTGACGCGGCTACCGTCGCCCGTCAACTTCGCACCGGAGAGTCTCCATCGCCGCGCGCCGATTCAATCCGCTCCGGAGATACATCTTCCGTTTCCGGGTCGTCTACCGGCACTGGATCCGGGGCAGACGCCGCTTCGCGCGACGATCTGCATGGTACGGCCTGGGATCCGCTGATGCGACGATTCATACTGCCGGATCAATGTACCGAGCCGTCGGCGCTGGCGCTCGATACGAATCATCTGCGGCTGTTTGTCGGCTGCGAAAATGGTCATCTCGAGGTGCTGGACGCGGAGTCCGGCTCGCTCGTTGCTTCGGTAGCGATTGGTCTGGATCCGGGTACGGTGTTGTACGATGCCGCCCGCGGACTTGTCTTCACCGCCAACGGGGGGGACGACGGCAGCATCAGTATCATTCGGCAGGACATCAACGACAACTACGCTCTGGTCCAGCAACTCATCACGCGGCCGCGAGCGCGAACGATGGCGGAAAATTTCTCCGCAGGACGACTCTACCTCGTCACGGATATTTATGGCTTCGATCTCTCCGAACCGAGCGGCATTGGTACACTCAAGACGCTGCCGATGCCTGGCAGCTTTGAAGTGATTGTCGTCGGCCCGGTCGGTGCGCCGTGATTGCCGTTCCGCGGTGTTTCGTGAATGCAAACCACGATCCCATAGTCTGCTCATGAAGCGCACCCTGCTGCTTATCGACGACGACGCAATCAGCCGCGAGGTTCTGGCGGTGCTGCTTGCTCCTTTTGATATTGCCTGCTTTCCTGCTGCAAGCGGGGAAGCGGCGCTGGAGCTTTTGCGCAACTCGGCAACCATGCCCGACGGCATCCTTGTGGACGCGCAGCTCCCCGCACTGAGCGGCACGGAGCTGATTGCCGCACTCCGTTCGGCAATCGTGGCTCCGATCCTGCTCATCAGTGCAAGCGCGGTAGAGGACGGAGTGCTCACGGCTGCCGACGCGTTTCTGCGCAAGCCTCTCGATCCGAAAGCCATACTCGCCGCACTGGACGCCGCTATCGTCACGCGCGCAGCCAAAGCGCCCACGAACTCCGCACCAAAAGTGCAAGCTGCGGAAGCGGAGCCAAGCGCGACGGCAAATGCAGCGCCGGAGACTGAGCACGATTTCGCTCCGTGGCCAGTCATCGATTTCGAGATACTGGCAAAGTTTTGCAGCCGCCTGAAGCCGGTCGAGCTGCGCGTGATGTATCAGGCGCTGGCCGACGATTGCGCACAGCGAATGAGCGTGCTCCGGGATGCGATGCGAGCTGAGGATGCGTCCCAGGTGCGCGCCACGGCCCACGCCATCAAGGGCGGTTGTGCGATGCTAGGCGTCACGGCGGCGCGCAATGCGGCGGCTTCTCTGGAGGTGGCGGAGACGGCCGAACACTGGCAGCGCGATTGCGAGGCACTCGGCGAGGCGCTGAGGGCTTTGCAGACGATGCTCGCCGATGCCTTCTTCTAACCTTTCCGTAAACTTCAGTTTAGAATTGCCGTTGAAGAGTCGCAGGAGTCTACCAGATTCCGAAATTTTCATGGAGACTCAGGGAGACTGCATGATTCGAATTGTTCTTGCGGACGATCATCCGGTAGTACGCATTGGTGTACGCAACATGCTCGCAGCCGAGGAAGGATTTGAGGTAGTCGGCGAGGCATCGGACGGGGACGAAGCGATCACCCAGACGCTTGAGCTGGAGCCGGACATCTTACTCCTGGATTTGCTGATGCCGCGCCTGCCTGGCATTGAAGCCATGCGCGCCATCATGAACGGCAGCCCAAGGGTGAAGATCATCCTGCTCACCTCCACGATCTCTGCTCAGCAGATTGTGGAGGCCCTGCAACTTGGAGCACGCGGCATCGTCCTCAAGGATGCACTTACCGACCACCTCCAGATGGCGATACGCACCGTCATGGCCGGCGATTACTGGATCGTAGGCAAGCGAGTTGTGAATCTGCTGAGTGTATTGCACGATCTGATGCAGCAGGCGGAGTTGCCCCAGCGAAAGACCTTCGGCCTCACAGCACGCGAACTGGAGGTAGTCGGCTGTATTGTGGAGGGGTGAAGCAATCGCGACATCGCTCGACAGTTCGGCCTGAGTGAGGAGACTGTGAAGAGGCATCTCTCGAATATCTTTGACAAGACGGGCGTTTCGACGCGTCTGGAACTCGCGCTTTTCGCCATCGCGCATCAACTCGTAATGGCGTCGTAGTCTGAGGTGCACAGTCGTCTGCGTCTTTCCACCACGGTGTTGCATCCAAGCAACTATGAGTGATTTCACCTCGACTCGCATTTCCTTTCTCGGTGCGGGCCAGATGGGCCAGGCGATGGTGCGCCGCCTGTTGGCAGCCGGTCACCGTGTCACCGTCTGGAATCGCACCTTCGCCACGGCAACGCCACTCGCAGCAGAAGGCGCAGTGGTTGCCGCCACACCGGCTGAAGCGGTTACCGGATGCGATGTGCTCGTGACCATGCTCTTCGACGACGCTGCCTATGAACAGACGCTGGCTGGCTCTGAAGGCGCACTTGCGGCGTTGTCCGCCTCGTCGCTGCACATTGCCTGCGGAACGATCAGCGTGGCGCTGTCGCGACGCTTCGCGGAAGAGCATGCGCGACACGGGCAGGACTATGTTGCGGCGCCGGTCTTTGGCCGTCCGAACGTCGCTGCCGAGGGTCGTCTCTGGATTGTCGCCGCAGGCGAGACAGCCGCCGTGGAGCGAGCGCGCCCCTTGCTTGGTCTGCTCAGCCGCGGCATCTCCGTGGTGGGAAACCGGCCGGAACAGGCGCACGCGGTCAAGCTTGCGGGAAACTTCATGATTACGATGATGGTCCAGGCGATGAGCGAAGTAGTGCTGCTTGCAGAAGGGCAGGGCATCGATCCTGAGAGGACGTTGGAAACCATCAACTCCGCGCTCTTCCAATCGCCGTTTTATGCCGCCTACGGAGATCTGCTGCTGCATGCTCCGGAGCGCCCTGGAGCGACGCTTGATCTCGGATTCAAGGATCTTTCGCTCTTCCTGGCGGCCGCGCAGCAGGTCGGTGTTCACCCTGAATTTGGGACGGCGATCGCAGAGCGACTGCGAAGCGCACGGGATGCCGGTCTGGGCCGGGAGGACTGGGCTTCCGGAATGCTGCAGGCAGCACGGGCGGCATCGGCTGCGGCTACACTGAAATCATGAAAATCAAAGGAAAGATCGTGTTCATCACTGGGGCCAGCGCCGGCATCGGCGCAGCTACGGCGCTTGCCTTTGCCGAGGAAGGTGCGCGGCTGCTGCTGGCTGCCCGAAGGAAAGATAAGCTTGCCTCGGTTGCAGCAGAGTGTCTTGCGCGGGGAGCCGAATCGGTTCACGAGCTTGCACTCGATGTGCGCAATCAGCCCGCTGTCGCCCGAGCTATCGAGTCGCTGCCCGCCGAATGGAAGGCTATTGATGTCCTGGTGAACAATGCCGGCCTGAGCCGCGGCCTGGAGAAGCTCTACACCGGGAGCGTGGAAGACTGGGAAGAGATGATCGATACCAATGTGAAGGGGCTGCTTTATGTGACGCGAGCGGTCGTTCCGGGGATGGTCGAGCGCGACTCCGGGCATGTTGTCAACCTAGGCTCGACTGCCGGCGAGGTTACCTATCCGAACGGCGCGGTCTATTGCGCCACCAAGGCGGCGGAAAAGGCGATTAATGATGGTCTGCGTCAGGACCTGCTGGGAACTTCGATCCGCGTGACGAGTGTAAATCCTGGAATGGTCGAGACCGAATTCAGCCAGGTGCGATTCCGCGGCGATCAGGAACGCGCGGCGAAGGTCTATCAGGGTCTGCAACCGCTTGCCGCTACTGACGTTGCCGATGCGATTCTATGGGCTGTCACCCGTCCGTCGCACGTAAATATTGCTCACGTGCTGCTGACTCCGGTAGCCCAGGCCAACTCCCTGCTCTTCCATCGGGAGGCGGCGCAAGGAAGCTCGGTCGGCCTTGTCGGCAGTATGAGGTGACTGGGATATGCTGATTTGAATGCAAGAGAGGAAGCGAGGAAATTCAAAAATCCTTACAAATCAAAGAGGTCCGGTCCGGATGTCGCTAGCGTCTGGCCACCGGAGGATGGATCGTCTCGTCGGTTTCCCCGTCTGCTGCCGCAAAGACTCAGTCCAGCGCGGAGATCTGTGCTTCCACTTGTTCCAGCGCAGCGGCCAGCGCCGCTCGCCGGTGTGCATTTGAAGTGCGCTGTGAGAGGATGAGTTCCCGCTGCAGCTCAAGCGCCTGCCTTTGACGGGTTTGTACCGCTCGTTGCACTGCTGCCGCTCGCTGTTGCTGCTCGTTGCTTTGCATGCTCGATGTAGGATTTGCCGTCACTTGTTCCTCCACGGATTTGCTTTCCCAGCCTCGTGCCATATATCGATTGTATCTCTCGTACCGTTTTGCACAGGCTAACTGGTGCCGTTTGTGCTTCTTTTGAAAAAGGATGGCAGATCCGAAGCGTACGTTTGCGGCTCCGTTGCGTCGCGGAGAAACCGTGCCTGAGGGGTGCCTTCCCGACAGACGCCTGCCACGGATTTCCGCGCCGTGTCTGGCTGGGGTAATCTGTTCTGGCGGGTCTGCAGCGCCCCGAGGTCCATTTCATCGTGATCGTCGAAATCGAAGCACTTACCAAAATTTACGCAGGGAAACAGCCCGTCACCGCAGTGGACGGAATTGACCTGAGCGTTCAGCCCGGAGAAATCTTCGGCCTGCTCGGTCCTAACGGAGCGGGCAAGACGACCACCATCAGCATTGCCACCACGCGCACTCTTCCCACCAGCGGTTCGGTGCGCATCGCCGGAATCGATGTTGTGGGTCATCCGGCGCAGGCACGTCGCTGGATCGGCGTCGTGCCACAGTACAACACGCTGGATCGCTCCCTGACGATCTATGAGAATCTCTACTATCACTGCCGTTACTTTGGATTCAATCACGGACAGGCCCGCCAGCGCAGCGAAGATCTGCTGGCTCAGTTTCTGCTGACCGAGCGCAAAAAAGCGTACCCGTCGCAGCTCTCCGGAGGACTCGCGCAGAGGGTGCAGATTGCCCGCGCCATTGCGCACCGGCCGAAGGTGCTTTTTCTGGACGAGCCAAGCGCAGGCCTTGATCCGCAAAGCCGCATGGCCATGTGGAACGCGGTCCAGGGATTGCGCAAGGAGGGGATCACGGTTGTACTGACGACGCACTATATGGAAGAGGCCGACGCGTTGAGCGACCGTGTGGCGATTGTCGATCATGGACGCCTGCTGGCGCTTGGCTCACCCCAGAAGCTGAAGGAAACCTTTGGCGCGCAGACGATCCTTCAGCTGACCCTGCGCCACACCGATGGCTGCGAAGCAGTGGCTGCGGAGCTGCGCTCGCGTGCCGGAGTTGAGAACGTCGAGGTCGTTCCGGAGGGTCTGCGTGTCTTTACCGCCGGAGCGGAGGGACTGCTGCCGGAGGTAATTCATCTGGCCTCCCCGCTGGGTCTGCGGGATATCGCCATTACCGAGCCGAGCCTCGAAACCGTCTTCATCCAGCTCACCGGGAGAGATCTGCGTGAATAATCTTCCATCCTCCTCCGCACCCGCCAGGGATGGCATTTTTCTGGCGAAGACATTTTTTGGACTGCTGCTGCGCGATCTCCGCGTGCTGAGCCGCGAACTCGGTCCATTTCTGCTGCGTGTCGGCATGCAGCCTTTACTCTTTCTTTTTGTCTTCACCTTCGTCATGCCGCACATGACTGGAGGCGGCCCGTTGTCGTCCGCCGGACCGGGATTTGGTTCGGTGCTTTTGCCTGGACTGATGGCTGTTGCGATCATGTTCAGCGGAATTGCCGCCGTGGCGCTGCCGCTCTCCACCGAATTCGGGATCACGCGCGAGATCGATGATCGGGTGATGTGTCCGGCCCCGGTCGCCATTGTCGCCGTGGAGAAGGTCGTCTTCAGCGCCTTGCAAAGCATCCTGGCCGCGCTGATGGTCATTCCCATGGCCATTTACATTCCCGCGACACCAGTCTATCCGGACCTTCATCGCTGGTGGCTGCTGGCGATCGTCATGATTCTCTCCAGCCTGCTGGCCGGGGCACTTGGATTAGCCATCGGCTCCAGCGTGAGTCCCCGGAACATCGGACTGGTTTTTTCCATTATCGTCGTACCGATAACCTTTCTGGGATGCGTCTATTATCCATGGGCATATCTGGATAAAATTCGCTGGCTTCAGATTGCCGTACTCTTCAATCCAATCGTATATATCAGTGAAGGACTGCGCTCGGCGGTGACGCCACAGATTCATTCGATGCCGGCCTGGATCGTTCTGCCGGCGCTGGTTGCCTTCTTGTTCTTTCTGGGCCGGTTTGGCCTGCGAGGGTTTCTGCGCCGCGTCATCTCCTGATTCGCTGTGAGTTTTCGCTCAACCGGATCGGAGTTGCGGGGCGTTTCGAATGTGAACGTGCGACTGGCTTCTTCCAACCCGTATCTGATGGCGCTGCTGCCGGCCACGCTTCTGGTGGCTGGCTGCGGTGGAAGCTTCTCGCTGGCTCCGGGGGTAGGGAAGAGCCTGTTACTGGCCCACGAGGTCGTGGGCGCAGCCAGTGCGCCAGTCGTTTCGGCCACCGCGCAGCCTGTCGCAGTGCAGACTTCCTCCACGCTTCAGTGGACGGCTACCTTCCCGGACGGAATCTCCGCCGAAGTCCGCTGGTCGGTTACCGGTGGCGACCCAGGCTCCGGTGCCGGGTCGATCACCGCCGGGGGAATGTACACTGCGCCCGCCTGGCTCACCCAGGATATTGCCAGGGTCACGCTCCATGCGCGATTTCCGGGCAGCGACGCGGACGCCGCGACCGCCCTGCTGACAATCACTCCCGGCTTCATCCGCCCGCTTTCGCCGGAAAATCTGGCTTTGGGCGCGGGCGCGACCGCTACGTTTTCCGCTTCGATCGCGGAAGTTGGCGGATCGGCTTCCGTCCGTTTCGCCCTGCCTGCGGGGGATTTCGGTTCGCTCTCCACGCCCATCTGTACCCGCGGCTCGCTTTCCAGCGACAACCCTTCGTATACCGCCTGCTCGGTGACGTATACGGCGCCAGCGGGGATTGCCGCGACAGAAAGTGTCGTCCTTCGGGCAGCCGTCAGCTCTCCGACTTCGACGGATACTGCCACAGTGCTCGCTTCGTCGGAGGCTGCTGCCGCCGTGAGCACCGCGCAGCTTCTGCTGAACCCGCAAGGAGTCAGCAGTAATCCCGCCACCCACCAGCAGGCGCTTGCGTTTCCTGTCACGCTTGGCTCCTCTGCGGGCAGCAACACCGACTACGATTCCGCTCATGGACAGCTTGCAGACTGCTGCGGAGGCACGCTCGGGGCGCTGGTTGCCGACGCATCCGGCAACCAATATGTCCTGAGCAACAACCACATCCTCGCTCGCAGCGATCAGGCCATTCCCGGCGAGACGATCATCCAGCCGGGCCTCATCGACAATGGCTGCACACCCTACGGGGAAGGTCCCGGCGCGACGCCGATCGCCTCACTCGTTGCTTATCCGCCGCTTGAAGCTCCAGCCACACGGGTCGATGCCGCTCTGGCTCGCGCGATTCCCGGCACGGTCGATTCCACCGGAGCCATTCTGGATATGGGGCCGCGTCAGCCGGACGGTATGTTGGCCGCTGCGCCGCCAGGAGTCTCCTCGACTGCGGGTCGCGGGGAGTCGCCCCGGCTGGGCTTGACCGTCGCCAAGAGCGGACGCACCACCGGCCTCACCTGCGGAGCGATTACCGCACTCGACACGGAGATTCTGGTCGATTACTACCGGGACTGTGCGGAGACCAAACATGCCTTCCGCAAGCGATTCACGGGTCAGATTGTTGCTTCCGGTGCCAGCTTCGCCGATGCCGGGGACTCCGGGGCGCTGCTTGTGGACAGCACGAACGCCGAGCCGGTCGGCCTCTTTTTTGCCGGCGGTGAGGACGATCACGGCATCGAGCAGGCGATCGCGAACCCTGCTGGCGACGTACTGGGCGATCTCTCCCGCGCGCTTGGCTCCGTTCCGCTGCGCTTTGTGGGTGCAGCCGACCACCCGGTCGCCTGTCTGCGGTATCCGGAGAACGAATTCAGGTCATCGGCTTTGCCCGTATCTGCCCGCGCAAGCGCGGATCGCGCTCTGGAACTGGCCCGCCAGTGGGCTTCCGCCGCCGATCCGCGTCAGGGCCTTGTTCCGAGGCTGGTTCCGAGCGCGGATCAGACCGCCCCAGACGGCTCGGCTTTGTCGGCCATCCATTTCGACGCACCTGTCCCTGCTTCCTTGCCGCGTTTCTTCGGCGGCCTGCCCACGCAGGTGGATGCCTCATCCGCTACAGCTGCGGCAATGCCTGACGCTGCTGCCCTGGCGCGCGCGATGCGCGTGCGGGATCGACGTTCTGCGGCATTGTTTGCCATGAGTTCTGCGATCTTTGGCCTGGGTGTTGGCCAAAGCGCCAATAACCCAACCGATCCTGCCCTGATTGTCTTTGTGGACCGCAACCAGGCTGCACCCGCGCTGCCTGCTTCAATCGATGGCGAGCGAGTGCGCATCATCCGCATGGATCGTCCGCACGTCACGCGCGGTCACGGCCAGCCAGCGGTTCACGGCTGCCGTCCGCTGATAGCTCAGCCTGCCTCTGTCTTGCCGTTTGCCAAAGAGCGTCCGCTGACGCTGCCCGGATCGCAACCCTGATGGACGCTGGAAAATATCCCCAAACGCAGTGAGACGCAAAGGGAATCTCGCTGCGTCAATCGCGCCGCGTCAATCAAGCCGCGTCAATCGCGCTCGTCAAGCGGATGCGTCCACCGTCTGAGTCGCTGCCGCTATCTTCCGTCCCTGGTCCTCGTCCGGCAAGAACAGCTCAAAAACTGTCCCCATGCTCTCGCGGTCGCCCTGCTTCTGTCGGCTGCGAACGCGGATGGAGCCTTCATGCTTGGCGATGATCTCCGAGCTGACCCACAACCCCAGTCCTGTCCCCGTCACTTCCTTGGTGGTGAAGAATGCTTCGAAGATATGCTTCTGCGCCTCCGGAGCGATCCCGCATCCGGTGTCAGCCACTGTAAACCGTACTCCGTTTCGTTCCGGATTGCGTCTGTCCACGGTGCGTCGCGCCCGTACAATCAACCGTCCACCCTCGGGCATCGAGTCGATTGCATTTCCTATCAGATTCGCAAAGACCTGCCGAATCTCTCCCGCAAAACAGTAGAGGTCCATCTCCGGGTCATACTGTTTCTCCACCCGAATGCCGCGCTGCTGCAACCGCACCTGATGCAGACTGAGCACCGAATCGACCAACTCGCTCAGTCTTGTCCTCGCCGCCTGGGTCGACTGGCGATAGAAGCGCAGCGTCTGCTGCGTGATCTCGGCCACTCGCTTGACCTCATGCTCAGCCATGCGCACCCATCCCAGCGCAGGTTCCTGCAATCCGGCGTGGTTGCTCATGAGATAGAGCAGGTTGGTGATCGCCTCCAGCGGATTGTTGATCTCGTGTGCAATGGAAGCGGCCAGTCTGCCAGTGGCAGCCAGCTTTTCCGTCTTTCGCAGAGCCTCTTCACTGCGTTTTCGGTCCGTCGCGTCGAGCACAATGACGCCCACCCAGCGCACCTGCTGTTGCAGCGTCCGGATAGGATATGCATTGGCAATCCAGGTCCAGTTCCACGCCACGCCTTCGCCGTTCAACTCAATATCGCGGATCGGACGATCCTCTTCAAAGACGCGCAGAATCGCGGCCTGAAGCTGGTCTGACACGGGTGCAGGCAAAACCTCCGCCAGCGTTCGTCCCAGATGGCGACTCATCGTTCCTGCGGTCATCTCGGCGAAGATGCGATTCACGCGCACAAAACGCGCCTGCCGATCAAAGAAAGCAAATCCGATGGGAGCGTTGGCCAGCATCGAATCCAGCAGCGAGAGCGTATCGCTCAACCCGGCGCGTTGTTCCTCAATCGAGGCCACCATCCGGTTGAAGGCCTCGATCAGATCTCCAATTTCGTTGTGCACCAGCACCGGAAGCGGAAAGTTGGCCGGTGTCTCCGGCATCTGCATCAGCGCCTGCGTGCCATCGTGCAGCACGCCAAGCGGGCGCGTGATGGACCGCGCCATCACCAGAACCAGCACAATCGACGCCGCGATCCAGATGATTCCGAAGACCACCGCAGAGTGCAACATCAGCTCCAGTTGCTGATTATCCCAAACCCGGTCGCTGTGGACCCAGGCGTATCCATACAGCCGCCCCAGGTGGTGAATCGCCGCCACGCTCTCCCACTCGTTCGGCCCAGTCGAAAACACGACCGGTGCGTCGCCTTCGACACGCCGCATCTGTATCAACTCCTGAGTGCTCAACGCCTGTTCCACCGGGCGGTCCGCCGTGTTGTTGGCTGCAAAGAGAATCCGCCCGTCGGGGTCGGTCACGATCGACGAAGCTACGCTCGGCGACTTCGCCATGATATCCACTGAGAGTCCAACCAGGTCCGGACGACGGTCATCCAGCGCCTCTTCTGCTTCAAAGGCGGCGATATTCGTCTGGTGCACCAGACGCTGCTCCACGCGACTGATAATCTCCTGATGCTGTTTGCGGACCATCACCCAGGCAAACAACAGCAGGCTCAGCAGCTCCAGAGAAACCACTCCGGCGAGCAGTTGGAACGAAATCGATCGTGACCATGCTCTCAGTTTCACGTCTGGTTCTCCTGCAATCTTGTGCTTCAGTGTTGCAGCCGCTGTGCCAGATCGCGCGCAATCACTCCCCCGTGAAAGCGCCCGTTTTCAATGAAAATCTCGTTGGTTCGCGCGCCGGCCACGATGACCCCAGCCAGATAGATTCCCGCCACATTGCTTTCCAGCGTCTCGGGATTGCAGACCGGTAACCGATCCTCACCCTCTGACCGTACGCCGAGACTGGCCAGAAAATCAAAGTCTGGATGATACCCCGTCAATGCGAAGACGAAATCGTTCTTGAGGCGAACTTCACCGGTCGGCGTCTCCAACCGCACCTCGTCCAAACCGATCTCCGCTACGCGCGACTCAAAGTACGCCATGACTTCCCCATTTTTGATTCTGTTCTCAATGTCTGGTTTGATCCAGTACTTCACGTGGTTGTGGATTCCAGGGCCGCGATGCACCAGCGTCACCCGTGCTCCATGCCGCCACAGCTCCAGCGCCGCAATCGCCGCTGAATTTTTTCCGCCGATCACCGCCACGTCCAGCCCGGAATACGGGTGGGGATCGTCGTAGTAATGATGCACCTTGGGCAGATCCTCTCCGGGAATCGCCAGCGTATTCGGCAGGTCGTAGTAACCGGTCGCCACGATCAGCTTTTTGGCCTCCAGCAACGTCTCCCGATCAAACCGATCCCGCAACGTGACGCGAAACACGCCATCGGTACCGGCGACCCGCACCACGCGCTGGTACTGCCGGACGTCGAGCCGATAATGCGCCGCCACCTGACGATAGTATTGCAAGGCCTCGTCGCGCGTCGGCTTCTGATGCGGACTGGGAAAAGGAATATCGCCGATCTCCAGCAGTTCCGGCGTGGTGAAGAACGTCATGTGCGAGGGGTAGTGAAAGAGGGAGTTGCAAAGGCAGCCTTTTTCCGCCAAGGCTACGCGAAATCCGGCCTTTTGCGCTTCGATTGCACAGGCCAGCCCTGTGGGTCCGGCGCCGATCACCAGCACGTCCAGCCGCTGGTGTGCCTGCGGTTCGCATACGCCTGCTCCATTCGCCGCAGAGACACATGCCGTAGTCTTCGCCTGTCCTGTCGCTTCGGTCGTGGCCACGCGCTCTCCTCTTTTCCAGATTAGGCCATAATCCTCAATCCGTGGCGCAAGCCCCCTCAGCGAACCATAAACGAGTTTGCGGATGAGTTTGCGTTGCCGACTTTGGGCGGATCGGATTGGATTGCGCAGTCTGGCAGGGATTTTTACCGAATGCGAATCCGTACCTTTCGTGCATTTGCAAATCGAGGTCAGGTTCTGACCAGATCAGCTTGCTGCCTGTACAGCGATGGAAGCCGGACGCGCCGTGCGCCGCGCCACCCTGGCGGGTAGCAGCAAGCGGGTGGGCTTGGCTTTCAGCGGGGTATCGATGACCGGAACCGGCCAGTTTTTCGGGCTGAGCTTCGCCTGCCGCTGTTGTGTCGTGTTGCTCGTTTCAATACGGGCTTCGACTGGCGCGATTGCATCGGCCGCGCTCTGTGATTCCACTCGGTAGACGCCTTCAAACAGGTCATGAAGGTAAACGGGAGAATCTACGCTCAACTTACCGCTGTGGATGCGAGCGCGCAACCAACTGCTCAGCCGCGGGTCGCGGATTTCAAATTCGTCCGGGCGTGGGTGCTCCGGCAGTGGACACAGGATGCGCAGATGATCCAACGCCAGTTCAAGGTGCGTCCAGCTTTCGGGCAGCGGGATTCCATTCGCCTGCACGAGCGGGCAGTGCAGGATATAGTGACCTTTCGGAATACGAAGAATGTGCGCCTGCATAGTGCCTCTCATCGGTTGATCGGCGACACGGAGCTTTTCAAGAGCCGGGATTGCAGGATTCCGTGCAGAATCCTCCCCAAGCTTCGGAAATCGTCGGAGCTACGCCGAGGACGCCCTATCTCTTTGGACGTCTAAGTCAGGCAAAGGGATGCATGGAAGTTCGTTTCCACAGGATGGGTGATGGCCAGGCGATGCAGCGCGCCTCAAAACATGCGCATGTCGCCTTCCGGCAGGGGAGCATTGCGCAGCAGGCCCAGTTCGCCCGCCAGCCGTTCCAGGCGAAGCTGTGTGCCGCGTGCCGGTTCCACCAGAGGCAGTCGCAACGTCGGTTGACAGCGGCCCATCAGGCTCAGGATCGTCTTGACCGGCCCGGGGTTGCTCTCCCAGAAGTTGGCTTCGAACAGACGGATGTATTTCCTTTCGATCTCGCGCGCCGTGTGCCAGTCGCCACGCAGAGCCGTGCCGACCATGCGCGCCATCTCCGCTGGAATCACGTTGGAAGCTACGCTGGCCAGCCCGTGCACTCCGGCTCCGATGGCCGCCAGCGCCAGATTGTCATCGCCGACGAAGATGCGGAAATTCTGCGGCATCGAATGAATCAGCATTGAGATCTGCGCCAGACGTCCACTCGCTTCTTTGATCGCTTCGACGTTGGAGGCAGTCTCGGCCAGGCGGAGCACGGTCTCAGGCTCCAGATTGACGCACGTGCGTCCTGGAACGTTGTAGAGCACGATGGGCATCGGCTGGACCTGTGCCGCAAGGGCTTCAAAATGCCGGAACAGACCCTCCTGGGTCGGGCGGTTGTAGTAGGGGGTGGCGGAGAGGATCGCGTCCAGCCCGCGGATGCGAGCCAGCTTTTCCGCCCGACGCAGCAACGCTCGCGTCGAGTTGTGCGTGCATCCGGCCCATACCGGAACGCGCCCGGCAGCCACTTCGACCGCGGTGCGGATGACGTCCAACCACTCTTCCTCGTCCAATGTGGCGGCTTCACCGGTGGAGCCGCAGACCATGAGGAAGTCGATGCCGGAGTCAATCTGCCAGTTGACCAGCGCGTAGAGTGCGTTTTGATCGACGCGGCCATCCGCCTTGAACGGCGTCACAATGGCCGTGCCGCAACCTGTAGTTTCCATCACAAAGCAGTGTACAACGGCGCACGCTGCGCGAACTGGCAGCGTACGCCGGATGGGTTACTTTCCAGGCTGATCATAGTAGCCGACACGCGTATAGGCTTTCGCGTCGCGCTTGTCCACCTTCACCACCGTACTGTGAAAGACGTTTGGCGTCTCCGTGGGAGGCATGGGGAAGTCAAACTCATACCAGGAGCTGGTGGTATCCATCAACTGGGCCACGGAACGCGAGATATCGTTGTCGGCCTCGATCACTTTGCCGCCGCTCTGTTCTGCCAGAACCTGCAAGCCGAGGTCGCCCAGATACACATCGCTCAGCTTGCTGACGCCCTTGGTGAACTCCTGGTAGTAGTAGTCGCGCAGCAGCGAGGAATTCAGCCCGCGTGGGTTCACGTCGTCCATGGTGACGCGCGCGTAACGCATGTAGGTGGACTCTGCCACGATCTGCTTGAAGACCTCTTTTTCCTGCGTGCCGTCCAAATCTGTCCGCACGCCGGACATCAGCGGCCAGCCCGGCGAGACCCAGATCAGGATCTTCCGTCCGGGCAGGTTCGTGCAGTAGGTGATCATCTGATCCAGCGCTTTGAAGGAGGTCGAATAGCGCTCATCGTTGCCCCAGTAGCCGGTATTTCGCGTGATGAAGCGAAGCCCGGTGGAGATCTTTTCGAGTGCCAGCTCAAGCTGTCCACCGTCCTGGGTGAAGCCTTTCTGAATCTCTGCACCCTTGTCCGTGATGTAGGCGAGTGATGTCGGATTCGGCAGTTTCAGCCCTGGCGTTTTCAGATATTTTTCCAGTTGCTGCTGCTCATAGGCGACGGTCTGGAAGCTGGAGTTGACGGCATCCATCACAATCAACACCTCGACCTTCCCCTGCCCCGGACCAACGGCTTTGAACTGGAGTCCCGGAGGCGTCACGTTGTTATCGAGTACAGTGAAGTCCGACTGCGTGAGGCCGGTAATGGGCGTGCCGGATTTGTCATCGACATCCACATCGAGATGCATCATGTGTCCAGCCTGCGCAGCGGGTGTGGTGGCCGCCTGGGGCAGTGTCGGCGAGTGCATCGTCTGGGCCAGTGCAAGCGGCGTGAAGGGAAGAAGGCCGCAGGCGAGAATTCGGAGTGCAGTCCGCATAAAGCTCCTTTGGCGTTGCTAGTTTGCGTGACACCGACAGCGGTGTGTTGCTAGCGGCTGTGCGGCACAAAAACCCGCCGACCGCTGAAACGCCAGCGATGTAATGGTAGATGCGGAATCGATTGCAGGGTATGTATCGCAAAAAGAAATAGTTGAGGGGCTGAAAGATCCGTGCTTTTGCAGGGAGAAGCTCTGAAGTAAGGATAGGCCACAGAACGCCGCATGAGCGGAGTGCTGGGGCAGAACAAAAGGAGTCCGGCACTGCTGCCGATTGGGAGCAGCCCGCCTGCCAGTGGAAGCATCCCGTACTGCGCATGAGGCGGTCGGAGCGCACCTGCGGCGGGAGGAACCAGCGCGACTACTTTCGCGGGGGACGGGAAGATGCGAGACTCGGAACAGATACGGTTGCACACGGGCGGCGATGAGGCTGCTGGGATGGCGACCGTGGAAGCGGGATGGCGGGATGCGGGTTGGGATTTCGACGCGGTGGATGCTGAAGGAGCGGTTGCAGCCGTCGCTGCTGGAGCGGGTGATCTCGGCGGGCGTGGCGGAGGTGGAGATTTTTGCGGCACGTCAGCACATAGACTATACCGATCGCGAGCAGATTCTGGAGGTTGCGGGGTGGTTTGAGGCGCGCGGGATGAGGCCCTGGGGGGTGCATGCGCCGAAGTTTCCGGACAGGGAGATGGGACGTGCCGGCGCGCCGGCGGTGAATCTGCTGCATCCGGAGAAGTCGCGGCGGATCGACGCCATGGACGAGGTGAAGCGGGCGCTGGAGATGGCGGAACTGCTGCGCTATAAACACCTGGTGGTAGAGCTGGGCGAGCATGGAGACGGGTGGTCGCCAAGGACGCTGGAGAATGCACTGACGGCGCTGGAGCATCTGGACGCATTTGCCAGACCGTTGGGAGTGAGAGTTCTGGTGAAGAACGGGATGAATGAGCCGTCTCAGCCGGAGCGCGTGATGGAGATTCTGACTATCGGCCACCTGACGCGGGTGGGGGTCTGCCTGGACCTGGGCCATGCGCACGCGACGACAGGAGTCACGGAGGCAGTGAAGGCGACGCAGGGACGGATTGCAGCGGTGCGGATGCATGACAACCACGGATTCAAGGACGAGCATCTGTGGCCAGGCATGGGCACGATCGACTGGAAGCAGGCGCGAGCGCAGGTGCGTGAGGCGACGAAGAGCGCGGGGTCGAAGAGCGTGGAGCCGGGTGAGCTGGTCTGGCTGGTGGACGCCGAGTTTGGAGATATGGCTGCGCTGGCGGATCTGGAGTAAGAGCGGATTGCCTGGCGAGTTCTTCGCATGCGCTTCCATACGGGAAAGTCCGAACGGGAGAGCACGCAAAGCCACTCGGCTGATCCGAACGAAGAAGCCTCTTATGGCACAGAAAAGCCCCGCTGCGTGAAGGCGAGCGGGGCTTTTGAGTGAGGCGCTTCCGCGGAGCTGCTGTCGGCTTCGTGCGCCAGAGCAGCTGAGGGTCAGTTGCCGGAGAGCAGACTGGGTTCCTCCGGCGTGCGCAGACGGACGATGCGGTCGATGGCGTAGGGAGTGCGCTGGGAGCTGGTGTAGTAATGGCGGACCTGGAGTTCGCCGAGCAGGCCGATCGCTAGAAGCTGGATGCCGGCCAGGATGAGCACGCCGGCGATGACGAAGAGCGGGCCGTGCTGGTCCATGATGCTGGCGTGCCAGTTGAGGAGCTTGAGAGCGAAGAGGCTGAGCGAGGTGAAGCCGCCGGCCAGGATGCCGAGCACGCCGACCGGACCGAAGAAGTGAAGCGGGCGGCTCATGTACTTGAGCAGGAAGCGGATCGTGAGCAGATCGAAGAAGACGCGGAAGGTGCGTCCGATGCCGTAATGGCTCTTGCCGCGCTCGCGGTTGACGTTTTTGATGGGAATCTCACAGATTGAAGCGCCGTACCAGGCGGCGAGGGCGGGGATGAAACGGTGCATCTCGCCGTAGAGCGGGATGTTGTGGATGACTTCGCGACGATATGCCTTAAAAGTGGTGCCGAAGTCGTGAATATCGACGCCGGAGAGCTTTGCCATGAGCCAGTTGGCACAGCGCGAGGGAATGCGGCGCATGACGAAGTTGTCGATGCGTTCGCGGCGCCAACCGGAGACGACATCGAAGCCCTCTTCAAGCTTGGTGAGGAAGTTGGGAATCTCGGCCGGATCGTGCTGCAGGTCACCGTCCATGGCGAGGATGAAATCGCCGGAGGCGTTGTCAAAACCCGCGGCAAGAGCAGAGGTCTGGCCGAAGTTGCGGCGAAGCTTGACGACGAGGACGCGGCTGTCGACGGCTGCGATCTCTTCCAGGAGCTTGTAGGAGCGGTCGCTGGAGCCGTCGTCTACGAGGACCAGCTCGAAGCTGTCGCCGATGTGTTCCATGACGGACTTCAGGCGGGCGTACATCTGGGTGACATTTTCTTCTTCGTTGTGGAAAGGGACTACGATGGAAAACTTCGGCATATACCCAGTATAGATGCGAATTTGTGGAAAAAGTCGTCAGAAACGGCGCGAAAAGAGGCGTGGCATGGCAGAGTGAGGCTAAAAAGGCACTGGACCGCGCGAGGCACAGGCGGGGTAAATGGGGGATGAGCCGAGCAGCCTCAGGCGTGGAGAGCTTCGGTGAGAGCCTCCGCGGCGCGCTGGCAGGCGGCGCGATCGACGTCGTGGTGGGTGACCAGGCGGACCGAACGCGCGCCGACGGCGCTGGCCAAAACGCCGCGAGCGCGGAGCGAGGCGACGAGGTTGGCGGGCGAAAGGCGCTCCAGCTCAAAGATGACGATGTTGGTCTGCACGCGGTCGAGGTTGATGTGGACGCCAGGCAGGCGGACGAGGGTTTCGGCGAGGAAGCGTGCGTTGGCGTGGTCCTCGGCCAGGCGCGTCGGCATCTGTTCGAGCGCAATGAGGCCGGCAGCGGCCAGGACGCCCGCCTGGCGCATGCCGCCGCCGAGGGCTTTGCGGTAGATGCGCGCCTCGGCGATGAGCGCGCGGGAGCCGACGAGCATGGAGCCGACGGGTGCGCAGAGACCCTTGGAGAGGCAGAACATGATGGTATCGAAGCCGGCGGTGAGCGTGCGGACGTCGAGGCCGAGATGAGTCGCGGCATTGAAGACGCGTGCGCCGTCGAGGTGGGTGGGCAGGTTGCGTTTGCCGACTTCGTGCCATATCTCTTCCAGGACGGACAAGGGAGTGCAGACGCCGCCGCCCATGTTGTGGGTATTTTCAAGAGAGATGAGGGCGGTGTCGGCGCGGAAACCGCCGCGCGGGAAGATGGATGGTGCGATGTGGTCCCAGGTGAGGATGGCGTCGGGCGCCGCGATGGGGCGCAACTGGCAGCCGGAAAATGCGGAGGCGGTGGCCATCTCCCAGTCGAGGATGTGGGCGCGGGATTCGCAGAGAACCTCCTGACCGGGACGGGTGTGGAGGCGGATGGCGATCTGGTTGCCCATGGTGCCGGTGGGGACGAAGATGGCGGCTTCGCGGGCGAAGATTTCGGCGGCGCGGCGTTCGAGCAGATTGATGGTGGGATCTTCGCCATAGACGTCATCGCCGACGATAGCCTGAGCCATGGCGGTGCGCATGGCGGGGGTGGGCTGGGTGAAGGTATCGCTGCGGAGATCGATGACGGAGTCGGAATCTGCGGTGGCGGGTGTGTACACGGACGATCCTCTTGAAAAATTATACGAAGCTGAAAACCGAAGACTTTCAGCAGCAGGGTCAACTCTCCTGCGCAGAATGGTGCGAGCCAAGCCCAAGGAACTCGGCGAAGACATCGTTGGAGAGCAGGCGGCCGCGCGGGGTGAGCGCGAAGGCATCGCGATCCGGGAGAGGGCAGAGAAGTCCGTCGGCGACGAGGCGATGGGCGACGGCGAGCGAAGGCTGGATGGTCAGCGAGCCGAATTCGCGGGCGAGATCGTGGATGTCGATGCCGGAGTTGCGGCGAAGGCCGAGGAACCAGGATTCTTCGAGTTGCTGCACGGGGCCGAGCCAGCTTTGCTGGGCGAACGAGGTTTCAGTGAGGGGGGCGGCGTCGGCGAGGTAATCGGCGAGATCAGCAGTCTGGGTGAATCGTAGCGAAGCGGGGATGCGTGGAGCAGAAGGATTGTGCGTCAGCGACTTCCGCGGCGAAGGATTCTCCGGAGTGGTGGCGAAGAGCATGGAAGCGGCGTCGAGTCCAAGCCCGAGGTAGGGTAAGCGCGACCAGTAACGGAGATTGTGATGCGAGGCGAAACCGGGACGGGCGAAGTTGGAGATTTCGTACTGGGCGAGACCGGCGCTGGCGAGGACTTCGATGGCGGTTTCGTACATGGCGGCGATGGTGTCGTCGGATGGGACGAGTTCGGCGTGGTAACGAGCGCCGCCAGCGATGAGTTCGCGGCCGAGACGGGAGTCTTCGTCGATCTCCAGCATATAGATGCTGGCGTGGGGAACGGCGGTTTCGAGCAGGACGTCGAGGGATTCGCGCCAGGAGGCGAGCGTCTGGCCAGCGAGGCCAGCCAGCAGATCGACGTTGAGGTTGGTGATGCCGACCTTGCGCAGGCGCTCCAGATCGCCGAGGACATCGGCGCGGGTGTGCAGGCGTCCGCTGACGGCGCACTCGCGGTCGAGGAAGCTTTGGACGCCGAGGCTGATGCGGTTGACGCCGCATTCGGTAAGGGCTTGCAGGGTCTCATCGGAGAGTTGAGCGGGAGCGCATTCGACGGTGATTTCGGCGTCGGGGGCGAGTATGAATTCCTGGCGGATGGCGCGGAAGATGGCGTGAAAGTGAGCAGGCGCGAGCAGAACGGGCGTGCCCCCGCCGAAGTAAATGGAGTCAACGACGCGGGGCAGATGGACCCCGAGAGAGTGAGCGCGGGTGTGGCTGTGATGGAGGTCTTCGACGAGTCGCTCGACGTAGCGACCGTGCTGGCTGGCGGGATAGACGCCGGAGGCGAAGTTGCAGTACGTGCATTTGGAGCGGCAGAAGGGGATGGAGAGGTAGAGTCCGACAGGGACATCCTGATTCGGCGGGGCGAGTTGCGCTGCGGATTGCATCTGAAGACAGTTTCGCACTGTCGGTCGGGAAGCGTGCGCAGCGGAAAGCGATGCGGGCACCCGGTACAATCAAAAAAAGAAGCAGATTCCAGCTTGTGACCATCGAAAAAACACGGACAGCAGGCAGAGATGGCAGACGAGAGGTCAAAACCAGGCCAGGACGAGAATCTGAAGCCTGGCGCGGACGGGAAGCCGAAGCCGCGCGTGAAGGCCGACGACGAGATTACGGGCAAGGCGTATGACACGCGGCTGATGCTGCGGCTGGCGCGGTATCTGAAGCCGTATCGCACGCAGGCGACGATATCGGTGGTTGCGGTGATGCTGCGGGCGGCAACGGACGCGGCGGGACCGTATCTGGTGAAGGTGGCGCTGGACCGGTATCTGACGCGTGAGGCGCACCTGGGCACGGGGTGGCTGTCGCAGCACCTGAGCAACGATCCGCGTGTCGGTGTGGGACAGCTGGCGGGGATTTATCTGGGGATTCTGCTGCTGGCCTATTTCTTCGAGTTTACGCAGACGTATCTGATGCAGTGGACCGGGCAGAAAGTGATGTTCGATCTGCGGCGAGAGATTTTCCGGCACATGCAGCAGATGCACGTGGCGTTCTTCGATACGAATGCGGTGGGCAGGCTGGTGACGCGGCTGACGTCGGATGTGGATGCGGTCAACGATATGTTCACATCGGGCGTGCTTGCGATGATCGACGATGTTTTTGCGTTGGCGATCATGGTGGTTGTGATGCTGGTGATGAACTGGCGACTGGCACTGCTGACCTTTGCGGTTCTGCCGCTGATTGTGGTGGCGACCAATATGTTCCGGCATTCGGTGCGGGCGAGCTATCGCCGCGTGCGGACGGCGATCGCGCGCATCAACTCATTTACGCAGGAGCACGTGAGCGGGATGAGCGTGGTACAGCTTTTCAATCGCGAGGAGCGTGCGTATCGCGACTTCGAGACGGTGAACCGGCAGCACATGATCGCGTTCAAGGATACGATTTTCGCGTATGCGCTGTATTACCCTGCGGTGGAGATTCTCTCATCGGTGGCGATTGCGATGATTCTGTGGCGCGGCGGAGTGGGCGTGATCGGGGGAACGATCACGATAGGAATCATCGGAGCGTTTATCCAGTATGCGCAGCGGTTCTTCCGGCCGATTCAGGACCTGAGTGAAAAGTTCAACATTCTGCAGGCGGCTATGACGGCCTGTGAGCGGATATTCAAGCTGCTGGATACGCCTTCTCGGATTGTGTCGCCGCTGAATTCGCGGGCCGGGAATGAATCGAATCGGATCGAATTCCGGCATGTGTGGTTCACGTATCAGGAGTTGAGCGAGGACCAGCGTGCGGCGGTGGAGCGCGGATGCGAAGCGGAGCTGGCGGCGAGGACCGATATCGAGTGGATTCTGAAGGATGTTTCGTTTGTGGTGGAGCCGGGTGAGACGGTGGCGATTGTGGGTCACACGGGGGCCGGCAAGACGACGCTGACGAGCCTGATGATGCGTTTCTATGACGTGACGCGCGGGGCAATTCTGATCGATGGCGTGGATGTGCGCGAGCATGATCTGACGGAGCTGCGGAGGCATTTTGCAGTGGTGTTGCAGGATCCGTTTCTGTTCAGCGGGACGATTGCGGAAAATATCCGAATGGGCGCCGAAGAGATCAGCGACGAGCGGATGCGGCAGGCGGCGCGCGATGTGAATGTGCTGGATTTTGTGGAGAGCCTGCCGAAGAAGTTCGACGAGCCGGTGATCGAGCGCGGAAATTCGCTTTCGACAGGGCAGAAACAACTGGTGAATTTTGCGCGCGCTCTGGCCTTTGATCCGCGGATTTTGATTCTGGATGAGGCGACGTCGAGTGTGGATACGGATACGGAGTTGAAGATCCGGATGGCGCTGGAAAAGATGATCGCCGGAAGGACTTCGGTGCTGATTGCGCACCGGCTTTCCACAGTGCAGCGGGCGGATACGATTCTGGTGATGCACAAGGGGCAACTTAGGGAGCAGGGGAATCATCAGGAGTTGCTGGGGCAGCGCGGGATCTATTACAAGCTGTATCAGCTTCAGTACAAGGATCAGGAACTGCCCGCGGTGAGCGCTGGCGCGACGGCGCTGGCGCGGTGAAAGTGCCACGCTGCGGAACGGCGGGAAAGCCAGCCCGCAGATGAGCCAGGAGACGCATGAGTGAACCGTTGATTTTTCTGTCAGCCGGAGAAGCCAGCGGCGAGCACTATGGCGCGCTGCTGATGGAAGAGCTGAAGCGCAGCTTGCCGGGAGCGCGGTTTTTGGGGATGGGCGGAGAACGCATGGCTGCGTTGGGCTGCGAGCGCGTGGTGCGCAGCGAGGACGTGGCGGTGATGGGGATTACGGAGGTGATCCGGCATTTGCCGCGGATTTATCGCGAGTATCGACGGCTGAAGGAGGCGATCCGAAAGCGCAGGCCGGCGGTGGCGGTGCTGATCGATTTTCCGGATGTGCATCTGCGGTTGGCGGTGGAGTTGCATCGGGCGGGCGTGCCGGTGATTTTTTTTGTAAGTCCGCAACTGTGGGCTTGGAAGAAGCGACGAATTCACAAGGTGAAGCGGTATGTGGACCGGATGCTGGTGATCTTTCCATTCGAGGAGCCGTTCTATCGCGAGCGTGGAGTGAATGCGACGTTTGTCGGTCATCCGCTGGGAGATTTGCCGCTGCCGTTAGGGACTCGCGAGGAGTTTGCAGCGCGCAACGGGCTGGATGCGACCAAGCTGTGGATCGGCCTGCTGCCGGGAAGCCGCGCGCGGGAGATCCGGTTGAATCTGCCGGAGATGCTGCGTGCAGCGGCTTTGCTGTGTGGACAGGATTCAGGGCAGGGTGCGCAGATGGAGTTTCTGTTGCCGTTTGCGCCGACGCTTTCCGCAGCAGATCGTGAGCGTGCACAGGCGATGGTGGATGCTATGGGCGCGGGGGAGCGGGTGCATCTGCTGACAGATGCGCGCGGCGCGCTTCGGCATGCGCGGGCATCGGTGGTGGCAAGCGGCACTGCGACGGTGGATGCGGCGCTGATGGGGAATCCTTTCGTGGTGGTGTATCGGGTTTCACGGTTGACGTATGCGATTGCGCGGCGGGTGGTGAAGGTGCCACATGTAGCGATGGTGAATCTGGTGGCGGACAGACGCGTGGTGCCGGAACTGATCCAGGACAACTATTCCGCCGAGAAGGTTGTCGAATATCTGCGACCGCTGCTGGAGGATGAGGTAGCCCGGCGGCAAATGATGAGGGAACTGGAAGAAGTTAGGGCGAAATTGCGCTGGGATGGAAATTCCGGAGAGAGCGCGATTGCGCGGGTGGCGGCGATTGTACGCGAGACCATAGCATGAAGGGGACGGGCTGTGATGGGTGCGTGCGAAGGCGTGCAGCGAACGCAGCAGGCAAGAGGCGGACGATGACGGAGCGGCGTAGCGAGGAGGTAGCCGAAAGTGCGCGAAGCAGAGCGCGATGGGTTGCCCTGGCCTGCTGGGCGCTGTTCTGCGGCGCGCTGATTTTCGGTTGCGCGCAGGCGGCGCTGGGACAGAGGTCGGCGCGCCGCGAGCTGCAGGTGGACGGATACAGAATCGATCTACAACTGGACCCCGAAGCGCATACGATGACGGCGACAACAGTGGTGACGTTTACCGCGCCGGAGGGAGCCGATGCGATCACCTTTGGGTTGCATCCGGCGCTGAAGATCACAAACATTACCGATGATGCGGGCGCGCTGCTGACGGGCCAGCGGACGACGGATGGCAATGTGAGGATTGTGCCGACGACGGTGCCGGGTGAGAAGCCGCTGCACTGGACGTTTGTGTATTCGGGGAAGATTACGGGGAATGAAGACGGGCCAGTGGAGGGATTGAAGCTGGCGGCGATCGGCGATCCGATCACGTATCTGCTGTATCCAGCACGATGGTTTCCAATGACGGGCTATCTGACGGATCGTTTCACGATGGAGTTGCACATACGCGTGCCGCAGGGCGAGCGCGTGATTGCAAGCGGCAGCACAGGCGTGAAGCAGATTACGCTGGAGAACGGCAAACCGGGAACCGAGTACGACTTCAACTGGGCGAAGCCTGGATTTCCGGGGACGGTGATTGCGGGGCGATTTGTGGACCCGGCGACCGCGAATTCTGCGGCGAACGTGAAGGCGTATGTGACCGTTGCGCACCAGGGCGAGGCAAACGGCGTGGCGGAGATTGCGGCGCGGGAGATGGATTTTTTCACGACGGCCTTCGGACAGCCAGAGTCGGGACGGATGAACGTGGTAGAGATTCCGAACGATACGCTTCCGGCGTTCTGGGCGCCGGAGCTGGCGGCGATCATGGGTGCGCACCTGAACGACAGCGCAGGAACGCGGCTGCTGTCCAATACGTTGGCGCATCAGTGGTGGGGATCGGAGATGAGTCCGGCGTCGCTGAACGATGCATGGATCACGAACGGAATGGCGCGGTATGCGGAGCTGATGTATGTGGAGGAGGCGAGCGGTCGAACGGCGCTGGCGCGTGCGGTGACGGATATTTCGTCGGGTGCGATTGCGTATGACACGACGCCGCTTTCTGCGGCGGGAAGACTGGGAGCGTTTGCGCCGCAGTTTCAGTCGATGACGCTGGAAAAAGGGGCGATGGTTTTTCACATGCTGCGATGGGAGGTGGGCGATGCGGCGTTCCGACAGATTCTGCGCGGAGCGCTGAGTGAGTACACGGACAGGTCGATCCGCTCGTCGCAGTTTGAAAAAGTTGCGGAGCAGGTGAGCCAGAAGAACCTGACGCCGTTTTTCTCGCAGTGGATCGACGGGACGGGCGAGCCGAAGTTTGTGGACAAATACGCGGTGTATCGGCTGGGTAACGGCAAGGGATTCCGGACGATCGGGCAGATTCAGCAGGATATGGATCTGTTCAACATGCCGGTGGATCTACAGATTGAGACCGACGGAAAGACAGTAAATCAGCGGATCGACGTGGTGGGCACGGAGACACAGTATGTGGTGGATACCTTCGGCAGGCCGCGACACATCACGATTGATCCGGACAACTGGGTGCTGAAGAATACGCCGGAGCTGCAGGTGCGCGCGGCGATTCTGCGCGGGCAGCAACTGGCGGCGCAGGACGATCTGAACGGCGCGCTGGGCGAGTATCAGAAGGCGCTGCAATATAACCCGCAAAGCTCGCTGGCGAGCTACCGGATCGGCGCTACGCTGTTTACGGAAAAGAATTATCAGGGGAGTGCAAACGCCTTTCGCGATGCGCTGCGCGGGGACGACGACCCGGCCTGGACCGAGGTCTGGAGCCACATTCAGCTGGGCAAAATCTTCGACGTAACGGGGCAGCGCGAGCGCGCGGTGAACGAGTATCGACAGGCGATCCAGACGAACGACAATACGCAGGGCGCGCTGAATGAAGCGCGGCTTTATCTGCGGAAGCCGTATAAACGGCCGGAAGACGAGTGATGGCTGGTGGGGAAAATGCGACGGCGCATGTGGTGCATGAGCTGAGCGGGGAATGAGCACGTGCGGACTGGGCGGCGTGGACGCTGGACGAAGCGGATGAGCTGTTGCGCGAGTATGAGCGGGCAGGCCGAGCAGTGGAGATCGAGGCCATACGTCCGAGACCGTTTTCCGGTGCGGGGCTGATGGTGGTGCTGGGGCTTGCCGTGGACCTGACCTACATTGTCGAGTATGCGTGGAAGCATGCCTATGTGACGGCGGTGCTTTCAGCGCCGTTTGTGGATAGCGATCTTCGGGCTGCGGGACTGGTTGGCTGCACCTGCGGAGCTGGATCGTAGTGGAATTGCGGCTGCATGAGCGAGACAATGTTTCACATGCCGCGAATGGACTCTGGGATAATGAGCAAAAGCTTTCGACAGGGAGAATGAACGTGTCAGTGAAAGAGTTTCTGAAACACCATTATCGCCATTTCAACGCGGCATCGCTGATCGACGCGGCCGAGGGATATGTGAAGCTGCTGGAGTCGGGCGGGAAGATATTTCTGACGATGGGCGGCGCGATGAGCACGGCGGAGCTGGGTCTGTCGCTGGCAGAGATGATCCGGCAGGGCAAGGTGCATGCGATTACATGCACAGGCGCGAATCTGGAAGAGGATGTATTCAACCTGGTGGCGCACGATTTCTATGAGCGCGTGCCGCACTATCGCGATCTGACGCCGGAGGATGAAAAGAAGCTGCTGGATCGGCATATGAACCGGGTGACGGACACGTGTATTCCGGAGATGGAGGCGATGCGGCGCATTGAGGCCGTGGTGCTGAAGGAGTGGATGCGCGCGGACGTAGCGGGCGAGCGACTGTTTCCGCACCAGTTCATGTACCGGATCCTGCTCTCGGGGGAGCTGAAAGGCTCGTACCAAATTGACCCGAAGAATAGCTGGCTGCTGGCGGCGGCGGAGCGTAACCTACCCATGTTTGTGCCGGGGTGGGAGGATTCGACGCTGGGCAATATGTATGCCGGGCACTGCATTGCGGGCGACGTGAAGAACGTGCATACGGTGCGGACGGGCATCGAGTACATGATGGAGCTGGCGGAGTTTTATACGGCGACGACGGCGGAGGCTCCGCTAGGATTTTTCCAGATTGCGGGCGGAATCGCAGGGGATTTTCCGATCTGCGTGGTGCCAATGCTGCACCAGGATCTGCAGCGGGAACATGTGCCGCTGTGGGCGTATTTCTGTCAGATTTCGGATTCGACGACGAGCTACGGATCGTACTCCGGGGCGGTGCCGAACGAGAAGATTACCTGGGGCAAGCTGGGCATCGATACGCCGAAGTACATCATCGAGTCGGATGCGACGATCGTGGCGCCGCTGATCTTTGCCTGGGTTCTGGGCTGGTAGGGCGTTGTGCGGTGATCCGGAAGGGTCGATAAAATTTGGCTTTCCGGATCGCCCGATTCGCATTACAATCGGATCAGTTTCCACCGAAAACCAGCTTCCAAGGGTGAGTAGAAGAGAAATTTTCCGCATATTCATCCCTGGGTAAATCAGACAAAAGTATTCTGGTCACTAACGCTTCGACTGGCCGCTCCTTTTCGATGGCCGATCAGCAGTCCTGTCCCCAATCGAGCGCAGTTCATGCGCCATGCGATGTGCTGTATCCCCTTTTATTAGTATGACTTGATGTTCATGAGGAGACTTATGACGGCGAAATTCTGTTCAATGCTGAAGAGCATTGTGCTGGTTCTGTGTGTATTGTGTGCTCTTGCGAGCATGCCCGCTTTGGCGCAGACAACTCTGGGAGCGATCAACGGCACGGTAGAGGACGCAAGCGGCGCGGTGGTGGGCAATGCCACCATCACGGTGACGAGCCTGGCGACGAACGTGACGCGAACCGTAAAGAGTCGAGGGAACGGTTTCTATCAGATTCTGAACCTGCCCGTGGGTGTTTATCGGATGACGGTCGAGCGTGAGGGGTTCGACAAGACGATTCAGGAGCGGGTGCGTGTGCAGGAAGCGAGCGCGACGACGTTAAATCCTTCGCTGCGGGTGGGCAAAGCGACGGAGGTCGTCAATGTGACTGCCAATCCGATGCTGAACGCAACGGACCCAACCAACGGGTATACGCTGGACAAATCTCAGATTGAAGCGACGCCGCTTGCGACGGGCAGCTTTACACAGCTTGCGGTTCTGTCGCCCGGTGTCAATGCCGAGTTTCTGAGCGGCATTGGCGCCAACGCCGGACTCGGCAATCAGCCGATCTGGGCGAACGGACAGCGTGACACGTCCAATACCTTCCAGGTGGATGGCGTGGACGTGACGAACCTGTTCAACGGAAAAAGCTCCAGCCAGGACGCTTCGCAACGCTACAACTTCAATATTGGCGAAGGTGCGACCGTGGGAGGTGCAATTCAGACTGGCGCTTCCGTGTACGGATCGAACGGCAACGGCATGCCGACACCTCCGCCGGACTTTCTGCAGGAACTGCGTGTGAATACTTCGCTGTACGACTCACAGCAGGGCGCGACGAGCGGTGCGCAGATTGACGCGAATACGCAGTCGGGAACCAATGCGTATCATGGGTCGGCTTGGGGAACGCGGGCGACGAACGCGATGAATGCAGCGCCATTTTTCTTCAAGCAGGCAAACCTGATCTCGCCGACTTCGTTCCCGTCTTCGCTGGTGAATCCGCAGCTGCACAAGGATTACATTGGCGGCACGTTGGGCGGGCCGATCATTCACAACCGGCTATTCTTCTTCCTGGGCTACCAGCAGATGCACACGGCAGACCAGTCGACGGGTCTGTCACAGATGATTGTGCCTTACGGCCTGACCGATGATCGTTCCCAGACGGGTCTGCTGAATGCATTGAACTCCTATTACACGGCAAGCGGGCAGAGCACGGTTTCCTCTGTGAAGGTGGACCCGATTGTCGATGCACTGTTCAACGCGAAGCTGGCCAACGGGCAGTACCTGATTCCTTCGGTACAGAACCCGGATCCGAACCTGATCGCCTCCTTCACGCCCAACGTGACGCTGATCGGCACAACGCTCTTCAATTCCCAGCAGGCGACGGTCGCGATGGATTACAACATCAATCCGAACGACCAGCTTTCGGCGAAGTACTACTATCAGCACGATCCTTATTCGGCACCCTACGGAATCTCCAACACAGGGGGATTCCCGGAAAATGAAGATTCCGGATCGCAGGTGGTCGCACTGAACAACAGCATCACCATCGGGCCGCGCATCAACTGGGTGCAGACACTGGGCTTCGTGCGAATCAAGGTCTATAGCAACTTTGCCCAGCAGGTGACCAGCGCAAACGGACCGACGTTCGGAATCGGATTTCCGAATACGGTGGGATTGCCGGGCATGAGCTTCAGCAAGTTTGCTGTGGCCAACAGCCAGTCTTCGCTGTCGACCGGTCCGAACAGCGCGTTTGTGGATGACGGCTACTTTCAGAACCGACTGAATCCGTCTTCAAGCTTGATCTATACGATTGGCCGACACACGCTGATCTTCGGCGGTGGCTACAGCTATACGCAACTGAATATCCGCAACCTGCGCAGCGGAATGGGGCAGTTGACGACCAAGGATTTTCCGCATCTGCTGGCCGGCCAAGTCTCGAAGTCGAATTACTTCGACAGCATCAGCGCGCAGGGGCAGAACCTGGCCAACCGTTACTACCGGACGAATGAAGTGGACGGGTACGCGCAGGATAAGTTTCAGCTCTCCGGTAACCTGAGCCTGACGGCCGGAGTGCGCTATGACTATCACGGCGCAATGACCGAGAAATACGGCAATATCTTCAACTTTGACCCGACACGCTACAACGTCTCCGGCAGTACGGTGACCGACGGCGCAAGTGCAACGGGAACCAGCACCGGATTCACAGTGCACGATGCCGGATTCATTGTGGCGGGCAACAACAAGTACTACCCGACGCCTGGCGTGAGCAACTCGACGCAGACGGGTCGGCAGTGGGGAATTTCGCCGCGCCTGGGGTTTGCCTGGTCTCCGAAGCGGGATGAGGGCAAGGTGGTGATCTCTGGCGGCGCGGGCATCTACTATGACCGCGGCGAGCTGTTTTCGTATCTCTCGCAGCCAGCGGGCGGATCGATCGGAGGACCGTTCGGCGTGACGGAAGCGCCGCCGCTTTCGAACTACTACACGGGCAGCGGAACGTTTGAGAATCCGCTGCAAGGTGTAACGATAACGTCGCCGAATGCGAATCCGCAGTTTTTCAATACGCAGTTGCAGCAGATTCTGAACTCGAACCTGCAGAACTGCGGAGGTGTGAACAACGAGGCTACCTTTGGCAGCGGCTGCGAATCTCCATTCATGTTCGGAGCCTATGCGCGGGATAACAAGCTGCCGTACACGACGAACTTCTCGCTGAAGTTCCAGTGGCAGGCTTCACCGGACGTTGCCTTCTCGATTGGGTACACCGGGAATCGCGGATTCCATGGAGTGATTCCGGTTCCCTTCAACCAGCCGACGATTGCGACGCAATCCAGCCCGGTGAACGGCGAGAAGTACAGCTACGGCTATGAAGTGCTGAACGGCTCGGCGCCGCCGGTGGATGCTTATGGCGATCTGGCTCCGATTTCAACCGAGCCGTGGGACGGATATGATGGAGGCAACGTAGACTTCCGCACGCCTTACATCGGGTACAGCCCGAATGCAGCACTCTTCAAGGCGGCGGGCATCTCTGCTTACGACGGATTGGAGACGCACCTGGAGAAGCGTCTCTCGCACCATTTCCAGACCGGAATCAGCTATACGTTCAGCCGTTCGCATGACGAACAGAGCGATATCGGTCTGTTCTTTACGGGCAACAATCCGAACAATCTGCGCAGCTCCTATGCGCTGTCAGATTTCGACCGGACGAATGTCTTCACGATGGACTTCCTGATCGAGTTGCCGAATCCGGTGAAGGGCCACGGATGGTTGTCGTATGTGGCGAACGACTGGAGGTTGTCGGGAATTACAACACTGCAGAGCGGCGAGCCGTACAGCCTCTACGAGTTTTATGGCGCAGTGGCCAGTCTCTACTATGGAAACTTCCCGAATCTTCTGAATCCGATCCTCGGCATCAAAAACCCGACGAATCCTCGCAGTGCACTGACCGGCCACAGCGGAGCTTTCCGTCAGGGAACCAACTACATTCCGGCCATCGATCCGAGTCAGATCGCGATCAACTACATCTCCCCTGGTCAGAAGGGTATTCCCACCTGCACCAACAACGAACCGTGCGATTTCTACGAGACGGATTATGCGCCGGGCGATCAGCGCAATATCTTCCGGCAGGCATTTCAGAAGCGTGCTGACATCTCTCTGCGTAAGGACTTCCACATCCGCCAGACGGTGATTGCGCAGTACGAATTCAACGTGTACAACGTGACCAATACGACGAGCCTGGACATTCCGCAGGACCAGACTCAGATCGGCCAGGCGTTTGTGGGGCCCACGGCCAACTATGGACAGGTGACGGCTCCCAACGGCACGAACTTCAACAGCCCGACGATTCAGAACGTGATCAATCAGCTGTATATTTCGCCGGCGCTGAGCGCGACCGGGACTGGCCGAAACACGGTGGTCTCCGGATCAAACTTTGGCTCCGTCACGGGAACGATTGGCAGCGCCCGCATCATTGATATGGGACTGCACCTGAACTTCTGACGGCCCGGAACGAAGACAGGAAACTCAGGGACGGGGCTGGAAACGGCCCCGTTTCTGTTAGCGCTCTCGACCAGCCCGGCACGGTCCTGATAGGCTGAATCTATCGCCGTTTTTCGTGCGGAGCCGACTGAGCGCCCAGGGGTTTCCCCTGCGCAGTATGGCTTCCCTGGGGAGTTTCAGCGGCAACTGGAAGGAAATTGTGGATTCACAGACACGACATGCATTGAAGCAAGATAAGTTTGTCCAGGCAACGCAGGGAAGCGTGAGTTGGCTGGCAGAGAATCGCGCGGCGGTGTTGCGCTACTTGATTCCGGGAGTGATTCTGATCGCGCTGGCGATTGTGGCCGGGGTGGTGTATGCGCAGCGTTCGCGTGCGGCGGAGACGGTGCTGGGAGCGGCGATCGATGTGTACAGCGCGCCGCTGGCGCAGCCGGGAGCACCGGCTGAGGCAGGGACTTACGC
Organism: Acidobacteriota bacterium; assembly: GCA_021816455.1. Lineage (GTDB taxonomy): Bacteria > Acidobacteriota > Terriglobia > Terriglobales > Acidobacteriaceae > Acidicapsa. The sequence goes on from JAKAXU010000016.1 coordinate 53,005, forward strand.
CAGTACGGCAGATCGCGCACGGGCGGCGCACAAGCTCTTTCAGCAGATTGTGGATCAGTACAAGATGCTGCCGCAGGCGGCGAAAGCGCATTACTTCCTGGGCCTGACGGATGAAGACCTGGGCAACAATGCGGCAGCGGAAAGCGAACTGAAGCAGGCGGCCAGCGCGTGGAACGGGAATCTGGTCAGCCTGGCGAATTATGCGCTTGCGGGGCTGTATCACCAGACGGGGCGCGATGCGCTTGCGGTTGCGCTGTATCAGCAGCTGAGCAGCGGAAAAGGCACGAGTGCGGTTCCGGCGTTCAACGCAGAACTGGCGCTTGCGGACCTTTACAGCGCGGAAGGCAAAAAAGAGCAGGCCATGGCGCTGTGGGCAAAAGTGAAGGACGAGGACAAGTCCGGCGCAGCCGGCGAGATCGCTGCGCAGAAGCTGCCAGCACAAAACTGACCGGCGCGTGAACGAAGTTCGGTGACAGCCCGCGCGTGAGCGGGCTGCGCTGTTTTTGAGCGAAATCAAGGAGGGCTGCGTCCAGTGGGTGATGAGCACTGTGACTGCAGCGATGCCGGGAATGCCGGATCGGATGAAGGCGAAGAACCGAGAGCGCGAAGCGACGCAGGCAGCCGATGCGTCAGTCGAGAGACTGGTGATGGCCTATTCGGGCACGATGTATCGCGTGGCGAACTCGGTGCTGCGTAACGCTGCAGACGCGGAGGACGCGGTGCAGGAGGCGTTTGTGCGCGTGCTGAAGAAGCGCGGGCAACTGGCGGAGATTCGCGATGAGCGAGTGTGGCTGGTCAGGATTGTGTGGAATATCGTGCTGGATCGCAAGCGGCGCATGAAGACAAGGCCGGAGAGCGAAGACGTTGCGGATTTTGCGCGGATTCTGGTGGAACAGGGACTGAGTGCCGAGGAAATGGCCGTGGCAGCGCAGCGGCATGCGAACGTGGTGCGGTTGATGGATGAACTACCGGTGAAGGAGCGCGAGGTGCTCTTTCTCTCTGCGCTGGAAGAACTGAGCAGCGTGGAGATTGCCGCGGTGCTGCGGACGACGGAATCGACGGTGCGGTCGCGGTTGTTTCGCGCACGAGCGCTGCTGGGTCAGAAGATGGGGCGAGGTTCGCGATGAACAAAGAACCGGAACGCAACAATTCGATGGACGAGGAGATGCCGACCGGATGTCCGGCATGCGAGACGTTGAAACTGGTGGTGGGCCAGCCGCCAAGGCCGGGATTGGAGCAGCGTGTGTTGGCGCGGCTGCGCGAGCAGCCGGTGCAGGCGGAAGCTGTGTGGTGGCGGCTGCGGTCGGTGTGGGTGGGCGGTGCGGCGATGGTGACCGTGCTTGCGGCGGGATGGATCGGAATGCTTCACTCCGGAGCGCCGGGAAATAAACCTGCGACGGGCGCCTCCGTGCAGTCGACGCCAGCCGCAGAGCGAGGCCCGGGAAGTTTTGGGACGGCAGGTTCGATGCGAGTGCCTCCGACGAGGAAGCCGCTGTATGTGCCGGAGGCTCCACGACGAAGCTCGGCGACGACGCAGGCTGTGGATAGCCCGGCGGTAAAGGACGGAAAGAAGAAGAATGCAGCGCCGGTGAAGAAGAGCACAGCCGGGGGAACAGAAGCGCAGCCGCGGTGATCTGGACCGAACAGATGGGGGCAGGCAGGAAAACTCGGCCCTGATCCGGGTCGGCGATCCGTAGTCAGCGATCAGTGGTCAGTGAGCATGCGTAGCAGAAGCTGAAGCAGCGCAAAGACGGCTGCGCCCCAGAAGGCAGCGCCAAAGCTGCGAATATGGAAGCCGCGCACGAAGGACGACGCCAGCTCCAGCAGGATGGCGTTGACGACGAGCAGAAAAACGCCGAAGGTGATCAGCGTGAGCGGCAGCGTGATCAGCTTCAGCACCAGGCCGAGCGTGGCGTTGAGCAGGCCGAAGACGAGCGCGACTGCGAGAGCCGTGCCGATGGTGTCGATCTCGAAGCCGCGCACAAGGCGCGAGACGACGAGCAGGGCAAGCGCGCTGAGGCACCAGTTTCCAAGCAGACGAATCATGATGGCAGCACCTGAGTCGATTCTACTCGCGGGCGATGATAAGCTGGCGGCAGGATGGATGCATTTGAGGCGGGACTCCGATGGACTGAGGCGCAAATGCTGCGCCTTTTGAGAGATTTTGCACGGATGTTGGCCTGGCTGAGGCTGGTTTCGGCGGCGTCTGTTGCGGGGATGTTGACCGTGGTGACGCTGGCCGCTGCGACGTCTGCCCTGGCTGCGCAGCGGAAGCTGGTGAAGCCGGAACCGCCGTCATCCACGGCTGTGGCGAAGCCGATTCCGGATCTGAAGACCCTGATGCAGGAGGTCGTGGCGCACCAGAAGGAACTGGAAACGATTCGCGAGAACTATACCTATCGCGAGTTGACGGTGACCGAGGATGTGGACCCGCATGGGAAGGTGATGAAGACGGAATCCGAAGAGGATGAAGTTTTCTTTGTGAACGGTCACGAGATCGATCGCGTGGTGCAAAAGAACGGCAAACCGCTGACCGGCGCCGATGCGGACAAAGAGCAGAAGCGGGTGACGAAGCAGGTGGAAAAAGCCGAAAAAGTTCCATCCGATCGATCGCTGCAGAATCCGAACCAGACGATCACGGTGGGCAAGATGCTGGAGATTATGCAGGTGACGAATCCGCGGCGGGTGGAGTACAACGGGCGGAGCACGCTGGAGTTTGATCTGGCGGGCAGGCACGACGCAAAGACGCACGGCATCGCCGAAGGCGCAATGAAAAAAATCGCCGGGTCCATCTGGATCGATGAGCAGGACCGGCAGGTAGCGCACCTGGAGGTGCGCTTTACGGATAACTTCCATCTTGGGGGCGGGCTGCTGGCCAATATCGAGAAGGGAACGGAGTTTCGCTTCGATCAGGGGCTGGTGAACGGCGAGATATGGCTGCCGACCGGTGGCGAGATTCACGTGACTGCGAGGCTGATGCTGCTGAAGGGAGTCCGGCAGCACCTGACCATCCATGACTGGGATTACAAACGGTTCCATGTGGACGCCGAGCAGCAAAAGAGCGCTGCCGCGCTGCAAGATCCAAAGCGATAGATGTCGGGAAGGCTCCGGACCGCGGAAAGATGGCATGCGAGCGACATCCAACGGTTTGCGTGGCCTTGGGAAACGCGCCAGTCAGTGGCTCGATGTGCGGTTTGACGCCGGGTTCCCTGGACCGCCTGTAAGCTGCATCGTCGGAATGCGGCTATCGACGGGCGGTAATGGCGGGAAGGCAGCGTGTGGTTCCGCCTGATACCAGTAGGCAACAGAGTAAAAGTTGTCCGATCGATGGTTGGCGTTGCCGTGCTCAATCGTCGCTCTCATCGAGGTGCTGAAGGGGATCGGAGAGTCGAGATGAAAGCGATAGACGCTGGTGCGGCTGCCAGCGTGTCCATCGCCGATGACGGGAGCACCGTAGAGCGGGTAGGAAAACGGAGTGCTGCCAAACCCCCAGGCTCCGAGGAAATAGTCTTCCGAGCCGGTGCCGGCGATGCTGGGCTGTTTGGCGCCGTCGATGAAGAACATGTCGTCGCCCTCTCCCCACCAGTCATCCTGATTTTGCAGGATGGACATGGTGACCCCGATATACTGGCCGTGACCGCTGGCCTCCATCCAGACATAGTTCTCTTTTCCATCGAGGTTGGGCCTGTCGTTCACGCTTGCCTGACCGTTCGATCTCCAATCGCTGGTCCAGCCATGATTCGGCTGCGCCTGCCGGTATTGCGCGTGAAAATAGAGGGTTCCGGCGGGCAGCGTGTGCGGGTAGGTGCGGTAATCGATGTTGTAATAAAGCGCGGAGATGGGGCGTTTTCCTTCATTGGTGAGGGTGATGCGCGCATGATGCGCGAAGGGCATGGGAAAGAAACAGTTGAGCGCGCGTTCGCCGCCGACGGAGAGCATCTCCGATTGCCACATGTAATATTCGCCCAACCCCAGACCGAAAAAATCGCCGATGGGCGTTTCCACGCTCGGGGTCTGTTCTCCATCCCAGTACATGCGCAGCACGATGCGCTTCAGGCTGTAGGGTTCGGAGTCGCCGAGGGTGAACCAGATGTGCGAAATGGTTCCGGGTCCGTCCGTATCGAGCACGGTATACGTCGCGCCCGGAGCGACTGTACGGTAGTCCGCATTCGCGCCGACGGGATCGGAGCTGGACGAGCGGTGCTGCGCGTACTCCTGCTGTCGCGTCAGGTCCGGCTGCCATGACGATACCTGCGCATGAGCGGCTGTCGCTGCCGCCGCAACCCATATAAACGCTTTCAAGGACTGTCTCATCCTGGCCTCCTTATGCAAGAAATTGCCCTCTAATACTTCTCGTCGGAGGCATCCACGGTAGATGCTGCCCAGATTCCTATGCCTCACTCTGAGCAGTATAGTAGTGAACGCAGCGGGAAGTTCCAGGTTGCGCTCGGCGATTGCTCCCCGACGTGTCGAACGCGAATCCAAGGGCGCAGGAACCGCAAACTGCGCGTAGCCGGTTTCCGAAGACTCGCGGAATGGGAATCGCAAGCTCTAAACTGACCGTATGTACACGCGCAAGCTATCGATTCTGCGGCTGGATGCTGCCGGTGAGAGGCATCCGTGCCCGATGCACTGGATTGACAACTTTGCGATGCGCAACTTTACTAACGATGCCATCTTCGACGACACGCTGCCGGTGGGGGAGGGATTACTGGAGGCGGGTAATCTGGTGCCGCTGGATCGACTGCGGCTGGCGATGGAAGACTGGTTCCGGCGCAAGGGGTATCTGAAGGCGGACGAGAGCGTGGTGGTGGAAGAGCTGGCGCGATAGCCGCGCCAGCGAGGGAAGCTCCGGATGCACAGGCGAATGCGCTATTCGCTGTAATGCAGCAGGCTGAAGACATCGAGGTCGGGAAAACGCTGGCGGCCGTTGAGGAAATCGAGTTCGACGGCGAAGCCGAGGCCGACTGGTATGCCACCGAGTCGGTCGACGAGCTTGATGGTGGCTTCCATGGTGCCTCCGGTGGCAAGCAGGTCATCGACGAGCAGGACGCGCTGGCCGGACTGGATGGCGTCAAGATGAATTTCCAGGGTGTCGGAGCCGTACTCCAGGTCATAGCTGACGCGGGCAACCGGAGCGGGGAGCTTGCGCGGCTTACGCACGGGGACGAAGCCGGCGTTGAGCCGATAGGCAAGCGCGGGACCGAAGATGAATCCACGCGCTTCGATGCCGAGCACGAGATCGATCTTCTGCTCCAGCCAGTGAGCAGCCATGGCGTCGACTAGGGTAGCAAACCCGGTCCGATCCTTGAGCAGTGTGGTGATGTCGTAAAAGAGGATGCCGGGTTTCGGGTAATCCGGGACAGTGCGGACGAGCGCCTTGAGTGCGTCGGGATGAAGTGCGTCGTGGTTCATGCGTGCTTTGACTCCGATGGTGGGGTAGATGGTGCTGCGCGGCGAGGAGGAGCTACCATGCGCCCTCGATCTGAAAGAGTGTCAGCGCGGTGCCTTCCTGCTCGTTGAGGAGGTGTTCGATGACCCGATCGACGCGGCTGCCGCGCGGGCCGCGGTGGATGGCAAGCTGGAGTTCGCGGAGATCGGTTTCTTCCCCGGCGGCGACGATTTCAACGGCACCGTCGTCGGTGTTGCGTACCCAGCCGCGCAGGCCCAGCTCGCTGGCTTCGCGATGGACAAACCAGCGAAAACCGACGCCCTGTACGCGTCCCTGCACCAGATAATGTCGCACCATGGCGGGTGGCTCCGTTCCTGTCGAATCAGTACCAGTTTTGCAGACCTGCGAGGAAGCCGCAAGGCTGGATCGGATGGAGTGGTACGATATCTCGAAACGACAAAGCAAAGGCCCGTTTCGTGAAGAAAAGGGCCTTTCGCGCGGGGGGCATGGCCACCGAAACGCAGCAGCTATGCGCGGCTGAGGTAGGTGCCTTCACTGGTGTCGACGCGGATCTTTTCGCCTTCGTTGATGAACGGAGGCACCTGGACGACGAGGCCGGTTTCGGTACGGGCCGGTTTGGTGACGCTGGAGGCGGTGGCGGATTTGATGCCCGGCTCGGTTTCCATGACGGTCAGCTCGACGGTGGCGGGAAGGTCAATGCCGACGGCGACGCCGTCAAAGTAGCTGACCTTGATCTGGAGATTGGGCGTAAGGTATTCGACGGCATCGCCGAGGGTGGACTTTTTGAGGACGGTTTGCTCGTAGTCCTCGGGGTTCATGAAGTAGTAGTCGTCGCCGTCGTTGTAGAGGAACTCCATGGCGACCTCGTCGACGATGACGCGCTCGATGGCGTCGCCGGAACGGAAGCGGTGCTCGAACATGGCACCGGATTTGACGTTGCGCAGCTTGGCCTGAATGAAAGCGCGGAGGTTGCCGGGGGTGCGGTGTTCGACGGCGAAGACCAGATGGAGCTGATCATTGTGTTTGATGATCATGCCAGGGCGCATTTGTGTGGCGGGAATCGCCATAAGGGAAAACTCCTTGCTGTGTGGACCCGCGAGTGGGCCAATGTGTGGGATGGTCGAAGCGGAGGGCCGGAATGCGGCGAATCTGCGGGCCTTACCCTGCTTTGCTTAACCCTGGTTCGATTGTAACCGAGAGCGAATGAAGCGGAGTTGGCCTGGAGCCGAACTGCGCAGGCGTGAAAAACGGCGCGAATCCTTGGGGATCCGCGCCGTGTGAGGGGTTGAGACGAAGTGGCTACTGAAGATGGACGGCTTTCTGCAGAGGAAGAGTTTGCGACGAGCCGCCGACCAGGAAGCGATAGCTGCCCGGAACAAGACGGAACTGGTTGGCCGCTTCGTCGAAGATGGACAGATACATCGGGTCGATGGAGACGGTGACCTGTTTGCTTTCGCCGGGGTTGAGGGGGACTCGGCTCCAGCCGACGAGGCGCTTGGGCGGCTCCTGAGCGCTGGCTGGAAGCGCTGCGTAGACCTCGGCGATCTCGACGCCAGCGCGGCTTCCGGTGTTCTTCACCGTGAAGGAGACGGAGGGTTTGTCACCGGGAGTTACGGTCAAGCCGGAGTAACTGTATGTGGTGTAGGAGAGTCCAAAGCCGAAGGGAAACAGCACCGGCTTCCTTTCGGCGTCGTACCACTTGTAGCCGACTTTGATGCCTTCGTCATAGCTGACGCTGAAGGTGGGACTGGTGAGGATGTGGCGCTGCACCGGGGAAGCTGCTTCGGAGTGCGCCGGTGGGTGGAGCAGCGTCGGATGCGGCAGGTCAGCGACGCTGAGCGGGAAGGTGATCGGCAACTTCGCCGTCGGATTCACAGCGCCAAACAGCACACGGGCCAGTGCTTTCGCACCATCCGAACCTGAGTACCACGCTTCGACAATGCCCGCTACCTGGTTCACCCACGGCATCAGCACTACCGTGCCGTTTTCCAGCACCACAATGGTATGCGGATTTGCCTTCGCAACCGCCTCCACCAGATCGTCCTGATGATCGGGCAGCGTCAGATCCTGAAGGTCCATGCCTTCACTGGTCCACTGGTTCACAAACACAATCGCCACGTCAGACTTGCCGGCCAGAGTGGCCGCCGCCTGCTGGTCTGCTCCGGGGGAGAAGCTCACATGCGCCTGCGGGGCCATTGCTTGAATCTCCTTGAGCGGCGAGGTCGGGAACCAGACATGCTGGCCCCAGCGAGCCGAGTGCTGTCCCGGAGGATCGACCTGAGCGGAGCCGCTGCCGGAGAGCATCCCGGAATCGGCATGGTCGCCAATCACGGCGATCGTATGTACCGTCGCGCTGCTCAGCGGGAGCTGGTTGTTCTGGTTGCGCAGCAGCACGATGCTCTGCTCCTCGATATGCTCGGCGATGGCCAGATCCCCGAAGACATCGACAACGCTCTTGTGGACCGGGTGGTCCACAAGCCCTGCTGCAAACTCGGCGCGCAGGATGCGACGCACATGCTCATCCAGCTCCGACATCGGGATTTTGCCGTCCTGCACGGCCTGCTTGTAGGCGTCGCCGTAGAAGACTTCGCCCGGCTCCTCGTTGTCCAGTCCGGCTGCCGAAGCTTTTTCCGTTGAGTGCGTGCCGCCCCAGTCGGAGAGTACAAATCCCTTGAATCCCCACTGAGTGCGCAGCACATCGGTGAGGGTGTACTTGTTCTCGCAGGCGAAATCGCCGTTGATCGCGTTATAGCTGCACATCACCGCCTGCGGATTGCCGATCTTGATGCCAATGTGGAAGGCGAGAAGGTCGGTCTCCTGCATGGCGCGCTTGCTGATGATGTCGTTGACCTCGTTGCGCCCGCTCTCCTGATCGTTCACGGCATAGTGCTTGATGTCGCCGATGACGTGCTGTGCCTGTTCGCAGCGGATGCGGTTGCCGACAAGGGTTCCGGCGAGGATCGGATCTTCGCCCTGATACTCGAAGGTGCGCCCGTTACGCGGCTCACGGGTCAGGTTGACGCCGCCGCCGAGAGTCATGTTATAGCCCTGGGCGCGGAGTTCACGGCCGATGAGCGCGCCGTACTGGCAGGCGGCGTCGGTGTCCCAGCTGGCTGCAGCGCCCAGATTGGAGGGCAGCGCCGTCGAGTAGCGGCCATTCATCGCGCTCGAGCGGACACCGTAGGCGGCGTCGCTCATCTGAATGATCGGGATGCCAAGCCGTTCCACGCCCAGGGTAAACCCTGCTCCGCCGTTGCCCAGATAGGAGTAGGCGTTGGGTTTGCCCCAGCCGGCCATGCCTTCGCCGTGGATGAGGCCAATCTTTTCATCCAGTGTCATCTCTTTCAATACCAGATCAGCACGCTGGCCAGCAGTGAGGGACTGGTTCATCCAGGCGGCGTGTGCCCAGGCGGGTTCGGGTTGGGGTCTGCGCTGCGCATGGGCCGCGACGGCGGAGGCGGCCAGAGCCAAGACGCCGCAAAGTTGCATAGTTCGACAGATTTTCATCATGAGCCTCTCGGGGTGAAATCGTCCGCGAAGGGGATATGTACGGACGAAGCTACCGCGAAAGTGTACTAGAAAATCGTATGACTTGTAATCTGACTTGTAATCCCCGGAAAAATTTTTCCGGAGCCCGCCGATTCATCGCACGGGCAAAACACCGGCGGCCTGGAGCAATGCTCGCAGGCCGCCGGTGGGTGATCTGTTGGAATTGGCTGAACATTGACTGGGCTGTCGCGCTGCCGCGAAAGCCGGAGGACCGGCCGCGTGTGGCCGGTAAACCGCTGAAGCCGGGCACGACGCCCTAAGCAGCCGCAGTCACCTCACGCTGGGTACATCTACTACAGTCTGAATTCATAGGCTGGATCCTCCTCCTTTCCCGTGTGCTTAGAATCTGTCCAGAAACTAAGTGGATCGTCTCAGGAGCAGATGAGCGAAGGCGATGTGGATCATGGTTTCGGCTGAAGTATGACGGAGTTCGTAGTCTTTGCTGAGTCTACGTGACCAGTTGAG
>JAKAXU010000069.1 GCA_021816455.1 Acidobacteriota bacterium
AACTCAACCCGGATGAACGCCTCAACGGAGACTTGAAACAGGCCATCACAACTCGTGTTCCCTGCAGGACAAAAGACAAGTTAAAGAAGGCTGCAACGGAACACATGTCGGCAATCGAAAACAATCCCGACAGAATCAAAGCCTTCTTCAAAGACCCCATCGTCGCCTATGCCGCGTAACAGTATTACCGGGCCGGATCAATAGATGTTCAAATTCCGGACGGGCAAGCAGGTAGCCCTGCATGAGGCGAACTCCGATCCCGCGCAGCACGTCATACTCGGCTTCGGTTTCCACCCCTTCGGCGACCAGATCGACCTGCAATCCGTCACAAAGCTCTACCAGTTTGCGAACGATCGCCTGCGCTACGGGACGGCTATCGATTTTGCGCGTCAGGTCCATGTCCATCTTCACCAGATCTGGCGTCAGTTCGGCAAGCAGATTCAGTCCGGAATAGCCTGAACCAAGATCGTCCAGCACCACTTGAAAGCCCTGACGCCGATACTCCTCGACAATTTCGAGCAGGTGCTTACGATCCGTAACCTCTTCCACTTCGGTGATCTCGAAGATCAGACGATCCGTGGAAAATCGCATCGTCGCCGCCATGCGCAGCGTGAGCTGAATGCAGGCGGCAGGGCTGTAGACAGCGCCTGGCATAAAATTGATCGAAAGCTTCGCGCCGGTAGCGACCAGACCGAGCCGCGATGCCAGTTCAATGGCCTTAACGCGGCAGCTCTGGTCAAATGCATATCGATTCTCCGCATTCACCTGGCTCAGAATGGATCCAGCGGACTCCTTCTGCAGACCCCGCACAAGCGCTTCGTAGGCGAAGATCGTCTGCTTGCGACATCTACAATCGGCTGGAAGGCCATTGAAATCGGAATTGGCTGTGCTACGCCAACCTTACATGCCTCACAGCGGACAGGATTTTGCCTTTCCACCTTCAACATTGGAGAACCACCTTCTGCATGACCTCATCCGCGAACAACTTTCATGCATCCTCATCGACCGAAGCCATTCGTTAGGATAGAGACTCGCTGTGGAAAGTTGTTCTGCAAATGCAATTCATTTCAGGATTCCGCAAAATCTCCCAAACAAAAACACTCAACTGGTTCAGGTAGACATGCTCCCGCCTTCGCTCCCTTTGTGTTCCAGTGCGTCCAGGATGAGCGGCGGAAGCTGACTCACGTTGCCGGCTCCCAGCGTGAGGATCAGGTCTCCGGGGCGCGCGATGCGGACGGCAATTGCGGTGGCTTCGGAGAAATCGGAGGCAAACACTGCCTGCGGCCGATGGATGCGCGAGGCCAGCATCTCTGCGTCGACGCCTGGAATCGCCTCTTCGCTTGCGGCGTAGATCGGCAGCACGGTCACTGAATCCGCCAGAGCAAAGGCTGTGCAGAACTCTGCCATCAGGTCGCGCGTACGGGTGTACCGATGCGGCTGAAAGACCACATGCACTCGCGCGTAGCCGCATTCCCGGGCTGCAGCCAGCGTAGCAGCGATCTCGGTCGGGTGGTGGCCATAGTCATCCACCACTGCAACGCCCTGCGCCCGGCCGCGCAACTGGAATCGCCGATCGACGCCGCGAAAACTTTCCAACCCCTGCACGATCTGCGCCTCGGGAATCTCCAACTGACAACCCACAGCCACGGCCGCCGTGGCATTCAGGATGTTGTGCCGACCCGGCACCCGCAACGCAAACGGACCCAGCGCACCGCCAGCCGTAACAACGCGGAAGCGGCTGAACTCGCCCGTGCTGCCGCTTTGGCCCAGAATCTCCAGTCTGAAATCGGCTTTGGCATCCTCGCCGTATGTAAAGACGCGACGGCACGCACGCGGCAGAATGGCAGCCAGCCGTGAGTCATCCACACATGCCGTCACCGCACCATAAAACGGAACCTTATCCATAAAGGAGAGAAAGGCAAACTCGACGTCTGCCATGTCGCGATAACAGTCCATGTGTTCGCGATCCAGATTGGTGACAACGGCAAGGATCGGGGAAAGTTTCAGAAAAGAGCGGTCGCTTTCGTCGGCCTCGGCCACGAGATACTGCGAATTGCCAAGACGTGCGTTGGAGCCGAGCGCATCGACACGCCCACCGACCACGACCGTCGGGTCTAGCCCGCCCGCTGCGAGAACGGAGGCCACCATCGAGGTGGTCGTCGTCTTGCCATGCATGCCCGCAACAGCGATGCCGTACTTGAGGCGCATCAACTCGGCCAGCATCTCCGCACGCTGGATGACGGGAATACGGCGTTCCTGCGCTTCGACGACTTCGGGATTGGCGGAGCTGACCGCGGAACTCGTGACGACGACCCCTGCGTCCCCCAACTGATTCCGCGCATGCCCTGCAAAGACAGTTGCGCCAAGCGTCTCCAAGCGATCCGTAATGGCGCTTCGCTTCAGGTCAGAGCCGGAGACGCGTAGCCCCAGATTCAGCAGAATCTCGGCGATTCCGCTCATCCCGATGCCGCCAATCCCAATGAAGTGAATATGTTGTTTCTGAATGAACATCGATAGCCTGCGAGAAGTCCAGTTCAGAGTAACAAACGGATAGCCCAATCGAGGATTCGGGCTGCGCGCAGGCCACTCAGGCAGGCCGCGAAACGCGGGCCACCGGTGCCGAGGGCCGCGCCGCTATTGGATAAATCTCCATGTCCACGCCGACGATCTCCGTGCCACAGTCCAGATTCTGACTTCGCGTGCACTGACACAGCTCGGTCAGCCGCATGTGACCTGCCTGGCTCAGATCCAGACCAACGGCGACCAGAACAGTGTAGATCTCGATGCATTGCCGACGCTCGAATTCGAAGAGCATGTTAATCATGCCGGATTCATCGGCTCCGCGACTCAGCACCCAGCCTCCGCAACCCAGGATGGCGCCTGTCAGCGTCTGAATCAGCCGCTGTGGCTCTTCCGTGGTGACTGCCTTGACTTGCAGCGCCCAGAGTTCTTTCGTGTTTTCCTGGATCCAAGGCTGCATTTGTTGGCTCCGAGCGTGTTCCTCCTTATATCGACCCCCCTTTGCACAACGCGAAAACTGTCGCAGACTGGAACGAAACTGGTTGATTCGGCGACAAATGCGATGCATCGACGCAAAAAGCAGGAACGCGGCGCATGAAGCGCGCACCGGATCGAGCAGCACGTCTCCCATCCTCGACCGCATTCCCAGCTGTGATAGCCTGCGGATCAGCATGATCGTGGGCACTGGCATCGACGTCATCGAGTTACAACGCATCCACGCGTCCATTGAGCGCTTCGGCTCCCGATTTCTCGACCGCATCTTTACCGCGCAAGAGCAGGCATTCTGCCTACGAAAAAAGAGGGCGGCGGCGGAAAGTTTCGCCGCACGCTTCGCGGCAAAGGAAGCAGCGGCCAAGGCACTCGGCACAGGCATCAGTCGCGGGGTGAGCTGGCTGGAGATCGAAGTGGTCCGGGCGCCGGGCCATCGGCCTGAGATTCGACTGCACGGTCGTGCTGCCGCGCGCGCTGAACAACTCGGCGTCACCCAGGTCGCCCTCTCACTGACGCACACGAGGGAACTGGCTATGGCCAGCGTCGTGATGGAATCCACCGGAGCGTCTTTGGGTCTGCCGCAATCATCAATGCAGCCATAAATCCGGATGGGCGTCTGGTATCCTCAACGCTGGGGAATCGAGACTGCTATGCCCAGCCAGGAAGAGCTGAAATGGTCGCAACTGAAGGTGAGCGTGCTGGTGGTCGTCTCGCTGGCTGCGCTCACGGGATTGATCTTCGTGATGTCCGGCTCGACAGGCGGCCTCTTCAGCAGGAAAATCCGGCTGCGCTCTTATTTTGAGAACGCCAACGGACTGAAGGTTGGGGCACCGGTGACGCTGGACGGCGTCACCATCGGCACTGTGATCGGCGTGAATATCCTGCCACATCACGAACCGAATTCGGTCGAAGTAATCTGCCGGGTAGGCGCAAATTTTCTGCCTTCACTGCACACAGATTCGACCGTGGCCATCGATCAGGCAGGAGTCCTGGGCGATTCCTTTGTAGACATCAGTTCCGCAACGGCGCGCGGGCCGGAGCCCGGCGACTACGCTGTGCTTCCCGGAGCATCCGCGCCCGGCATTCCAGAGGTCATGCGCACCAGCCGGCAGACTCTGGCTGAAACCAGCGACGTGCTGGAAAAAATCGGCGCGACAGTGGACACGATCAATCACGGCCATGGCACGGCTGGACTGCTGCTGAACGATCCGCAGACTGCAAAGAACCTGTCGCGCATGCTCACTGAACTCGAAGCACTGACGCAGCAGATTTCCAGCGGTAAAGGTTCGCTGGGCAAGCTGATTGCCGACGATCAGCTCTACAACCGCGCCAACGACACAATTACAAAGCTGGACGACATTGCCACACGCCTGGACAACGGCGAAGGTACGGCAGGAAAACTGCTGCATGACGACTCGCTTTATCAAAACCTGAACCAGGCTGCGGCCAACACCAACTCGCTGCTGGCGCAAATCAATGCGGGCCATGGCGCCCTCGGAAAACTGGCACGCGATCCGGCGCTCGCGCAGAAGCTGCAGGACTCCATCGGACAGATGGATTCATTGCTGAAAAACATCAATGACGGCAAAGGCTCGCTCGGTCAGCTTGCCGTGAATCCTGCGCTCTACAACCATGCCGATCAGGCGATGTCAGAAGGCGGAAGTCTTGTGACAGAACTGCGCAGGAATCCGAAGAAATATCTGACAGTTCACGTCAAACTCTTCTGAACGATTCGCCTCCCGGAAGCACACGAACAGCCCGCATTGCGACCTGCAAAGAGGCGTGAGTATGAATCAACAGCAGCACTGGCAAAACATCTATCGTGATCGAGACTCCACCTCGGTCAGTTGGTTTCGCCCGCATCTGGAGTCTTCTATAGAAGAGATTGATGCGGCTGTCTACGCACAGTCCCTGACACCGGAGACGGCAAAAATTCTGGATGCCGGAGGGGGCGCTTCGCATCTTGTCGATGACCTTCTGGCGCGCGGCTATCGCCGCATAGTAGTCGCCGACATTGCGCAATCCGCTCTGGATATCGCCCGGTGCAGACTCGCAGATCGAGCAGAAGGCGTGGAGTGGATCTGCGCTGACCTGACCGCCGATACATCTCTGCCGACCGGGATGCATGTCTGGCACGACCGCGCGGTCTTTCACTTTCTCACCACCCTGGAGACACGCGCGCAATACATCGATGCCGTGCGGCGCACGCTGGTCGACGGCGGGCATCTGATCGTCTCTACCTTTGGCCCGGAGGGCCCACAACGATGCAGCGATCTGCCGACGATGCGCTATGACAGTTCAAGCCTCGCTGCTGCAGTCGGCGACGGATTCGTCCTCCTGCGGGATCGAATCGAGATGCATCGGACCCCTGCGGGCATCGAGCAGCAGTTTCTGCTTGCTTGCTTTCGGCTGGCGCTTTGAAAGCAGATCAAAATCCGGACACTCGGCAAATTTCATCGAGCGGCAATTCCTCCCCCATTCATGACCTCGCTGTGGTAAGGTTTCCGACAGCGGTTTTGCCATCTGAACCGCATGTCGTGGCGCAAGCACGTTTTCGCTCGACACCCTTAATTCCAGCAAAGGAACTCCCATGCCACTGAAGAAGGTTTTTTTGCCAGTGTCGTCCGCTCTGCTCGGTGCCGCGGCCGTGCTGTTGCTTGCATTGCCTGCCCAGAGTCAGACTCTCGCCGGCGCCGATGACAGTTCGGCGCAGCCTACACCACCGCCAGCCATTCACAGCTTTGACGAAAGTGCCATGGACAAAACGGCCGATCCCTGCACCGACTTCTATCAGTACGCCTGCGGAAACTGGGTGAAGAACAATCCGATCCCGGGGGACCAGGTGCGCTGGGCACGCTCCTTTTCACTGCTGCACGAGCGCAACCAGTATCTGCTCTGGCAGGAACTGAATACGGCGGCCAACGATCCGAAAACCCCGCTGCAAAAGAAATACGGCGATTTCTACGCGGCCTGCGTGAATACCAACCTGATCCAGCAGAAGGGTCTTACGCCAATTGAACCTGCATTGAAGCAGATTGGCACAATGCAAAATGCGAAGCAACTGTCAGAAACAATTGCCGCGCTGGTGGCTATCGGAAGCCCTGCGCCCATCTTCCGTTTCAGAGTCGGTCAGGACGACAAGGACTCCAGCAAGCAGATCGCTGAGACCTACCAGGATGGGCTCTCGCTGCCGGATCGCGAGTATTACATTTCCCCCGCTCCGCGCTACCAGAAGATTCGTCAGCAGTATGTCGAGCACATGACAAAGATGTTCCTGCTGGCCGGCGACGCTCCAGCAAAAGCAGCCTCCGAGGCCGCCGATGTGCTGCGCATTGAGACCGCGCTCGCGCAGGGTTCGATGAGCCGGACAGAGATGCGCGAGCCTGCTAACCGCTATCACATTTACACGGTTGCCGATCTGGAGAAACTGACGCCAGATTTCAATTGGCCTGTTTACTGGAAGGCGATTGGCATTGCACACTTCGATACACTCAACGTGGCCACGCCAAACTTCTTCAAGACGCTAAATCAGTTGATTGCGACCGAGCCAGCCTCAGCATGGCAGGCATATCTGCGCTGGCATACCATCCACGGCTTCGCGACGGAGCTGCCGCAAGCCTTCTTCGATGAAAATTTTGCCTTCTTCGGCAAAACTCTTGCCGGGCAGAAGCAGCCTCAGCCGCGCTGGAAACAGTGCACCGACCTGACCGATCGAGCGATGGGTGAGGTTGTCGGCCAGGACTGGGTTGCGCAGAACTTCCCTCCACAAGCCAAGGCCAGCATGGATAAGCTCGTGGCCGCGCTGGAAAAAGCGTTGGGCGAAGACATCCAAACTCTGCCTTGGATGAGCGAGACGACTAAGCAGGCTGCCGCCGAGAAGCTCGCGCTGATCCGCAACAAGATTGGCTATCCGGAAAAATGGCGCGATTACTCGGCGCTCAAAGCCAGCCGGACTGACCTGATCGGCAATCTGGAGAAAGATGCTATTTTCCAGAGGAATTACAACCTGTCGAAGCTTGGCAAACCGGTGGACGAAAAGGAGTGGGGAATGACTCCACCAACCGTGAACGCCTACTACAACCCGTCGATGAACGATATCAATTTCCCGGCCGGCATCCTGCAGCCACCGTTCTTTGATGCGTCGATGGATCCCGGCGTCAACTTCGGCGGCATCGGTGTGGTGATCGGCCACGAGATGACGCACGGCTTCGACGACGAGGGTAGCCAGTATGACGGACACGGCAATCTGCGCGAGTGGCAGACGTCGGCCGACCGCAAGGCTTTTACGCAGCGAACCGACTGCGAAGTACAGGAGTACAACGGCTTCGAAGCGTCTCCTGCGCACGACGGAATGCCTGCACAGCACCTGAATGGCAAACTGACGCTGGGCGAAAACACTGCCGACAATGGTGGCCTGCGGATTGCGTATCTGGCGCTGGAAGACACGCTCGCCGCCGAACACAAGACGGTAGACGAAAAGATCGGCGGATACACCGAGGCACAGCGCTTCTTCATCGGCTTTGCGCAGGTGTGGTGCCAGAATCAGACCGATCAGTCGGCACGCGTCTCGGCGCTTGTCGATCCGCACTCGCCGGGCCGCTGGCGCACCAATGGGTCCGTCCAAAACTTCGACGAATTCGGCAAAGCCTTCGGATGCAAGAAGGGCGCACCGATGTACCCTGTGCACTCCTGCCGAGTCTGGTAATCCAGCGTTGGCCACCCTCAAGCAGGCCCGGGCAACGATGCCGGGCCTTGTTTTTCGACAGATATATGCCCCGCTCGCGCTACACTGGGGATGACCCGTTGCAATTGAGTCCTGACAGACAAGAGGCGGATGACGGACGCGTTCGCCTTTCGTCCAACGGTCATGCAGAATCAAGCATCGGCATCAGACATCGGCGACCATTCCGCTGGACGGAATTCACCGCTGTTTCCACCGGGAACTAGGCACAACGGCCCTGCGCCTTTTACAATCGTGCGAGGGACCCCACACCCAACCCAGCGTTGCCTGGGAACATGAAACCTGACGGCGCCACGCCGGATCAGGACGAAGGAATCGCATGAAGTTCAGCAAATTCGGCAGGACAGTGCTGGCAGCCGCACTCGGCACGGCAATGACCTTCAGCCTCAGTTCTTGCATCTACAGCTTTACAGTTGGCTATCTGTACGTGACCGGAACCCAGACCGCGACCCCGGCGGGCAGCGGCATCATCAGCTCCTACGGAATCGACAACGATACAGGAAAGCTGATTGAGCTGCATGGATTCCCGATGGGGTCCGGAGGAGCCAACCCAGGGCGCGCGGTGCTGGTGGATGGCAGCCGTTTTGTCTACGTGCTGAACCAGGGAACTCCGGCGAATGGCAGCATGCCCTGCAATGCCAGCAATCCATGCTCGAACTCGAACATCACCGAGTTCGTGGTCGGCGGCAACGGCATTCTCACCCAGCAGGAGACGTTCTTTACCCAGGGCAACAATCCCTTCCGACTCCTCGCTGATTCCTCCGGCAACTACCTGTTTGCGCTGGACCACGACGCGCCGTCCAAGCAGTTCTGCAGCACGGTCGTGACCGGAGCTACCAGTTGTGGCGACATCACCGTCTTCCAAATCGACAACACCACCGGACGCCTGACGCTGATTGACAATGCACAGTTGACGGCATCCACCGGCCAGCAGGTGACCTACTTCCCTGTTCCGGCCAATCCAGTCGACTTTGCCTTCACGAATGGCTATCTGATCACGGTCAGCGGAGCGACCGGTGTACCGGGTGGACAGGTCAGCTACCCCTACACCTACAACTCGACCAACGGACAACTCGTGGTCAGCCAGAACGTTCCGCAGGTGCTCAACAGCGGCTCCGGCGCTCCCATGGAAGCCGCGACGGCGATCATCTATTCCGGAGCCAAGGTTTACGTTCTCGACAACGAGCCGCTCACGGCGACCGCCAACGGCGTGACCCAAACCAGCCCTGCGCAGATCGTTCCGTTTACGATTGGCACCAACGGTGCACTCCAATCCCTGACCGGTGGCGCAATTCAGGATGATCCCACCGAGACCAGCCCGATCTATTTGATTACCGATGCCAAGGACCGGTTTGTCTACGTCGCCAATCAATATGGCGCTAGCCAGGCAACCGGCAGTGGCATTACCGGCTACACCATTGATCCGGCTTCGGCTCTGCTGACGGAGACGCCAGGTTCACCATGGGGAACGGGCGCAAATCCGCAGTGTTTGGTTGAAGACAGCTCGGATCAGTACATTTACACCGCCAATGCGAATGATTCGACCATCACAGGGCGCGTTCTGGATCCCAACTCCGGCTCGCTGAATCCCATGAATGGCAGTACGGGCGTCTTCCAGCTTGCCGGACCAGCGGCATGGTGCTGGATCGATGGCCGCACCAACTAGTTTGCTCCAGCGAGCGGGAGTTCGGGAGGGCGGGACGCACGTTCCAGCCCCCCCGAAGATAAGCAGATACGGTTCACTGGCAGCGAAGGCTCTTGTGAACAGGCACGATCGATTCAGGGCAAGCACTGTTTGTCCTGAATCCGCAACAGAAGACAGGCAACCCCGGCGGAGGATTGTCACCCGGGATGAAGGATTGGAATGAAGTTCGGTAAACCCGCACAGGTCGCATTGATCGCATCCGTCGCGCTGGCTACGGCGACCCTGTTCACTGCCTGCCAGCAGTACACCAGTACGCTGACTGTGGATTTTCTCTACATCCCTTCGAATCAGCCGGTTCCCGGGCAGATTCAGGTTTACGAGGTCAACTCGGAATCCGGTGTGCTGCGCCCTATTCCCACTTCGCCGTTTCCCTCTGGCGGGCGCAATCCTGTTGCCGAAGTCGTCTCGCCCAATTACCTGAACTTATATGTCGTCAACGAAGACGACAACGACATCGTGCAGATGGGCATCGGTACCGACGGCAAGCTCTATCCGCAGAACACCGTCAACACGGCCGGTTCGTTCCCCGTAGCGATTGCCATGAGTACACAGGGGAACTACCTCTATGCCGTGGATACGTACTCGCCTATTCCAAGCTGCGCTTCCACCAATCCCTGCCCAGGCGACTTAGCCGTCTACTCGGTCGACTCCACGGGCAAGCCGAGCAGCCCGATCTTCAACAGCGACGCAAGCCCGAATTACTGGCCGCTTCAGGCCTCGCCTACAGACAGCAAGACGGTCATCACACCGACGGCGGTGAATGTGCTCGCCAACGGCAAGTATGTCTACGTCACGGCCTACCAGCCCATCTCCAATATTCCCAGCACCAATCCCAACGGCTTTCCTGAAAGTGTGCAAGGTTATCTGTTCGCCTTTAGCGTGAACTCCGACGGCACTTTAACAGAGTTGAACAACGGCCAGCCGATTCTCAGCGGACAGCTTCCCTCGACGATGGCCAGCGATCTGACCAGCAGCTATCTGTATGTCGCAGACAACAAACTTGGACAGATCACGACCTACTCGGTGCAATCCGGTGTTCCCACTGTTGTTTCCACCATTCCGTCCGGCAGCCTTCCCCAGTCCATGTCGCTGGACACCTTCGGTCATCTCTACGTAGCCAATGCCGGCGACTCCACGATAAAGATGTACGCGACTAGTTCAAGCGGCACACTCTCGCTCTCGGGAACCTATGCTGTCGGCACCTATCCGGTCGCCGTTTTTCCCGATCCGCATGCTCTTGGATTTATTTACACCGCCAACTTCCTGGGCAACAGCCTGAGTGGCTTCGAGATCAGTAAGAATACCGGTAGGCTCGTGAACACGCAGAATTCGCCGTACCCTTCGATGGTGCAGCCGACGGCCATCGTTGGAGTTCCTCACGCTGGTTCGACACACTAAGCTCATGTTCAGTATCTCCATTTCGGCTTGCAGTTTCTCCGGTGCCCTATTCTGCTCTGCCTCCGGTTGGCAGATCACAAAACGCCGTTCTCACCTTTTACAATGAGAGCGGATCATCATTCACTCAGTTTTCCAGGCCCATCGACCGGCCTGCAACGAAGGAAGCTCATGAAGTTCAAGAAACTCGGTCAGGCAACTCTGGTTCTGGCGAGCGCATTTGTCGCCGCAGGCCTGTTTACCGCCTGTAACCCGGTCACCATCGATTTTGTCTACGTCACTGGCAGCAAAGCCGATCCCGGCCAGGTCGAGGTCTTTGAGATCGACCGCGTCTCCGGCGCGCTGAGCCAGATCGGTTCCATCGTCTCCTCTGGCGGCTCGAAGCCAGTTTCGATGGCGATTTCGCAGCTATACCACAACGTTTACGTCGTCAACCAGACGAGCAACAATCTGGTTGAGTTCTACGTGAACAATGACGGCCTGCTCGAGCAGAAGAATAGCTATTCACTGGCTAACGTCGGAAGTTCGCCGGTGTATGTCTCCACCAACAATGCAGCAACGCTGCTCTTTGTTGTCAGCAATTACCAGCCCGGCTGTACTACGGCGATCGCTTCGGCATCCACCTGTAACGGCGGTTCGCTGGCGGTCTTTCCCATGAACTCCGACGGCTCGCTCGGCAACCCCATCCAGAATGGCAGCCTTTCGTACTGGCCCGTTGGTATCAATCCGACATCCGTGCAGTCCACGCCAAACTGGCCTGTCAACTCCATCACCCCGTTTGCCGCTGGGACGACCGGTCTGCGCGTCTACGTCACCACAAACGATCCCACCGCAGGCCTCGGCTATATTTACGCGTTTAGCTCCACCACCTCGGGCCAGCTCACTGCCATCAGCGGTAGCCCGGAGCTTGCCGGCGTGAAACCCAGCGGGATGGTGGTCGATCCGACGAGCCGCTTCGTTTACGTCACCGACTTTGCCCAGAACGAGCTGATTGCCTATACGATCGAGTCGAATGGTCTGCTGCTGCCACTGATCAACGGCCCCTTCAAGACCGGCAATGAACCGTCGGCCTTGGCCATCGATCCACGCGGCATCTTCATCTACGTCACCAACGAGCTGGACAACACCGTTTCCGCCTACGAAATCACACTCGCCACCGGTACGCCCACCGCAGCGGTCAACACCACAGGGCTCGCGGCCAACGTCACAGCGACAGCTCCCGTCGCGGTGGTCATCGATCCCGGCTTCGGACGCTACGTCATCACCGCCAACTATCTGGATAACTCTACAAGCACCTTCCAGCTCAATGACATCACGGGTACCTTGACGCCGGGCCAGAACGGTCCCTACCCGAGCGTTGCGCTGCCCACCGCGGTCGTTTCGATCCCGCGTGGCAACCATGCCATTCAGGTCAATCAGCCTTGATTGCTGGAACATCGATCGGCATAGGGGGGAGCCTCGCGGCTCCTCCCCTGCCGCACCACCGTACATGCGGGTCCACATACGGCGGTTCGGGTGGATTGAGCTATGGACCAGCGAACAGCCTTGGAACTCCAGGCGAGTCG
>JAKAXU010000070.1 GCA_021816455.1 Acidobacteriota bacterium
CTCAACTGGTCACGTAGACTCAGCAAAGACTACGAACTCCGTCATACTTCAGCCGAAACCATGATCCACATCGCCTTCGCTCATCTGCTCCTGAGACGATCCACTTAGTTTCTGGACAGATTCTTACAAAACGTTAATCGGAACAGCAGATTCCCTGCGGGAATGACAAGCGGAAAGGCAAAAAACAACAACAGAAGCGGATTCCCTGCGGGAATGACAACCAAGAAAAGCAGAGGCAACAACAGAAGCGGATTCCCTGCGGGAATGACAAGCGGAAAAGCAACAACAAAGGCAATGGGCATGTGCAAGAGTTCGCTCGATGGACCAGGTCGCGTAGAATCTGGGAGTGTTCTCCTCTCATTCTCAGATGGTTGATTCCCTTCCTCTAAAGAATGGTATTGGTTCTGCTGGCGCGTCTTCGCTGGACGAGGTGTTGCGCGCGGTGTTTGGGTTTGGGTCGTTTCGGGCGAATCAGGAAGAGGTTTGCCGGGCGGTGGTTGGCGGGGCAGACACGCTTCTGGTGATGCCGACGGGATCGGGTAAGTCCTTGTGCTACCAGCTTCCCGCCCTTGCTGTGGGTGGCACGGCGTTGGTGGTGAGTCCGCTGATTGCACTAATGGAAGACCAGGCTGCGAAGCTGCGGGAGCTTGGACTTTCGGTGGCGCGGATCCACTCGGGTCTGGATCGGGCGGTGAGTCGGCAGGCCTGTGTGGACTATCTGGCGGGGTCGTTGCAGTTTCTGTTCATAGCGCCGGAGCGGCTGAGGGTGCCGGGATTTCCGGAGTTACTGGCGAAGCGGAAGCCGACGCTGATTGCGATTGACGAGGCACACTGCATCTCGCAGTGGGGACATGATTTTCGCCCGGATTATCGGATGCTGGGGCAGTATCTTCCGGCGCTGCGGCCTGCGCCGGTGATTGCGCTGACAGCTACGGCGACTCCGACTGTGCAGCGGGATATTGTGGCTCAGCTTGGGATGGTGGAGGCGCAAAAGTTCATTCACGGATTTCGGCGGGAGAATCTGGCGATTGAGGTCGCCGAGGTACCGATGTCGATGCGCGGGGAGATGGTTTGCGATCTGCTGACTCCTGCAGAGATGCGCCCGGCAATTGTGTATGCGCCCTCGCGGAAGCGAGCCGAAGAGCTGGCCTTGCGACTGCGCGAGGTGTGTTCTGCGGCGGCGTACCACGCGGGGATGGCGGCGGAGATGCGGGACGAGGTGCATCGGGAGTTCCAGGCGGGCAGACTGGAGTGCGTGGTGGCGACGATTGCGTTTGGGATGGGGATCGACAAAGCGGATGTACGGACGGTGGTCCATGTGGCACTGCCAGCGACGCTCGAAGGCTACTACCAGGAGATTGGGCGCGCGGGACGGGATGGGCAGCCAAGCCGGGCGATCCTGATGCATTCGTATGCGGACCAGCGACAGCATGAGTTTTTTCTGACGCGGGATTACCCTCCGGCCGAGTCACTGGAGCGGGTGTACAAGGCGCTGACGACGGAGGCGCAGCCGATCGCGGAGATTCGAGCGCGGCTGAAGATGGACGAGGAGGATTTCGCGCGGGCGATGGAAAAGCTGTATATCCATGGCGGCGCTGAGGTGGATTTTGGTGACAATGCGCGACGCGGCGGCGATGGGTGGAAGAAGCCATACGCGCGACAGACGAATTATCGGCGGGAACAAATCGCGCTCGTCCAACGGTATGTGGATGGGCATGAATGCCGGATGGCGGCGCTGGTGTTGCACTTTGGCGATGTCGAGGACGGTCGTGTGCGGTGTGGAATCTGCGATTTTTGCAAGCCGACGTCAACGCTCGCGACTCCGATGCGCCCGATGACACGGAATGAAGAACGCGTGCTGCGAAGCGTGCTGGACACATTGCGAAACTCGACGGGAAAGAGCTTGGGACGGTTGGCGAACGAAGTGGATGGCGGGCTTTCGCGGAAGGAACTGGACATATACCTGTCGGCGCTTGCGCGGGCGGGACTGGTGGTGGTGGAAGACGCGGAGTGGATAAAGGATGGAGAGACGATACTGTATCGGAAGGCTTCGCTTGCGGCTGAGGGCGAGCGATTGGGGCCGGGAGATGAACTGGAGATTCTGATGCCGCAGTCTGGTCCCGGTGCGGGGTCCGTATCCGGTTCGACGACGAAAAGCGGAGGACGAAAGTCGCCAATTGGCGGAAATGCGGCGAAGCATGCGAAGTCTGCACCCTCAAAAGTTGAAAGAAAAACAACGCGGCCAGTCGAACTTTCCGAAGCGGGGCGGGAGCTGGAACAGGCGCTGAAGGAATGGCGAAGCGGAGTGGCAAAGAGACTGCAAATTCCGGCATTCTTGATCCTGCACGATCGGACGCTGCGGGCGATAGCCGAAGCGGCACCGAAAAATCTCAGCGCGCTTGGTGCGATAGCGGGAATGGGGCCGTCGAAGACAGACAAGTATGGCGAAGAGATTTTGACTGTCAGTCGCGGCCGGAGTGAATAATTGGAGATTTCAGGCGAAAATTTCACTTCGCTTGTCTGTTCCAGCTTTAGCAACTAGGATTAGTATCCAAGGTGTAAGCAATCGGTTTGTGTGATGCAGGGTTTTTCTTTCCGAAAGATTTGACCGCTTCAGCCCAGGAGAAGAATTCATGGCTATTCGCCTGACAATCAATCAAAAAAGTCATACCGTGAATGTCGCGCCAGAGACGCCACTATTGTGGGTATTGCGCGATCACTTGCAGATGGTGGGAACGAAATTTGGCTGCGGAGAGGGTATGTGCGGTGCGTGTACGGTGCTGATTGGAGGATACCCAGTTCGCTCGTGCATGACTCCCGTCTCTGCTGTTGCCGACGCGCCCATCGTAACGATTGAGGGGCTTTCGGCGGACGGAAACCACCCTCTACAACGCGCGTGGGTGGAGTTGGACGTTCCGCAGTGCGGATATTGCCAGGCGGGGCAGATTCTGACAGCAGCTGCGCTGCTCGCTCATACCCCGCACCCGACGGACGCAGAAATCGATGTGGCGATGAGCGGTAATCTTTGTCGCTGCAGCAGTTACACGCGCATTCGCGCAGCGATCCATGAAGCAGCTGCTCATCAGACGCATCCGAAGACAACTGCATCCTCGGGTGCAACGCGTTAAATTCTGGAGCTGCGCCCCCGAAATAAGGAGATTCCTGATGCGACTTACACGTCGTTCCTTCTTTGAACTGAGCGCCATGGCCGGCGGCGGTTTTCTGCTGAAACTCACTCTGCCTCAACTTGCAAGCGCTCAGAACCACGCTGCAAATCTTCTTTCTCCGGACGCATTTGTGCGCATTGCGCCGGACGGTATTGTCACGATTGTCGCCAAGTCTCCTGAGATTGGCCAGGGGATTCGCACATCCCTGCCGATGATCATCGCCGAGGAACTGGACGCGGATTGGGCGTCTGTTCGCATCGAACCGGCAAATCTGGACGAAGCCGTTTATGGCTCCCAGGGGGCAGGCGGCAGCATGTCGACGCCGAACAACTGGCTTCCGATGCGGCAGGTTGGCTCCGCTGCCCGTCAACTGCTGGTCACGGCCGCCGCGCGACGGTGGCAGGTGCCGGAGAGCGAGGTTACGACCGCACGCGGTCGATTGCTCCACACTTCGAGCAATCGCAGCATGGGCTACGGAGAAGTGGCCAGCGATGCCGCTCAACTGCCCCCGCCCGACCCGGCTACACTTCGCTTCAAAGACCCCAAAGACTACACGATTCTGGGCCACTTTCAGTCTGGCTGCGACAATCTTTCAGTGGTTACAGGCAAGCCGCTCTTCGGCATCGACGTGTACCTGCCAGGCATGCTGCACGCGGCCTATCACCGCTGCGCCGTTTTTGGCGGACGCGTAAAAAGCGCCAACCTCGACGTAATTCGCAAGCTACCCGGTGTCCGCTATGCCTTCGTGCTGGACGGCACCATCCAGCCTACGACGATTGTTCCGTATGAGATCGGTTTGGCCTCTGGCGTGGCGATCGTAGCCGATAGCTGGTATCAGGCCCAACAAGCCCGCAAACAACTGAAGGTAGATTGGATTCTGCCGCCTAACCCAGTTCCCTCCTCGGTTGAACTTAACAATCGCGCCCACGCTCTTGCAGCTCAGCCAGCTACACACACTCTGTACAGCGAAGGGGACGTCACAAAAACTCTGGCCTCGGCAAACAAGGTTGTGGAAGCCGACTACAGCTACCCATTTCTGGCGCATATGACGCTGGAGCCGCAAAATGCCACGGCCTGGTTTCATGATGGCAAGCTCGAAATTTGGGCCGACAGCCAGAACCCTGGCTCCGGCAAGCATCTGGTGTCGCAAGCGCTGCAAATCCCTGAATCTGAGATTACAGTCCACATGCTGCGCGCCGGTGGCGGTTTCGGTCGCCGACTGATGAACGATTACATGCTGGAAGCGGCCTATATTGCCAAACAGGTTCCCGCACCGGTAAAGCTGCTGTGGTCTCGCGAGGACGATTTCATCCACGATGCCTATCGTGCTGCCGGATGGCATTTCATGAAAGCCGGGCTTGATCCCGCGGGGGAGGTTATCGGCTGGCAGCAGCGACTGGTCACCTTTGGAGACGGCGATCACTACGCATCAGGGGCCGGCATCGATGCCGCAGAGTTCCCTTCCGGACGCGTACCGAACTTCGAGCTGTCCACCTCGACGCAACCACTGTGGCTGCGTACCGGCTCCCTGCGGGCGCCTGGCAGCAACGCCTACGCCTTCGTTATCCAGTCGTTTATCGATGAACTGGCCAATGCGGCAGGCAAGGACCCTCTGGAATTTCAACTTGCGCTTCTCAGCCGCGAGGCTTCTCCAGGCAGTCCGGCGGCGAAACACCCAGAAGCACGCTACACACTCAAGGCAAAACGCCAGGCGGATGTGCTGCGTAAAGTTGCCGAGATCTCTGACTGGGCCAACCGAAGCAAAACTGCAGGAAGCGGAAAAGGGATGGGTATCGCTGCCCACTTCTGTCACCTGGGTTACTTCGCCATCGTCGCCCAGGTCTCTGTAAACGCCAGCAAAGGCATTCGCGTGGAAAAAGTCTGGGCAGTAGGCGATGTTGGCAGCCAACTTGTCAATCTCTCCGGTGCGGAAGCACAGGTGCAGGGATCCATTATTGAGGCCATGTCACACATGCAGCAGGAGATCACTCTTGCCAATGGGAAAATTCAGCAGACCGCTTTTGACCAGAACCCCATGATGCGTCTGCGCCAGATCCCGAAGATTGAAATTGGCTGGGTAAAGACCGAGTACTCCCCGACCGGATTGGGAGAACCGGCACTGCCACCAGTCCTGCCAGCCATCGGCAACGCAGTGTTTGCCGCCACCGGGAAGCGTATCCGTACCCTGCCACTTGCGCGTTCCGGTTTTCACTTTGTTTAGGCTGGTTCACTCCGAGATGCAGATAGGTCGGCCCGAGGTGAACGCCATTCGGGCCGACCTGTTTTTGCAGAGAACTACGGAGTGCGTGGCGTTCCCTCTTCCGGTTTTGGCGCAGCTTTGGAGACTGCTCTTCGCCTCCGCTTGACAGGCGGTGCAGAGTTCGGAGCACGCTGCTTCCCGTTGCCGCGCTTGCTGTTGGACTCGATGACGGCACGCATCCAGTAGTCGCCCGCAGCATCGACCTCAATGCCGTGGACTTCCCGCTCGAAGCCTGGGAATCGTTTGCCAAACTCCTCCAGCGCCAGGATCAGCCGGATCACCGGACTCTCTGATTCGCCAAGTCGTTCGCCTGGCATGCAAACCGGAATGCCCGGCGGATACGGTACGAGCATAACGCCTGCGATACGAGTCGCCATTTCCGTGAACTTGACCTTCTCAGTGCCGCTGCGCAGCAGCTTTTGATAGGTCTGAGCCGGGGTGAGCACCTGCACCTCTTCCACCTCGCAGGCTTCGCCTTCGAGCGCCGTCAGGCGAAGCTCGACCATCGCCGCGTGCATCTGGTCGCTCAGTTCCTTCAGCGTCACGTTGCCGTAGCGCTGCGGATAGCGTGCAACCAGCTCCGGCAGTGCCTCATTTAGCGTCGCTTCGTTGTCATAGAGCCGCTTGAACTCGAAGAGATTTTCCAGCAGGCTGCCCCATTTTCCCTTGCTTGTTCCCACCGAAAATAACACCAGCACGGTGTAGTCGCCGGTGCGGGCGATTTCGACACGGCGAGCGTCGAGGAACTCGGTGAGGATGGCGGCAGGAATGCCCCATTCGGCGACCTTGCCCTGGGCGTTGACGCCGGGCATGAGGATCGTGACCTTGGTGGGGTCCAGCATGCAGTAGTCGTCGGCCACATCCTCGTCCTGAAAGCCGTGCCACTCTTCACCGGGCTTGAGGGTCCAGCAGCCGGAGTGCGTCGCCAGCACGCTGTCCGGAGCGTCCTCGAAGTCGTACACCTGCCCGTCGGTCGGATCCTGGACGCGATCTGGCTGGTAAAGGTCGAAAAACCATCCGTCGCCATCTTCCTGCTTGCGTAGCCTGTGTTTGATGGACGACATGGCTTTACGAAAGCTGATGGCATCGGTGATTGTCTCCTCCATCAGCGTCGGTCCGGCAGGCTCGTCCATCATGGCTGCCGCCACGTCAAGTGAAGCAATCATCGGATAAAACGGCGAGGTTGTCCCGTGCATCATGAAGGATTCGTTGAACTGGTCGAACTCGATCGGCGCGCGTGGACTCAGCTTGAGGTGCACCATGGAGGCCATCGAGAAAGCCGCCAGCATCTTGTGCGTGGATTGCACGGCAAAGAGCAGCGGGCGATCCGGCATATCGTCCGGCACATCCATTGCGAAGCGCCCGCGATAGATTGGGTGAAACTTGGCGTAGGCGTACCAGGCTTCATCGAAGTGAATGCGCGGCACGCTCGGCGCTAGTGCCGTCACTACCTTGTTCACGTCATAGCACAGGCCGTCATAGGTCGAGTTGGTGACCACGGCGTAGCTGGGCTCCCGGCTGTTGGCTCCTGCGGTGAACGGGCTTTTGTCGATCAGCTCGCGAATCGCCTCCGGGCTGAATCGCTTGAGCGGCACCAGTCCGATCATCCCGTATCCGTTGCGCGTGGGGGTGACGTAGACGGGCCGCGCGCCGGTCACCGTGAGTGAGTGACAGATCGACTTGTGGCAGTTGGCGTCTGCGATGACGATGTCGTCCTGACCGATGACGCCGTGACCGACGATCTGGTTCGAAGTCGACGAGCCGCCAAGCACGTAAAAGGTCCAGTCCGCGCCAAAGATGCGCGCAGCGTTGCGTTCCGACTCACCGGGCGGTCCCAGATGA
This sequence comes from Acidobacteriota bacterium, assembly GCA_021816455.1. GTDB lineage: Bacteria > Acidobacteriota > Terriglobia > Terriglobales > Acidobacteriaceae > Acidicapsa. The sequence continues at coordinate 7,270 of JAKAXU010000070.1, forward strand.
TCCAGCCATGAACCCAGCGGCGAGGTGGAGATACCCAAGTCCGAGCGCATGATGTTTTCCCCGAAGAAGCGGTGAAACTCCATGCCCACCGGATGCTTCAGAAACGCCACTCCGCCCATGTGCCCCGGCGCGTCCCAACTGTAAGCGCCCTGGTCATTGTATTTTTTCAATTCGCGGAAGTACGGTGGCAGAAGCTGCTCATGATAGCGTTCGACGGCAAAATCGACACGGCTGGCGATGAAGGCGGGGGTGTCGCCGAAGAGATGGATGTATTCGTGGACCTGCTTGACCACCTCCAGCGGCAGTTCGCTGACCAGCGTGCGGTCTGCAATGAGGAAGATCGGCAGCTTTTTGTTGCGATGACGCACAGCGCGGATGATGCGCAGCGCGGCGCGCTCGTCGAACTGGTGTTCGCCGGCGAGATCCCAGTCGAGCAGGATGGCCGAAGACGAAGGGTCGGATTTGACCAGCGACAACCCGTCTTCCGGCGTCGAGGTGCGCACCACTTCATAACCCTCTTTGCTGATCGCGTCGACCAGCCGTTCCATCGCACGATCTGAGACGGAATCGGTGCCGCCCACCTCACTTGCAATCAGCAAAACCCAGCGTCCTTCGTCCATTTCACCTCACAGTTCCTCAGTCATCCTACAACCAAAAAGCGGACAATTCCGGCTGTGGAGATCGGGTGGTGTAAAAATTCACTCTGCGGCGTACTGGGGCGGACACGGACAGCCCGGAAACAGGTAGCGCGGCAGGGAGTTTCATCTCCGTAAAACGCGGTTCAGGAGCGCAGTTCAATCACTGATAAACTGAAGTAGCAACAGCGACGAGCATGCGGGAATTTCCCACTCGAACGCGAAATTCCCATTGCACAAAGGAAGACACCATGAGCGAGATGAATGGAAACGACACCGGATTGCGGCTGAAAGTAGGCCTGGCTGAGATGCTGAAAGGCGGCGTCATCATGGATGTGATGAACGTGGAACAGGCACGCATCGCCGAAGAAGCCGGAGCCGTCGCCGTGATGGCGCTGGAGCGCGTTCCGGCGATGATCCGTGCCGAGGGTGGCGTGGCACGCATGGCCAATCCGAAGCTGATCAAGGAGATCATGGGCGCGGTCACCATTCCGGTGATGGCCAAGGCGCGCATCGGCCACTTTGCTGAAGCTCAGATTCTGCAGGCGCTTGGCGTGGACTTCATCGACGAAAGTGAAGTGCTGACTCCGGCAGACGAGGCGCACCACATTGACAAGCACGCCTTCACGACGCCGTTCGTCTGCGGCGCTCGCAATCTGGGCGAGGCGCTGCGGCGCATCGCGGAAGGCGCGGCGATGATCCGCACCAAGGGCGAAGCCGGAACCGGCGACGTGGTGCACGCGGTGCAGCATATGAGGCAGATCACGAAGGAAATGCGCCAGCTTACGGTGGCTCGCGAAGAAGAGTTGTATCACCTGGCCAAGGAGCACGGAGCGCCGTATGAACTGGTGCGCATGGTGGCGAAGGCGGGCAAACTGCCGGTGCCCAATTTTTCCGCCGGCGGGATTGCTACGCCAGCCGATGCGGCACTGATGATGCAGCTTGGCGCCGAGACGGTCTTCGTCGGTTCGGGTATCTTCATGAAGGAGCGCGCCACGCCGCTCGACGTGGAACACAACCAGAAGGAACGCGAAGAGGCCGTGTCGCGCGCCCGTGCCATTGTGATTGCCACCACACACTTCAGCGATCCGAAGATTGTGGCTGAAGCAAGCGAACAGGTTAAGGGCACGATGAAGGGACTGGCCGCAGCAGCAATCGAAGAGCGCGACCAGTTGCAGACGCGGGGCTGGTGAAGACGACTGGCCGTTCCGTCGCACAAAGACAGACATGAAACAAGCCCCAGTTGCTATCGCAACTGGGGCTTGTTTATGCCGTTTTTGAGTTTTCAGCATATCTCAATGCGTTTCCTGAGCAGCATCGTGACGAAGGCATTGCGTCGAAGAGATTCTCTACGCCAAGGTGAATCAAACATCGTTGCCGAGGTGGAAGATTGGCTCGACTCCCTTTCCGCCAGCCAGCAGTGTCTGCTCTTCGTTTGCATCGAGCGGTTTGTAGTTTTGTGCCACATCCATGGCGAGGCGGAAGTATCGTTCATCGCCGGGAGGGATGGCAGCCGTGATGGGGTGGCTGAGGGTCCAGCGCAGACCGAGCGAGGCTTCATGAGGAAATGCAGCGGGCTGATACCAGCACTTGGGCGCGGAGTGAGTCTTCTGATCGGCCGGCCATACGGTTTTGGCCATGCTTTTCAGGGCGAGAATTCCCATCTTTTTTTCCTGCGCCTTCTCGAGAATCTGCGGGCCGAAACCAGCCTGGGTAACCAGCACCCAGTTGAGCGGAAAGAGAATGGTGTCGAAGTGGTAGCGATCCATGGCGGCAAGCGCTGTTTCCGCGGAATGGACAGAGAAGCCGATGAAGCGAATCTTGCCTTCCTTGCGGGCGGCTTCCATGGTCTCCATGGCTCCGCCTGGGCCTAAAACCGTGTCCAGTTCGGTCATTTTGGTGAGGGCATGAAACTGGTAGAGATCGAGATGGTCTGTCTTGAGCAGGCGCAGAGACTCTTCCAGTTGTTTGCGCGAAGCGTCCTTTGTGCGGCCCTCGGTCTTGCAGGCGAGGAAGCATTTGTTGCGGTAGGGTGCGAGGGCTGGTCCGAGGCGCTCCTGAGCATCGCCGTAGCTTGGCGCAACGTCGAAGTAGTTGATGCCGCGATCGACAGCTTCAGCAACGATGCTGGACGATTCGCTGCTGGTTTCATTCATGACCACAATGCCACCGAAACCGATGATGGAAAGCTCCTCGCCGGTCGATCCCAGCCTGCGCCGCGCGATGGGATGAGCAGGAGCGGAAGCAGTTGCTGATTTCAGTGCGCTGCCAGAGGCGATGGCCGCGATGGAAGCATTGCGCAGAAACGTGCGTCGTTCCATGATTTCCCTCCTGGGGCGAAAGCAAATGTAGCTTCGGATGGCACCCGCGAGATTTCGCGTGGAGCGTATCCGGGAAAAGATCGCAGCTCGATGGTAATCCTATTGGAAAGAGATTCCCAGCAGAAAATTTGCGAGGGATGAAGGTTGTGCGATGCCCTATTGCGATGCCCTATTCTGATGAGAAAGAAGAGGCAAGGAGAAGGCTTTGCACAATATGGGACTCAGGATCGGCGTGCTGGCCATTCAGGGAGATTACGAGGCGCACGCTGCGGCATTTGCCGAGATTGGCGTCACCACACGGCCGGTGAAGACTTTGGCGGAACTGAGCGCGGTCTCGGCGCTGGTGCTGCCGGGCGGTGAATCGACGACGATGCTGCGGTTGCTGCGACGTGATGGTTTCGACGTTGCGCTGCGCGATTTTGTACGCACGAGGCCGATCTTTGCCACCTGCGCGGGCTGCATCCTGCTGGCGCGCGAGGTACTCAACCCACGGCAGGAGTCCTTTGCCGCGCTTGATCTGACGATTGAGCGCAACGCCTACGGACGCCAGAATGATTCGACAATTCTGCCGGTGGAGACGAGCCTGCCGGGTGGACCACTGGAAGCGGTTTTCATCCGCGCGCCGCGCATTCTGAGCGCAGGCCCGGAGGTTGAGACGCTGGCCTCGCGCGAGGGATTCCCGGTGCTTGTGCGTCAGGGAAAGATTCTCGCTGCGACCTTTCATCCGGAGTTGGCCACTGACCGCAGGGTTCACCGGCTTTTTCTGGAGATTGCCGCCGCAGAGCAGAAGTGACCGGCTGTGCCGAAGAGCAGTGCTCAGGAACGATGCCAGACGAGGCCGAAAAGTGCATTCGAACGAAGCCGAAGATCATTTTGACTGCGACAAAGAGAATCTTTGTTGATTTGCGTGCACGAGCGAGCGATAAGTTGTAATCTCAAGGCACGAGGCACACCTCCCATGCCCGCCAGTTTTATTCACAACCCCGTCGAAATTGAGAAGAAGGATACCGGCATAGGCGGAAAACCGCCCGTTGACCGACGTCCCACAGGTGGCGGCGGAAACGGCGATGACGACGCCTGGCGGCGCGCTGGACGCATGGGGCCGCGCGAACTGCTGAAGCGCGTGCGGATGGTGCTGTTCTTTGCGCTTGCCGGGGATATGGTGTTTTTCATCGCTCTGGCGGTGATGTTCTTCACGCATCAGAGCGCAGGCCACTTTGATCCGCGCACCAACGATTTCATCGGGGACTGGCATCCGATCCGAATTCCGCCTGTGCTCTTCCTGAATACAGCGGTGCTGTTGCTGAGCAGTCTGACAATCGAGGTGGCGCGACGGCAGATATTCCGCGAGTTCGACGTGGTGGAGGAGTGGCTGGGACTGGGCAAACCAGCACTGCGCCGCACATGGCCATGGCTGGCGCTGACGGCCCTGCTGGGTGGAGTGTTTCTTGCCGGGCAGTTTACCGCGTGGACCCAGTTGACCGCGCAAGGATACGGCTTCGATCAGTGGGCCACTCCGGCCAGTTATTTCTTTTACATCATCACCGGTTTTCACGCCATCCATCTGCTCTTCGGCCTGCTTTTTGTGGTCTCCGGATTGATTTTTCTGCCATTTCTCCGACGCGTGGATTATCGCCAGATCACGGTGGATTCGATGGCCTGGTACTGGCACACAATGGGACTGGCGTGGCTCCTGCTGTTTGCGTTGCTGACCTTGGGCTGAGGCTCTGGATGCCCGCCGATTCGCAGGGAAGAAGGCATATCCCTTCGCGGGACAAGCGACGTTATTTTTCTGAGAACCTGTCCAGAAACTAGCGAAGGAACCTTGGAAGGAATATGCGGAGAGAGCTTGGGTGGATAGGGTAGGTGCATGTACCCGAGCGATTTGACCGACAAGCAGTGGATGAGGCTGGAGCCGCTGC
>JAKAXU010000017.1 GCA_021816455.1 Acidobacteriota bacterium
TGGCTGAAAATGCTGGATACTCGAATCACGGCGACGGTGACCCTCCTTGGGGTTTATGTCTCTCAACACAAACCGTAGCAGGGCTCTACCGCCGCCGATCAAGCGCTAATTTGGACAAGAGTGATTCGCACTAACTCGGGGATGTACGCTGTGGAGGCCCCGGTCTCTGTAGGTTTAACGATGCTGGGCGCGATGGTAAGTAATGGCAATGCTCCTACGGTGCATAAGCAGTGGTTTATGGACCAACTACACGAGGGCGATAAGGTACTTTTCGCAGCTAAATGCAACAAGCACAACAACTGCCAATTCTGGCTACCCAATCCAGACAAGATCGGCAAGGAAATATCTACTGTCGGATACTATCGCGCCGATAATGCAGGTACCAATACCACGACCCTCTGCGGCAAGGGAAAGCTGAGACCCGAAATCGAAGCGCAGGTTTGTCCTACTGGGTCTGCGCCGTCAACTGCCAACACAGATCGGGAGCAGTAAGGGCGAATGGCACCATAGCTTTGTCTTTCCAACCCTGCCGCGTCTCAGTATCCTCATCCTAGACGTGTACTGTGCGGCATGGGTGGGACGAGCAGATGCCTGCGTGGCACACCAGCCGAAGTCTCTCGTTTGCGATCGCCTCTGAAAGGCAAGATGCGGGAGACACCGGATGAACGCAGCCATGCGGGAGCAGATGCTGCCGCGCAAATCTGCTGGATGGAGAACTGGTGCTGTGCTATCGGAGCTTCCTGCCGGCAGCCAATGCCTTGGTGTGAGGCCATTGCATGGAGCGGACGCGCGGCTGCGGGCCGCCACGGAGGGTTGTGGCGCTCCCTTTGGTGGTGGACGTGGGCGAGTAGCAAGGGCAGAAGCAGATTCCCTGCGGGAATGACAACCAGGAAAAGCAAGGGCAAAGGCAAGGGCAACTGCAAGGGCAGAAGCAGATTCCCTGCGGGAATGACAACCAGGAAAAGCAAGGGCAAAGGCAAGGGCACTGCAAAAGCAGAAGCAGATTCCGTGCGGGAATGACAAGCCGCTGCCTGATCCAGTGGCCGAGCAGCAGAATCGCAAACCCTTGAGGAGATATATCCCGGCGTGGAGGCTCCGGCCGGGTCCGTGAAAAATAGCGCCATCCCGAACCCTGCAACCCCGTTCAGCGCTTCAGGCATCCTACCCAGGGATGCTTGCAGGTGCTGAGCGGGTTTTCTTTGTTCTCTCCCGCATTCCGGAGGGATCCGTTTCGATTCGCATCCTTCTCCCCGGATCACCGCCATGCGCGGGCTATAATTTCGCTGTGTAACTGGAACCCAGACACTCACAAGCGCCGACAACGGCCCCCGACCCGCAGGAGAATATCGATGACCCCCCTGAAGCAAATGCCCGCCTGGAAGGCGCTCGAAGCCCACGCTGCCACGTTACGCGTCAAACATCTGCGGGAACTCTTCGCCGAAGACCCCAAGCGCGGCGAACGATTCAACGCCGAAGCCTGCGGCCTGTTTCTCGACTACTCCAAGCACCGCATCACGGAGGAGACACTCAAGCTCTTCGCCGGGCTTGCCCAGGCCAGCGGTCTCGAAGAGCGTCGCGCAGCCATGTTTCGCGGCGACAAGATCAACATCACGGAGAATCGTGCGGTCTTGCACACTGCGCTGCGCGCACCGCGTGAGGCCGTCATCGAGGTCGATGGACACAATGTCGTTCCCGATGTACACGCAGTGCTCGACAAGATGGCTGAGTTTGCGGAGAGCATTCGCTCCGGCGCCTGGACCGGCTACACCGGCAAGCCGATTCGCAATGTCATCAATATCGGTATCGGCGGCTCCGACCTTGGCCCGGTGATGGCTTACGAGGCGCTGCGGCACTATTCGCAGCGAGATCTGACCATGCGCTTCGTATCCAATGTCGATGGCTCCGACTTTGCTGAAGCCGTGCACGGGCTGGATCCGGAAGAGACGCTGTTTATCGTCTCATCGAAAACTTTTACGACCCTGGAGACGATGACCAACGCGCATACTGCGCGTGTCTGGGCGCTCGCCAAACTCAAAGAGCACGCCGCTGTCGCTCGCCACTTCGTCGCCGTCTCCACCAACGCCAAAGAGGTCGCGAAATTCGGCATCGATACGGCGAATATGTTCGGCTTCTGGGACTGGGTCGGCGGTCGTTACTCGATGGATGCGGCGATTGGCCTCTCTTCGATGATCGCCATCGGCGCGGAGAACTTCCGCCGCATGCTGAACGGCTTCCATGCCATGGACGAGCACTTCCGCTCCGCGCCGCTGGAGCGGAATCTACCGTTTCTAATGGGCATGCTGACGGTCTGGTACACCAGCTTCTTCGGCGCCGAAACGGTCGCCGTGCTGCCTTATGACAATTACCTCAAACGCTTCCCGGCCTATCTGCAACAGCTCACGATGGAGTCCAACGGCAAGCACATTACGCTGGACGGCCAACACGTCGATTATCAGACCTGCCCGATCTTTTGGGGTGAGCCGGGAACCAACGGCCAGCATAGCTTCTACCAGTTGATCCACCAGGGAACGCGGCTGATTCCCTGCGATTTTATCGGCTTTGCGCGGTCGCTCAATCCGCTCGGCAATCATCACGATCTGTTGATGTCCAACATCTTCGCTCAGTCAGAAGCGCTGGCCTTTGGCAAGACGCCCGAGCAGGTGAAGGCCGAGGGCACGGCGGACTGGCTCGTGCCGCATCGCACCTTCGAGGGCAATCGTCCAAGTTCGGTGATCCTTGCGGAAAAGATGACGCCGGAGATTCTTGGCCAACTCGTCGCGCTCTACGAACACAGTGTCTTTGTGCAGGGCGTCATCTGGCAGATCGACTCCTTCGATCAGTGGGGCGTCGAACTCGGCAAGGTGCTCGCCGTGCGCATCATCCCGGAACTCGAAAGCCCGACCGAGCCGGAACTCAGGCATGATAGCTCGACCAACGCGCTCATCCGCCGTTATCGGCGCATGAAGTCTCGCGCATAACAACAAACTGCACAGCCCGTCTGCTGTTCGGAATCGAACTTCCCGGCAAAAGCCGCGCGCCGTACAATGAATGATGAAGGAGTCTTCCCTATGCCTTACGAACTTGCACCTCTGCCCTACGACTACGCGGCGCTCGAGCCTTTTATCGATGCCGACACCATGCACTTTCACCATGACAAGCATCATCAGGCCTACATCACCAACGTGAACACCGCATTGGCCGGCCATCCCGAGCTTGCGGCAAAATCGGTCGATGATCTGGTGCGTGATCTTGCCTCCGTGCCGGAGGCCATCAAGGGTGCTGTGCGCAACAACGGTGGCGGTCACTCGAACCACTCCATGTTCTGGTCCATCATGGGGCCGGTGGGTACGCCCGGCGTCGGCGGCGAACCAACCGGATCGCTCGCGGCGAAGATCACCGAAGACTTCGGTAGCTTCGAGGACTTCAAAAAAGCCTTCAACGAAGCGGGCGCAAAGCAGTTCGGTTCCGGCTGGGCGTGGCTGATTCTTGTCGATGGCAAGCTCAAGGTCATCAGCACGGCCAATCAGGATTCCCCACTCAGTCAGGGCCACTATCCCATTCTCGGCAACGATGTCTGGGAGCACGCCTATTATCTGAAGTATCAGAACCTGCGCGCAAAGTACTTGGAAGCCTGGTGGAACGTCGTCAACTGGACGGAGGTCGCCAAACGCTTCGAGACCGCGAAAAAGTAAAAGCGCAGCCGCGCCCAACAAAATCTCGTCAGGGAGTGGGGCCAGCTTCACTCCCTGACGAGATTGTTTTTTCCCCGCGCTTGCGAAAGCGCGTTACCAGCAGCATCTTCGCGCGATGCATTGCAAAGGTGATTCCGGCAAGAAAGAAAAGAACGGCAGGCGCCATCCAGAGGTGAAGTGCGGAGTCGATTCGCCCATCGCCCGGATGGGCTGGTTCATAGCGAACCCGGATGGACTCACCGACAATGTACTCCGGCGGCATGCTTGCCATGTGGGAAGTGAGCGTCCAAAGGTGGCCATCCGCTGCGCGATAGGCGAACACTGGCGTCCAGGAGGTTCGTCCCTTCGCATCGGTCTTCGAGTTCATCCGTACAATGGTTCCTGTGGTGACAATGCTGCGGGTGAGAAATTGAACAGTATTCCAGGTGAAACAGCCGCCGAGCACGGCAAGGACCACGCTGCACCAGAAAAGAGCACGTCAGTCGCGCGCTGTTGCTGTTTCTTGGGGTCTCATCTGGTTGCGATAATAGCTCGAATCGGCCTGCGGTGGAATGGATGCCGCAACTCTTCGCCGAGTTTGCGGTCTGAAGGATCAAGGAGAGTGACGATGAAACTCCGAATCTTGGGAATTGCATTTGCGATGCTTGGATCTGCCGGTATCTGCTCCGCGCAGAGCTTTCTGATCAGCCAGAACGGAAAGTCCGTCGGCAGTGCGACACTCAGTTGGGCGCGCAGCGGAAACGGATATGGGATCACATCCAACGCCTCGATCAATATGACGGGGCTGAACCTGAGCTTCTCCGAGACCGGGTATCTCGGCGCGCATCTCAATCTGCGCAGCATGCAGATCAATGGTCAGGTGAACGGAACGCCGGTCACCGTCGGCGTGCAATCCTCCGGTCAACAGTACCTGATGAAGATTTTCGCCAACGGTCAGCACATCAATACACCGCTTGCCTTCCATGCGCGCACTGTCTTTCTGCCCGACTTCGACCCGGCCGGTTTGCAGGCGATGCTGCGGCTGGGTGCGGCCTATAACAACGCCCACATCTGGGCCGCGATTCCGAAGCAGACTGGCTCGATCGTTCCCATGCAGATTGCTACGGACGCGGATATGCAGGGTACGCTTGGAGGCAGAGGCATCGGCGTGCATCACTTCACTGTGACGGTCAACGGTGGCAACATCGAAGTCTTCAGCAGCACGACCGGCGATCTACTCCAGGCCGAGTGGACCAGCGAAGGCTTTGCGCTCGTGCGCCAGGGATTTATTCTGACGCCGCCCAAGCATCCCATCGGCGCACCGCCGCCGCCACCGCCGCCATCTGCGCAGAATGGCCAGCAGGGAACCGGCCAGCAGCAACCGCAGCAGCAACCGCAGTGAGTGCGCTGTGAAGCGGAAGTTCCCACCCAAGGTCGGCTTAGAGCGTTTTCGCTCATGGTCTATACAGACGGGCAATGGTGAGTGTGGCTTTTCCTTGGGAAAAAGCCACGCCGAGAACGTCTCCACTGTAAGCAGTGTGAGCGAAAACGCTCTAATGTCGGCCTTTGTTTTTCTTCTTGCGGTTGCCTTTTTTCAGTGCGGCTTTTGGCGGTCGAAACTTTGGCGCGCCGACAGTCGGCTTTCTCTTCTTGCCGGCCTTTTTCGCCAGCCCGGAGGCTTTTTTTCGCAGTCCGGATGGAGGCGCGTCGTCGAGAATCGCAAACTGAAGTTTGCGCTCGAAGGCAAGAACGCGATCCAGAATCACGTGCAGGCGATCCCCGGCGCGGAAGCGTCTTCCGGTCTGCGTGCCGACGATCTCCCGTGTATTTTCCCGGTAGGTATATCGGTCGCCCGGCAGTGTTTCGATGGGAACCAGTCCTTCGACAAACAACTTGTCCAGCTCGACAAATAAGCCAAACTTCGCAGGATTCAGCAGGATTGCTTCGAAATCTTCTCCCACGCGATCCTGCATGAAGCGGACTTTCTTCCACTCAATCAGTTCGCGCTCCGCCTCGGCCGCGCGACGCTCGGCCTGGGACGATTCCGATGCGATCATCGCCAGTTCATCGAGCAGAATCGGCGGTTGCATCCGAGCGCCTTTAGCCGTCGACACGCGTGGACTGGAGCGCACCTTCACCACGGCGTCTTGCTGCCAGGGAGATTGCATGCGATCTGCGGGGAGCGTTTGCCCGCTGGAAAGACCAGCCTGCAGCGCGGCCTTCGCAATGCGATGCACGATCAGATCCGGATAGCGGCGAATGGGGGAAGTGAAGTGTGTGTAGCTCGGAGCGGCAAGCGCAAAGTGACCTTCGTTCACCTCCGAGTAACGCGCCTGTTTGAGTGAGCGCAACATCAGATGATTCAGAATGCGTTCTTCGGGATGGCCGGAAATACGCGCGGCCAGGCGCTGGTACATCTGTGGCGTTACGTCAATCTGTTCGGGGATTTCAATAGCGCGTGCATCCCGCGGATTATGGCCGCGCCTTTGCTGCTCGCGACGGTCGCCGCGCGGCTGAAAGCGTCGCACCGGCAGCGCGCCGATACCCAGGGAATGACCGAAGGCTGCTGCCGACTCTTCAAAATCCACCACGCGCTTCGGATCGGGCTGCTCGTGGATACGATAGAGACTGGGCAGGCCCAGGTCTTCCAGCCACGTCGCAACGCATTCATTGGCCGCCAGCATGAATTCTTCGATGAGGCGATTGGCCCAGGTGCGTTCGGCGCGCGTCACGCCCTGCATCTGGCCTTCAGCGTCGAACTCAATCACCGGTTCCGGCAGATCGAAGTCGATGCTCCCGCGTTCGACGCGACGCGCATTCATGGCTCCGGCCAGCACGCGCATGGATTCAAACGCCGGAACCAGCGCCGCGAATTGCTTGCGTGTCTCCGGGGCTCCGTCAAGTATCCGATGTACCTGCGTATAGGTCATGCGCGCTACGGATCGGATGATGCCTTCTGCCACGCGAAAGCTCAGGATGCGTCCTTCGCAATCGAGGCGCAGGATGCAGCTCAACACAAAGCGATCCTCGTTGGGGCGCAGAGAACAGATGCCCGTGGACAGCTCATGCGGCAGCATCGGAATCGCTCGATCCGGGAAATATACGCTGGTGCCGCGCAACCTCGCTTCCAGATCGAGATAGCTTCCAGGGCGCACATAGTGGGCTACGTCGGCAATGTGCACCTGTAATTCCCAGTCGGCGTCCGTCGCCTCACTCACTCGGCGGACGAAAACAGCATCGTCGAAATCGCGCGCCGTTTCGCCGTCGATCGTCACGATCGGCAAGGAACGAAAATCTTCGCGCCGAGCTGTCTCTTCCGTATCTGCCGTAGGTGGATCCGGCTGCGCAACCGAGTTTGCCTCAGCAAGTACATGGTCAGGAAATGTGCGCGGCAGTTGATGCTTGCGCAGCATGATCTCGACGTCCACGCCGAAGTCATCCGGATGGCCCAGCACTTCGAGAACGCGCCCCTGAGCAGGCCGCGTCGGCGTGGGCCACGCGGTGATCTCCACATCGACGATCAGGCCCTCCAGACTCTCATCGTGCGCGGCATGCAAAGCTGCATCCCCGAGCACGCGATGACGCGTATCCGCCGCGCGCTCGGGCAGCGGCACCTCGGAAGAGATCAGGATCGGCTGAGTCATGCGCGAATCGAACGGGGTGACCCAGTTGCCGCGCGCCGGAGGAGCGCCTGCGCCACGCCGTTGCGCGTAGTGAAAGGTACCCACGACCGTTGCGTTGCGCCGCTCCACCACGCGCACGACGCGGCCGGAGGGACGCGCAGAGTCACGATCCACTTCCACCAGCACTTCATCGCCCTGCATCGCAGAGTGAATCTCCGAGGGCGCAATGAAAATATCTTCGCTCGATCTTCCGTTCTGCTGGGTTGAGTTCGGTCTTACAAAGGCAAAACCGTCGCGATGCAGATCGATACGTCCGGTGATCAGATACTCGCGGGAGGTTTGTTGCTGCGCATTTGCGATGGCCCAGTCGCCCTGCGCGGTCACTATCAATTGTCCGGAAGAAACCAGAAGCTGAAGCATCTCGCGCAATTGGCGTCGCGCCCCGCTATCACCGATGCCCAGTCCATGGATCAGTTGCCGGTAGTCTGCCTGCTGGCCGGGGCAGCGACGGATATATTGCAGCAGCTTGCGATCATTCATCGTCCGCTCTCGTATTCCAGTGAATCCACACGCGCCTCAGTCCTGCGGGAGTGTCTCGCGCGGCACCGGACGAGAAAACAGTTCCAGCGCGGCTTTCAGCGCAGCTTTGCGCGCCGGCATTTCGTTCAACAGCAACTCAACCGACTGTACCAGTGGATTGGCATGAAACCACTCCTGCATCTGTCCGTCCTCCAGCAGGTTCAGGATCGACAGCAACGACATCCCCAGATGATGCGCCATCCACTCCTTCACAGCTTCCGGAGCGCGATGCGACTGCTGATAATCAATCGCCTCGTACAGCCCGTAGCGCCCGCTCCATCCTGCCGATCGCAGCCGCCGCAGGTTCCGGATCGCCGCGCGCGGATCGATGCTCAGGGCCAAATAGGTCGAATACGGGGAAACCACCGGACCTGCCTTCGCTTCCCACGCCAGCGCCACATCCGGAATTCCCCAGGCGAAATAGCCATAGTGACCGGAGTCATTGCGCTCGGCAGAGCCGGACTCCGAGATTCCCCAGGGAATCCGATGCTTGTGCGCCCACGCTTTCTGGATGTGTACGCTGGCATTCTGCGCTCCCGCCAGCAGTGTATTCGGCCACGCCCGCATCCAGATGGCGGGCATCAGATATTCAAACATCGTTCCTGTCCAGGAGAGCAGCGTAAAACAGCGAAACGCATGCGCGTGGTCGCGCGCGAGCCGGAACCAGCTCTGTTGCGGCAGGTCTCCGCGGGCAATGGCGAGAAAGGTCGCAATGCGAGCCTCCGAAGCCAGCATGTCATAGCAGGAATCGTGGAGTTTTTCCGCTTTCACATCCCATCCAATAGAAAGCACCTTGCGATCCGGATGCACAAGGAAATGGAACTCCGTGGAGGAAGCCAGTTCGTCCGCGTGTGCGGCAATCTGCTTCAGTTCCCGCAGGAGTGCGGCGTGATGCGCGAGCGCTTCTTCCGTTGCGCGTTGGCAGCTTTCTACCGCAGTGCGCTCCTCATCGTTCAGCTGCCCCGTCCGCAGTAGCTGCAACTGAGTCAGAATGTTGCCAAGGATTCCATCGACGGAGGCCAATGTGCTCTGCTGCAGAGCCTTCCCGTCAAAGCGCAGAAGCGTGCTCACTGCGCTGTGCTCGACAGAGAGCCATGGCAGATACTGCGCGATCAACTGAGACAGCGCATCGAGTCGAGCGCGCAGATCTCTTCCAGGCGAGGAGACAAGCAACTCTGCGTCTCTGAACGATGCATGCAGCCACGTCGTCCACGCTTCCAGTGAGTCTCGATCTGCCGGAGATGGGTGCGTGGCAAAAAAACTCTTCAGCTCCGGCTCCTCTGTGGCCAGCGAGTCCAGGACGGAGAATACATGAAAGCTCTTTGCAGAAAGCAGCGGCGATTCCGTCAGCGCGCGCGTTCCCGCAGTGAGCGTCAGCAGCGATGCTACAAAATTGCCGCTGTCCACTGTGGAAACGAAGGGAGAAGCATCCAGCGGCTCGCAGGTGCGCGTGTCATACCAGTTGTAAAGATGACCGCGGAACTTGATCAGGCGATCGATGGTTGCCAGCGATTGTGCGGTGCGCCGGGCAAATTCCGGAATCGTGAGGAAACCGAAGGAGCACGCCGCCTGACGCGCGTTCAGCAACAGTCCGATATTAGTGGGCGAAACACGCGCGGCCTCGCAATACTCGGCCTCCTCCACATTGTCCGGAATGAGAAAGTGATGCTCCTCTGAGCCGAAGTGATCAAAGTAACTCCAGATGCGCAGCGCATCGCCCAGCAGCAATCTGCGATCTCCCTGCGAAAGCGCCTGCTTCTGCGCGCCGGGAGTACGGTTCAGCCAGACGATCAGCAACTGTACCAGAAGCCATCCGACGAGCAAGGGTGCGGCCACATAGACTGCGTTCCGGTGACCTCTGTCGAGCCAGATGCCGATCGCCAACAGCACCGCCACCGCGGGCACCCAGGCCATGTAGCGATCGACAGCCGACTTCCGCGTGCTGGTCTGCTCTGCTTGTGCCGCCGTCTCCCACTCCAGCAGTCGTTCGCCGGTAATCCAGCCGCGAACCAGCGAGCGAAGCATCGCGTCGAGTCCAAGAACCGCCTGGTGCGGCAGCAGCAGAAGATTCAGAAGTGTGATGAGCAGATTCCGGCCAAAGCCGAAAAAAACTTCGCCGACAGTTGTGCCGGCCACGGTCGCTGCTGCCATGCGGGCCAGACCCACCAGCAGTTGCAGCACAGACGGGGCTACCAGCAGGCTAAGAACCAGCAATGTCCAGTACAGCGGCGAACCGGGCAGGATCATCCACGCTGCCACCAGAAACAAAAACAGGAACGGATCCACCAGAGAGCGACGCAGATTGTCCAGAATCTTCCACCGTGAGATGAACGAAATGGGATTCGGCACCAGGCGGCCGGATTCCTCCGGAACACGCCCTTTGATCCATCGCACAATCTGCCAGTCGCCTCGCACCCAGCGGTGTTTGCGTCGGCTGTAAGCGCTGTAATGCGACGGATAATCGTCGATCAGTTCCACGTCGGTCACCAGACCGGCCCGCGCATAGGCGCCTTCGATCAGATCATGGCTGAGCAGCGCGTTGCGCGGGAAGCGGCGATTCAGCACCGCGTGCAGTGTCTCCAGTTCATAGATGCCCTTGCCGGTGAAGATGCCTTCGCCAAAGAGGTCCTGATATGTGTCCGACACGGCGCGAGTGTAAATATCCAGCCCTGTCTGTCCGGAGAAGATATTGGCCATGCGGGATCGGATCGAAGAGCGTACTGTAACGCTGATACGCGGCTGCAGGATGCCGTATCCGACGGTGACGATACGCGTCTCAGGGTCAATCACGGCCTGGTTCAGCGGATGGGCCATAGCTCCAATCAGCTTTGTCGCAGACCCGCGTGGCAACTGCGAATCGGAGTCCAGAGTCAGGACGTAGCGAATGCTGTTGAGCAGCGAAAGATCGCCGGCTTTGATCGGAAAAGCATCGAACTCGCCGGTCAGATACTTATTCAGGTCGAGCAGCTTTCCGCGCTTGCGCTCCCATCCCATCCACGCACCCTGTCTGCGATTGAAGATGCGATGGCGGTGCAACAGCAGAAATCCTCCCTTTCCGGATGCGGCGTATCTGCGGTTCAGTTCTTCGGTCAGTTCGATGGCAAGGTCCACGAGCGGATGCGAATCTTTGTCGTGAGGCTTGCTGATCGAATCCGGAAGATCCGTCAGCAGCGCAAAATGCAGGTGCGGATCACGATTGGCCAGATAGCGAACTTCCAGGCTGTTGAACAGATCTCGAACCTGATCGGCATTCAGCAGCAGCGTGGGAACAGCGACCAGCGTGGTGTACTCCGGCGGGATGCCGCGGCTGAAGTCGAGCCGAGGTAGTGGCGAAGGATCGAACGATGCGCTGATCAGCGTATTCACCAGTTCCACCGAACATTGGGAAGCAGGCAACAGCAGAAGAAGCAGCGCCAGCAAAAGATATCCCCACACATGATCGTAGCCAGCCAGTGGAAACAGGGGCAGCGCGGTCAAAAGAATCGTAAGCGTGACGATGCCGCCAATATAAAACTCATCGCCGCTTGAACGGATGCTCTCGCGAATCCGCCACAGCAGAGGAGGGTGAAATCCGATCCGCCGACTCAGCGATGCGAACCCCTGATCCACCAGGTAGTAGCCCACGTGCATGCGTCGTCGATTCATCCGCGGCTGCATCGTCGGATCGTCTTTTGCGCTCTGCGCAAGATCGACAACGGTCTGAGCTACTCGGACTTCTCCGAAATCCGAGTAGCTGGCAAGAAACGCAATGCGCCTGCGATACACTTCACGGCTTTCAAAGTCCATCTGCGCATAGGAGTTCGTCGGATCGCGCATCAGGATCGAATCGAATGCAATGCGCGTTTCCAGAATTGTCGCCCAGTCCACCAGCGCAATCTTTCGCAGACTGTCGAGACACTCATTCGTGCGTTGAGCCATCTCTTCACAATCGGCGGCGTCCAGCAGTATCGGAGCATCTTTGAGAACTGTTTCCAGCAGTGCAAATTTCAGATGCGTGCCAAGCTGCCAGATTTCCTTGTAATGGAGCGGCTCCAGATGCTGCAACTCATCCACAAAAAACAGCAGCGTCTCCACACTGAACCGATACCGGACCGTTTCCAGGTACAGATGCGCCAGGCCAGAGAGCCGCGGTTCATCCTGCGAATAACCGGAGACCATCCTGGGCAGAGTCTCGGCATCCCTCGGATGATCGGCCAGTGCCGCGCGAAGCAGGCGTACACCTTTTTCCATCTCTTGAAACGCACTTCGCCGCAAGGGCTGATGTGGCGGAATGTTGTCCACGGGAAAGCGCGAGATCGCCTTCTCCAGCTTCTTCAGCGATCTTTTCATCGCATCGGCGCGATCCGAAAACTGCGAACGGTTCCGCGGCCACGGAACAACATCCCAGGAGGCAGCACTGCGCGCGGCCTCGCGCAGTGCATCCATCGCGGGTATCGTGGACGGCGTCGAAGATGGAGATTCCTGCTTATTCATATGTCCTCAGCGATAACTTGCAGCCTGCATTTCAAACATCGAAGCGTATCGACCGCCGGTCAGCATCAGTTGGTGATGGGTGCCTCCTTCCACCAGACGGCCGCCCTCCAGCACAACAATGCGATCCGCCATGCGTACCGTGGAAAATCGATGAGAGATCAGCAACGCCATCCTGTCTTTTGTCAGGTCTGCAAAGCGCTCGAAGACCTCCGCCTCGCTGCGCGCGTCCAGTGCCGCCGTTGGTTCGTCCAGAATCAGCAACTGCGCGTTGCGCAGATAGGCACGCGCCAGCGCAAGCCGCTGCCATTCCCCTCCGGAGAGATCAACGCCGCCTTCGAAGCGTCGGCCAAGCATCTGGTCGTATCCATGCTGTAATTTCGCAACAACGCTTGCGGCCAGACTTTTCTCAGCAGCGGCGACAATCTCTTCCTGCGTATGAGGAAGCTCGACGCGACCCACTGCGATGTTCTCCCGCGCTGTCATCTCATAGCGCATGAAATCTTGAAAGATGACGCCGATCTCAGCATGAAGCTCTTCCAGGTCATACTCGCGTAGATCGACTCCGTCCAGCAGAATTTCTCCTTCGGTTGGATCGTAGAGCCGCGAGATCAGTTTCACAATTGTGGTTTTTCCCTGTCCATTCTCGCCGATCAGTGCTACGCGTTCTCCGGGAGAAAGCGTGAAGTCGAAGTTGCTCAGGACGCGCCGCGTCGTGCCCGGATACGCAAACGAAACATTGCGAAACTCGAATCCACGGCGAATTGGCCGCGGCACTGAAAGTCCATTGACACGCGATTCCACGCGAGGCTTCATCTCGAAGAACGCCAACAGATCAGTCAGGAACAGCGCCTGGTCGGCAACGCCGGAAGCGGTAGAAAAAACCATCTGAATGTTACTCATCGCCTGCAGAATTGCGGTTGTGATCAGCGTCAGGTCGCCAACCGTGTATCGCCCTTGAATGGTGCGATAGATGCTCAGACCATACGCGGCGTAGTAGCCAAACTGGCCCAGAAGCGCCAGCAATCCACCCCAGAAAAGCCGACGCCGATTCAGCTCCACGTTCTCCTGATAGATGTTCAGTGAAAGTGTACTGAAACGCTCCGTCAGATAATTGCTCAGATTGAAGAGCTTCAATTCCTTGGCGGCTTCCTTGCTCGCGCCCACCTGCCGCAGATAATCCATCTGTCGGCGCAGCGGAGTCTGCCGGAGATTCTTTGCATACGACAAAAATGCAAAGTGACTCTCTCCCAGAAACGCCGGCACAATCCCCAGCACCAGCAGCGCCAGCAGCAATGGCGAGTATCGTACCAGAACGGCGGAGAAAGCAATCGCAGTGACGGTCTGCTGAATCAATCGACCCATCATCTGAATCATCGCCAGACGATCTGTCGCCTGCACCCGTGCGCGCTCCAGACGATCGTAGAAAACCGGATCCTCATAGACTGTCACGTCCAGTGCCGCGGCCTTGCGCATCACCTCCACACTTACGTGATGCGTGTAGCGGTCTGCCAGCAGACTGTCCAGATAATCCACCAGACGCAACAAGATGCCGATGGCGATTGCGAGTGCCATTTCTCCGGCAACCAGCCACCAGAAGTGTTGCGGAAGCGGCTGATGAAGACGAATCCGATTCACGCCGTCGATGATGTAGCGGCCGATAATTCCCACTCCAACCGGCAGAAACGCCACCACAATCCGGATCGTGATGTTCCAGAAAACAACTGAAGGTCCGGATTGCCAGACGAAGTGCAGAACTGGCGGAATGTTGCGAAGAGCGCGGACGCGATCCGACCACGCCTGGCCGGACTCTTTGGGCGAGCTCGCGGGGGCGTCAGGATCGCGAGCGGAATCTTTCACAGGTGGGGGCATGTGTCCCTCGAGAGCAAGGCTTCGGAATCAGAGAAAATACAGCATATAAGCACAACCGCACGCAATACAGACACAACATACGCAACTCACGGAAAGACGATTGCGTAAAAGTCATTGTATCGTCCGTGGGCACGTCTCAACGCGAGGATTTCTGGTCTGTCGCAATCGCGCGAACTTCATCACGCTATGTGCAGCATCGCTGCATCGGATTCACTCCGGCGAGTGATAGGGAAGGTGAGTGTAAGGCTGAAATCCAGCTTTCTCCATGCCCCGCTTCGCTTCCTCGTTGCGCATGAATGTGCTCCAGACAAATCCGGTGCGCACGTTTTCCGCCATCAGCATCGTGATTCCCGTGTCAATTCCGATGACATCCGTATCGAACCATCCGGTCAGTGGATTGAACGCATCGACAAATCCATAGCGCGACCACGCCTGCGGGTAGTGATCATGAATCGTGCGCAGAACGCGCATCGTTTCCTCGGGCAGAAATGGCAGCGAACCCGCTGCCGCGCAGGGAACAATCGTTCCGTCAATCGGTCCGGTCGCCGGTGGTCCGCCCCACACCGCATAGCCGTGCACGGAGTCCGACGCGGTAATTCCCCACAGCGCATTGGTGTAGTCGGGAAATCGCTCGTTCATGTCCACGCAAAAGCGTCGGTGCGCCTCGGTCGCGAGGATGGAATTCTCAAAATAATCCGCGAAGTGATCCTTTTTGTCGCGAAAGTCAAACCACGCCTGCGAGTACTGATGCACAAACAGAGGCGCGTAAGAACCGATATAGCGCAGCCCGTCGTACTCAAAGAGAGTCCGCCTCCACGCAGCCCACGCGTCCTCGTGCAGTGGATGCGTCAGCGATCCCATGCCGA
Source organism: Acidobacteriota bacterium (assembly GCA_021816455.1). Lineage (GTDB taxonomy): Bacteria > Acidobacteriota > Terriglobia > Terriglobales > Acidobacteriaceae > Acidicapsa. The sequence goes on from JAKAXU010000017.1 coordinate 15,082, forward strand.
GCAGATAGATCATCATCAGTTCGCTGTAGTCATCCCACTTGCTGGACAGGAATCCAAGCTCCGGCGTCCACCCCATCGGCAGCAGCTTGGTATCTTCCGAAAGCCAGGACCAGTCCACGCGATCGTAGATTGCCTGCGCAAGCTGGCTGATATCCCCGTCCTGGAAATGCGCCTTGCATGTCAACACGCCGCACAGCAGAATCGCCGTGTCCACTGAAGAGGCCTCCGCGTCCCAGATTCGTTCCCCCGTTGTCAGGTTTGCGAAGTGGTAGTAGAAGCCCCGATGCGTCGGTAGCCTGTGCCAAAGCGACGAAAGTGTCTGAATCACACGCAGCCGCGCTTCGGAGCGACTGACAAATCCGCGCTTCTCCGCGATGCAGATTGCTGTCAGGCCGAAGCCGGTGGAGGAAATGCTTGCCACAATGCTCGTGTCGGTTACCCGCGTGTTGCAGCGGTCCTTGATGAGGCCGGTCTGCGGATGACCCTGTTCCCAGAAGAAAAGAAAATTCGCATGCTCCACTGCATCCAGCAGAGCGTCATCGTCCGCGCTGAGGGGAGATGTCGGTTGTGGCCGATCGTTATGGCCGGGGATCGCACCCTTCAGAAGCCAATTCGCATCCGGCATCGCAATCGCGCCACAGGCGGAGGCCATCGTAGCTCCGCAAAATTGCAGCATGCGGCGCAGCGCGCTTCGGCGCGAGATGCTGGGCGTTGGTTTCCGTGCAGATGTGTTGTGCGTCCACATATACGTTGGTTGTTTACTTCCCCTTTCCGTTTCTTTTCCGTCCCGCACATTCCCTGCAAAATGCAAGAATACATGTTGACACCGGCAGGCGATCTCTTGAAACTCTGAAGCGCAGGCGAAACGGTATTCTTCTTACAGAGGTGTGTTTGTGCACGGCACCCATCGAAGACTTCGACGGATATTTTCCATTGTCGGCATTGTCCTGCTGACCACGGTCCTGCTGCTCCTCATCCACCGTGATTCCAGCTTGGGGACCCTGGCGATTCAGGGCGTCCTTCTGCGGCAGGACAAGGACGTACGTCGTCAACAGCCCGTGGGAGGTGCGCAATTCACGGTCCGCTCTGGAAAAACCACGGTTACGGCAGAGACGGACAGCCAGGGATACTTTCGTATTCTCCTGAATAAAGTCGTTTTGCCGGGTACAAAACTCACCTTCCAGTTCACGCGCGACAGCTATCAGCCTCTGACCGTACAGACTACAGTCGGCATGCGCACCCAGCGCAATCCCCTCTACGTTTTCTTCATGAAGGAAACACCGCAGTCCGTCACGCCGGAAGTTCCGAACGCCAATCCAGTCAAGGTCACAAACCTTCGCATCCGTTATGTCGAGAATGGGACTTCGGAGACAAATATCGGTAGCGTCATTCGAACCTTCGAGGCTGCCAATCAGGCGAATGTTCCGTGCAACGGCCACGCGCCGTGTTCTCCGGACGGACGTTGGAAAGCATCGATAGGAAGTACATCGCTCGATGCCGGAACCGGCAATGAATTCCGACAGGTCCGCGTCTCTTGCATCGCAGGCCCTTGCCCATTTACGAAGATCGCTTCTTCGGGATACGAAAAGGGCGGTCAGCAAATCTCGGTCCGTGTACTTGACTGGTCGGCGACGGCCACTTTTCTGATTGAAGCCGAGGTCTTTCATTCCTCGCTGAACTCCAGAGTCCATCATCTGTTTCCCGTCTTCTTCGGTCGCACTCTGAACTTCACGCTGCCCGAAACGGAAGAAGGCGTAAGCATTGAAGCAGAGCTAAACGGCACGATGATGGTCTTTCCGCTCGGCCCCGATGCCAACATGAGCTGGGCTGCCTGCACTGTGCGCGACAGCGCAAGCGCAGATCACGCGCGCGTCTATCACTGTGAGCTGAAGCCGGGCTATTCGTTTTAAGCCGCATGCTCTGCCATGCAACGGGCCGAACACGAAGCTCCTTCAGCTCCGTTCCCCAAGAAAAAGTCCGTACCAGACGTCAGGATCGTGCCATTCCGCCACCACCGGAAACCCCGCTGCACACAGGAGCGCATGGCCATTCTCGCGCGTATATTTATGGCTGTTCTCGGTGTGTATGAACTCGCCGCGCTGAAAGAAAAAAGATTCTTCCAACGCTTCGATCCGTACGCTCTGCGCCACCGTACTCACCAGGTGCATCTCCATGCGTGAAGCAGCGGCGTTCCAGTGCGCCGAATGCTCAAACTGCTTCGGCCGGAACTTCGCACCCAGTTCGCGGTTCAGCCGCACCAGAAGATTGCGATTGAACTCCGCCGTCACGCCCGCCGCGTCGTTGTAGGCTTCCAGCAGATGATGCGTCCGCTTCCCATCGGCGCGTGGAGCCATGTCCAGGCCTATCAGAAGATGGTCTCCTTTCTCCATCCCAGCCGCTGCCGCTGTGAGAATGCGCACCGCTTCCTGCTGCTCATAATTTCCTGCGCTTGATCCCAGCCACAGCAGCATTTGTTGCCCGCGCGCATCGTCGTGTAAACGAACCGAAGCAGGATGCGGAGTCTCTGAAAAATCTCTCAGCACGGGTTGCACGCGGAGTGCCGGAAGCTCTTCGGCAAGATGCAATGCGGCGTCCTCCAGCGATTGCGCCGAGATGTCGATCGGCTGGTAACTCACATCGCGTTTGTCGGCCAGCGCCGCGCGCAGCAACAACGCCGTCTTCCGCGCGGAACCCGCTCCGAGTTCAAGCACAGTCAGCGAGCGCCCCCTGTCCACGTGGTCCAGAATTGCCGACGCATATCGGCAGAGCAGCATCCGTTCCATGCGCGTGAGGTAGTACTCCGGCAACGTCGTAATTCGCTCGAAGAGAATCGAGCCGACCTCATCGTAGAAAAGCCAGGACGGCAGAGACTTCTGCTTCTGACGCAAGCCGCTGCGCACAACGTTCCCCATTGCATGGGAGTGGATCAGCGCTTCCATCAGCGACTGCTCTCCGCAAGGCGGATTCCGGAGAATTGCCATCGCGTTTCGGGCGCAAAAAAATTACGATAGCTCGCTCGAATGTGCGTTGCCGGCGTCGCGAAGGAACCGCCGCGCAGCACCATCTTTCCGCTCATGAATTTTCCGTTGTATTCGCCCAGTGTTCCCTCCAGCGGCGCAAAGCCGGGATACGGCAAATATGCGCTTGCCGTCCACTCCCAGCAGTCGCCAAAGATCTGATCTCCGGTCGAGACGGAATAGGCCGCAGGCAGAAAATGTTCCTGCTCCAGCAGGTTTCCTGCGACAGTCCGCTGCGTCGCGCTCTGCTCCCATTCCATCTCGCTGGGCAGTCGTTTGCCAGACCAGCGCGCAAACGCATCGGCTTCGTAATAGCTGACGTGCGTGATGGGAAGAGATGCGACCGTTTCGAGCGGGAACTCTCCTCGAAGCGTAAAAATCGTCCACCGGCCTCGACGCTCGTTTCGTTCGCGCCTGTTCCGGTTGGTCGCGTTGCCGTCGTGCCGGTCGGAGTCATGCTCGCTCCAGTAAAGAGGAGCGTTCCATCCTTCGCGCCGCACAAGCTCCCATCCGTCGGAGAGCCAAAGCTCAGGCCGCAGATAGCCGCCATCCGCCAGAAACTCCGCATACTCCGCGTTCGTGATCAGGCGATTGGCCATCGCAAACGGATCCAGCCATGTGCGATGGCGTGGACGCTCGTTGTCGTAGCTGAATCCGCGATCCGGCTCTGCTCCCACTTCCACCAGGCCGCCCTCATGGCGCGTCCACGCAAGCGGAGGGATAGCACTTTGTTGAATATCCGCAGCAGGCCAATAAACAGGACGAATCGGGTTCGTTGCCAGCGCATGCAGGATATCGGTCAGAATCAGTTCCTGGTGCTGCTGCTCGTGATGCATGCCGAGCATCATTCGATCCCACGCCTCAGGGATATCGCTCAAGGCTCCGGGAAATTTCACGACCGCCTCATCGACATGACTGCGATACGCAAGAATCTCTTCCAGGCTCGGTCGCGAAAACGACGCCCTCAGGCGCTTGTCAGGAAAGCGCGCAAAACTCTGATAATAGCTGTTGAAAAGCCAATGAAAATCCGGATCAAATTCCCGGTATCCGCTCGCGAAAGGCGTCAGAAGGAACGACTCGAAAAACCATGTCGTATGAGCCAGATGCCACTTCACCGGAGAGGCTTCCGGCAGCGATTGCACCATCATGTCTTCCGGCGTCAGTGGAGCAATCAGTCGAAGAGTACGTGCGCGTACATCCTGAAACCGCGCCATAGTCGCTGCCTGGAGGCTCTTTGGCGGCTTGTCCGGCTTCGTGCTCAGTCGTTTCGTCATGGAGGGAATCGATGCCTTCAGTTGAATGGATGCCGTCGATGCAGCCCCGGAAGCAGTTTTTTCGTCTATTGTGAGGAAGAACGAAGAGGGAGGCGAGGATGCAGACGGCAAAACAGAGTATGCGGCGGTGGGTGCGGCGTAGATTTGCGTTCCCAGGCGGAGTCTTTCGAGCGTCCCTGCTTCTGGTGCCCCTGATTCTGGCCACGTGCTGGCCGCAAAGCATCGCCCAGGTCGGCTCCCCAGGTGGCGCAATCGGTTCCGGGCAGGGTCCGCGCGGCGCCGGCATGGGAGCATGGTTGCCCGGTGCCCGGGGCGTGTTCGGAACAGTAACCGCTGCGAATACATCTTCCTTCACCATCCGGCTGGATAATGGATCGACCTACGCCATTCAATTCAGCGCGAACACTCGCATCCTGCAGCAGCCCGCGCGTCCTTCGCGCGGCGCGAAGCGCGAAGGCGAGCCGCCTCAGATGCAGTCCATCCAGGCGAGCGCGATCCACCCCGGAGATGCGATCACCGCGATTGGCGAGGTGGATGACATAGCAAAATCCGTTGGCGCAGTCGCCATTGTCCGGCTCGATCCGCAGCGTGCGGCCGAATTGAAAACCATGGAAGCTAATTATGGAAAAACCTGGCTGGCCGGGTCGGTGACGGCAATCCAAGGAACGCAGATCACGATCCTCGGTATGGTGGATCGCGTGCCGCATGATGTGAGTGTCGATGAAAATACTTCGTTCCGCCGGTTGCGCGAATCGATCACACTGGCAGACCTGCAACCCGGCGAAGAGATCCGGATTGCAGGTGCCGCCAAGGGCAAAACTTTCGTTGCAACGGAGATTCGCGTCATGCCTTCCCGACGTCGTAACGGCTCCGGCCGCTCCGCCGCAGGACCGAATACAGGACCGAATACCGGCCCGGCTGCCGGACCGCCAAGGTAGCTCGTGCTAGCTATAGCGCTTCCGGAACAGCGTCAGAAATCGCACCGAAAGCTCACAGAATCCCGAAAAGTACCTTCAACTCCGTCACGCAACGCCATCCGTTTCGAGCGGCATATTTTCCTGCGCCCACTGCAACGCGTCGATATAAAGTTGCGCCAGAAGTCTGCGGTCCATTCCCAGACGCGCCGCAATCTCATCGCATTGCGACCATTCTCCATGCTCGTAACACTCAATCCAGCCAAGCGTGCCTCGCTCCGGATTGCTTGCACCAAGCAGCGCATGACGGATGGCCACCGGAAGCGGAAGAGAGTTCACCGTGGCTTCCATCGACGAGTTCAGCAGAGCCGGAACCATACTGAGCATTCCCAGCAGATACTGCTCGGTTGCATCCAGGCCGCGCGGATGGGCGGCCAACTCGCAGAGCCTGGCGCGATGAAAGGCAAGCTGAAGCAGCTCCGGCGGACGATTGCCCAGCATCTCGCCGGCGATAGCCAGCGTCGCCATCCGTCGGAAGACTGCATCGCCCACCAGTCGCAAAGCCATCTGGATCGAATGAATCTCGTTATGCAATCCATAGAGCGGCGAGTTCACAAGCTTGAAAAGCCGCAGCATCAGCGCCGGATCCCGCTTCAGCAGTTCGCTGAGCTTTTGCTGGTCGAGCGGCTCGTCCAGCAGGGAACGCAACAGATCCAGATGCAGCATGCGGTTCGTCGGTATCGTCCTGTTCTCCACGATGGCCGGGCGCGCAAAAAAATACCCCTGAAACAGGTGAAAACCTTCGCGTTGCAGTTGATGAAAATCCTCCTCGGTTTCAATCCGCTCGGCAATCAGTCGCGTGGTTGCGTTGCACGTCTTCAGATGCGCCATCAGTTCCGTGCGCGCGACCACATCCAGTTGCTCAATGTCCACTTTGATGTAATCGGCCAGGGGCAGAAACGGAATCCACGATTCGGACCAGGCAAAATCATCCAGCGCAAACCGATAACCGCCCTTGTGCAGCCGCAGACAAGCGGCAAGCAATTCCTCATCCGGCTCCAGCGTCTCCAGCAGCTCCAGCACGGTCTCCTGCGGCGGAAGGACGCGCACCTGCTCTTCCAGAATCGTCTCGCGCGTGCAGTTGATGAAGGCCGTGTGGCCGCTTGCAAGCGCGCGCAGACCGTGCATGACCGTCTGATCCAGAACGCTGCGTGTCGCCGCCCCATGATCCCCGCGAAAGCTCGTCTCATGCCCGGCGCGGAAGAGCAGTTCGTACGCATGCACTCTCCCATGCGCATTCATGATCGGCTGCCGTGCCAGATAATGTGTCTCCCCACGGCCCTCAGCCTTCATCGGTTCCCTTGCCGCCTGCCGCGACGGAAACTCTCCCGCGGTCACGTACCCACCGTTCGGATGAGCTTCTGTGTTCATGCCAATTCCCTCTAAACGGTCATCGGCAGATTTGCCAGGAACGTGAAGCCTCCTTCCGCAGTCAGCGCTTACGGAAAGCTTTTCTTTGGACCGCATGAAACAAATTCTGGCTTCGTCTTCATCCGCCCATATACATGCCGCCGTTCACGTCCAGCACGTGTCCGGTCACGTACCCTGCGCCTTCGCTGGCCAGATACGCGACCGCATGCGCAATCTCCGCGTCCGTCCCTGGCCGTCCAAGCGGAATTGACGTCATCATCGACGCGCGCTGCGCCTCGTTCAGCACTGCCGTCATCGGCGTTTCGATATACCCCGGAGCCACCGCATTCACCGTAATCCCGCGGCTGGCCACTTCCCGCGCCAGCGAGCGCGTCATGCCGATCATCGCAGCCTTGCTTGCCGCGTAGTTCACTTGCCCGGCCTGGCCTGTGCGCGCCACCACGCTCGTGATATTGATAATCCGTCCCCAGCGATTTTTCAACATCGCGCTCAGCAGCGCCTGGGTCAGCAGAAACGCTCCCGTCACATTGGTCGTCAGCACATCGTCCCAGTCCGCTCGTTTCATTCGCAGCATCAGTCCATCCCGCGTGATTCCGGCATTATTCACCAGAATCGCGACCGTTCCCAGCCGCTCCAGAACCGCCTTCGCGCAGCTTCGAATCGATTCTTCGCGGGCAATGTCGAGCGCAAAAAACTCGGCGTGTCCGCCTCCTGCTGCAATCTCCGCCTGAACCTCCGCCAGCCTGCCCTCATTCCGCGCCGCCAACGCGACCGTTGCGCCCTTCGCCGCCAGCGCCAGCGCACACGCGCGGCCAATCCCCTGCGAAGCTCCCGTCACCAGCGCCACTCGACCCGTCCATCCGCTCATCGTCCGTCCTCAATTCCCATGGAAAATCGTCTTCTGCATTCGCCTCACGCCGCAGTACCACAACGGCTCCTGCCGATTATAGGATGCTCTGCGGGGATGATTGAAAGCTGCGGGAATCACTTCTTCCCGGCGATCCAATGATGCGGGCTTTCCGGCGGTCCCAGATCGCTTGGCTTCAGACTTCCCGGCGTCGCCAGCACCAGCCGCTCCATCACCAGTCCGGGATCGACCATGGCAACGTGCAGCGTGTGGTAACCGGCCCCGGTCGTCTCGATTGGCACCGTCACGTGACGTGCCTCATCGCTGACCACCCTGGCCCAGGTCTTCTCGGAGAGATCAGCCAGCGCATCCACAATCTGCGGCGGTTGATCGTCCATCCAGACGGCAAAGCGCAGCCCACGTCCCGGCACAAAATTCAGCGACGGCCCCACCGTTACATCCAGAGTCATTCGTCCCGTGTCGAAGAGATACATCCTGTAATCCATCCGCGCCGCCGTCAGCGGAGTCAGCGTGCTTGCTGCCGTTACCGGAAAAATCGTCATCCCGGAGCGCGTCAGTCCGTAGTCCGGGATGCGTTCCCAGCGCACTTCGCCGGAGGCCACGCGCGAACTGGTGTCCTCGGCCTCCATCGCGACCACTCCATCGCTCTCCACAAATCCATGCAGCGTCTGCGGAGTCACTTCCCTGGGTGCCACCGCGGTTACGGCAACCTTGTAGTCCGCGCCATGCCCCGCAGGCTGCGTCTGCTTCACGCGAATCGTTCCGGTCGAGCTTCCCGGCGGCAGATGCGTCCAATCCACAGTCACGCCAATTCGCTGCTCCGTCGTCACTGCTCCCGCCGCCATGCTCAAGTGAATCCACGGCTGATCGGCGGAAGCCTCGAAGTGGAATGGCTGATCTCCACTGTTGAAAACATCCAAAAATCGCCGCTGGCGGGCAAAGTTGTCAAAGCTCAGGGACTGCTTCTGATAGAACGAGGTCGTTCCCTCGGCCAGCACGCGCATCCGTGCCTCCGGCCACAGTTGCACCTCGCTTACCGCCGGCATCACGTTCACCGGCGGCTCCTGCCACCACGTATAACCCAGATGCGTCTGGTCCATCATGTGATTCCACTTGCCGCCTGCTGTCTCGTGGTTATAGCGGTGGCGGATCGCCGCGTCTTCGGCAAAAAGCGCTCGCGCCTGATCCGCCAGAGCATTCGTGCTCGCGCGTCCTTCCACTGCGTAGAGACGGTTCCTTCCCGCCGTGATGTACAGCCGTGTCACCGTTCCGGAGGCCAGAATCGGATGCAGCACCAGCTCGAAGTAAGCGTCCTGTTCGTTCGCGGGCAGTTGCCTGCCGAGCGCCGTGGCCCGCTCTTCCAGCCTCTTCCACTGCTCTTCCACACGATCCGCTTCCTCGTAATTCGTAAGACTGAAGGTTGTCGGATCGATCAGCTCCGGCTTCCGCCAGCCGTTCATCTTCGTGTATTCGGCCATCATCGACGCAATCGCATTCGCGTGCTCCGGGCCAAACTCCCGCGCCGCCCACTCGCGCGTAAACTCCATCAGATCGTCCTTGCCCCAGCGCCCGGGATCGCGCGCGTAGCTCAAGAAAAATTCGATCGGAAACTCCATCGGCTTCAGGTCGCCCACGTTCACCACCCAGATGCGCGTCGCCCCGTACTCCACCGCCAGATGCATCTGCTCCCAGACCTTCGGAATCGGGTTCGTATTCAGCCACTTGTAGTTCCGCGGATCGCCCACGTAATCAAAGTGGTAGTAGATGCCCGCGCCGCCGGAGCGCGCGCGTTCCGCCTGCGTCGGCAGTCGCCGGATGTTGCCCCAGTTGTCGTCGCTCCACAGCAGCGTCACGTCGTCCGGCACGCGCATGCCGCTTTCGTAGTAGCCCTGCACTTCCTTGTAAAGCGCCCAGACCTTCGGATCGGCTTGGAGCGTCGGCGTCGAGTGCGCCGCCAGAATCGCGCGCTGGTCGGCCACAATCTTTTCCAGAAGCGCGATATTCTGTCCGCCCGTCATCGGCATATCGCCATCCCCGCGCATGCCCAGGGTCACCGTGCTTTCGTAGTTCCCGTTCCGCTCGATGCCCTCGGTCCAGAACCTGCGCAGTTCCGGGCCGTTGGTCACATAATTCCAGGCACCAACCCCGTGCCGTTTCCACTCCTGCTGCGCGCGCAGCATCGGCTCGTGATGCGATGTCCCCATCACAATGCCGTACATATCCGCCAGTTTCGGATTCTCCGGGTCATCCTCGTTGAACGCGCTGCCCCACATCGCAGGCCACAGATAATTGGCATGCAGCCGCAGCAGCAGTTCAAAGACATGCACATAAAACCGGTGGTTATATCCGCCGTAACGCTCATTCACCCACCCCGTCAGGGCCGGTGCCTCATCGTTCAGAAAGATGCCGCGATAGCGCACCGCAGGCTCGCCGGAGATGTGCGCGCCCGGCAGCACATACAGCGCGTCATGGCGGCGTACCGGAACGTCGGCCCACCAGTACCAGGGCGAAACGCCAATCTGCTCCGACAGGTCATACATCCCATAGATCGTCCCGCGTTTGTCGCTGCCTGCAATCACCAGCGCGCGCCGCACGCCCGGCAACGGATCGTCCACAACCTCGGTCAGCGTCGCCTCCCACTTGCCTGCAATCGCCGTTACGTCGATCTTGTGCGTGCGCACCAGTCCATCGATCAGTGCGCTGTGGCCGAGTGTTCCAATCAGCACCGCATCCGCTGATTGTCCGCTCTGCCACGCTTTCGCCCCAGTCTCCAGCGCCGGCGTCAGCCCGGTCACGCGGTGAATATCTTCTCGGAAATCACCTGCCGCGCGCAGCACTCCCGCATAATCGCTTCCATCCAGCAGCAGCGTCGCCGCATGCCCTTTCGCCGCCAGCGGAAAGCTTTCTCCCGCCGATTGAAAGGCAACCATCTTCGGCTGTCCCAGTCCCAGGGCAAGCGTCGCGGTCATCCCGCACGCCATCAGTGCGCTAATCGAATGCATCTTCATCGCGCACTCTTTCTATCAGCTAAATCGATGTAATGCAAGCCGCGCGCACCAACGGATTCAATGCGTCGTGCTTCCCTGCGCCGTCGCTTCCACCAGCGCGCGCACCGGCGCAACGATCGGCAGAATCAACACCGCCTGCGGCGCTTCGGCTGCCTTCAGCTCGCTCTCCCATTCCGCTGCCATCTCTGGCGTCGAGTGCTGGCCGCTTTCGATCAGGAGCATGGCATCCAACCCGATTCCCGCCACACGGCTCAACGTCGCAGAGACTGGCGCAAGCTCCGCCGTCAGCGCTGAGCGCCCAAGCGTCGGCGCAAGCTTTTGTGCATTGCCGCGCCACTCCGTCAGCATCGCGCGCGCATGCTCCCAATCTGCCCGCGTCGCCGTGCCCACGGCGATGCGCGCAGCCACTTCCGCAAATCGCCGCGCCGCCTCGCTCTCCGGCGGAATCGCGTCCACCAGATGATTCAGCGGCGTGTAGGTGTAGGACGGTCGCAATCCGCCCCGCTGATAACCCTGCGGCGGCTCGACCACCGATGCCAACACGCGCAGCGCGCTCGGATTCGACTCGCCGCTCATATTCTCCAGCATCGACTCGGTGATCGCGCGCGGATTGATTCCCCAGTCCGCAAGGCGCGTGCTGAAAAGGTCCAGCCGACGATACATGCTTTCTTCATCGCGCACATCGGCTGGCGACCACAGCCGCTCGGCGATCGCCGCCATGCGCGGCCAGATGCGCGTATCGATGGTTTGCCCATCCACATACTCGCTCCATATCGCGGCTTCGCCTCCAAGAATATTTGCCCTCTGCGCTGCGGTCAGCTTGTCGGCGATTCCCGCCAGCGGATCCACTCCGTAGTGCTCTCCCGCACTCTGATTCAGGTCCAGGTAATATCCCGTCGAAAGCAGTGCGCGATACCCGCGCTGTGCCGCGTTCAGCAGGGACTCCCGCCCGCGCCACGACTGGATCACCACCTGCTTCGGCGTATCCGGCTGCAGAACCTCATCCCAGCCCTCCATGATCTTGCCGTGCGCCGCCACCAGCCTTTCCACGCGCGCGGTGAAGTACGCCTGCAGCCCCGCATTGTCCTTCAGATGATGCAGCCGAATGAACTGCTGAATTCGCGGATTCGCATCCCATTCCTTGCCGTTGCATTCATCGCCGCCAATGTGAAAGTACGCATCCGGAAACAGCGCCGTCATCTCACCCAGGAAGCGATTCAGAAAAACATACGTGCTCTCGCGCGTCGGATCGATCGCTCCATCCAGAACGCCAAAGGTATCCGCAATGCTGTACGGTCCTTTTGCGCTGCCCAGTTGCGGATACCCCACCAGCCAACTCGTCGCATGCGCCGGCATGTCAAACTCCGGCACCACCCGGATGCCGCGTTCTCGCGCATACGCGATCACCTCGCGAATCTGCACCTGCGTGTAGTACTGTCCGTTCGAGCCTTTGCCCTGCAACAGTGGATACGCCCTGCTCTCGGCGCGGAACCCCTGATCGTCCGACAGGTGCCAGTGAAAGACATTCAGCTTCACCGCCTCCATCGCATCCAGATTCTGCAGAATCACCGGCAGCGGAATGAAGTGCCGCGACGAGTCGATCATCAGTCCGCGCCACGGAAACCGCGGATGATCGTCGATCACCGCATCTGGAACCACCACGCCCTGCGGCGTCTCCTCCACCATCTGCAAAAACGTCTGTAGCCCACGCAGCACGCCCAGCGGATTCTGCGCGGACAACGTCGCTTCCTGCCCGTCGATCGCAAGCTGATAGCTCTCGTCTTCGCCCAGCCTCTGCACCGGCGCGCTGGCCCTTTCGGTATGGATCATCAGACGAGCTCCACCGGCCTCCAGGCCAAACAGAATCCCTGTCTCCGCCGACAGCCGCTGCAGAAACCGATCCCGCGCATGTACCAGTCGCGGCTCTGTATATCCGGTCAACTGCACCGTGAAACGGCCATCCAGAGCCATCGCTCCAGGCTGCATCCGGATGCTCGACGGCGCCGGTAGAGTCGTTCCGCTCTCGGCAGGGGTCGCGGTTGTCTGGGCTGGCGCAGTCAAGGTTGTCAGCGCGCTGGCAATCATCATCAAGGCAGGAAGGGTACGCATACGGGTCGGCATCCATGGCTCCGGCTGCGCAGCGCAGCCCTGGGTTTCAGCCCGGGCAAAGCCGCGCGAACAACTCAGCCTGTATCTTAACTGGCTACGCCGCTGGAACCGGCTACGACTTACCGCACAAACGCTTTCAGCGCTTCCACCGCAGCTTCAATCTCCGCCACCGGCAATGCGTAGCCGAAGCGCAGATGACCCTCTCCCTGTGCGCCGAAGACCGATCCGGGAATCGTCGCGATATGCGCCTTGTCCAGCAGAATCTCAGCGGCCGTCCGGCTGATGCGGTGAATCTTCTCCACATTCGGAAACGCGTAAAATGCTCCCGCAGGCGGCTCGCATTCAAGACCCACTGCATTCAGTCCATCCACCAGCAGATCGCGTCGCTTCCGATACTCCGCCAGACGCGCCTTGTGCTCCTGCTCCGGAGTCTCCAGCGCTGCCAGCATCGCATACTGCACCGGCGTCGGCACTCCGTTGGTCGAGTACAGCACAATCTTGCGCAGCGCCGTCATGAACGGCTCCTGTGCCACTGCGTAGCCCCCGCGCCAGCCCGTCATCGCATAACTCTTCGAGAAGGTGAAGCAGGTGATCGTTCGCTTCGCCATGCCGGGCAGCGAAGCAATCGAGAAATGTTCTCCCTCATAGACCAGGTCTTCGTACGCTTCGTCGGCAATCACCACCAGATTTCGCGCTCGCGCAAACGCCGCCACTTCTTCCGCCTCCGCGCGGGTAAAGACCACTCCCGATGGATTCTGCGGCGTGTTGTAGTAGATGGCCCGCGTCTGCGGCGTGGAAAACTGCTCCAGCGTCGCCGTAATTCCACTCCGTCGCGCCGTCGACGTCGGCACCGGCAGCGGCCGCGCCTGCGCGCCGCGCACCAGATCTCCGATCGGCGTCCAATACGGCGAAAAAACCAGTGCGTCGTCTCCCGGATCCAGCACCGCCTGAAATGCCGCATACAGCGCCTGCGATCCGCCGACCGTCGCGATCACCTGATCGACCGTCACAGGGATTCGATTTTTTGCGCTTACCTTCGCCGCCAGCGCCTCGCGCAGCGGAGCAATCCCCGAAGACGGCGCGTAGTGCGTCTGGTTCTGCACCAGCGCCGTCACTGCCGCAAACTTGATCGCGTCCGGAGTCTCAAAGTATGGCTCGCCCCCATGCAGCGCATGCACCTGCATGCCGCTCGCCCGCAGCGCCATCACCTTGTTGCGAATCTGTACGATGTCGGAAAATCCCACTTCATCCAGGCGGTGCGCCAGTCGCAGTTCGGTGCCAGTGGCCATCGTAAGATCCTATCCCCGCAGAATTGCCGCTATTGACTCAGCATAGCGGATGACAAGCCAACACCCAAGCAAATTCCCGCGCACACACCGGACCGGTCCCAACACCCATTCCGCTTCGTCGTCTCGTCAACGAACCACCGCTCTCAGGGGCAGACTCTCAGACGTTATCCTTGAAGCTGGAGGTTGTTTTTCATGGTCGCTTTGCCCGCAGGAATCTCTCGTCAGACCTTCACCGCCATCGTCACCGTCTGCGGCCTGATCGGAGTCCTCTTCTGGCGTGTGCGCGAAGGCCGATCCGCCGTCACCGCGCGCAAGATTCTCATTCCTCCCGTGGGCATGGCAACCGGATTCTGCATGTTCTTCGCGCCGCAGTTTCGCATTCCCTGGCTCTGGGCACTGGTTGCCTTTTTCATTGGAGCTATCCTGCTCGCCTGGCCGCTGCTGGCCACCTCGCGCCTGGAACGCGAGGGCGACGTCATCATGATGCGTCGCTCCAAAGTCTTTTTTCTGGTCATCATCGCGCTTGCCGCAGTGCGTTACTTCGCGCGCGACTACTTCGACCATCTCCTCACCCTGGAGCAGACCGGCGGCCTCTTCTTCATCCTCGCCTTCGGCATGATCCTCCGTTGGCGCTTCAGCATGTTTCGCCAGTATCAGCAGCTCATTCCAGCAGACTGATAGCGCTCTAAGCAGTCAGCACGGCTTCCAGCTGGTCCAGACCCCACTCCAGGTCTTCGCGCCGGATCACCAGCGGCGGCGCAATGCGGATCACCGTTGCATGCGTCTCCTTGCAAAGCACGCCGCGCTGCTGGAGCGCTTCACAGACCGGGCGCGCAGCCTCGTTCAGCTCGATTGCCAGCCACAGCCCGCGCCCGCGCACCTCGCGCACCCGCGCATTCCGCACGCCGCGCAGCCGCTCCAGCGCATACGCCCCCAGTTCCGCCGAGCGTGCGACCAGTCCTTCGTCCTGAATGACCCGCAGCGCCGCTCGTGCCACCGCGCACGCCAGCGGATTCCCGCCAAAGGTGCTTCCATGATCGCCCGCCTGAAAGACGCCCAGAACCTCCCGGGAAGCCAGCACCGCAGAGACCGGATAATAACCGCCCGAAAGCGCCTTGCCCAGAATCACTACATCCGGGCGAATCCCTTCGTGTTCAAAGGCGAAGAGCTTTCCCGTGCGTCCCAGTCCGGATTGAATCTCATCGGCGATCAGCAGCACCCGGTGCTTGCGGCACAGTGCGGCTGCGGCCGCCAGATAGCCATCCGGCGGCACAATAATCCCTGCCTCGCCTTGGATCGGCTCCACCAGAAACGCAGCCGTATTCGGTGTGATCGCCCGCTCCAGCGCTGCGATGTCGCCAAAGGAAACCGCCCGGAATCCCGGCGCAAAAGGCCCGAATCCAGCCCGATATTGCGCATCCGAGGAGAAGCCGACAATCGCAATCGTACGTCCGTGAAAATTCCCGGAGGCAACCAGAATCTCTGCCTGGTTCGGAGCGATTCCCTTCACGGTTTCGCCCCACTTGCGTGCCGCTTTCAGTGCCGTCTCCACGCCTTCGGCTCCTGAGTTCATTGGCAACGCCATCTCATATCCTGTCAGCTCATGCAGATCGCGATAGAGCAGCGGTAGTTGATCGTTGCGAAACGCCCGCGAGGTTAACGTCACCTTCTGCGCCTGTTCCATCATCGCCCGCAGAATCGCCGGATGGCAGTGGCCCTGATTCACCGCTGAGTAGGCAGCCAGAAAATCAAGATAGCGACGGCCCGCGACATCCTGGACCCAGGCTCCCGACGCGCGTTCAATCACCACATCGAGCGGGTGATAGTTGTGCGCGCCGTACTGCTCTTCGAGGGCGATCAGTTCTGCGGTGGAGTATTCCCGGTCAATGGCGAGTTCCGTCGTGGTCATGGCTTCCTCAGGCAAAGAACAAAAGTGAAAATACTTTGTGCTGTTTTTATGGTAACGCCAGCTTTGTCTCGTATCTCGCGGGATTTGAACTCTATCCTCACCCTCAGGCCGGGACCAAAGCCGCATCGAGAATGGAGCGCAACTCCTCGATGGAGTGGGCTGCAAACCATGCGCGCAGGTTCTGGCCATCCTCGCGTTGCTCCAGATAGCTGCGGAAAAGCCGTTCCAGCGCATCAGGAACCTCTTCGGACCGGCATCGGAAGTTCACCTGCCGTGCAAATCCCGCATGCTGGCCCAGTGCGCCGCCCAGTGCAAAATACCAGGCATCGACCAGTTTTCCCTCGTGTTTGATCTTCTTCCCTTCCAGTCCAATGTCGCCAATCCAGGCCTGTCCGCAGTTGTTTGGGCAGCCTGTCACGTGCAGCTTCAACTGCTGGTCAAAGCCCGGCAGCCGCGCGTCCATCTCCTCGGCCAGCCAGCGCGCAAATCCCTTCGTCTCCGTGATGGCCAGCTTGCAGAACTCCGTCCCCGTGCAGGCCACCGTGCCGCGCCAGAAGGGCTTTGCATCCACAAAAATTCCAAGCGACGACAGTCCATCCAGCACCTTCGCCAGATGCGCTTCCGGCACATTCGGAATCACAAAGTTCTGGTTCGCCGTCGTTCGCAGCTCTCCGCCCGCGTACTGCTCCACCAGTTCGGCCAGCGCCAGCAGCGCCTGCCCGCTCATTCGGCCGTTCAGCACGCTTGCACCTACCGCATACATCCCGGCCTGTCGCTGTGCCTGCACCCCGGAGTGATCCCTCAGCACGTCTTCCGGCACTTCGTCCGCAACCCCCGGCGCCAGCTTGTAGCCAAGAATCGCTTCCAGCTCTGCCAGAAAACGCTCCGCCGTCCACTCTTCGGCCAGAAACAGATACTTCAGCCGCGCTCGATCCCGACTCTGTCGCAGACCCTGCTGCCGCCGGAAAAGCTCGGCAATCGCCCGCACCACCGGCAACACTTCTTCCTCACGCAGAAACGCATCCAGCTTCACCGCCAGATGTGGCTCCTTCGACAGTCCGCCGCCCACGCGCACCGAGTACCCGATCTCCCCGCCGCGACGCACCGCCGTTATCGCCGCATCGTTGATCTCCGGATAGCTGCACCACACCGGGCAGCCTGTCACTGTGATCTTGAACTTGCGCGGCAGGTTATAGAACTCCGGATTCCCATTCAACTCGCGCGCAATCGTCCGCGCCAGCGGCGAGGCATCCACAATCTCATGCTCATGAAGCCCCGCCAGCGGGCATCCCGTCACGTTGCGCACCACATCTCCGCAGGCACTACGCGGCGAAAGTCCCACCGATTCGATCGCATCCACCACCTTCGGCAGCGCATCGATCGTCAGCCAGTGCAACTGGATCGCCTGTCGCGTCGTAATATCGGCCAGATCGCGCGCATGATCCACCGTCAGTTGCCCGATCGTCCTCAACTGCTGCGCGTTCAGAATGCCGTTCGGCACCGCGATGCGCATCATGAAGTACTCCGTCGTCACGCCCTCGCCGCCCTTGCCTCCGGTCACCCCCGCGCCATCGCCCTGCGTATAAATCCCCCACCACTTGAAGTAGAGGCTAGCCCACTCCGGCAGCACGCTCGTGCGGCCCTCCGCGGCAAAGCGCCGCACCTCATCCCATGCGTCCCACGGATTCTTCTCAAGCTTCAGCCGCTCCGTGCGCTGCGCTTTGGTTTCCTTCACCGGGGACTCGTTTGCATTCGTCACAGTCTGCTCCTGCTTTTAACGTTCTGAAAAATGGATATAAAAAAACTCCGGAGGCTTTGGGCCTGCCGGAGTCTTTTTGCGATACCTGGAAAGTTTCTGCTGGATTCCTAAAGGTGCAGTCTCTTCACACGTCGCACTCCGGCGCGGTCGTCACACGGGTGACAACACGGCATCGGACACGGACATGCGCTGCAGAAAAACATTATCACCAGCCTACTTCCGAATTCTCGCGAAGTCAACGCCTCCGCATTTCCGCGCTCTCTTTTGTCGGTTTCAACGGATCCTGCATGGGCATAATCGGTGCGGTGCGAATCTCTTTTTTGGTCACCGTCAGGGTTCCAATCCGCTGCGATCCCACATCCCCCACAGAGACTTTAATCCGCACGGAATACTTCGGAAATCTAACCCGAAGCGGGATCGTCGTACGCAGACGTGCCCGTTCCGCCTCCGACGTCAGCGGAGTCGTTAGATACATGCTCAGGTACTGGAAGCCGCCGATCTTTCCGGAGTCCTTGTAATCGGTCGCCAGCAGCAGAAGCTGTGCTCTGTACGTCCCATCTCCGGTCCGCTCCCACTTCAATTTGCTCTCATCCACATACACGCCAATCTGGACCGATTGACTGACCGGATCGCGCGTGACCAGCGAGAGTGTGACCGGCAGCGCATTCATCTCGAAGGTTGAAAACGCGGCGTACGAAATCCCTTCGAATGTCTCTTGCTCGGGCGTCAGCGCCCCGTCCGTCTCCGGCGCATAATAGCCCTTCATGGTAATCAGACGGTACCCGGGATGCCGCACCTGCACCTCGATATTGCGGTATTCCCCGTTCGCCTTCACCTGGGTCGGCTGATACGTAAGCGTATAGTAGTTCGATTCCAGATCCACTGCCCGCCGAATGCCCTCAACCATGTCATTGCTGAAATACATCTGGCCGCCGGTCTCATTCACAAACGATCCAAAGTAAATATTCGCGCCGAAAGGGTCCGTCGTTTGCAATCGAAGATCGCCCTGTTGCGCACCCGGGTCTTTCAGCCGATCTTGAAATCCCGGCAGAACCGCCGAGAGCCGGATTCGCGATTCAACCAGCATGTTCACGGTCTTGCGCGCGAATGCATCCATCGTCCTTTCCTGCTCCACCGACAGGATCGACCAGATATGGACGCTCGGCCCAGAATCTCCCAACCAGAGCAGATTCTTCTTGCCAGGAATGCCCCGATTCAGCAGCGCAATCTGTTGCAACACCTCCAATGGCTTGATCTTTGCCTCGCCAAAATCCATGGGCATGATCCCATCCGGCCCAACGCCTTGCAATGCCTGCTGCAGTCGATCCCGTCTTCTCGTATAGCCAGTCAGCAGAAGCATCTCGTTTGGATGTATCGTCAGTATCTCCATCGGCGACGGCAGGACCGCGGGCATCTTCTGCAGATATTCGCGGACCTCGTTCAGGACGTGTGTCGAACCCGGTGCCGACGTATCCAACTCATCCAGCAGCAGAATTGTCTTCGGAACCTTCGCGTCCACGGCATCGTCGGCCCGCGCACCTTTGCCGACTGCCTGTGCAGAATGCGCTTCCGGCGTTTCAAAGGAAGTGATTGTCTGCGGCGCTTTATTCTCCGTGACAAGGAAATCGTCCTTCGCCAGCCCCATCGTGACAGGCTTCCCTGCCTTGTCCAGCACCGTCACGTCCAGATACACAAGATCGGATTTCTCCTGAATCGTGGGCACCGGCTGCTTCGATCCGGAATGGCTCCGCGGAGGACTCCCGGCCAGAGCATTCCACCCGCCCGAGGCGAGCATGACAATCGACAGAAGAGCAAACAGACACGACCTGCGCATACCATCTCCAACCCTCATGCCAGCAAAAAGTTTTTGCTATGCCGCGGAAATCATACGCATCCCAACCAGCCCATGCAAAGCTGCTCCTGCAACACTTCCGCCTCCCCGTTGCCGCTAGAGTGTTTTCGCTCACACCGCTTACCGCGGAGACGCTCTCGGCGGGGCTTTTCCCCAAGGAAAAGCCTCACTCACCATTGCCCGTCTGTATAAACCATGAGCGAAAACGCTTTATCCCAGCCATAAATATTGCACTCGTGCTTGCCACCGGCCGCGTGCGTGCGTATAGTGGACGGGTTCCGGAAAACAGGTTATGGGAAGAGCGCCTTCGGCAAAACGAATACGATGAATCAGCCATTCAGCAACAGAACAAACGATTGTTTCATGCGCATCGCTGCTTGCAGCTCTCTGCGGCCAGCCCGCTCCAAGATCCTCGCACTGGTCGCTGCCTTCTTCCTTGTCGCAGCCGCTTCGCCTGCCGCTCCTGCGCAAAACGCCGCGCCGCAGACCGCCATCGCTTGCTCCGGCACCCTTCATGACTCTGGCGGCGCGCCCATCGCCAACGCTCGCGTCACCCTGCAATCCCCCTCTGGCCAGCGGTTGCGCGCCGTCACTGCCTCCGACGGCAGCTTCCATTTCGCCGACATAGCTCCCGGCGGTTATCAGCTTACGGTGGAGCGGGGGCACCGCAGTTACGCGGGGAGTGAGCATGTCACACTTCCCTGGATCCTGGCCAACGGAGCCATCGGCAACCTGGACATCACGATTACCGTGCAGGGCGATCTGACCGTCTCCGGCAGTCAGCGTGTTCAGGCCACCAGCGGCGAAGATCTCTCCGGAAAAGCCGTCAGCAGTCTCCCGCTCAACAAGCGCGACTTCAGTCAACTGCTCCTGCTTGCCGCCGGCACCATGACCGACACCAACGGAGCCACCAACTTCACCCAGCAATTTGCCATCGACGGCCAGCGCGGTGTCGAAGCCACCTTCGCCATGGACGGTGCCGACATCAGCGATCCGGAGATGGGTGGAGCCACCTTCACCAACTTCGACGTCGACGCCATCGACAGCATCCAGTCCAGCTCCGGCTGGATGCCTGCGCAGATCGGTCGCGGCGCCTCCGGCTTCACCAACATCATCACCCGCTCCGGCAGCGCAGGCTTCCACGGCTCCTTCTTCGAGTTCGTCCGCAACTCCGCCATGGACGCGCGCAACTTCTTCGACTACTCCTCGCCCATCAACCCAGGCCGCCTGCCTCCATTCCGCCGCAACGAATTCGGCTTCACCAACGGAGGTCCGGTCGTCCTTCCCCATCTCTACAACGGCCGCGGCAAGACATTCTACTTCGGCCAGTACCAGGGTTTCCGCCAGGTGCTCGGCACCACGCAGGTGCTGCCCGTCCCCACGGCGCAGCAGCGCGCCGGCATCGACACCATCACCACCTCCTCCGGCCAGACCGACACCCTCCATGTGCCTGTCAATCCAGCCATCGCCGCCATTCTCGCCCGTTATCCGCTGCCCAATCTTCCCTCCGGCGCTTACGGCGCGGAGACCTTCGCCACTTCCTCCAAGGTCATCACCAACGCCAATCAGTTTTCTCTCCGCCTCGACGAGCAGCTCTCCGACAAAACCCAGCTCATGGGGCGCTATGTCTGGGATCATCTCACCGGTCCCACCACCAATCCCGATCAAACCACCATTGACCCCGCCTTCGGCGTGCAATACATCGACCACCAGTCGAACGGCCTCGTCAACGTGCGTCACGCTTTCACCACGCACTTCACCTCCAGCACCTCCATCAGCGCCACGCGCACCACGCCCGGCTTTCCCACGGCCGATCACACCGATCCCGCAGTCAAGTTCCTCGATGGATCCTTCGAGCCATTCAACTCCGCTGGCGGCTCCGTCATGAGCGCATTCGGCAATCTCTTTCAGGGCCAGCAATCGTTCGACTGGACGCGCGGATCACATCTCTTCCAGTTCGGCGGCGAGGCGCGCCTCAACCGCGACACCACTTACTTCGGCATCAGCCCCAACGGCGAATACGACTTTGGCGGCGGCACCGCCTACTCTCCCGTCTTCATCCCCTCCTCCAGCGGTCAGAATGACGTGCAGCCCGGCGCCGCTCTGCCCGACACGCTCAGCAGCTTTCTCGTCGGCAGTCCGTTCCAGTACACCATCGCTGTCGCTCCCCCGTATTTTTCCAACGGCACACACATCGGTCCTGCCGCCATCAACCGCAACGCTTGGGCTCTCTATGCCCAGGACACCTGGCGCATCGACCCCACTCTCACCCTTGACTACGGCCTGCGATGGGAGCTTTACACCCCCATCTCCGAGCGCGCCAAACGCACCTCCGGCCTCACCTTCACGCCCACTCCCGGCGGAGGTATTCAGCAGCAGTACGTCATCAATCCCCAGCCCGGCTATCTCTTCCAGAAAGATGGATTCATGCCGCGCGTCCAACTCAGCTGGGCCGCTCCCAAAGGCTTTCAGGTTCACGTTGGCGGAGGCATCACCATCATCCCGCCCAACATCTGGCAGGACAACTTCCTCACCGGCTCCACGCCCTTTGTCGTCTACCCTCACCTGACCTCGGCCGCCGGCGCGCCCATTCCTTACGGCTACCAGATCACGCCCAACGAGCTGCCCAACGTCTACACCCCGCAGGGTGCAAATATCTTCGCCTCCGGCAACACCAAGGACGTGCCCGCCAACACCGTCATGGACCTGAACCGCTACGAGCTGGATCTTGCCGCGCTCACTCCTTCCAAGGCCGTATCGCCGCTTGCCTTAAGTTCCATCGATCCGAAGTTCGGCAATGCCTGGCTCTACACCTGGACGCTTGGCTTTGAACACAAGATCGGCGATCTGGTCGCCGACGCGGCCTACGTCGGAACGGCTGGCGTTCATCTCCCGCGCGAAAGCTTCCCTAACGCCTACCTCGGCGCTGGTCCTGCCGAAGCTCCCTACACCACTTTTGACAGCAAGGGAAACATCATCGGCGGCTTCGGCTTCGAGCAGGTCATCACCAACACCTCGCACTCCACCTATCACGCACTGCAAACCTCGCTCCAGGGCACCTTCGCGCACGGCGGACCCGGCGTGCAGGCCGGATACTCCTGGTCCAAATCCATCGACGACACCAGCGCCGTCACCGGCGGATTCATCTCCGGCGGCACCGGAGCGGTCGCTCCGGCATTTCCCCAGAACCCCACCAACACCCACCTCGAAAAAGGCCCATCCACCTTCGACGTCACCCACAGCTTCACCCTCAGCGTCGCCCAGGATATGCACCTGAATCAGATTGCATTCCTTCATCGCATCCGCAGAGGCTTCACCGAGGGCTGGGAACTGCTCAGTATCTCCACCCTCTCCAGCGGATCGCCCTTCACCGTACTCTCCGGCATCCAGCAGACCGGCTACGGCTCGAACGGCGTCGACCGTCCCGATCAGATCGGCAAGCCGCAGCTTTCCACCGCCCGCAAAAATCGCGAAGACTACTTCGGCCTCGGTGCCGACAATGCTTCCTATTTCTACATCCCCATCCACATTCCCGGCGGCACCGGTCCCAATCAGGGACGCTTCGGCACGCTTGGCCGCAACACCTTTCGCGGTCCGGCCTACTACGACTTCGACTACGCCCTCATCAAGGACACACCCTACGGTCATCGACGACGCGGCGGAGAACTCATCGATCTTCAGTTTCGCGGCGAGTTCTTCAACCTCTTCAACCTCGTCAACATGAGCCTGCCCGCAAATACCATCGAAGGCGCAGGCTTCGGAGAGATCAGCAGGACGGCCGGAACCTCGCGCCAGATTCAGCTTTCGCTCAAGCTCATCTACTGAGGCAGAATTGCCGAAACCAGACTGAAGGAGGCAGCCTGTTTTACCGTGTCGGCTGCTTCGCCAGAGGATTCTTCCAGTCGATCACCGTCGGGTCCAGTCCTGCCGGGGACCAGGCTTTCACCACCGCCTCGCCCACCTTGCCCAGCGTCTTCTGTGCTTCGTTGTCGCCCGTCCAGCGCTGGTCGGCATTCTCCTGGGTAAAGGCGGCGATCACAATCGGCCCCGCCTTCGAGGCAATCACCGCCACGTCGTTGCGCACCGCGTCCAGCGCCCCCGTCTTGTTCCCGATCGCCGAGCCTTGCTCGCTGGTGTCCAGCGTCTCCAGATAGCGCGGCAGTCCGTCGCGGTCCTGCTGCTCGCGCAGCATCGTCAGCATCTGGCCGCAGATCGGGCCATCGGCCGTCTGCGCCGGACCACCCGACAGATCGAGCCTGCACTCCACCAGCCGCTCCATGATCGATGCCATCTCCCGCGCCGTCGTCTTGCCCAGCCCGAACTTCGGCTGATCCGCAGGCATCGCCTCGGTCGCAGGAAGAAAAATCTTCTTGTATAGCCACGTATCGTGCAGTCCCGCCGCCACAATCGTCGCGTCGATATTGTGCAGCCCAAAGCGGTCGATCGCCATATTTGTCGCCGTGTTGTCGCTCAACACCACCATCAGCGTCAACACATCGCGCAGCGTCAGCGCAAGCGGCGTATCCAGGTCATTCAGCACCCCCGATCCCGGAGCCTGATTGTCCTTCGTGAGCACCAGCTTTTCATCCATCGACGCCTTGCCTGCACGCAACTGTTCGGCGGCGTGCAGCAGGATCGCCAGCTTAATCACCGATGCCGTCTGCACCGGCTCATCGGCCGCCAGCGCTGCCGTCTCGCCGGTGCGCAGATTTTTTGCAAAAACCGTCAGCCTGCCGTGGTGCGCGGCGGCAATCGCAGCCAGTTGCGTGTCGAGTTGCCTGTCGAGATGCGCTCTGGTCCCGACTCCGGTCTGGCTCTGAGCGACAGCGGGAAGACCAGGAAACGCCGCCCAGGCGACGATAGGAAGGACGAGCTTCGATACCAGACGGAAAAGCATAGAGAGAGCATACCCGCTTTTGCTTCTCTCTGCGGGTGTTCACTAACTGTGAATAGGATCGGGGCCACCGTCCGCATCGTCGGAGCAGGCCCGCTCTTCCACCAGCCGGACTGGGTACATCCCGCGCAGCGCGTTGCAAAGATAAATCCTTTCGGCCCTTTGAAGATCATCCGGAGTGAGCGTCTCTTCGCGCGCCTCGGATCGACTCTCCAGCACCTGCCGCCGAAAGACTCCCGGCAGCACTCCCGCGCTCAGCGGCGGCGTCAGCAGCCATCCATCGCGTTCCACAAAGAGATTGCTGATCGCTCCCTCGGTCAGCTCTCCGCGCTCGTTCAGGAAGATCACGTCATCCAGGCCGCGCTCGGCGGCCAGTCCGCGATAGCGATCGTAGAGTGCGCGGTGCGTCGTCTTGTGGCGCAGAAACCGATCGGTCGAGTTCACTCGTTCTGCCGCCAGCGCAATCCTTCCATGCGCCTGCCAGTCGCCCAGAGGATGCGCTTCCACGCGGCATTCGCCTTCGCGGTTCAGCAGCAGACGCAACCGATGTCCGACTCCCGGCCTGCACCCTCGCCCGGCTTCTGCAATGCGCTCTCGCACTTTGCCCGTATCGCAGTCAAAATCGAAGTATTGCGCCGAAGCTTTCAGCCGCTCCAGATGAAGCTCTTCCAGCTTCACGCCATCCCTCCACAGCATCGTCTCGATCAGCTCGAACTCCGGCGTCCGGCAGGAGAGAAAGCTTGCCTTCAGCAGACACTCGCCGTACTCCTCATCTGCCCGCGAATCCGCCACAATCCCTCCGCCTACGCCCATCGTCGCGCGTTCCCCTGTAATCTCCAGCGTTCGGATCGCCACATTGAAGACCGCCTTGCGATCCGGAGAAAAATAGCCGATCGCGCCGCAGTAGACCCCGCGTGGATGTGCCTCAAGCCCGGCAAGAATGCGCATCGTATGCACCTTCGGGGCGCCCGTAATCGATCCGGACGGAAACAGAGCACGAAAGATCGCGTAGAAATCGAGCTTCTCCGGCACGCGCGCCGAGATCGTCGAAGTCATCTGCAGCAGAGTCGGATATCGCTCAACCGTGAAGAGGTCTTCAACGCGCACGCTGCCCATCTCAGCGATGCGTCCCAGATCGTTGCGCAGCAGATCGACAATCATCACGTGCTCGGCACGATTCTTTGGGTCTTTCCGCAGCCGCTGCGCCTGAACTTCATCCTCCGCCGAATCCACTCCGCGCGGCATCGTTCCCTTCATCGGGCGAGTCACCACGCGCTCGCCATCCCGACGGAAAAACAACTCCGGCGAAAAGGACAGAATCTTCCGTTCGCCCAGATCGAGAAATGCTCCATACGCTACCGGCTGTTGCCGAATCAGCCGCCGATAGAGCGCCATTGCCGAGTGCCGCGCAACGGAAAATTCCACCGCGTCGGTAAAGTTCGCCTGATAGCTCTCGCCGGCGCGAATTTTTTCCAGGATCGCCTCGATCCTGCAACGATACTCCGCCGAAGAGATGCGCAATCGCCATCGCTCTGTTTCACTCTTCGCATCCTCCTCCACGCCATTCGCGGCAAACTCATCCCCGGCTTGCGAAGTCGCTGCATGATCGAAGACCAGCGGCTCCGCGTAGCAGCCCAGCCAGATCAGCGGTGCGCTCTGTGCATCGCTCGTTCGCGGAAGACCTGCGCCAATGGTCGGTTCGAAGTGTCGCCCGCATTCGTAGACAAAGTAACCGGCCACGTGCAGTCCTTCGTCCAGCGACCGCTCCAGGAGGGCAAAGGCCGCTGGAATCTCTTCCTGAGTGAACGCCTGAATCCTGCGGACGGGCCTGCGAAACAACCGCGATTGGTGATTCTCCTGCGAGTATCGCGCGGTATGAAAAAGCAGCGAGAACGGCTCGGCGGCGGCAAGTGCGAAGACGGATTCAGGAAGCGGTTGCCAGCCAGTCATGCCTTGCATCGGAAGCGGTTTTCCGTCATCAGCGCCGCTCAAAGGTCAGCGAAGCTGAGTTGATGCAGTAGCGCAGACCCGTCGGACGCGGTCCATCCGGAAAGACATGTCCCAGATGCCCGCCGCAGTGCGCGCAGGTCACTTCAATCCGCCGCATTCCAAAGCTCAGGTCTTCGTGCTCCACGATCCCGCTTCCGTCCGCAGGCAGAAAAAAACTCGGCCATCCGCATCCGGAGTCGAACTTGGCTTCGCTCGTGAAGAGCATCGCTCCGCAGCCCGCGCAGTGATACTCTCCCGTCTCGTGGTTCTGTGTCAACGTCCCGGTAAATGGCCGCTCGGTTCCTTTTTCGCGCAGCACATGGTACTGCTCCGGCGTCAACCGCTGCCGCCATTCCTCTTCACTCAGCTTTACGGTTGATGCTGGCTTTGTCATAACATTCCCCGATCGGCAAGAGAGCTTCGCAGGCCCTCGATCGGGCTGCGAACTCAGTGTAGCGCACTGTTTCGCCCTAGAATTCTCGGCATTCCGGCCGTCCGGATCAGATTTTTAATGCCAACTCTTGCCCGCTTGAGGTAATGTCATTGGCAAAGGGAAGTCTCGGGGGACAATCATTTGGGCAATCTCACCAGTGCGGTAGCGGTCAATGCGCCGGAGGCGGCGTTGGTTCATGAGCTTCAGGCAGGCTCCGAAGATGCCTTCACCTGGCTCATCACGCGCTATCATCAGCCCATTTACAGCCTCCTGGTGCGGACCGTCCGCGATCCCGCCGATGCCGCCGATCTCACTCAGGAAGTTTTCGTCAAGGTCTTCCGCGGCATTCGTGGTTTTCATCAGGAGTCTTCGCTCTGTACCTGGATTTACCGGATCGCGCTCCATGAAGGGTTGAATCAGCGCCGCTGGTGGTCACGCCACAAACGGCAGGAGATCACGCTGGAGGCGGAAGCCGTCGCGAGCGAAGGCGAGGAGCCACTGCTGCTCAAGGACATGCTGGAAGACCCGGCCGAAAAGCCCGACGAGATGCTCTTTCATCAGGAGGCCCGTGAGAGGCTTGAATCCGCCCTTGAAAAGGTGCAGGAGTCCTTTCGCATGGCCGTCCTTCTTCGCGATGTCGAAGGATTTTCCTACGAAGAGATTGCCGAGATGCTCGGCGTCAATGTTGGCACCGTCAAATCGCGTCTCGCCCGCGGTCGAAGCAGTCTTCGGCAAATTCTCGTTCACGCATCCGATCGAACGACCTGTGGGGCTTCCCATCCCGGAGCCATGCACAGTCAGGAGGCTCTATGATCCCACTCGATCCCTGTAGCGCCGCCCGCTCGCGCTTCAGCGAATATCTCGATGGCCGTCTGCCTGGCCGGGAGATGCAGAGGATCACCCGCCATCTGGATACATGCTCGGCCTGCGCGCAGGAGTTCGGCGCCCAGGAATCGCTGCTTCGCGCGCTCTCTTCGCTTGGCCCGGTGCGCGGTCCTCGTCAGGCTCCGCGCGATCTTTCCCTGCGCATTCGCATCGCACTCGACCGGGAGCGTCGCGCAAAGATATACAGCCGCATTCCGGAGTGGAAACTTGCCTGGTCCAACAGCATCGGGCCGTTTCTCTTTCAGCTTTCCACCGGGCTTGCCAGCGCCGTTCTGCTGCTCGGCTCCGTCGCGCTGATGGTGGGGCTGTTCGCGCGTCCGGAGCGCGCTTCTGCGCTCGATGAGCCGCTTGGCGCGGCCACCTCGCCCCGTCTGCTCTACGAGCTTCCCGCCGTTGCCTCCGACGGCTCCATCGATAACTCCGGCGCTCCGGTCGTCGTCGAGGCCTATGTCAACCCCGATGGCCTCGTCTATGACTATCGCATCGTCTCCGGTCCCAACGATTCCAGGACGCGCTCCGCCATCGAAGACAAGCTGCTCTTCAGCGTCTTCGAGCCAGCCCGCGTCTACGGCAAACCCGTGCGCGGACTCGCCGTTCTTTCCTTCGCAGACGTCTCCGTCCACGGATAAGAAGCCCGGCCACGCGGTCGCCTCAGTCTCCGGGTTGCTGCATCGCCCACTCCCACTCCACGCCAGCCTGCTTTTGCATTGCGCTGCGATCGACCGCCAGCACGTAGCCTGCGCCAATCAGCCCATCCAGCGCACGCGTATATGCCGCTACATACGCTTCTCTGCTGGCATACCGGCTCAGAATCGGCCGTCGCGAATCGTGCCTCGCTTCCGCCTCTGCGGTGGTACGCGCCAGCGGCACAAACGACCCGAGAAACGGCAATCGATCCATCGGCGCGCCGATGGCGGCTGCTCGCAGATTCCATCCCGTATACGTCGCAAGAGGCACATCCATCTCCGGTAATCTCACCCCGCCCAGGTCATTCCCGTCGGCATCCACCTGTGGCACTCGCGCCGGATACTCGCCCATGATGCGCGGCGGCTGCCGCTCCAGAACTCCCTGTGCGGCATGCGGGCCAAAGTCCAGCTTCCAACCCTCGGCCATCGTGGCTGGCGGGTTCAAATCTGGAATCGTTGGAAAACGCAGCTCTGCGCGTCTTATCAGCGTTCCCGATGCAAGCGTCGGGTACCGGCTTGGCGGCGGCTGTTTTTCGCCTCGAACCCACGCGTCCATATTTGCCACCATCGCTCGCCAGAACCAGTGGATCGGCAACGGACTCATCCACTGCTGGCTTGCCAGTGGACCCACACCCTTTCGCGGAGGAAACGGTCCGGAGAAATGCTGCAATCCAGCATAGAAGTAAATCCTCACATTCTTCCCCGGCGCAAAATCTTTCTGCCCATCCGCTGTCGTATGCGTCAGCGACTCTGCGCGGCTCCAGTATTCGTGGGAGGTATTCGAAAAGAATATCTTCGGCACCACACCTTCCTGGCGCGCCTTGTCCAGCAACCCTCTCGCTGCTGCATCCGGCGTCAGGGGATCGCTTTCAGGGCGATCGGTGTAGGGAAAAATATCCGTCGGCCAGTCAATGGACGAGCTTGGCTCAGCATCCCGGGACGGTTGCGCAAACCGCACATTGAAGCTGCCGCGTCCGGCTCCGGCCACATGCGCAAGCACGCCATCCAGAGCTATCTTTCCCTCTTCGTCGGCATTGAAGCCCTCATACACAAAATCCCGCAGAAAGCGCCCGCACTGCGAAATCCCCGCCGCATACACCCGATGCGCCGACGTCAGGGATTTCGCATCGTGCTTGCTCCACGATGCAAAATCGCGGACCGCTGCAAATCCCAGCCCGGCAACCACCGGATCCTGCACCACATAGACCAGTTCATAAATCCTTCCCGGTTGGAATCCTCCGTTGAGATGGACATACCGATCGCTTGCAACCAGCTTTCCGTTCGTCGTATGCGCAAAGCTCCACTCCGCGCGCGGGATCACCCTTCGCATTCCGTGATAGCTGTCCCGTACGGTCAAAACATTCCTGGCATCCTCGGGCGCGGCCGCCGCATACTCCGTCCCTCCGATCCGATCCAGAATCACATGTCCCAGTGGAATCTCCTCTTCCACCCGCCACGGCGTATAGTCATCGCGCAGCAGGCCCGTAATATGCGCATGCGGTGGCGTGCCCATCGCCACCGGTGCCTCCAGCGCCAGCTTTCCTGGTCCGCGCTGCACATCCCACTGCCACCCCAGAGACGCATAGGTAAATCCCTGACGCAGCAACCACGCATCTCCCATCTGTCCGGAATTTTCCGGCACTCCCGCGCCACCGTCAATCAATCCCAGCAAGCCGGTCCCGCCTCGATTGGGAATCTCCAGCAGCATCGATCCATTGCCTCCCTGGATCGGGCGGACCACCAGCAGATCGGCTTGAAATTCCACCTCGCCTTTCGCATCGCGCGGCGCTTTGTCCAGATCCACGATCCCGCGATTTGCCTTGTCTTCCGGACGCAAAGAAAAGTACACCTTCGCGCGAATCCGTTCCACTGTCGGGGTTGTGGCCGTAGCTTCCGTCACGATACGTTCCGTCACTTCCACTCGCGTCACGCGCGCATGCAACACTGTCGCACTTGCCAGCAGCAATCCCAGCGCCATCCACGTTCTTTTCCTCATTCGCACAGCTCCCCGTCGCTCCATGCGAAAGTATAGGCGCACTTCTGCGTAGTACAGTGAGAAATCATGATCAATCGCCGCGCATTCGCCTCCGGTCTGGGTCTTCTGCTTCCCGCTCTTGCTCTCGACGCCGCTTCGGTCTCTGCGCAGGAGTCACCCAGCCCGCTGCCGCCAGCCTTTTTGCAGCTCCGCGACTGCAGCGCAGAAGCCCAGCCCATCTCTCTCACCGAACGCGAGCATCGCTACGAGCGCGCCCAGCGCAGAATGCACGACTCCGGGCTGGACGCCATCGTCCTGGCCGGCGGTTCCTCGCTCGTCTATTTCACCGGCATTCACTGGAGGAACTCCGAGCGCCTCTTTGTCTGTGTCCTGCCGCGCAGCGGCGCGCCATTCTACGTCGCGCCGACCTTCGAGGAGGAGCGCGCGCGCAATCTCATGCAGAATGCTCCCGGCGGCCAATTCTCACGCGTCTACACCTGGCAGGAAAACGAAGATCCCTACGCGCTGGTTCCCAAAGGTCTCGGCGACCTCGGCATACGCTCCGGCAAGCTCGGCATCGAGGAGCGCGTCCCGTTTGTCTTCTCTGACGGCATCCGCTCCGCAGCTCCCGCCTTCACTCTGGCCAGCGCCACGCCTGTCACGGCTGGCTGTCGCGCCGTCAAGTCTCCGGCCGAGCTTGCGCTGATGCAACTGGCCAACAACGTCACCCTCGCCGTCTATCGCGCCGCCTGGCAATCCATCACCCCGGGCGTCACCAATCGTCAGGTCACCGCCTGGATCTCCGCCGGCTACCAGCGCTCCGGCTTTCCCGGTGAGGCAAGCTGCCAGGTCGATGCCTATTCCGCGCTCCCGCACGGCTCGCCCCAACCCCAGACCATCCACGAAGGCAGCGTCGTCCTTCTCGACGACGGATGCATCGTCCAAGGTTACCAGTCGGACATCAGCCGCACCTTTGTCCTCGGCAAAGCCACCGACCGCATGAAGCAGGTCTTCGATATCGTCCATCGCGCGCAGAGCGCAGCGCTTGCCGCCGCGCGTCCCGGCGTCCCCTGCGGCTCGGTGGATGCCGCCGCGCGCAAGGTCATCACCGACAGCGGTTTCGGCCCCGGTTACGCGCACTTCACCCATCGCGTCGGCCACGGCATCGGCCTCGACATGCACGAGTGGCCTTATCTGGTGCAGGGTAACCCGCTTCCGCTTCAGGCGAACATGACCTTTTCCGACGAGCCGGGCATCTATCTCCGCGGCGACTTCGGGGTACGTCTTGAGGACGATATGCACATCACTCCCGACGGCGCTCGACTCTTCACACCACAGAGCGCTTCCATCGAGCAGCCATTCGGCTGAGCCGCTTTTGCCGCGATTGCAGCCGCATCTCCTCCCACTTTGCTCCGGCCGTCGGTTTTCCATCCCGCGCCGGATGGACTAGACTCTGGGTGATGTCGAAACGCATTCCATCCGCCGCTTTCGTGCTTTCCGCTGCCTTTGCTCTGGCGCTTGCCGCCTCATTCCCCGTCGCTGTGCCGCTTCACGCGCAGTCCAGCCCCTCTTCCAGCTCTTCCAATTCTTCCGCTGCTGCCAACGCTCCCGCTGCTACGGCATCGCCTTCGGGACGCCCTGTTTACAAGCACGAAAAATCCCCATCGCTCGTCGACCCGGATGGCCCGTCGATCTCGCTGACCACCTCGGAGACCGTCTTCACCATGGCCGCCGCGCTTAACGCCTGCGGCTACAATGACGGCCTTGTCGACAGTGAGCCGATTCGCCTCGAACTGCGGCAGCAGATCGACAAAGCTCTCGCCGCCAGCGAATCCGCCAGAAAAAAGCGCGACCAGGTCTGTCTCTTCATCCAGCAACACAACATGACCGGCACCATCCGCGACGTCACCCAGTACATCTCGCTTGCGCTTTATCTCACCCCCCCGCCGGACCTGGAAACCTCCGTCGATCTCACCGACATGCCCCCTGACGCCACTCAGGTCGTCGATATTCTGCCAGCTCTGCGCGATTTCTCCGCCGCCGTCGATCTCCACGGCCTCTGGCTCATTCATCGCCGCGACTACGACAGCATCGCCGCCAGTCTCCACGACACGCTTACCAAAATGATCCTCAGCACGAGCTATTACCTCAAGATGCCCGTGCCCGGCTACGATGGCCGCCGCTTCCTGGTGGTCGTCGAGCCGCAGCTCTCTCCCAACACCATCAACGCCCGCATCTACGGCACCGATTACGTCGATGTCGTCTCTCCCAAACACGGCGTCATCCCCATGAACGAGGTGCGCCATACCTACCTGCATTACCTCATCGAGCCGCTGCTGCTGCTCCACCGCGACTCGATGGACCGCTTCCTGCCGCTGCTTAAGCTCGTCCAGGACGCTCCCATCGACTACCAGTACAAAAGCAATCCCGTCTCGCTCACCATCGAGTGCCTCATCAAGGCCATCGAAGCGCGAACCATGGACACCGGCATCACTCCTTATGTCGTTCCGCCCGACGCCACCCGCGAGGATTTCGAAAAGATCGAAAGCGCGAAGAATGCCGTCGCCGAAAAGATGGAGCGCGTCCGTCAGGCGCTTGTTCAGCATGACATGCAGCAGGGATGGGTACTTACCGGCTACTTTTACTCCCAGTTGATGCAGTTTGAAAAAGACCCTGCCAGTCTTCCCGACGTCATCGGAGAGATGGTCTACAGCATGGACGTCGATCATGAGGCGCACCTGATCCGCAAGATCGACTTTGACCCGACCGTCGATGCCGACGTGCTCAGCCGCAGCAAACCGCGCTCTCTGCAAGGGCTTGATCTGGCGGAAGCGCGCCTGGAGACCGGCGACCTCAAGACCGCTGCAAGCCTCGCCCGGATTGCGCTCGCCAACCCATCCACCATTCCCGGCCAGGGCGTTGGCCGCGCCGATTTCATCCTCGCGCGCGTCGCCGTCATGAGCGGACAGCCCGCTCAGTCCATCGACTATTTCCAGAAAGCCGTCGCCGCTTCCAAAGAGCCGCGTATCGTTGCCTGGTCGTACATCTACCTCGGTCGCCTCCTCGACCTTGACTGCAAACGGGACCAGGCCATCGCGGAATACAAAGCCGCGCTGGCCGCCCGCGATGGCCAACTCGATACGCGCCTTGCCGCACAGCGCGGTCTCCGGACAGCCTACGCCGTCAACGGCCACCGTTGCGATGTGGAGACGGACGACGAAGGCGATCCTCAGACATCCCCGCCAGCCGCCCAGCCTTCAGCCGCCCAGCCTTCAGCCGCCCAGCAGCCAGCCGTCCAGCCTTCAGCCGCCCAGCAGCCAGCCATCTCTGCACCGACCCCGGTCATCCCGGATCCGGTTGCCTCCCCGCAATGACTCCACCGCATACTCCATTACGGACAGCATTCCGTGGATCGAGGGCGTATGCGCAATAATGATAGACAAGGAAACTCCCCGTTCCCGATCGCTTTGCCCCCTCCGGCGGCTACCATGAACCTGGCCCCGGCGAATCCTGGAATGTGAGGCATCCTTTTGAGCCGCGAAGCCGATCTCAGCCGCCTCGAAATCATCCTCGACCATCGCTTTGCCAGACGCGATCTGCTCGTGCTCGCCCTCACACACCGCTCACTCGGTCACGAACGCGCCGCCGACACCGCCGATCCTGCTTCCGTCCGTCATGACAACGAGCGACTGGAGTTTCTCGGAGATGCCGTCCTGGGCCTGGTCGTCTCCGAGGCCATCTTTTCCCTCAATCCGGAGTGGCAGGAGGGCGAACTGACACGCGTCAAGGCTCAGTTGGTCAGCCGCAAACACATGGCGCAGGTCGCCGAATCGCTCGACCTCGGCAGCCATCTGCTGCTCGGCAAGGGAGAAGAGCGCACCGGCGGGCGCCGCAAGATGACCCTGCTGGCCAATGCGATGGAAGCCGTCCTGGCTGCGCTTTACCTTGACGGAGGCTTCAGCGCAGTCCGACGCTTCGCCGAGCGGCATATTTTGGGCGAAGCCGCACAAAAACTCGCCGCCAGGATTCAATTCGACACCACGCTCGGCGACTGCAAATCCGCTCTCCAGGAGCAGTTGCAGGCCGCCCACTCCGGCACGCCCGTTTACACCGTCGAGGAGGAGACAGGCCCCGATCATCGCAAACGCTATCAGGTCATGCTGCGCATCCGCCGTCCGGACGGCTCTTTCTCCCAGCCGCTCACCCGCGGCCTTGGCAGCACCAAGAAAAAAGCCGAGCAGGAAGCCGCTCGCATTGCCCTCGATCAGATTGTCGCCTCTGGCGTAAACTCTTTGATCGGTCCGGAGACCGAGTCATGACCGCCAACGACTCTTCCGCCCACGCACTCCGGCACTCGCTGCATTCCGGCTCCGCTGCCTCCGGACCGCTCCTGCACGGACCTGCGGAAGCTCTGCTCTCGCTCCTGCGCAGCGCCCTCGTCGCGCTCTTCGCCGTCACTTTCATCGTTCAGCCGGTCGTCATTCCCTCTGAAAGCATGGAACCGACCCTGCTCGTCGGCGATTTTCTGCTCGTCAACCGCATCGCGCTTGCTCCTGCCGGTCCCTGGCATCGCCTGCTTGCCTGCGCTTCGCCTGCGCGCCAGCAGATCGTCACCTTTCGCTCCCCTCTTCATCCGCAGGAATATCTCATCAAACGCATCGTCGCCATCCCCGGCGACCACCTCCGGATCGTCAACAATCATGTCTGGATCGACGGCAGACCGCTCGCCGAGCCGTATCTCGCTCCGGAATCCGGCTATTCCCAGGCGGCTCTGGCCGATTTTCCCGCTGCTGAGTACACCGATCCCCGCATGGACGTTGTCTGGTGGCGCACCATGCAGCCGCTCGTGCACAACGGCGAGCTGACCGTCCCCGCCGGACAGTACTTCGTTCTCGGCGACAACCGCGCGCACAGCCTCGATTCCCGTTACTGGGGCTTCGTCGATCGCGATCGCATCGTCGCTTCTCCCGTCCTCATCTACCTTTCGCTTCGCCGCCCGTCGATCCCGGAGCGGCCAACCGTGCCCGTAATGGTCTCCGGCCCCGCGGATGATAGACTCGGACACGATGGCGGTCTGTCGGCGCGCATCTTTGATGCCGTCCGCTGGACGCGTCTCTTCCACGTCGTGCGTTAGGCCCGCGCGCTCCCGTGGCCGACGCCTGCGCCTTCGACACCGATTCACTGGAAAGCATTCGATGACCCCTTCGAAACAGCCCAGAAAGCAGACTGCAGAAGACTCAGCAACCCTCACGCAGCAATCGCCATCCGAAATCTCCGGTGCACCGGCGCCCAACGCTGCCGAGACCCCGCTGGAGTCGCTCTCTGGCATGTGTTCGGTGCTTGTCGTCGGCCTCTTCGTGCTCACCTTCATCGCACAGAACTTCGTCATTCCCTCCGGCTCCATGGAGAAGACCCTCCTGGTCGGCGACCATCTCCTGGTGGACCGCATCACCCTGGCCCCACCTACGCGCTGGATGCCGCTGGTTCGCTACCGGGAGCCGCGACGCGGAGATATCGTCGTCTTCCTCAAGCCCGGCAACCCGGACATGTATCTCGTCAAGCGCCTGATCGCCATTCCCGGCGACCACATTCACCTGCGCAACGGCGTCGTCATCCTCAACGGAGTCGCGCAGAATGAGCCTTACGCCAGGCTCTGGCCGGAAGACACCTACTCGCCTTACATCGACGACTTCCCATCCGTCTCTCCATTTGACTCCGGCGACGTCACCAGCGAGTGGGCCGTCGATCTCGCCAATCACGTCCAGGGCAATGATCTCGTCGTTCCACCCGGCATGTACTTCATGATGGGCGACCATCGACACAACAGCCTTGACTCCCGCTTCTGGGGCTTCGTTCCCCGCGCCAACATCGTTGGCCGACCGCTCTTCAACTTCTGGTCCTTCGTCACTCCTGACGATCAGATGGACAAGACCGGCATCGGCGACCGCATCGCCTGGATGACCCATGTCGCCACGCACTTCTTCACTGACACGCGCTGGAAACGAACCTTTCACGTGGTGCGATAAAGCATGAACGACGCGTCGGCAGCCTATGCGTCCTCTCCTCGCCCGGTTGGCTTTCGCCTTTGGGTAGTGGCAGGCGCAATGCTCGCTCTGCTCCTGCTCGCCTTCGTTCTGCCTTCGTTCCTCAGCATTCGCCAATATCAGCGCACCCTCACCACGGCCTTGGCCCGTTCGCTCGGTCGCCCCGTGCATCTCTCCGGCGTCGACTGGCGTCTGCTGCCCACCCCCGCCTTCATCCTCCACGATCTCACCGTCAGTGAAGATGCTTCCTTCGGGGCCGAGCCGCTGCTCACCGCCCGCAACGTCATCGCCTCCGTCAATCTTCTCTCGCTCCTGCGCGGGCGGCCTGTCTTCAGCAGCATTCGCGTCGATCAGGCCAGCCTGAACCTCGTGCGCAACGATGCCGGGCGCTGGAACCTGGAGGCGCTTCTCGCAGGACCCGCTCAGCAGCATCTGGCCGGAGCTGTCTCCGCCGCCGGCTCCCGCAAAACGCCTTTCCCTTATCTGGAAGCCTCCGAATCCCGCATCAACCTCAAATCCGGCTACGAGAAAATCCCTTATTCCCTCATCAACGCCGATCTCTCCTTCTGGCAGGACCAGCCCGGCCAGTGGCGCATCCGTCTGCGCGGCCAGCCCATCCGCACCGACATTGCTGTCAGTGGCGATGAAGGCCAGGATTCAGGCGAGATCCGTCTCGAAGGCAGTCTCCAATCAGCCTTCGCCCTGCGTAAGATGCCCGTTCATCTTCAGCTTGCATGGCGCAACGCGCAGCTCGGCCAGCTTTCGCTGCTCCTGCTCGGCGACGACGCTGGCTGGCGCGGCAACCTGACCGCCGATCTGGCCCTCAACGGCACAGCAGAAAGCGCTTCCATCCAGGGCCGCCTGCGCGCCACCAACGTCCATCGCGCCGAACTTGGACCCATCGCTCCGCTCGACTTCGACTCCAACTGCGGCCTCATTTTCCTGCATTCGACCCATGCCATCCATCAGCTTCACTGCGATACCAGCATCGGCGACGGTCATCTGCTCTACGCCGCAGAGATTCCCGACCCATCCGAGCATCTGCCGCGTCAGCAGACTGTCACCCTCCAGAAGATTCCCGCTCAGGCCGCGCTCGATCTGCTCCGGACCATGCGCAGTGACTTTGCGCCCGGCCTCGCCGCATCGGGCCTCTTCGACGGCCAGCTTCGCTTCGTCACTCCCTCGCCTTCCGTGCCTTCGGGCTCCGTCGCCTTGCCTCGCCGCCCGGGCGCGGCTAAGTTGTCCGACAACCCGCTCCCAACCGTCCCAATCTGGACCGGTTCGCTCAGCCTCACCGGAGCCGTCCTGCGCGGTGGCGTCCTCAGCCAGCCCTGGACCCTGCCGCGTATCACCCTCCAGCCCGATCCCTCCGGCACGCTCGGGGCGCGCATCCCGCTCCCCGTCTGTTCCGGCAAATCTTCCGCCTCCAACTCCTCCGACTGCCTCGCTACACTGGCACTCGCCACCTCCGGCTACAGGCTCCGTCTCACCGGCACCGCTTCGCTGGCGCGCCTGCGCTCCTGGACTGCGGCTTTTGGCACAGGCGACGATCGGATTGGCCTTCTCGATGGCTTCACCGAGGGTGCCGCCGAGATGCATCTTCAGTCCTCCGGTCCCTGGATTCGTCCCTGGGAGGATGCTGCAACGCCCTCCAATCTCTCCTCCGATGCCCTCACCGGCTCGCTTCATCTCCACAATGCCCGCTGGACTCACCCGTCGCTCGCGTTTCCCGTGCTGATCCCGGACGCTACACTTACCCTCGATCCCGCCTCGGTCGCCCTGCACGGAGCGCTTACCTGCGGCCCGCTGCGTGCTCAGGTCGCCTTCGTTCAACCGCTTTCCCCGGTCAGCGAAGCAAGCGTTGCCTCCCTCTCCGCCCTCTTCGATCATCTCGACGCCGCCGCGCTCGAACGTGCCCTGACCCCGGACCAGACCCACGCCGGCTTCTTCGCCTCCATCGCCAGCCGTGTCCATCCCGAATCCGCCACTGCCTGGCCGCCTCTGCGAATTGCCGTGCAGGCGGAAGCCTTCACGCTCGATCGCCTGACCCTCACCCATTGTGCCGCCACCCTCCACCACGCTCCGGGCGATCCGGCCACTACATGGACGCTGGACTCGTTCCACGCGGCTCTGGCTGGCGGCACGCTCCAGGCCTCCGGAACACTCGATCGGACCGACGTCGGCCAGCGCTTTCAGCTTCATCTCGACGCTCGCAATCTTCAGCCCGCTCCGCTCACCGCGCTGCTCCATGCAAACTGGTCCGGCGGTCAGCTCTCCGCCAACGCCGATCTCACCACCGAAGGAGTCAACGAGCAGCAATGGTTCGCTTCGGCCACCGGGAAGATGAACTTCGACTGGAGACACGGCAACCTAGGTCTTGCAGCCGCCGACAGCACACCGGAAAACTCCTCGCTTGCCCCGCCCGCCTCCGCCAATCTTCGCTCCGCTTCCGGGGTCTTTGACCGCTGGACCGGCAGCGTTTCACTTCGTGCCGGTCGCCTCATGCTTGGCCCCAACGTGCGGATGCGTCACGGCCGTTCCACCACATTCTCCGGCGGCGGTCCGCTTGGCGGTCCGGTCCAACTCACGCCCGCCATCCGGCCACACCTGACGACACATCCTTAACGACGCATTCCTGAATGCCATTCCCATCCATCCCCGGAGTCAGCCCCATGCTCAGCCTTCACTGCAACGGATTCCTCTTCGACATGGACGGCATTCTCATCTCTTCGCTCGGCTCGGTTGAGCGCTGCTGGCGCGCCTGGGCGCTCGAACACAACGTCGATCCCGAACTCGCCATCCGCACAGCCCACGGCTGCCGCGCCATCGAGACCGTGCGCAAGCTTCGTCCCGATCTCGACGATCAGGCCGAGCTGCGCCGCATTGAAGACCTCGAAGTCGCTGACCAGGAAGGCGTCACCGTTCTGCCCGGTGTTCCCGCTTTGCTTGCCGCGCTCCCCGCCGACCGCTGGACCGTCGTCACCTCGGCCACCGAGCGACTGGCCCGTGTCCGTCTGGCCGCCGCCGGCCTGCCTGTGCCCGCGCGCTTCATCACCGCAGACCAGGTCACCCAGGGCAAGCCTCATCCAGAGCCGTACCTGCGCGGAGCCGCCCTGCTCGATCTCCACCCCGCCGACTGCATCGTCTTCGAAGACTCCGGCTCCGGTGCCATCGCTGGACGCGCCGCCGGTGCCACCGTCGTGGCCACCCTCTTCTCGCACACCCCGCAGGAGTTGCACGCCGCGCATCATCTGGTTCGCGATCTCACCGCCGTCCGCCTTGCCTGGCTTCCCGATCGAACCGCATTCCACCTCCAGCTCGACGTCACTTCGGGCCGCTGACTCCGCTGCTTGCCTGGCAGGCTACCGTCGCGCCAGCAGAATCTCTTCCACGCGCCGCCGATCCGCCTCCGTATCCACGCCGATCGTGTCTCCTTCGGCATCGCCCACAAAGATATCGATCCCGTTTTCCAGCATCCTCAACTGCTCCAGCCGCTCGGCCATCTCCAGCGCAGAGGGCCTCAGCCGCGCAAACTCCTCCAGCGCATCCCGGCGATACGCATACAGTCCCAGGTGCTTCCGCCACGCCACGCCGCCCATCCCGTCGCGATCGTGCGGAATCGTTGCCCGCGAGAAGTAGAGCGCCCGCCCATTCCGCGCCGTCACCACCTTCACCGCATTCGGATTCCCCACATCCTCGGCGGGGCAGGGAACTGCCACCGTCCCC
Organism: Acidobacteriota bacterium; assembly: GCA_021816455.1. Taxonomy (GTDB): domain Bacteria; phylum Acidobacteriota; class Terriglobia; order Terriglobales; family Acidobacteriaceae; genus Acidicapsa. Next base: position 55,144 of record JAKAXU010000017.1, read on the forward strand.
ACCCGCACCTCGTCGCGTGCAAACAGATCCAGCAGCGGCCGGAAGTGTCCCGGCGTCAGCAGCGGCTCATCCCCCTGAATATTCACGTAGATATCGGCCTCCACCAGCCGCGCCACCTCACACACCCGGTCGCTGCCGCTGGCGCACTCCGCGGAGGTCATCCTCGCCGCTATTCCGCGTTCGGCGCATGCCTCCATTACCTCGGCGGAGTCTGTCGCCACCACCACCTCATCCATCTGCCCGCTTGCCACCGCCGCCCGCCAAACCCACTCGATCATCGGTCGTCCCGCCACATCGAGCAGCACTTTGCGTGGCAGCCGCGTCGAGCCAAGCCGCGCCGGAATCACTCCCAGAGTTCGCATCCTGACATTTTAAAGCGCTTTCGCTCACACTGCTTACAGGGAAGACGCTCTCGGCGTGGCTTTTCCTCAATGCAAAGCCACACTCGACATTGCCCGTCTGTGTAGACAATGAGCGCTAGCCTGCATATCTCACACGCCGCCTGTTAAAGGGTAGAGTCTGCGGGCAAAAAAATAGCTGGAAGGGCCGTCATTTCTGTGGCATAACTACGTTGACGAAGCGTGTTATGGCTGCGGAAAGGG
>JAKAXU010000018.1 GCA_021816455.1 Acidobacteriota bacterium
TAAGGCATAGCCTGGCAAGCGCGCTGCTTGAAAACAATGTACCCATGCCAGTCATTTCAGAAGCACTGGGACATACCGACACAGAATCGACATCCGTATACCTTAAGATCGATGTCGCCAGATTGCGCGAGTGCGCGGTTGAAGTCCCCGGCTTTTGTTGTGGTCACGAAAATCGGTTTGGAGGCGCGCACCAATGAAAAATGACGAAACTACCCGCTATTACGAAAGCCCATTCGCGGCGCACATGGCCGACTTCATCCGCTACAAGCGTGCGCAAGGCCTTAAATACGACGCAGTACCGCGTTCCCTGCGGAGTTTTTCAAGGTTCTTGTCCGCTAAGAAAGCCGATGAGGCAAGCATTGGGAAAGAGTTGATTGAGGAATGGTGTTCGTTCAGGCCAAATGAAAATAGGCACACACAAATACGCCGCATCGTTGAGACGACCCAATTCCTGAAGTACTTGTCAGAAAGAGGCGTGGATGTTCATTTGCCTCGTCCAACGCGGAAATCGCGAGCAAGAGGAGCGTTTGTCCCGCATATTTTCTCGCATGAAGAGTTACGCCGCTTTTTCGAGGCATGCGATCGAATCAGCGCAAGAACCCCTTCCATGATGCCAGTGATGCTGCCTGTGCTTTTCAGACTGCTTCTGGGATGCGGACTGCGAATATCCGAGGCCCTTGGGCTTCGACTCGGTGACACTGATCTTGACAATGGCATCCTCGCTATCCGGAAGTCAAAGTTCAACAAAGACAGGCTCATCCCCCTGTCGGATTCTTTGTTAGCGGTACTTCGCGGATACAGTGGCACTTACCACAAGATACCGAAAGACGACAAGGAACCATTTTTCACTCACAGGGATGGCCGCGTAGTCAGTCAGGACAATATCTACACATGGTTCAGGAAAGTGGTTTGGGCAGCGGGGATCTCACACGGCGGGCGCGGCAACGGTCCCAGACTGCATGATTTTCGCCACACATTTTCGGTTTATTCGTTGAAGACCATGACGGACAAAGGGATGGACATGTACTGTGCCCTGCCGCTCCTGTCAACCTATCTTGGCCATGCGTCGTTGTCTGCCACAGGGCAGTATGTCAGGCTAACGCAGGACATGTTCCCTGAAATTATTGAGAAAGCAAACGCCATCGCCGCCTTTGTAATTCCAGGGGGTGAATGGTAATGAAAAAAGCAGCGGATTTCCCTTATTACGTGAGCAAGTTCCTTGCCCGATATCTTCCCGGCGAGGCAGGCGCCAGTCCAAACACAATCCTGTCGTACAGGGACACTTTTTTGCTGTTCATAAAATACTGCAAGTCGCAAGAAAATACGCCTCCGGAGGAGATGACACTCGAACTGCTGACAAGAGAACTGGTATGCGCGTTTCTCTCTTGGCTCGAAAATGAACGTAATTGCAGCGTCTCAACAAGGAACCAGCGTCTTGCGGCGCTTCACTCCTTTTGTCGCTTCATGCAGACGGAAGACGTGATGCGCCTCAACCAGTACCAGTTGGTGATTTCGATTCCCAAGAAAAGGGGGAAATCGGGAACCGTCAACTACATGTCGCCAGATGGCGTTAGGCTCATACTGGAACAACCCGACGCAAGAAAGATGTCTGGCCGCAGGGACATGGTTTTGCTGAGTCTGATGTACGATTCTGGCGCTCGTGTTCAGGAGATGGCTGACATTTCCGTTGGGGATTTCAGAGCAGAGCCGCCGGCAACTATCAAGATTACGGGCAAGGGCGGCAAAACGCGCATAGTTCCGCTCATGGAGCCGACGGCTACTATCGTGCGCCGATACATCTCTGACGCCGGCTTGACTGGCAGCAGCAAGCACTCGTATCCGCTGTTCCCGAATCGGCATGGGGAAAGGCTCACGCGGGCAGGGATCAAATACATCCTTGATAAATGCGTTGAGTCTGCACGCAAGAAAAATCCCGGGGCCCTCCCAGATGTCATATCGCCTCATAGTCTTCGACATTCAAAAGCAATGCATCTGCTTCAAGCTGGGGTCAACTTGGTTTACATTCGGGACATCCTTGGTCATGCGGACTTGAAAACGACTGAAATTTATGCGCGCATTGATGGCGAGATGAAGCGCAAGGCGTTGGAAGAAGCGTTTACAAACACTGTTCCCTCCGCGGCTGTTCCGTTATGGCAGCAGGATGGAAAACTGCTGAACTGGCTTCAGAGCCTTGGCAGATAGGATATGGTGGGACGTTATGTTAAGAAAAAGCATGGGCAAGCCTCGAAATTCCGGCAAATCTATGCCGCGCTTTTCATAACGTCCGGCTTTCCATAACCCTCGAGTTTGGGCTGCAATTCCGGCCACTCGCGCTCCAGCTTCGCGGTCAGATCGTAGTGGTCATGCCAATACTGCGCCACTGTGTGGTCAATCACTCCCGTCTGCTTGTCAAAAATGCGCGCTGGGTAGCCATCCGGGCCAATCGGCGAAAAGACTGCCTGCCAGATGTCGTACTGTTCGCCAGATCGCCCGTGGTCACCCAGCGCCGCCTCATACTGGTTCACGCCGCGCTGCGTAATCATGGCGTGTCCCAGGTAGTCGCGCATCGCCGGCTGCTCCACCTGTTTGTTGGCACCCTGGAGGAAGTAAGCATTGGCATCGCTGTAAAGATTGATGTTTGTGTACGCATGAAAATCAACTGGATCGGGACACGCAATAAAGGCGCCGTTGTAGTGATCCGGATAGAATATCTGCGCGGCGATGGCCTCCCAGCCACCGGTGGATCCGCCATACAGGAAACGTGCCCACCCCTGACCGATGGCACGAAACTTCCGCTCGACAGCAGGAATCAGCTCCGTCTCAATCGCTTCGCCGTAAGGGCCGAGGTTGGCCGAATCGACCGCATAGCTATCGTCATAAAACGGATTCGCCGTCTGTATTTTCACCACCAGGAACCGGGGAAACTGCTTCGAAATCCAGGTCTGATAGAAGTTATATGCTTCCTGCTGTTGAATGCGGTTATAACCGGCAAGGTGAAAGCGCTCGGAATAATCCGGCTTGAGATTTGCATCGGGCGGAGTGGTGCGAAACTCATCGAAGCGATCGTTGAAGTGGTCTTCAAACACCATCACGGGAAAGTGCGCCTTCGGATGCTGGTCAAAGCCGGATGGCACCAGCACCGTCGCAGCCAGATACACAGGCCGCCCCCAGAACTTTGTGAGCAGCGCCGACTGGATGCGAATCCGCCGCACAAACTCGGAATCCGGGATCGGCGGAATCGGCGGAATGACTTCAGTGAGTTCAACCGAAACATCATGCAGCGGCTTGCCGTTTGCGCCAATCGTGATGGTCAAAGGCTTTGAGTAAAGGTTGCCCGGCGCGATGTTCCAGCGCTGCCCCTCGCCGCGATCGGGGGCCAGCTTGATCGTACGGTTATCCGCCATGTGAAACGTCTCGTAAAGATTCAGCACAGCCTGGACGCGATAACTTCCCGGCGGCAGCTCGTTCAGGTGCGCGTGGGGATAGCCGGTCGCGTTGTCGTCCACGGTAATGACGCTGCCGGGCTGCTTTCCGTCGAGTGTCATGCCGAAGATGTTCTGCGAACGTGGCGTGTCATCGATCTGCATACGTGGCTCGCCGCCTGGATCGTTTGATAGCAGCAACAGCAGACGGCCATCGATCGGTCCAGTCTGGTTTGCGCGCTCGCCGCCGCTCTTCAGCGGGCGCGCATCGGCGGGAATATAGACACGAAAGCTTTGCGCCGAGAGCGCCACAGGACGGATGCAACACAGGGCAAAAACAGCAAGTAAGGAAGCGGCAGTTTTCGGCATGCTTCGGAGTATATGACAAGCCGATGGAATGGCGACAGAAAAGCTCAGGGACCGGATGAAGTCCGCTTCCCCGCGCCGCAGTCGCCGCGGCCACAAGCGAGTCCGCGCACTAGTAGTAGAGAAACCAAGGGAAGGAAATGGAACTCACCCGAGTGGGGATTACGAGCCATATCTTTTGGCATGGGAAAGAATGTAACTCAGGCACCTTCGCAGCCCATCCTTGACGCGTTTTTTGCTGCTAGGTTGGGTATCCGCAAATGCTCGCTGCCCCGACTATTCCGCAGCCTTATCGCGGTAGGATGGGAACTCGAGTCGACCGGATTCAAGCAAAACGGGATTTCAGCAGCATGCAGAGCAGCTTACTCCTTCACCTACCACGGCGTAATGATTCCGCCGACAGCATGCCGCGCAGGCAGCACGATCCCGCGATGGTCGATGGTCTCGGAAATTCCAGAGGCAGCGTCCGGGTTCTCGCCGGCGACAGCCGGATCGGCAACGAGCGCGCCACCGCAGGCCGGGCAGGCGGTTGCCGTTTCGCTGGCTTCCCTGCCGAGCCGCGCATGACATCGCTCACACATTCTCCGCATAGCTCCAGCATAACGCGCCTGCTCGGAACGTCGATCCGCTGCGCCGGATGCGGCCCGATAGACTAAAGACATGCCTGAGTTCCCTGCTCCATGCGCCCCCGATGCGCATTCCGCATTCACTCCCGCTTCGCCCGTGGGTCTGGTCGCCATCGACATGGACGGCACGCTGCTGCCGGACTTCAGCACCGTCGTCAGCCGTCGCAACCGAGAGGCGCTTCGCAAAGCGCAGCAGGCAGGCATTCACATTGTGATCGCCACCGGACGGCGGCAGGCCTTTACCGCGCCACTGCTGGAAGGTGTCGGCCTCCACCCTGAAACTTTGCTGCTCACCTCCAATGGAGCTGTCACGCGTACCTTTCGCGGCGACCGCATCGATTTCTGTCATCTTCCCTCGGAACTGGCACGCTCGCTTGCCGTTCTTTTGCGCGGAGTCGGGATGACTGTCTTCACGCTGGACCGCCCGTCGCCGCCGGATCTGGTCGTCGAAGATATGGCCATCGCTCGCGGTCGGCTGGCCAAATGGGTCGAGGCCAACCGCGACTCCATCCGTGCCATCCGACCCATTGAGAGCGCCCTGGGCGAAGAGGTCGAGATCATTCAGGGCATGGCTGCGGGCACCCTTCGCGAAATGACAGAAGCGGCCGCGCGCATCGCCGATTCTCCGCTGGCCAGCAAAATTGAGGTCATCCGCACGGCCTACCCGGGCCACGATCTTTCCATACTCGACCTGCTGCCGCCGGGCATCTCCAAGCGCTCAGGACTGGAGCGAATCGCCGCACGACTCGGCATTGCGCGCGAAGCGACAATGGCCATCGGCGACAACTGGAACGACGAATCGATGCTCGATTGGGCGGGCACCGGGGTGCTGATGGGCAATGCAACCGATGAGTTGCGCACACTGGCGGCCGTGCGAGGCTGGCTGATCGCGCCGCTCAACACCGACGACGGCGTGGCTGCGATGCTGGAGCTTGCCATCGAGCATCGTCAACTCTCCGGTCGCTGATTCTGGTAAAGTTTTCCAAGGATTTGTCATGCTTCACCGCACATGCTCAATTCGGCTTTCCACATTCGCGCTGGCGGCCGTCTGCCTATCGCCTGTGGTTGCTAGCGCGGCAGAGAGTGTGCAGCTTGCCAACGGATTCACCATGCGCTGCGACCATCACGCACTGGTCGATGGCCACATGCGTCTTTACCCGCATGCCGGCAACTCGGAGTTCCTCGATCTCGCGCCGTCCTCGGTTGTCGGATTTCGTGAGCTAGTGCCCGATGCATCCCCGAAAGTAGCCGCAGCTCTGTCGCAGACGGCAACGGGAACGCTGCGTCTGGAAGACCTGCGCCAGTTACTTGTCTCCGCAGGCCACGAGCACGATCTGGATGTCGATCTGTTGGCCAGCATCATCGAGGCCGAAAGCTCGAATCATCCTCACGCCGTGAGTCGCGCCGGCGCCGAGGGCCTGATGCAACTGATGCCTGCAACCGCGCAGGAGCTAGGCGTTCGGAATGCTTTTGCGCCAGAGGACAATGTGCATGGCGGTGCGGCGTATCTGGACTGGTTGCTGGCGCGTTACCACGACAATCTCGCCCTCGCTCTTGCGGCCTACAACGCCGGACCGGCAGCCGTCGATCGCTTCCACGGCATCCCGCCTTATCGCGAGACGCAGATCTACGTAGCGCGCGTAATTCATCTCTTCAACGAGCGGGTCAATCAGCGTGCCAGAGAACGCGTGGCAGAACGCAGAAGTCGGGAGCGCGCAGCCACAATCACAGATCAGAGTGCAGGCCAGACCGCGGATCAAGCCACAAATCAAGCCACGAATCCAGTCGCAAATCCGGCGACCATGCTCCATCCTCGTTAAGCAGGAGTCCGCTTGAAACGCAATCAGATTCTCTTCGGTTTGCTCGTCCTCGCCGCGCTTGTAGCGCTCGGCGTCTATGCGCAGCACCAGCATCCTTTTGACTTCCGCCTGTTCGCACAGGATTTCCGTCGTGCGGACTGGACGCTGGTCGCCTTTGGCATCGGCTGCATCTACCTAGGCTTTGTTTTACGCGGGCTGCGCTGGGCTTTGCTCATTCGCGCCAACAAACCGGTGGCTCCGCTGTCCCTGCTCAGCGCGCAGGTGATCGGCTTCACGGGCGTGGCGCTGATTGGCCGCGTTGCTGATCTGACGCGCCCCTGGCTGGTGGCGCGCAAGACAGGCCTGCCGATCAGCTCTCAGCTTGCCGTTTATATCGTCGAGCGGCTCTTTGATCTGGGCGCCATGGCCCTGCTTTTTTCGACTGCCATCCTCTTCGGCGGCACAAGCCTGCCTCATCCTGAGATTTTCCGCAAGTTTGGCCTCTGGGGGCTGGTTGCAACGCTGGCAGGCGCAATTTTTCTGGTGCTTGTACGTGTCTCCGGCGGTCTGGTTGCGGAGTTTTTCCAGGCAACACTCGGCGTTGTCTCTCACAAACTCGCCCACGCTGTCGCGGATAAGATTCGCAACTTCCGGACCGGCCTGAACACACTGCGCTCGTTTACGGATTTCCTCGGCGCGCTTGCGCTCTCCGTCGCCATGTGGATACTGATTGCCGCGGCTTACATTCTCACTACGCGTGCCTTCGGCGATCCTCCTTTGCGCGGCCTCACGTATGCGCAGGGCATGGTGCTGATGGCCTCCAGCGGCGTTGCCAGCGTTGTGCAACTTCCTGTCGTCGGCTGGTTCACGCAGATTGGCCTGGTTGCAGGCGTCCTCATCCGCCTCTTTGCTGCCGATCCGGAGTCGGCCACTGCCTGCGCCGCCACGCTGCTGGGTGTCACTTTCCTGAGCATCCTGCCTGTGGGACTGGTCTGGGCGCATATCGAGCATCTCAGCCTGCGCCAGATCGCCGAGCAAAGTACCCATGCCAACGAAGCAGATCCCGTTTCCGACCTAGGTGCTCATCCGGTGACCAGCGTGGAACCTGATCCACTGCCGTGATGGAGAATACTGCGCAGAATACTCTGCGATGCCGCTACAATGAAAGGCAATGAAGTGCCCTTTCTGTGGATTTGCCCAGGATCGCGTGGTGGACAGTCGCGAAAGCAAGGAAGCCGACTCGATCCGGCGTCGCCGTGAGTGCGAACAGTGCCTGCGTCGCTTCACCACCTACGAGCGTATTGACGAGATTCCGCACATGGTGGTTAAGAAAGACGGTCGCCGTGAAAAATTCGACCGGCACAAAGTGCTCAGTGGCCTGCTGCGTGCCTGCGAAAAACGTCCCGTATCTTCCACCCAGCTTGAAGCGATTGTGGACGCGACCGAGAGCTTCCTGATCGAGGCACCAGAGCGCGAACGCACCACCCGCGAGATCGGTGAACTTATCATGAACGAGTTGCGCACCCTGGATACCGTCGCCTACATCCGATTCGCCAGCGTCTATCGCGACTTCAAAGACGTGCGCGAGTTCAAGGAAGAACTGGAGCAGCTTCTGCTCACCCGCGAACGCCCTGCGCGCAGCTTCAAAGGATGAGTTTCGGTGCGTCCGAAGCTACTTCCGCCGGGTTGCATCTTCTCCCAATTGCTTCATTTTTGCACCAAATCCAGGAAAATCGTTTTTTCGAATTCGCTCTCCTGTACACTGAATAGTTCCCATGAATCCTCTGCTATCATCCTCCCTTGCATCCGACGCGAACCCGCTGCAGCCGGTCTCGGTCGGCATCCTTGGCGCAACCGGCATGGTTGGCCAGCGCTTCATCCAGCTTCTGGAAAACCATCCTTGGTTTCGCATCACGTGGATTGCGGCCAGCGACCGCTCCAGCGGAAAAACCTATGCCGAGGCCGCGAAATGGCGACTGGATACGCCCTGCCCGCAGCGGGTTGCTTCGATGATGCTGGCTCCGGCGGAGCCGGACCACGCGCCTCGAGTGATCTTCGCCGCGCTCGACACCGAGATCGCTCGCGAACTGGAGCCAAAATTTGCTGCCGCCGGTTGCGCCGTCGTCTCCAACTCCAGCGCCTTTCGCATGGCTCCCGGTGTGCCACTGGTCATCCCTGAGGTCAACGCGGATCACCTGCACCTGATTGAGGGTCAAAGCTGGCGCCGCTCTTCGGGTGGCTACATCGTCACCAATCCCAATTGCTCGGCGATCGGCCTGGTGTTGGCGCTGAAACCGATCGAGGAGCGCTTCGGCATCGAGCAGATTTTTGTCTCCACCATGCAGGCCGTCTCCGGCGCGGGTTATCCCGGCGTGCCGTCCATGGACATCCTCGGCAACGTCGTTCCCTACATCAAGAACGAAGAACAGAAGATGGAAGAGGAGACGCTGAAACTGCTTGGTATGCTGAGCGACGATGCAATCCGACCACTGGAGGCGCGCATGAGCGCCCACTGCAACCGCGTCTCGGTCGAAGACGGACACACCGAAAGCGTCTCCATCAAACTGCGGCGCCCGGCTACACGCGAGCAGTTGCTTACCGCCTGGGCGGGGTTTCAGCCGCTGGCAGGCCAGCATCTTCCTACGGCTCCGGCGCAACCGGTCGAATGGATCGAAGCCGAAGACCGTCCGCAGCCGAGACTGGATCGCAATCGGGGCGGTGGCATGGCGGCCTCGGTCGGGCGGCTGCGTCCCTGCGGAGTGCTGGACTGGAAGTTTACCGTGCTCTCGCACAATACGATTCGCGGCGCCGCCGGCGCGGCTATTCTGAACGGAGAGCTGCTGCACCGGCTCGGCAAGCTGGAGACGGAACCGGTCGCCGCGGCAACCCGGTGAGCGCTCCGGTTTGTGCAAATAAAATCGATCACCCGGCGCTTGTTTCCGGACTCCAACAGGATGATGCCCGCATGAGTCTTGTCGTCATGAAATTCGGTGGAACCTCGGTCGAGGACGCAACCGCCATCGCCCGCACCGCATCCATCGTTGCCGGCCGCATCGCCGCAGGCAAACATCCGGTCGTCATCGTCAGCGCCATGTCCCGGGTCACCGACCAGCTACTGGCTGCCGCTGCCGCTGCCAGCCGCGGAGATCGCACCGGGGCGTTGGCCATCAGTTCGCGCCTGCGCAGCCGCCATCGAGACACAGCCGGCGCACTGCTCAAGGACGCGGCAGTCCTTGCCGCGCTGCAGAACTGGATGGAATCCGAGTTCGACAGCCTCGATGAAGTCCTGCGCGGACTCTCGGCCATTCTGGAGCTGACTCCTCGCATCTCCGACCTCATCGTCAGTTATGGCGAGCGGCTTTCAAGCGCCATGATTGCGCGCGTCTTCGCCGAACGAGGCCTGAACGGCGCGCATGTCGATGCCCGCGAGGTCATTGTCACGGACTCACAGTATCAAAAGGCCATACCGCAGGATGCGCTGATCGAGACCCGGTGCGCGGAAAATATCCGGCCGCTGGTGGATGCGGGCAAAGTGCCAGTGCTCGGGGGCTTCATCGGAAGCAATGAAGCCGGAATCACGACGACGCTTGGACGCGGCGGATCGGACTTCACCGGAGCACTCATCGGCGGCGCAATGCATGCCGAGGCCATCGAAATCTGGACCGACGTGAACGGCATCATGACGACCGACCCCCGCATCTGTCCTGATGCGCTGCGAGTGAAGGTCATCAGTTTTGAAGAGGCAGCGGAACTGGCGTACTTCGGAGCCAAGGTGCTGCATCCTGCAACCATCCTGCCGGCGGTGCGCCGGAATATCCCCGTGCTGGTGCTGAACTCACGCAATCCGCAGAACGAGGGTACACGCATCATCGCCATCGCGCCGCACTGCACAAGCCCCTTCAAGTGCATCGCCGTCAAGAAGAAGCTGACCATCATCGACGTGGTAGCCAGCCGCATGCTGATGACGCATGGCTACCTGAAGGCCATCTTCGACATCTTCGACAAACATCAGTGCGCGGTTGATATGGTTTCGACCAGCGAGGTGAGTGTCTCGCTGACCGTGGATGCAACCGACAAGCTGCCCGCCATCGCCGATGACCTCAGCCGCATCGCCGACGTCAAATATGAGGGACAAAAGGCGCTGATCTGCATGGTCGGCGAAGATATCCGAGGGCAGAATGGCATCGCGGCGCAGGTCTTTGCTGCGATGCAGCACGTGAATGTGCGAATGATCTCGCAGGGAGCCAGCGAGATCAACATGAGCTTTATGATCGAGGAGTCTGATGTCGAGGAAGCGGTGCGTTCGCTGCACAGCTATTTTTTCCGCGATCCCGACCCGGCGGTCTTCGACGTTGAAGAGCGACAGGCGGCTGTTGCCCAATAACCCGCGGCCCTGAGGAACGATCCTTGCGATCCACTGACGGGAAGCCACTTCCACGGAGGTTCTTCATGCTGATGTTGGTGCTGGGAAAAGGCAAAACCGGCAGTCTTGTGGCGCAGGTTGCGCACGAGCGCGGCCACTCCGTGCGTGTGCTGGACTGGAAAGAGAACGCAGGCGCGGGCGCGCTGACGGCTCCCACCCTGGCCCACATCGACGTGGTGCTGGACTTTACCAACGCAGAATCGGCCGTCGAGAATATGCGCTCCTGCCTGGCCCTGGGTGCACGCATGGTGGTCGGTACCACGGGCTGGTATGACAAGCTTCCGGATATGAAGGCGTTGGCGATTCGCAAGGGCGGCGCGCTGCTCTACGGTAGCAATTTTTCCGTCGGCGTGCAGAAGTTCTTCCAGCTTGTGACCCAGCTTGCACAGTTGCGCGATTACAGTTTTTCCATCTCTGAGACCCATCACGCCTCCAAGCTGGACTCTCCTTCCGGCACAGCGCTCACACTGCGAGAAATTCTGCGCACGGCTCATCCCGATGCGGAGATTCCCATCGAATCCAGCCGTAGCGGAGACCATAGCGGTCTGCACGTGGTCATCGCGTCGGGCGAGTCCGACCGCATCGAGATGCGGCATGAGGCGCATGACCGACGCGGATTCGCGCTGGGCGCGGTGCTGGCCGCCGAGTGGCTGGCTGGCAGGTCCGGAGCCTGGGATTTCCGCGAGGTACTCGACCAGGTGCTGGCAGGTCGTCTCTAGTCCATATGGAGTGACAGGTTCCTCCGCCGCAATTCGATGAATTTCAATGAGTTCCTCTACGATTGCGCTACGGTCTGCTTGCAGTTGAACAAAACGGTGCATGGCGAAAGCGTTCTGTAGAGTGGATGCGGGGGAGCGTGAGCGGACCGGGCGCGGGGTCTTTGGAAAGATAGTGGAAAGCGGGGCGTTAAGTCTGTTCGTTGATATACTGGAGGGTATGCAGAGCGTCATGGAATCTCTCTCCAATCCTGTTTCCCATTCGAGCCACGCGACAGCAGTTGCAGGTCAGAAGCGCGTGTTGCTGCTCAAACCGCGCGGATTCTGCGCCGGCGTGGTACGCGCGATCGACATTGTGAAGATTGCGCTGGAGACCTTCGGCGCGCCAATCTATGTGCGCCGGGAGATCGTACACAACCGGTTTGTAGTGAACGAGCTGGCAGAAAAAGGCGCGATTTTTGTACACGAGATAGAAGAGGTTCCGGAGGGTCAGCGCGTAATCTACAGCGCGCACGGGGTTTCCCCAGCAGTACGCGAAGCGAGCAAGGCACGACGGTTGAAGGTGATCGACGCAACCTGCCCGCTGGTGACCAAGGTGCACGTGGAAGCGGTGAAGTTCGCAAAGCAGGGTTACTCGCTGGTGCTGGTGGGCCATCGCGATCATGACGAGATTGAAGGTACGCTGGGCGAAGCACCGGAGGCGACGCAGGTGGTCTCGAATGTGGCCGAGGTGGAGGCGCTGGTGGTTCCGGATCCGAATCGCGTGGCTTATCTGACCCAGACGACGCTTTCGCTGGATGAGGCACGGGATATTATCCAGGCACTGAAGCTGAAGTTTCCGAATATCGTAGGGCCGCACACGCAGGATATCTGTTACGCAACAGAGAATCGCCAGGTGGCAGTGCGCAATGTGGCTCCGGGCGCTGACCTGGTTCTGGTTGTCGGCTCGACGAACAGTTCCAATTCGAATCGGCTGGTGGAGGTTTCGAACAATCTCGGCACCAAGGCGTATCTGATCGACAATTCGCAGGCTATCGATCCGGCGTGGCTGGAAGGCGTACAATCCGTGGCGGTGACTGCCGGCGCCTCCGCTCCGGAGGTTCTGGTCGAGGATGTCATCAATTATTTGCAGCAAAACGGCTACTCCGGCGTCGAAGAGGTAGAGGTTATGCCGGAAAATGTGCGTTTCGGTCTTCCGCCGGAGATCGTGCAGGCAATCGGCGGAGCGGATGGCGGCGCACCGGTGCCAGTACAGTGAGTCTTGTTCGTTGCAGTGGGCCTGGCAAAGCGGTGGCAGCATGTTTTTTTTTGCTCCGATCGGTTCGGGTCATGATTGCAACACAGCGCGAAAGGACTTCCAGCTCTCCTGGGAAGCGAGGCTTGCGGCGATAGCTATGGATCGAGTAGCAGACAAAATACAATTGGACGGAACACTCGCTGCGAGACCGCGTTTTGGCCGACTGGATGCAGATTTATCGCAGGTGGAGTCGGCGATTGAACGAAGCGCTGAGCATCTGTTTGCGCAGCAGCACGCCGATGGTTACTGGTGTGGCGAGCTGGAGGCAGACTCCATGCTCGAAGCCGACTATATCTTCATGCACATGCTGCTGGAGAGTGGTGATCCGGGCCGAATGAAGCGTGCGCTGACGGAGATGCTGCGCTATCAGAATGAGGACGGAAGCTGGAGCATTTATCCCGGTGGTCCGGGCAATATTTCGCTTGCCGTGAAATGCTACTTTGCCTGCAAACTGATGGGCATGTCGGCTGACGATCCGATCCTGGTACGTGCGCGGAAGTGGATTCTGACGCACGGCGGAGTGGTGGCCTGCAACACCTTTACGAAAATCTATCTCTGCGCACTCGGACAGTACGACTATGACGCGGTGCCCGCGATTCCGCCGGAGATCGTGCTGGCGCCGAACTGGTTCTATTTCAACATTTACGAGATTTCGTCCTGGTCGCGTGCAATTCTGGTGCCGCTGTCGATCATCTATGCGAAGAAACCGTTTCGCAAGATTCTTCCGAATCAGGGTATCGACGAACTGTTTGTGGGCGGGCGAGAGAACGCCGATCTTCGCCTCCAGTATGACCGGAAGAAATGGGTGAGCTGGAGGAATTTCTTTCTGCTGGCGGATCGTGTCTTCCACAAGATCGAGGCGGTCTATCTTCGTCCACTGCGCAAGCTGGCGCTAAAGAAGGCGGAGAAGTGGATGCTCGAACGACTGGAGATGTCCGACGGACTAGGCGCGATTTACCCTGCGATGATGAACGCGATTATAGCGCTGCGCTGTCTGGGATACTCCGACGATGACCCGCAGGTGATTCGCGCACGGGATGAGTTTGAAAAGCTGGGAATCGAAGAAGCGGGTGGAGCGAATCATCCGGAGCCTACCTTCCGGATGCAGCCGTGCATGTCACCAGTGTGGGATACGGCATACGCGGTCTTTGCGCTTGGCGAGGCGGGAATTTCGCGGACCGATCCACGTATGGTGAAGGCGGCGGACTGGATTCTGTCCAAGGAAGTGCGGCACCTGGGTGACTGGGCGGTGAAGGTTCCAAAGACTCAGCCGGGCGGATGGTACTTTGAGTTCAACAACGAGTTTTATCCGGACACGGATGATACGGCGCAAGTTCTGCTGGCGCTGAGTCGCGTGGAAAATCTCCGCGGACGGTATCAGCACGAGGTGGCGCAACGGGCAATCGACTGGATCTTCGCCATGCAGTGCAGCAACGGCGGCTGGGCCAGCTTCGACAAAGACAACACGAAGATGATCTTCCAGTATGTTCCGTTCGCCGATCACAATGCGATGCTCGATCCACCAACGGTGGACATCACCGGGCGGATGCTGGAGATGCTTTCCAGCTACGGATATACGCGCGCCGACAAACGCGTGGAGCGGGCGGTACAGTTCATCCTGCACGAGCAGGAGCCGGATGGAAGCTGGTTCGGGCGCTGGGGCGTGAATTACATCTACGGCACGTTCCTTGTTCTGCGCGGACTGGAAGCGATCGGAATGGATCACAACGAACCGCAGATTCAGCAGGCGGCGGAGTGGATTCGGATGATCCAGAATCCGGACGGCGGATGGGGCGAAAGCTGCCTGAGCTACGACGATCCAGTGCAGCGTGGGATTGGTCCGAGCACACCCTCGCAGACAGCCTGGGCGTTGCTCGGGTTGCTGGCGGCCGGCGACACGCGCAGCGATTCGGTGGCCAAGGGAGTGCGTTGGCTGCTGGAGCATCAGCAGGAGTCCGGCGACTGGGATGAATCCGTGGGCCGCGGAACTGCGCGCCAGGCGCTGTATACCGGAACCGGATTTCCGCGGGTCTTTTATCTGGCTTACCACATGTACCGAAATTATTTCCCGCTGCTGGCGCTTACGACGTATCGAAGCGCAATGCAGAGCGAAAATTGAAGCCGTCTCGGGAAGTAAATCCGGGAATGAATCTGGCCTGAGGGCCGCAGCAGGATGCGCCGACAGTGGCGCGGGAGGACGGAAGAGATGGGTGTACCAATCTCACAGATGTGGACGGTAGCCAGCTACATCGTTGGCAAGAGGCTGAAGGGCGAAAAACGCTATCCGCTGGTGCTGATGCTGGAGCCTCTCTTTCGCTGCAATCTGGCTTGTGCCGGATGCGGCAAGGTGCAGTACCCGCCGCATATTCTGAAGAAAGAGCTTTCCCCGGAGGAGTGTTTTCGCGCCGTGGAGGAAAGCGGCGTGCCGATGGTTTCGATCCCTGGTGGCGAGCCGCTGCTGCATCCGCAGATTGTTGAGATTGTCAACGGTCTGATTGCGCAGAAAAAATATATCTACCTGTGCACGAATGCGCTGGAGCTGAAGCGGCGCATCCACGAGTTCACTCCATCGAAGTACCTGACCTTCTCGGTGCATCTGGATGGATTGCGCGATCACCATGATTTTTCCGTCTGCCGCGAAGGTGGATGGGATATGGCGGTGGAGGGCATTCGCGAAGCGGTGAAGCGTGGCTTCCGCGTGACGCCGAACTCGACCTTCTTCGATGGCACAGACCCGAACATGGTGCGCGAGTACTTCGACGTGGTGATGTCCCTTGGTGTGGAAGGCATTGTGCTCTCGCCTGGCTACAGCTATGACAAGGCACCGGACCAGCAGCACTTCCTTGGCCGCGCGAAGTCCCGCAGGCTCTTCCGCGCAATTTTGTCGAATCGGAAGAAGAGCTGGAAGTTCAATATGTCGCCGCTGTTCCTGGAGTTTCTGATGGGCAAGCGCGACTACGAATGCACGCCGTGGGGGTCACCGGCGTACAACATCTTTGGCTGGCAGAAACCGTGTTATCTGCTCCAGGATGGTTACGCAGAGAGTTTCAAAGAGCTGATGGAGACGACAAAGTGGGAGAACTACGGCACTTCAAGTGGCAATCCCAAGTGTGCCAACTGCATGGTGAGTTGCGGCTATGAACCCTCCGCGGTGACGCATGGCTTTGGCTCGCTGGAGGGCTTCGTTGCGATGGCGAAGGCGGCAATCTTCAGCACATATGAGGACAAGGGCGCACTGAACCTGCTCAACGATGCGAGTTTTGCAGCACACAACGGATCACTGGTACAGATTCACTCCAGCGCAGCAGCTCTTCCTGCAGCTCAACTTGAGGAGACGCGCGCATGAGCGAGCTGACGACGGTGCAGAATCCCGATGAGATGGAGGTCGTCGCCGGATTTGCTCATGAGAATCTGGAAGGCTGGGTTCCGGAACTGGCCAGCGAAGACGATCTGAAGAACGCGCTGGAAAAGGCGTTCGATTATCGCGGCGATGTGACGCTGACGCTGAAAAACGGAGAACGAATCGACGCCTATCTCTTCAACCGCGCCACTGGCTCGACACTGACTGATTCTTTCGTCCAGTTTTTTCCTGCCAACGCTGCGGAAAAGCGTCGTGTCAGTTATGCCGAGATTGCGCGGATCGAGTTCACAGGCAAGGACCGCGCCGCCGGCAAGCACTGGGAGGCGTGGGTGAAGAAATACGCCGAGAAGAAAGCTGCGGGCGAAAAAAATATCGGCCTGCATCCTGAGGCGCTCGACTGAGCGAGCGGAAAGATCGTAAGGATGAAGATTTTTCTGACGGGAGCAACCGGCTTTGTCGGCTTTCACGTTGCGCGTGAACTCGCTTCGCAGGGAGCAACCCTGCGACTGCTGATACGGCGGACAAGCAATACACGCTTTCTGGAATCCATCGGCGGCTCAGCGGAAATGTGCGTCGGCGACCTGGCTGAACCGGAGACTCTGCGCAGCGCGATGGCGGATTGCGAGGCCGTGGTTCATGTGGCGGCCGATTACCGGCTGTGGGTGCGCGATCCCGATGCGATGTATCGAGCGAATGTGGCAGGCACGCGGAAGCTGCTGGAGATGGCGCGCGAGGCCGGTGTGCGGCGCGTGGTATACACCTCCAGCGTGGCGACGATGGGATTTCGCCGCGATGGTCTGATTGTCAACGAAGATACCCCGGTTACGCTCGCCCATATGGTGGGCCATTACAAGCGTTCGAAGTTTCTGGCGGAGCAGGAAGCACTGCGTGCGGCAGAGACCGGGCAGCAGGTCATGATCCTGAATCCAACGACGCCGATCGGTTCGCACGATGGTAAGCCGACGCCAACAGGCAGGATTTTTGTTGACTTTCTGCATCGCCGTTTTCCCGCGTATATGGATACAGGGCTAAACCTGGTGGATGTGGCAGAGGTGGCGCGCGCACACGCAACTGCTCTGGAACGAGGTGAGCCTGGTAGGCGATACATCCTTGGCGGGGAAAACCTGACACTAAAACAGATTCTGGATAAGCTTGCCGCCATGACGGGCATTCCCTCGCCGACGGTGGAAATTCCGTATTGGGTAGCGGCGACTTACGCGTTCTTTGAAGAGACGTTGACCGGGCGAATCCTCGGCAAAGAGCCACGGGCAACGCTGGAGGAAGTGCGCATGGGACGCAAGAAGATGTTTGCCTCCTCGGCGCGCGCACAGCAGGAGCTGGGATTTCGCGTAGCTCCGGTGTATCCGGCGATGCGAGCCTCGGTGGAGTGGTTTCGCGCGAATGGCTACGCGCCCGCGAGGTGAGTTGCATGAGCCAGAGACGGATTGTGGTTGTTGCTGCGCTGCAGCGTGAAGTGGCCAGATTCGTGCGGGGATGGAAGCGATGCGAGAACTCTGCAACCGGCATCGATTGCTATGTGAGTGAACAAGTCGTGGTGGCGTGTGCGGGGATGGGCGCTTCACGGGCTGTTCGTGCGCTCGATGCAGGGCTTCAGTGGGGTCCGGCGCGCGCAGTGCTCTCAGTGGGATGGGCAGGAGCCTGCACCGGGGCGCTGGGATTGGGCGAGATTGTGCAGGCGGAAGTTGTGATCGACGCACGCACGGGCGAGCGGTTTTTCCCGATGGATCAACCGAAGGTCGGTGTGCGTGGAGCGGTGGTGACGGTGAGTGCACCGGCAAGCGTTGGGGAAAAACAGCGGCTACTGGCCAGCTATGGCGCTGCTGCTGTGGAGATGGAAGCGGCAGCGGTGGCGCGCGTGGCCTGCGCCAGAGATTTGCCATTTGCGGCAGTCAAGGCAATCTCGGATGATGCCGGATTCGAGATGCCGGATATAAGCGCATTCGTGACCAAAGAAGGGCAAATGCAGGAGCTGGCTTTTGGCCTGCATGTGGCTGTACGGCCTGTCCTGTGGCGGCCTGTGATGCGAATGGCCGCAGGCAGTAAACTGGCTGCGGAACGGCTGAGCGAGGCGCTGCAGATGTGGGTGGAACAGGCGCGCTGAGTACGTGAGGTGAAGATGGAAACAGCAGTGACAGAGAATGCGCGAGCAAGGCACACTGCATTGCCAACGACGATGCGCGCAGCTGTCTATCGTGGCGTGAATGACGTGCGCGTGGAGACCGTGCCGGTCCCGAAGATTGGTGCGGGGGAGTTGTTGATTCGCGTGGCTTCGTGCGGCATTTGTGGAACAGATCTGAAGAAAATTCATACGGGATCACACTCTGCTCCGCGCATCTTCGGCCATGAGACAGCAGGAACGGTTGCCGCGGTCGGTGAGGGTGTGACGCGGTTTCGTACCGGAGACCGCGTGATGGTCTTTCATCACATCCCGTGCGGCCAGTGTTTCTATTGCCGCAAGAAGACCTTTGCCCAGTGCGCGGTATATAAACGCGTGGGCGTGACGGCAGGATTTGAACCGGCGGGCGGCGGCTTTGCTGAGTATGTGCGCGTGATGGACTGGATTGTGCGCGATGGAGGCGTGGTGCTTGTGCCGGATGGGGTTCCGCTGGAGCAGGCAGCGTTTGTAGAGCCGGTAAATACCTGCCTGAAAGGCGTGAAGATGCTGGCCCTGGAAGCTGACGATACGGCGCTGGTGATCGGGCAGGGGCCGATCGGGATTCTGCTGGCGTCATTGGCGCAGCGTACAGGCGCGACGGTGCTCACTTCGGACCTCTACCCGGAGCGGCATGCAATTGCGGCGGAGTTTGGTTTGCGCCATGCAATTCACGCGGGCAGTGAGGATGTGATCGCGCGCGTGAAGGCGGCGACCGAGGGACGCGGCGCCGATGCGGTGCTGCTGGCGGTGGGTGGCAATGCACTGATTGCAACGGCCATGGAGGCGGTGCGGCCGGGGGGCAAGGTGCTGCTCTTTGCACAGACGCAGCATGGCGAAGCAGGTTTCGATCCCGGCGCGGTGTGCATGGACGAAAAAGCGCTGATCGGATCGTACTCGGCAGCGGTCGATATTCAGGAGGAAGGTACGACGCTGGTCTTCGAGGGATATCGCAATGGCTTCGATTTGACCAGGCTGATCTCACATCGCTTTGCCTTGGAGCAAGCCGTGGAAGCGATTCGCGTAGCTTCGCAACCGAGCGCACAATCGATGAAGATCATGATTGAGATGGAGACGCAGTGAACGCAGCGCAGGAAAAGATGCGGGAAGAAACGCGCGAAAAAGCCGAGCAGCTTGCGCCTAGAATCCCGGAACGCATGACCGCTGCCGTGCTCCACGGCAGGGAGGACGTACGCATCGAGCAGGTGGAGACGCCACGCGCTCGCCGCGGAGAATTGATTCTGCGCGTGGATGCCGCTCTGACCTGTGGGACGGATCTCAAGGTCTATCGACGCGGGTATCACGCGCGGATGATCCAGCCACCGGCGCTCTTCGGGCATGAAGTGGCGGGAACAATCGTCGAGTTGGGCGAAGGAGTCCGGGAGTTTCACCCAGGCCAGCGCGTCGTTGCTCTCAACTCCGCTCCCTGCGGCGCGTGTTATTTCTGCCATCGCGATCAGGAGAACCTGTGCGCGGATCTGTTGTTCAACAACGGCGCGTACGCCGAGTACATACGCATTCCGGAGCGAATTGTTACAAAAAATACAATTCGGATTCCGGAGGCAATGGCGGCGGCACATGCGGCAATGACGGAGCCTTTGGCCTGCGCGCTGCATGGCTGGGAAGACTCCGGCGCGCGAGAGAGAGATTGGGTGGCTGTGGTTGGCGCAGGACCGCTGGGCCTGATGATGATGCGTCTTGCGGTGCTGGCGGATTGCCGATTGGTCGCGGTGGTGAAACATCCGGAGCAGACAAAGATTGCGCGCGAACTGGGTGCACACGAAGTCATCGAATCCAGCGCGGTGAGCAATGTGGCGGCTGCCGTGCGCGAGCGAACGCCGGATGGTCGAGGAGTGGATGTTGCCATCGAGGCCGTGGCTCTTCCAGAAACATGGCAGCAAGCGGTAGAGATGACGCGCAACGGCGGAACGGTGAACTTCTTTGGAGGACCGGCGGCGGGCACGACTGTGAGCCTGGACACCAATCGTCTGCATTACGGCGACATGACGCTGAAGGCTACCTTTCACCATACTCCGGCAATCTGTCGACGCGCCTTTGCCCTGCTTGAAAGCGGAAGATTTCACGCAGACACAATGTTGACCGGGCAGGCTGCGCTTACGAAACTGCCGAGGGTTTTTCGCGAATGGGGAAAGCAACAGGGACAGATCAAAACCGTGATTCTACCGGGCGATGCCGACCATTGCTGACGCGGGAGCGAACGGAAGCAGGAACGGATTAGGATAAAAGCATGGACGCTGTGGAGAGGATGAGGTCGTCGGTCGAGCGGGAAGAACTCCTGAGCGCGGGATGGGCAGCGTTGCCGGAGAGCTATCGGATGCCATCCGTCGCGCCCACGCTGGCCGAGGCGCTGGCCTGGTGCCGCCATCTGGCAGAAACACACTACGAAAACTTCCACGTCGCTTCCTGGTTTCTTCCGGAAAAGCTGCGCCCACACTTCCACGCAATCTACGCCTACTGCCGCGTGTCGGATGATCTGGGCGACGAAGTGAACGGAACCGAGCAGGCGCTCGCGCTACTCGACTTCTGGCAGGACGAGCTGGAGGCTTGTTATCGCGGGGAAGCGCGGCATCCGGTCTTTGTCGCGCTGGCGGAGACGATCCGCGCATGTGATATCCCAATCACACCGTTTGCCGATCTGCTGACAGCGTTTCGACAGGACCAGACGGTGACGCGATATCGCACGATGGACGACGTGCTCGGCTATTGCCGTTATTCTGCGAATCCGGTCGGTCACCTGGTGCTGTATGTGTGCGGCTATCGCGATGCGGAGCGATTCCGGCTTTCGGATTTCACCTGTTCTGCGCTGCAGCTTGCAAATTTCTGGCAGGATGTGCGCTCCGACTATGTACAGCGCGGACGCATTTACCTTCCCCTTGAGGCGATGGATCGCTACGGCGTGGCTGAACGGACGATTGCTGACGGAGTGGCAACAAAGGAGTTTCGCGGTCTTCTGCGGGAGATGACGAGCGATACGCGGGAGATGTTTCATCGCGGCCTGCCGCTGATCGACCAGGTGGATCGCGAACTGGCCGTGGACCTGGACCTTTTCAGTCGCGGAGGGCTGGAGATTCTGCGCGCGATCGAGCAGCGGAAGTGGGACGTGCTGAGCGCGCGCCCCGCCATCTCCCGACGGACGAAACTGGCGCTTGCGATTCGCGCAGTGACCGGGAAATTTCTGCCTACGCTGCGCCTGCGAGGCCGGGCGGCATGATTGCTGCAAACGAAACGACTGGGCGGGATCGCTCGACGCACATTGGTACGGAGCAGTTGCGTGCCGCCTATCGGGCATGCCGAGCGATTGCGAAACGGGAAGCAAAGAATTTTTACTACTCATTCGTAGCGCTTCCAGCGGATCGCAGAGATGCAATGTGCGCCATCTACGCCTTCATGCGACGCGCCGATGATCTCTCCGACGATGAGTCCAAGAGCCGTGAGGAACGTCGCGTCCTGCTTGCAACGTGGCTGGATGAATGGCATCGCGTTCGGGATGGAGATGCGACGACGGACATGGTGTTTCTGGCAGTGCGGGATGCGTCGCAGCGCTTCCGGATCCCGTATTCTCTGCTGGATGAGCTGGTCGCTGGCACGACGATGGACCTCAAGGAAAACACGGCCAGCCGCGCGGGATTCCCCGACACTTACGCCAGCTACGAGGAACTGGATCGCTACTGCTATCTGGTGGCATCCGTGGTGGGACTTGTATGCATTCACATCTTTGGATACGTCGATGAGCGTGCCGTACCCCTTGCTGAACAGACCGGCATCGCTTTTCAATTGACGAACATTCTGCGGGATGTGCGTGAAGATGCGGAGCGTGGCCGGGTATATCTGCCGCTCAGCGAGTTGGATCGCTTTGGCGTAACGGTGGACGAATTGATACATCGCAAGTCGATGCGCGTGAGCGAGCAGGAACGCGCCCTGTTGCTGTCAGTGGGCGAGCGCGCCGAGCGCATGTATGGAGCAGCCCGACAACTGCTGCCACTGATCGACCCGATCAGCCGTCCGGCGCTGTGGGTGCTGGTAGCCATCTATCATGCATTGCTGCGACGCATGGAGCAAGCCCATTATGAAGTGATGGCGAAGCGCATTTCTGTTCCCAAGTGGCGAAAGCTGCTGATCCTGATTACGGGACTTGCATGGATGAGCTGGATGCGGGTCTTTGCGCGCGGCGGCAAAGGATAGCGGAATCGATGACAGAGGAGATTCACAAGGAGATTCCGGCGGCAGTGCAGCGTGACTCTGCTGAGAACACGGTGATGGTGGTGGGCGGCGGAGTGGCTGGAATCAGCGCCGCCTGCGCGCTGGCCGATGCCGGATTTCGCGTCATGCTGCTGGAGCGGCGCGGATATCTGGGAGGGCGCGCTGCTTCGTATTTCCATCCCGGCACAGGCGAAGTGATCGACAACTGCCAGCACGTTCTCTTTGGCTGCTGCACAAATCTGCTCAATCTTTATCGCAAGTTGGGCGTTGAGGATCGAATCTTCTGGGATAGCCGGATGACACTGATGGAGCCTGGCGGCAGGCGCTCGGTACTGAAACCGTCGAAGCTGCCGGCGCCGATGCACGGATTGCCAGCGATCCTACGCGCAAAGTGTTTTTCCGCTGCGGATAAAGCATCTCTCCTGTGGGCGATGGGGATCATGATGCTGAGCCGCAGGCCAAAGCCCGGGCGCTCGCTGCAGAGCTGGCTGGACGCACATTTGCAAACGACAGGCGCACAGCGGAGATTCTGGGAGCTGGTGATTGCCAGCGCGCTCAATGCTAGCATGGATCAGATTGATCTTGCGTATGCGCAGAAAGTCATCCGCGAACTGTTTCTGAATTCTCCCGCCGCCGGTGCGATGGGAATGAGCCGAGTTCCGCTGAGCGATCTGTATGCGGGAACGGCGGAGTATCTGGAGACCAGGCGCGGGCGCCTGTTGCATGGGCAAAACGTGACCGCAGCGCAATGGGACGAGAATACTCGCCGCTGGAGCATTTCGTGCGAAGGCGAGACGCTTCAAGCCGAGCATCTAGTGCTTGCGTTGCCCTTTGAAGCGATGGCGAAGCTTCTACCACAGATGCCGCAGTGCGAGGCAACACAGAATTTACAGAGCCGCTTAAACGAACTGATGCACTGGCCCATCTGCAGTGTGCATTTGTGGTTTGACCGGGAGATTACCGAGCTCGATCACGCGGTGCTCCTCGACCGAGAGATTCACTGGATGTATCACAAGTCGCGCTGGCAGCCTTCGCGCACCGGAGACGGCAGCTATGTCGAGCTTGTGATCAGTGCTACGCGTGAGTTTGCCGCCCTCGGCCGGCAGCAGGCGATCGACCGCGCGACCGAACAGTTGGCCGAGTTTTTTCCCGCGGTAAAGACTGCGCGTGTGGTGAAGAGCGCATTGGTGAAGGAAGTTCGCGCAACCTTCGGTGTGCCTCCGGGAATCGATGCAATCCGTCCGGATGCGATTTCGCCATGGCCACAGTGTTTTCTCGCCGGAGACTGGGTACAGACAGGGTGGCCGGCGACGATGGAAGGCGCAGCGCGCAGCGGCTATCTGGCGGCGGAAGCGCTCTGCCGCAGCGTCGGAGACCCAAGACAGATTCTGGCAGCGGAACTGGCACCGACAGGGCTGATGAAACTCTTTGTGTAAATCGAAAAGACCCACCGCAAGGATCGCATTCCGGAAAATCCGGATCAGTGTTCCTTCTGAAGCAGCGAAATACGCTGTTTCGCCTGCCATTCCTGGTCTTTCAGCTTGCCTGCGTCAAGATCGAGAAATCGCTGGTAAAACAGAATTGCAGATTTTTTGTCGCGCAGGCGATCATAGGCGGTGGCGAGCAGGAAATCGACAGGAGCACTGTCGGGCTGGAGTTTCGCTCGCTCACCCAAGGCCTGAATCGTCACTTCCGGCCGATGAAGCTCGGATGCAGCGAAGGCAACTCCAGTCCATGCGTCGGCGTCTCCGGGGTCGATGCTGACGGCCTGCTGAAAGGCCGCCAATGCTTGCGAAAAATCTCCGAGGCGCATCCGATTCTGGCCATGGCTGGTCAGCAGATCCGCATCGCGGGGATGCGTCTTGAGCAGAGCGATGTCCAGCGCGTCGGCATCGGCAAAATTTCCTGCATCGGCCTGAACGCGAGCGAGCATGCGCGTGATCTCTTCATTGTCCGGCTTCTGCGTATGAAGCTGCTGGAGCAACGGAACGGCTTCCGCTTTGTCTTCCGCGACGAGGACGGCTGCGAGTTGCGCCGCGAGCGGCACGTTGCCAGGGTTTTTCTCAAGCGCCGGACGCAAAAGCGCTTCGGCCTCCGGATATTTTTTCTCGGCAATCAGGAGATGAGCCAGACTGCCGATGGCCTGTGTCGAATTTGGATCTCTCACCAGCAGGCGGCGGTATGTAGACTCGGCACCCGCAGTGTCTCCGCTGGCCTCGGCAAGGCTCGCTGCTAGCAGCGTATCCTGCCCAGTCTCCGGCGAAATTTTCAGAGCCTCGATCAGATCGTTGGAGGCCTGCGCATAGTCTGGTTTGCCATCGACGCCGACGCGATCAATCTCCGCCAGCGCGCGCCAGGCCTGTGCCAGAGCTGCCTTGCCTTCGAGACCCGGATCGAGCTGCGTTGCAGCAAGAAGAGCGGGACGCGCCTCGGAGAGCTTACCCATACGCGCCAGCAGCAGGCCAAGCGAAACCTGCGCCGGAAAGTTTTTGGGCTGAAGCGCAACACAACGACGATAGAGCGCGACAGCATCGGCGTCGCGATTCTGCTCATCGGCCACATACGCCGCATCAAAGAGGGCACGAGCGTCGGTCGGGTGCCCGGCGAGCCAGGCATCCAGCAGCGGCGCGGCTGTCTTCCAGTCCTGCTTTGCCAGCGCGTCCTCTGCGCGATCGATCTCTCCGGAATGGACCTTCGCCGCTGCCGACGATTGAGCCGGAGGAACGTTGACCGGAGCCGGGCTGGCAGTACCGGATTGCGCAGCAAGAGTGGGCGCAAGGCAGCAGAATACAGTGAGTGCAAAAGCGCGCGCGTAAGAGGGGAATGTCACGCTCTTTAGTTTACTTGTTATCCATGGGCGAAGGTGTCTGGTACCCACCTCGCGTGGAAATACTATTTCTTCGTGCGGGCGAAATACAGTTCAATTTCTTCCAGAGTTCGTCCGCGTGTCTCCGGAAGCAGAAAAATGGCCGTTCCCAGATAGACGAGTGTGCAGGTAGCCCAGAAAAAGAAGATGGTGGAGTAGCCGAAGTGGCCGACAACGGGAAGAAAAAGATCGGCAATCAAGGTGGAAACGGCCAGGTTGAGCAACAGGGCGACGCCCATGCCGGTGGCTCGGATCCGCGTAGGCATCAGCTCTGAAAGCATGAGCCAGACGACTACGCCGGGGCCAACGGCAAACGCTGCAATAAAGAGGCCAAGCAGCGAGGTGATGAGCCATCCGGTTGCGGCCGACGGCATCGGTCCATCGAGCGCGCGGCGAATGCGGAGCGGTCCGTGCTCGACGGAATCCGGCCGGATAGTAAGCGTAGGATCAAAGTCGCTGCTGCGAACCGTGACGATGTGTTCGCCGCCGCCGGCCGAATATAGAACTGTCAGAACACTGTCCTGTGCCTTCGCCGCCGATAACGCGGCGATCTGGTTCGGCGAGACGGTCAGTAAATTCCTGCGGACAAGACCTTGCACCGTCGTCGTCACATCCTGAAGGCTCGACTCGGCGTGAAGGAACACCAGGCCGCCCAAAGCCAGCGCGAGTGCCACACCGCAGGTTCCGAGAATGAGCAGAAACCGGCGTCCCTTGCGATCGACTAGCGATACTGCAACCAGGGTCATAACGCAGTTGAGCACCTTGACGGCGACATCGCCCTGCACCGCATGGTTGGCAGAGAGTCCCGCCTGGCGCAGAATCACCACAAGATACGCGAGGATGGAGTTGATACCAGTTGTCTGGTTCAGCGAAAGAACCGCGCAGGCAAGCAAAAACGGCACAAGATACTTGCGCTGCAGCAGGGAGTCGGTAGCTGTCGCGCTTTGTGACAAGGAGCGGGCAGCGAGCATCTCGCTCATCTCTCTTTCTGCTTCTTCCGCAGTCGCCGTCTGTAACAGAGCCTTGCGGGCCTCCTCCATCTGTCCCTTGCGCGCAAGCCAGCGCGGCGATTCGCTGAGAAAAGCGGAGCCGACGGTGAAAAGAATTCCGGGATACAGAATGGAGAAAAACATGCCGCGCCAGGCATGGTTCTGAGCGGCGCGGATCAATAGAGCACTGCCATGGGCCGCCGCAATCGCCGACTCCGCGCGATGAGTGTAAAAAAGTCCGGTGAATGCAGCCACAACGATGCCGAGCGTGAGCATGAACTGAAAGATTGCGGTCCCTCGACCGCGCGTTTCGGCGCTCAGGCATTCGGCCAGATACAAAGGGATGACGACGCCCATGATGCCACCGCTCATGCCCTGCAGCAGACGGCCCAGCAGCAGCGGAAGAAAGCTCTGCGAGAGAACAATCATGCCGACGCTGCCCAGAAAAGTAAGGCCGCTGAAGGCCATCATGCGTTTCCGTCCATAGAGATCGGCCAGCAGACCTCCGGCCAGGGACGACAACACTCCACCGCCCAGCACAGCCGCGACGATTGCCGAAGTCTGAGCGACGGAAAGGCTGATCGTCTTGCCGAGATAAAGCAAAGCGGCGGCGATAATGCCGACATCGATGCCGTAGAGCAGGCCACCGAGTCCGGAGATAAGCAGAAGAAATCGACCGTATGTGCTGCGACTTAGCGGCAGAGATAAGCTCACCGAAATCCTCCGCGCTCGATGACGGCTTTCTCTAAATGACGGGGATGGTCCATGTCGATGCCGCGAGCTAACGCCATCTGGTACGCAAAGAGCTGCAGAGGAACTACCTCGGCGGCAGGCAGAAGGTATTCGCTGAGCGGCTCGACAAAGATGCAATCGGAGGCGAGGGCGGCTACGGCACTGTCGTCGCGATTGGCGATGGCGATGACGCGCGCCTGCTGCGCGCGCAGTTCCTTTAGCATTTGCAACGTCTTCCCGTAGCGAAACCTCGAGTCTTCCATGGCGGGATCGACCGTGGCCAAAACAACCAGCGGAACGGCGTTGCTGACCAGCGCGTTCGGCCCATGTCGCAATTCGCCCGAGGGATAGGCCTCGGCGTGGACGTATGCGGATTCCTTCAGCTTCAATGCTCCCTCGCGGGCAATGGCGTAGTGGATGCCTCGCCCGAGATAAAGAAAAGTCTGAGCGTCCAGATATTTCTCTGTGATGGCGGCAACGCATTCGCGCCACCCCTCCATTTGGCGAGCAAGGTGCTCCGGCAATGCATGAAGCTCGGCGAGTCGCGCCTCAAGTTGTGAGGATGAGATGGTGCTGCATTGCTCCGCTTCGTGGAGCGCCAGCAAATAAAGCAAAATCAACTGGCAGAGAAAGCTTTTGGTGGCGGGGATGGCCGTTTCCACTCCGGCGGCTAGCGGAAGCGAAACAGATGCTTCGGCTGCCAGGGTGGAGTCTGCATTATTCGTAATGGCAAGCGTACGCAGGCCGCGGGAGCGCGCCGCTCGCAACGCAGCCAGCGTATCCGAGGTCTCACCGGACTGAGAGAGCGCAATCACGCCGCCGACGGATGGCGCACCTTGCGAGCGGGCTGCGTACTCGCTGGCATATTCGACATCGACGATTGCGCCGACAATCTCTTCGAGCATGATCTCGGCTGCCAGCCCGCTGTGGCGGCTTGATCCGCTGGCCGCGATCACGATGGGGCCGGAGGAGGAGAGGCCAGGAAGCAGGGCCTGCCATGCTTTGGCGCGCAGTCGGCCTGCTTCGGTGTAGAGTGCTAGAGTGCGACGGACGGCAGCCGGTTGCTCATGAATCTCCCGCAGCATCGCGTGCGCAAAAGAGGACATTGGTCCATTTTTGCCTGTAGGCCCGATACTGTCAAAGGAATCTCCGCATCCAAGAAGGATGACCGGGGAAGATGACCGGAAAAACATGATCCGGATCGAAACAGCCCGGAATCCGGGAGTGTGCCGGGAGACAGGCAGGTGTATGGAGGATGAGTCGATGAAAATGATCCGACGTTTTTTGGTTGCGCTGCTCAGCATCGCATGTGGCTTTGCCGCATCCGCAAAGCCGCTGGCTCTCTTTTACATGGATGACAGCGCAGCCGCGGAGCAGTCGTTCGAGGAGCACGCAGCGAAGATTGATCTGCTTGTGCCCACCTGGTATCAAGTGGATGGCGATGGCCTGCTGAGCGGCGGCCCGGAAGCCCAGGGAATGCGCGTGGCCGAGCAGCATAAGGTCGCTGTGATGCCCATCGTGGCACTCTTCGACACCGACGCCTTCCACGATCTGGCGACGAGTCAGATCGCACAGACACGCATGAACGACGCAATGATTCGCGAATGCAAGGCGCACGGCTACACGGGCTTTCAACTGGATTTCGAGCATATCTACTGGACGGATCGAGATCTTCTCTCAGCGCTGGTGGATCGATCGGCGGCTGCGATGCACTCGGCCGGATTGAAGCTCAGCGTCGCGGCGGTTCCGAATGCGCCGGGCTACGTGGCCAGCAAGGATGGATTCGAGGGATGGATCTACCGCGAGTGGCGCGGAGCTTACGATCTGGCAGCATTGGGAAAATCAGCGGATATGGTCTGCCTGATGACCTATGACCAGCACACACGGTGGACGATGCCCGGACCGGTGGCCGGATGGCAGTGGACAATTGAAAACCTGACCTACGCCCTCAAGGTGATTCCAAAGGAAAAACTACTGCTCGGAATTCCGCTCTACGGATATCGCTGGTACGCCGACACTCCGGCGCAGAGCGACAGCGGTGACTCTCCGCAGTTGACTGCAGATGAAATCCGCGCGCCCGAGGCATTTCAGCTTGCGGCCAGTTACCGTAACGGCAACGTGGAGTGGGATGCCGAAGACCACACACCGTATTTTTACTTTTACCGTCAGCAGATGAGGGAATGGGTCTACTTTACCGATGCTCATGCTTTCAAGGATCGTCTCGGCCTGGTAGACCAGTACGGGCTGAAGGGCTTTTGCGCCTGGGTGCTGGGATCGGAAGATCCGAAGATATGGAATTTGCTACCTGATCATGCACAATGAAGCAAACTGAATGAAATGGAGCCTGGTATGGCTTATTTTCTCTTCAAAACGGAACCGGATGTGTACTCGTTTGCTGATTTTGAGCGTGATGGCGAGACCATCTGGGACGGCGTAACCAATCCGCAGGCGGTGAAGTATCTCCGCGAGATGAAGGCAGGAACCCGATGGGTCTTCTACCACACCGGCGATGAGCGCCGTGCCGTGGGAACCGGTTCGGTGGTGAGCGTCGATGCGGCCGATCCAAAGGTTCCTGTGGTTCACGTCAAGGTAGGTAAGCGGCTCCGACAGCCCGTCACGCTTGCTGAGATCAAGGCGAATCCGATCTTTGCCCAGTCGCCTCTGGTCATCATCGGCCGTTTATCGGTGGTGCCACTGACGCCCGAGCAGTGGGAGTGGTTTCTGGGCTGAGTATGAGGCCTGGCCTCGCTTCTTCGCCATCCGCGGATTCGTTACAATCAGTAGATATGCTGCGAATGGAAACAGCCGGCGAATCGCACGGCGAAGCACTGATTGCGCTCCTCTCCGGAGTGCCTGCGGGGGTTCCCGTCGATTTGGAGTTTGTGAACCGCGAACTATGGCGCCGACAGCAGGGCTTCGGGCGTGGCGGGCGCATGAAGATCGAGACGGACAAGGCACATGTGCTCTCCGGCGTGCGTCATGGAAAGACGATCGGTTCTCCGATTGCGATTGAGATCGTCAATCGCGACTGGAAAAACTGGGAGGAAAAGCTGCCCGTCGAAACCGGCGATCCTTCCCGGCATCAGCCTGTAGAGTCGCCGCGACCGGGCCATGCCGATCTGCCCGGAGCGCTCAAGTACAACTTCCCCGACGCTCGTTACGTGCTGGAGAGAGCATCGGCGCGTGAATCCACCTCCCGAGTCGCCGCTGGCGCATTCGCCAAACTGCTGTTACGGCATCTCGGCATCGAGGTGGCAAGCCACGTGATCCGCGTCGGTCGTGTGGAGATGAACCGGCCCGCCGCATGGGAAGAGATTGTCGCAGTCACGCGCAAGGACGAGGTACTGTTGAGCTGCGTGGACGCGGAGACCGAAGCCAGGATGCGCGAGGAGGTCGCTGAGTGTGCGCGTACCGGCGACACGGTTGGCGGCGTTTTCGAGGTTGTCGTGCATGGACTGCCCGCCGGGGTGGGCACCTATGCCAACTGGGATGAACGGCTCGATGGCCTGCTCGCGTGGGCGGTGATGAGCCTCCAGGCCGTCAAGGCAGTCGAGATTGGTCGCGGCGTGACGGCCGCTGAGAGTTTCGGCTCGGCTGTGCACGATGCCATTCATTATGCGGATCAGCCAAGTGAGCGTCCCACTCGTTTTGTTCGTGACCGGAACAATGCTGGCGGAATCGAAGGCGGCATCAGCAATGGTGAGAATGTCGTGGTGCGCGGTTATCTGAAGCCCATCTCGACGTTGCGAAAGCCGCTCGCTTCGGTGCGCTTCGACACGCGCGAAGCCACCGCCGCCAGCTATGAGCGCTCGGATATCTGCGTGGTACCAGCGGCTGGCGTGGCCGCCGAAGCAATGGTCGCCTTCGTCATCGCGCAGCAGGTGCTTGCAAAGTTTGGCGGCGATTCCGCGCTGGAGTTGAAGAGAAACTACGAAAGCTATCTGGAGCAGATTCGCCAGTATTGAAATCACTCGACAGAAACGGACACGGACGAGCACGATGATCCTTTCGATCAGAAAATATCCAGACCCTGTGCTCCAGCAGCCGGGCGAGCCGGTCACGGAGTTCGATAAAACGCTGCGGAGTTTTATCGGAGATATGTTCGAGACAATGTATGCCGCACAGGGCATCGGCCTCGCCGCGCCGCAGGTCGGCGTCTCAAAGAGAATTACCGTCATCGATCTGAGCGGCGGAAAAGATCCGGAGCAGCGGCTTGTGCTGGTGAATCCTGAGATTGTGGAGCGCTCCGGCAGGCTCTACGATGAAGAGGGCTGCCTCAGTTTTCCGGAGATTCGCGAAAAAGTGGTGCGAGCCGCCACCGTGAAAGTGCGCGCGCAGGACGAGCATGGAAAATGGTTTGAAGCCGAAGGCGAAGAGTTGCTTTCGCGCTGTATGCAGCACGAGATCGATCATCTGGATGGCATCCTCTTCATCTTCCGCATCAGCGGATTGAAGCGCGACCTAGCACTGCGCAAGATACGAAAGTTGCAGCGAGCGGGTGAGTGGTGAGACGGCTCCGGCTCGCGTACTGTGGAACGCCCGTCTTCGCCGTGCCTGCGCTGGATGCGCTGGTCGCAGCCGGGCATGAGATTGCGCTTGTCCTTACGCAGCCGGACCGCCCGGTGGGACGCAAACAGACGATCACAGCGTCCGCCGTGAAGGTTCGCGCGCAGGAGCTTGGGCTCGCCCTCGATCAGCCGGAAAAGATTCGCCATAATGAAGAGCTTCGCGCGCGGCTGGAGACGATTGCGCCCGATGCCATCGTGGTGGTCGCCTACGGCAAAATCCTTCCCGAGTGGATGTTGCAGCTTCCGCCGCTTGGCTGCATCAACCTTCACGCTTCCCTGCTACCGCGGCATCGCGGCGCTGCCCCCATTCAGTGGGCGCTCGCCGAGGGCGATGCGGTAACGGGAAATACCACGATGAAGCTGGACGCCGGTCTGGATACCGGGCCGATCCTGCTGCAACAGAGCGTGCCGATCGATCCGCAGGATACGGCTGTCGAGCTTTTCTCTCGGCTTGCCCAAGTCGGCGCACCGCTGATTGTCGAGACGCTCGACGGACTCGCCGCAGGCACAATCCGGCCGAAGGAACAGGACGCAGGCAAAGCTACCCTGGCTCGCCTGCTGCAACGGGAAGATGGACGAATGGATTTCGCGGCGTTTACCGCGACACAGTTGTGGAATCGATGGCGCGGATTCCAGCCCTGGCCTGGCGCATTCACAACGTGGAAAGGGAAAAAGCTGATCGCGCATCGCGTACGCCCTGCGCATCGTGCGCAGGTCAGCACGCCGGGGCGCGTCGCCGTGGAAGATCAGCGCCTGCTCGTGGCCTGTTCTTCGGGAACGTGGCTGGAGATACTGGAGCTTCAGACTGAAGGCAGGAACCGGAGTTCCGCGGCGGATTTTCTGCGCGGACTCGATTCGCCCTCTGAAATTTCCTTCGGCGACAATGCTTCGTCTTCGGAGATTGCGGCCTCGGAGATATAGATGTCCAAGCCTCGCCGCGCAACCGGTGGAAAATCGAATGAGAGTGCTCCCGCTCGTTCCACCGCCTTTCACATTCTTCTCCGCCTGGAAGGCTCGCGCGAGCACGCCGATGAGATGCTGCGAGCGGACGCCATGGAGCGTCTGAGCGAGCAGGATCGCGATCTGGCAATGGCGCTCGTGATAGGCACGTTGCGCTGGCAGATTCTGCTCGATCAGCGAGTCCGTCTTCACCTGGCACGACCGGCAGCAAAGCTGGACCCTCCCATTCGGATCGCGCTTCGGCTGGGAGCGTTTCAGTTGCTGCTCATGGACAGAATTCCCCCGCACGCTGCGATAGGCGAAAGCGTTGCGCTCGCACGGGCATCCGGACATGCGCACGCATCGCGAATGGTGAACGCAGTTCTGCGCCGCATCGCCGGAGGTGCAAGAGATTTGCCCACCCCGGATGCCGCGCACAGCGCCGAAGAGTTGGCCAAAGCAACCGCGCATCCCCTCTGGATCGTCGAACGCTGGATCCACCACTTCGGGATCGAACAGGCAAAGCTGCTATGCAAACATGGCCAGCAACAGCCCGAGACCCACCTGCGAATCGTGGACGCAGAGGCCACAACCGAAATTCGTGCCGGAGAGATTCCGCTCATGCAAGGGCAGCTTCTGCGAAATTCGCGTCGGCTGCGAAACACCGACCAGAAAATTGCCGAACTGCTCCGCAGCGGCCGTGTGCGTATTCAGGATGAAGGCTCACAGCTTGTTGCAGAGTTGGCGGGCGATGGCCGCAGTATTCTGGATTGCTGCGCGGCGCCTGGAGGCAAAACAATGATCCTCGCCGAACGCAATCCGGAGTCCGTAATCGACGCATGCGATGTCGGCCTGTCTCGACTGGAGGCAATGCAGCAGCGTCTCTCCGCGATGACGCACTTGCCGTGGGCACAGCGCATTCGCACGCATCATGCCGAAGCCGTCGAGTGGATTGCGCGTCAGCCTGCGATGCACTGGGATCTCGTGTTGGTCGATGCTCCATGCACAGGAACCGGAACGCTGGGGCGAAATCCTGAGATTCGTCACCGGCTTCAACTTGTCGATCTGCATGCTTACGCCGAGCGTCAGACCGCGCTGCTGCATGCCGCCATGCGCGCATCCTCGCGACGCATCGTCTATTCCACCTGCTCTCTGGAACCGGAGGAAAATGAGATGGTTGTCGCCGCGGCGATGGCCTCGCATCCAGAGTGGCGGCTGGTCTCGCTCGCCAACGAGGTTCTGCAATTGCAGAAGAATGGTCGGCTGACAGAGATGGGGACGGAGTGGCTTTCGAGCGGATTGCAGCCAGACGGAACTCTTTATATGATGGCCAGGCATCTCGACGAAGACCGTTCCATACAGACGGACGGATTCTTCGTTGCCATGCTGGAGAGCAATCTCCTGGAGCCGGGCTGACAGGCATATGCGATCGAGGGAACATGAATGAACGATCGGTGCGCAAAAGGATTGGCCATGTTTCGGACCACACTCTGCGGTACAATCCGATTGTGAGCCGTCGATTGCTCGTGGCCCCGTAGCTCAGCTGGATAGAGCAGCGGTTTCCTAAACCGGAGGTCGCAGGTTCAAATCCTGCCGGGGTCACCACAGCTTCTTTCGCTTCGCTTGTCTGTTCCGCCGCCTGCCAGGACGCATACGATGGCCATTGCGGGCAGGCGCAATCGGCTCACAGCTTGTCCTCCACCGGATACCACAAAAAAATAAAGTGCAACTCCCCCGAGCAGCCAAAGCGATCCGCGATATACGCAGTGTCGCCACCACACCTTTCCGGCCAGGCCATACAGCAGCAACAGATACCCCTCGAAGCAAGCGGCCGTCAGCCATTGCCAACCCGTCCAGCGCCTTTGCGCGCCCCCCATCAGACCGTCCCCCTGCCGTCCCGTCAAACGAAAAAATTCCGAGGCTCCCGGCGAAAACAGCAGCCGCGCTTCCCCACTCACGTACGTCTCCAGAAACAGCCACGAATCTCTCAGCAGCACTTGCAGCGCCTGCTTTCGCAGCCACTCGTCTCGCTGTGCCGCTGCCCACAAGTGTTGCTCCGGATGGAGACGCACCCATCGGACGGGATCGTCCATTGCAGACTCTACCTGCCAGGTCTCCAGCGACTGACCTCTCTGCTGCGCAAGCACTGCACCCGCCAGATAGAAGTAGAGATTTTTATCCGCCACTGCGGAAAAACCCGCGTATCCGGTCTCACGCAAATTTCGCATCTGCCAGGGAGCCACCAGCAGCAGGAATACGCCAAGAAACACCGCGGCCTGCTTCCATGGCGCAACCTTCCGCCAGCTTCCGCCGCTACCGTACAAACCGGAAACGACCACAGGCATCATCAGCGTTATCGGAATCCACAGCCAATATCCGACCGGACGAACATAGCTCATCGCCGCTAGAAGACAGCCGCTCGCCACCGGCCAGCGCACCCCGCGATCTTCGGCCCACCACAGTAGGCAAAGCAACAGAAGAAGCAACAAAAAAACAAAAAGCGTCTCCGAAAGCAGGCGAACTGAAGACTCAACCGACAATGGCTCCAGAGCCATCAGGAATGCTGCCGCTGTGCCTGCCTGCGTGCGCTGAAAGACTCGCCGCGCCACCATCGCAGCCAGCACTACAGTGACTGCGCTCAGGACAATTTGCGATGTAACCACCAAAAGCTTCCTTCCCCACAAACCGCCGAAGACCATCGCATACAACGGATACCCAGGCGTGCGGTCGATCTCCACCGCGCCAGTCGTGCAGAAGCATCCATGCCGCAACATCTCCCAGCCGGGGCGAAGATAACTCGCCGAATCGCCAGCAGCAATCGCTGCTATTCCAGAGCGATGCCACGCGACCCAGAACAGCGCGGCTCTCACCAGCACTGCGCAGCCAACCGCAAATCCCAGGCGTTTCCACTCCAATCCCGATCCGTCCGCCTCCTTCATCGCTCTGCCTCCGCTTTCAGCGTCACGTCGGCATAGAACCTCTCCCACTGCGCAGCGATTGCCTCCATCGAAAAACGCTCTTCCACGCGCTGCCGTCCATCCCTTGCTCGGCGCACCGGCCTTTCCCGCGTCTCGCTCATCACGCGCAGCATCGCAGCGGCCAACGCTTCTCCATTGCCTTTCTCCACCACTTCTCCGCAATCCCCTACGATCTCTTTCACCCCTCCCACATCCGTGGCCACGATAGGAATCTCCGCCGCCATCGCCTCGGCAACTACCAGCGGCGCGCCCTCCCAGGCCGAAGAGCTAACAAATCCATCCGCAGCTATCATCAGCGCCGGAACGTCCGTCCGAGTTCCCATCCATCGCACGCCTGCTGCGGATTCAATTTTCCTCAGCAGAGCGCGATTCTCCGCTTCGCGGCGATCCATCGCCACTCCGCCCACCACCCACAATTCGCAGCGCGTCTCCTCCGCACGCACTCGTGCAAAAGCTCGAAGCAGATTCGGATAATCTTTTGCGAGAGCAATGCGGCCGACCGCAATCCAGACAAACGCTTCTTTATCGGCCAGTTCTTCCCGCAACGCCTTGCGTCTCTGCATCTCCTGTTGACACTTCTTTCGACAGAAATCCCGGATCACAATTCCATTCGGGATTACAAAAATTTTCTCTTCAGCGGCCAATCCTTTCCGCGCAGTCTGTTCCCGCACCGCTTCGCTCACCGCGGTCGCCGCCGTCATCCATCGCCTGCTTGCGCGATACAACAGCATGCGCAGCCATCCACCTTCCACCACGTTATGAAATGTATTCACCACGCTGCCTTGGAAACCGCGCATGTGCAGCAGCCGTGCAAAGAGATTTGCCGGATAAGTGTGGCTGTGAAGAATCTCCGCATCGAAGGCAGTCAGGAAGAGCATCGCCGTCTTTTGCGCACGCAGCATTCCGATGACGCTTCGCTTCTGATTCAACCGCAGCACCGGAAGCTTCGTTTCCAGCTCCACCGCATCGCTGCGAAACAGAACCAGAATCAGCACCGAATGCCCGCGCCCGCGCATCTCGTCGGCCAGCAGCAGGGTCTGTTTCTCCGCTCCGCCAATCGCAAGCGTGCCAATGCAGTACGCGATACGCATGCACCTAGACTAAGCCACAAAAAAGCGAGAGACGATTTCCGCCTCCCGCGTGCGATACCTTCTCCCTCGATATCTTCTTAGCGGCTCACAACCAGCACAACGAAACTGCCCGGAACAATGCTCGGCCACGGATGCGGATTGGCCGCCGTTGGCGCTGGCCTCGGACCAAACTCTGCCGCCACCAGATAGACCTTGCCTGTCTTTTCGTCTAGCGCCATCGTCCGCGCGCTGCGTTGCGTCGGGACGTTCGCCACCACCGAATACTTCGTCGGTGAATCCTGGTGTAGAATCGTCAGACTGCCTTCCCCATTCGAGCTGAAGACAAGCTTCCGTATTGGATCGAATGCTGCCGCATCCGGTCCTTCTCCGATCGTTGCCGTCGCAACCACCTTCCCACTCACTCCATCCGTCATCGCCATTACCTTGTCGTGGCAGACGGAAAACAGCTTCTCGTTCTGCGCATCGATCGCCAGACCGCTCGGCGATTCACACGGAGCCAGCGGCCACTCCTCCAGCACCTTCATGCTCTTCGCGTCCAGGTGCTCCAGCAGGTTCTTGTCTTCGATATTCACAAACACTGACCCTTTGCCATCAGAAGCAGGAAACTCCGGTTTTCCCGGCAAAGGGATCGTCGAAAGCACTTTGTTCGAGCGCGTGTCGATCACCGTCGCGCTATGGCTGCTGCCATTGAACGCCCACACCGTCCCGGTAAATGCCTCATACAGCAGACCATCCGGATTCATTTCCGTATCGACCTTCTCCATCACCGTATGCGAGTGACGATCAAAGACCGCAACCTGATTCGATCCACCGTCGGAGATATAGCCATACTTCCCTGCTGCGTCGAATACGACCCCGTGTGTCCCCTTGAATCCAGGAATGTCCGCGATCACCTTGCCCGTGTCAGTATTCAGAACCAGAACATGCTTTCCGCGCGTCGCGTAAAGTTCTCCGGTTGCAGGATCGATCGACATATAATCCCAGCCACCCTCGCCGCCTATCTTCCATTGGCTCACCACGCGATAACCGGCAGATTTGCTCTGCGCCCGCGCTGCAACCGCCATCACCATCCCACACACCGCTACCATCCAGAGCGCTCGCATGAATCGACTTTTCATCGCACCGTCTCCTTTGTTCATACGCAGCTTTTGTCACTCCAGCACGCACGCTCACAAGCCTAACCGAGAATCTCCCGGTTTGACGGCCGCCTATTCCGAGATCGCTGGCGACCATATCCAGATTCCGCATCCGGCAGCTCAGTCGTTCTCGCGTATCCCGATGCAGTATTGCAATTTACCAGCAATCCAAACCATCGACCGGGATGCGCGCCGATGTGCTCCCGCGCTCCGGTGGAGAACAGGTTTCGCTCCGGCTCGCAGACACTCTTCAGCCAATCTTCAGCTTTCCCGATGGATAATCTCCCTATGCGTATTCTGTTGATCGAGGATGAGACGCGGCTGGCCGAAAATCTCGCCTCCGCATTTCGTGAAGCAGCCGGATTTGCCGTCGATGTCGCCAGCTCCGGCACTACCGGAGCGGAGTATGCCGAACGCGCCAGTTATGATCTCATCGTTCTCGATCTCATGCTGCCCGGACTCAGCGGCGTCCACGTTCTGCGCGGCATCCGCAGCCGCGGCGACCACACACCCATCCTCATCCTCACCGCCATCGCCGAGGTTGCCTCGATCATCGGCCTGCTCAACGACGGAGCCGACGACTACCTCGCCAAGCCTTTCGATCTCGGCGAGTTGATCGCCCGCGCCAAGGCTCTCATCCGCCGCGGAAAAGGCGTCAGCCATCCCGTCCTTCGCATCGGCGAGATCGAAATCAACACCCTCGAACAAACTGTTACCCGCGCGCATCAGCCGATTTCGCTTTCCCCCACAGAGTTCCGCATTCTTGAATACTTCATGCATCGACCACGGATCGTGATCTCCAAGCAGAAGCTTCTGGAGCATCTCTACGACTTCACCTGGGAGCATCACTCCAACGTCATTGAAGTTCACATCTCCAACCTGCGAAAAAAGCTCGGAGAATCGCAGGATTTCCCCGCGCCTGGTTCCGTCTTTCTGGAGACTCTGCGAGGCCGTGGTTACCGCCTTCACCCGCCAGGATCACGCCCATGAGAATGCGCTCCATCCAACGCCAACTCATAGGCACCGTTCTGCTGCTCGAACTTCTGTCCGCCCTTGCCGTCACCAGTATTGTCTTCCTCCATGAGCGCCACACCGTCTTCCACTCCTTCGATGTCATGTTGCGCGGGCGGGCTGATTCGCTCCTCGGTGCTGTTCAGGATGCAGAAGACACGGACGACAACGTTATGCTCGATCTGGCCGACGTCCACTCGCCTGGCCGCGACGAGTACATCGTCCGCGATGAGAAAGGCCGCCTGCTCGGTGCCACGCCTCTGGCGCCGCTGCTTCATGTACCGGCCAATATGCCAAGTGGCAGCATCTTTCCCATCACACTCCATCACCGCCGCTATCGCGTCCTCGTGCTCGACGGCAGCCGGTGGATCGATGCTGAGGAGCCGGGCGGCGGTGTCATTCGCCACGTGAAGATTTTCTACGCGTCCCCCGTCCACCGCGCCTGGAGTGTGATCCTGCGCACAGTCTTCTTTTACGCATTCACTAGCCTGGTGGTGATGGCAGCAACAGCGCTGTGGCTGCTGTGGTCGCTGCGCCGAACCCTCGCACCGCTTGACGACCTGGCGCGCAGCGCCGCCAGAGTCACCGCAGGATCGTGGAAATTCGACGCTCCGGAACAGGCACGGAGAACCACAGAACTGTCGCCCCTTGTCACTGCCATCGAAGATTCTCTCGCAGGCATCGAATCTGCTTTCCACAAACAACAGCGCTTCGTCGGCGACGCCGCGCATGAGTTGAAAACCGCAGTCGCAGTCGTCAAATCCTCCCTGCAACTGCTCACCCTCCGCCCACGCACTCTGCAGGGATACAAGGCAGGAATCGAACGATGCCAGCACGATCTCATGCGGCTGGAGTCGCTCGTACAGCAGATGCTGACTCTGGCCCGCGCTGAGACCAAGACTCCGTTAGCCATTCCGGAGTTCTGCACGGATCTCTATGGGATTGCACAAAGCGCCGCCCATCAGCTCGCGCCCATTGCCAATCTGCATCGTATCCACATCGCTGTCACAGGCCAGTCGGCTCCAGCGCGGATAGACACCGCGGAGGCAATGACGATCCTGGAAAACCTGCTCAACAATGCAATTCAGTTCAGCCCCGACAATGCTTCGGTCTGCGTTCACGTGCAGCAGGTTGGAGAAGATGTCCAGGTTGCAGTGCAAGATCAGGGGCCAGGAATTTCGCCCGGTGATCGGGAGCACATCTTCGAAAGATTCTGGCGTGGAGATCCCTCACGCAGTCGACTCACGGGCGGCTCCGGACTCGGTCTATCCATCGTGAAAGCCATCGTCGATCGGTGCAACGGAGATATCCGAATTGAAAACCCCTGGATGGAAAGTCCTCCGAACGAAAATTCCACGCGGGAACAATTGGCGATGGAAAGTGCAGCCGCGTCCGGAACAACCGTCCTCATCCGGATTCCATCCGCAACTTCTTCCACCGCGCAGCTTGCAGAACCTCTGCGCTTTCCGAGTACGCGCGCCGTCGAAGACTGATAAGCTCGCTCCTAAATTTTTAATCTTCTTTGCAATGGACAGAAATTCAGCAGCACGGATTTGCGGCCAATGATTTTCAGGCTGTGACTCGCTGGCAACGGAGATGTCTTCAGCCCGTTTTAAGCTTTCATGTGGCAGGATGGATGAGTGTGGGGTTTCGGTAAAATGACATTCTCTTCATTCCTCTGCGCATCCTCCCGCAGCGCATTCCCTGCGCTCTGCGTGATTGCCATCGTGATTCCGGCTGGATTCGCACAAACGGCGAACAAGAACACCGGCACTCAAAGTTCCACAATTCAGAGTTCTGCAGTGCAGAATTTGACAACTCAGAGCTCGACTCTTGCACAAGGGCAGTCGGCACAGCCTTCGTCCAACGTTCCGACCGTCGAAATCTCTCTCGCCGAGGCCATTGCCCGCGCCAAAAAGAATGAACCGAATTTTGCCGCCGCAGTCGCATCCAGTCAGGTTGCCGCGCTCAACCATGGCAATGCCATTTCCGCACTTCTTCCCGGCGTCGTCTACCATAACCAGTACATCTACACACAACCGCAGTCGATCCTGCCCGGAACGCTGCTTACTGCAGCGAATCAGACGCCGCGTTTCATCGCCAACAACGCCGTGCATGAGTACGTCAGCCAGGCCGCTGTCACAGAGACACTCAGCTTCCAACAGGCTGCCGCCGTCGCACAGACCTCAGCGCTCGCGCAGGCCGCAGCAGCCCAGCTTGAAGTGGCTCGACGCGGACTCGTAGCCGCAGTCGTCGTGCTCTACTACAACGTGACGTCCACGGAAAACAAGCAGAAGATCGCGCAGCAATCTTTAAAAGAAGCCTCCGATTTCCTGCTTGTCACACAGCAGCGCGAAGCCGCGCGGGAAGCCGCACACGCCGACGTCATCAAGGCGGAACTCGAACTGCAACAGCGCCAGCGTGACCTCTCTGACGCGCAGGTTGCAGCGGAAAAAGCCCGGCTCGAACTGAGCGTGCTGCTCTTCCCGGATCCACAGACAAATTTCACGCTGGCTACTCCGCCGATACCTCTCGCATTGGAATCGCGAAACCAGTTTTACGCAGATGCCAACCAGGACAATCCCTCCGTCACAGATGCGGCTTCAACCCTCCGCGCAGCGCAGTTGGATCTGCTCGGCACCCGCTCCACCTATCTGCCTGCTCTCACGCTGAACTATTACTACGGCATCGACGCGCCGCAATTTTCCGTGAACGGACCAGGGGGCGAGCGCAATCTCGGTTACGCCGCGACCGCTACCCTCGATATTCCCGTCTGGGATTGGTTCACAACGCACCGACTTGTACGCCAGAAAGCCAGCATCCGCAATGCAGCCCAGGTCGCACTGACCGCGGCCCAGCGACGCCTGGTTGCGGATACCGACGAAGCCTGGTCCGAGGCAACCGCTGCCAAAGATCAACTTGCCTCGCTGGATCAAAGCGTCCGGACTGCACGCGAAAGTCTGCGCCTGACGCGCATGCGCTATACCTCCGGCGAGGCTACAGTGCTTGAGGTCGTCGAT
This sequence comes from Acidobacteriota bacterium, assembly GCA_021816455.1. Classification (GTDB taxonomy): domain Bacteria; phylum Acidobacteriota; class Terriglobia; order Terriglobales; family Acidobacteriaceae; genus Acidicapsa. Next base: position 41,735 of record JAKAXU010000018.1, read on the forward strand.
GCTCAAACCTCTTATATCCTCGTGCAGAACGCCCGCCAGGACGGTATCCTGCGCTATCAGACCGCTGTTGCAAATCTACAGATTCTTACGGGAAAGCTTTGAGCCATGAACAGATTCAACCCAGGACTCCGCACCGTACTCCTGCTGGCCGTTTCCTTTGCGGCATGCACCGGATGTAAATCCAGGGAAGCAGCGGTCACCCCTCAGGTTTCCGTACAACTTGCCTCCGTCACCGTGGGCAGTATCGCGGAAAGTATCGAAACAGACGCGGTTCTGACGCCGCTTGCCGAGGCCGCAATTCAGCCCAAAGTCACCTCCCCGGTGCAGCATTTTCTGGTACAGCGCGGCGACCGGGTTCATGCCGGTCAGCTTCTGCTAACGCTCGAAAACAAGGATCTCGCCGCGGCGGCGCAGGACAACGAAGGCGCATACCAGGCAGCCCAGGCAGCCTATGCCACCTCCATCAAGTCCACTGTTCCGGAGGATTTCACCCGCGCAGACTACGACCTAAAACAGGCGAAGGCCGACTACGATCTGAACCAGAGCATCGTCACTGCCCGTCAAAAGCTCTTCCAGCAGGGAGCCATCCCCGGCCGCGATCTTGATACCGCGCGGAACGCGCTACTTCAGGCAAAGGCTACACTCGATCTTGCTCAGGCGCATTACAACGCCCTCCAGACCGCCACACACGAAGCCGCAATTCAGGCCGCGCGCGGCCAGCTTCAGTCCGCATCCGGCCGCCTCCAGAACGCCAAAGCCATGCTCAGCTACACCGAGATTCGTAGCCCCATCGATGGCTACATCACCGATCGTCCGCTCTTCGACGGCGAAACCGCGCAGGTCGGCACGCCAGTGATCACCGTGATGGACACCAGCGCGCTCATCGCCAAAGTTCATATCTCGCAGATGCAGGCAGCGTCTCTTTTCCTCGGATCGAAGGCCGCTCTCTCCGTTCCCGGCATCTCCGACCCTTATCCCGCAAAAGTCATTCTGATCAGCCCCGCGCTTGACCCTGGCAGCTCCACCATCGAGATATGGGTCCGCGCGGAGAATCCTCACCAGATACTGAAAGCAGGTACTCCGGTACACGTTTCGATCACCGGAAAATCCGTCGATCATGCCACTATCCTTCCCGTCGAAGCCCTTCAAACCGCGGAAGATGGCTCACACTTTGTCATGCTGGTCAGCGCCAAGAGCACCGCGCTGCGCCGTCCGGTCACCGTTGGCATCGTCACCGCGAAACAAGTGCAGATTCTCTCCGGCATTGTTCCTACGGACAAGGTGATCTCCGTCGGCAGTTACGCGCTTGATCCTGACACCCCGGTCACCATCGCCGCTCCCACCGCAACCGACGACTCCGATGGAGACAAACAGTGATGGCTTCCGATCGCGCCGCCTCGCCTGCTCCTGAGGAAAGCGTCTTCTGGCTCGACCGCCTGAAGATGCCCGTCTTCTTCTTTCTGATCGCCCTTACACTGGTCGGCGTCTACGCCGCCCTTCAGGTGCCGATCTCCGTTTTCCCCACTACGAATTTCCCGCGTATTCTCATCGCCATCGACAACGGCGTTATGCCCGTCGAACAGATGCAGGTCACCATCACGCGCCCCATTGAAGACGCGGTTAACAGCGTGCCTGGGCTTCAGCTCGTCCGCAGCACAACCAGCCGCGGCTCAGCCGAAGTCAGTCTCTTCTTCGACTGGAACTCCGACATGTGGCTCACGCTGGAGCTGGTCAACGGCGCCATCTCCCAAGTCCAGCAATCGCTTCCACCCACCGTCCGCATCAGTACTAACCGCCTCACCTTCGCCACCTTTCCCATCCTTGGTTACGCGCTCATCACCGACGCGAACACGCCGAAAAATCTCACACAATCCGACCTTTGGGAGATGGCGACCTACGACCTCAAACCGCCTCTCAATCGCGTCGATGGCGTCAGCACCGTTCTGGTGCAGGGCGGCAAGGTACCGGAGTTTCACATCATTCCCAATATGGCCGCACTTCAGGCCGATGGAGTCACCATCTCCGATATCGTCAGCGGAGTCGACGCCTCCAACCTCATCGAATCACCCGGCCTTTACGAGGATCATCACGAGCTGATTCTCGGCCTCGTCGGCTCACAGGCGCACAGCGTCGAAGAATTGGGCAATCTGGTCCTGAAGACCTCGCCCTCCGGAGCACCCATTCACATCTCCGACGTGGCCCGTGTCGAAAAAGCGCCGATGCCCGTCTACACCATTGTGACGGCCAACGGTAAACCAGCCGTGCTGCTCAGCATCACGCGTCAGTTGAACTCCAACACCGTCCGCGTAGCGGATAACGTCGCGGTTAAGATCGCCGAGCTTCAGAAAAAACTTCCCACCGGTGTTCATCTCGTGCCGTTTTACGATCAGTCCGAGCTGGTGCGCGAATCGATCGGCAGCGTACGCGATGCGATCCTGATCGGCCTGCTCCTGGCTTGCGTCGTCCTCTATCTCTTCCTGCGCGACTGGAGTTCCTCGATCGTCGCCGGTCTCGTCATTCCCGTCACCGTATCGGTCACCATTCTCTTCCTCTGGATCATCGGTCAATCCTTTAATCTAATGACCCTGGGCGGACTCGCCGCAGCTATCGGCCTTGTCATCGACGACGCTATCGTCGTTGTCGAGGCCGTTGTCGTGCATCGCGATCGCGGCGAATCCCGCATCGAAGCCGTCCGCCGAACCTTCCGCGAGATCACCGTTCCGCTCATCGGATCCACCATCACTCCCGTTGTCGTCTTTGTCCCGCTCATCGCCGTCACCGGCGTCACGGGAACCTTCTTCCGCGCGCTGGCCATCACCATGACCGCGGCTTTGCTCACTTCGCTTCTGCTTGCCCTCACCTGGACTCCAGCGCTTTCGCTTGTGCTGCTCCGCCCCTCACGCACAGCGCACCGTGATCCCGACGCCAACCGCGATGGCTCGCAACCGCTCACCGCGAGCGACGAACATGTCGGGCCGCTGCTGCGTCGCGTGCTGGATGCCCACACCGTCGCTCTGCACTGGATACTCAAGCGTCCGCTGGTTCTCACTGCCATCTGTCTGGTCATTGTCGCTGGCGGCTATCTCTCCTATCAGAATCTTGGCTCCGATCTGCTCCCGGCGATGGACGAAGGTGGATTCATCCTCGACTACATCATGCCTTCCGGCAGCTCACTCACGGAGACCAATCGCGTCCTGGAACACGTCGAAGCCATCCTGCAATCGACACCCGAGGTAGAGATCACTTCCCGCCGCACCGGTCTTCAACTCGGTCTCGCCGCAGTCACCGAAGCCAACTATGGCGACTTCACCGTCAAGCTCAAGCGCCATCGCTCTCGTTCGATCGGCGCCATCATGGCCGAGGTGCGCCGTCGCGTCCGCACTGAGGAGCCGGAGTTGGACGTCGAGTTCACTCAGGTTCTGCAAGACAATATCGGCGATCTCTCCAACGCTCCGGAGCCGATCCAGGTGAAGCTCTTCTCGGACGACCAGGCGCTGCTCAACCAGCTCGGACCAAAGGTGGAGAAAGCTATTGCAGCCATTCCGGGCGTCGTCGATACGGAGAACGGAATCGACAACACGGTCAGCGGACCGGCGACCAGCTTCGCCGTCAGCCCCGTACTGGCCAGTCATTTCGGCTTCACTCCGGCAGAAGTCATCGCCGATTCCACAGCGATTATGGACGGGTTACCGGCCAACGATCCGATGATCGTCAACGACCGGCCTTACACCGTCCGTGTGCGCCTGCCGCGGGAAAATCGCTCTTCGCTTCAAGCCATTCAGGATACCGTCTTCAACTCCTCCACCGGCCATACCGCCACGCTTGGCTCGCTCACTCAGATTACCGAGCTTCCACCGCAGAACGAGATTCGCCGCGAGAACCTGCAGCAGCTCGTTGTCGTCACCGGCAGGCTGGAAGGCTCCGATCTCGGCGGCGCAATGGTCAAAGTGCAGCAGGCGGTGAATTCGCTGCATCTGCCTCCGAATGTGCGCGTCGAATACGGCGGAACCTATCAGGAGCAGCAGAAATCCTTTGCCGCGTTGCTGCGCGTTCTCATCCTCGCCCTGGTTCTGGTCTTCGGCGTGCTCCTGCTGGAGTTCCGCAACTTCTCCGCGCCCACGGCCATCCTTACCAGTTCTCTGCTCTCCGTAGCAGGCGTCGTCTTCGCGCTGCTCATCACCGGAACCACCTTCAACGTCGCCAGTTTCATGGCCGTAATCATGGTCATCGGAATTGTCGCGAAGAACGGAATTCTGCTGCTCGATGCGGATGAAAAATTCCGCGCTCAGGGCGTCGCTCCGGAGCAGGCAATGATCGAGGCCGCGCAACGTCGGCTGCGCCCCATCCTGATGACCGCCATCGCCGCCGTCTGCGGAATGCTGCCTCTGGCCTTAGCCATCGGCGCCGGCTCACAGATGCTGCAACCGCTGGCCATCGGCGTTATCGGAGGATTAAGTGTCTCGGTCGCGCTTTCCGTCTTCGTCACGCCCGCCGTCTACTACTGGATGACGCGCAATCACAAGCATATCGCCTGAAATTCTCCGCCTCGGATCGCTTCAGCCAGCGCGCGAATATCTGGATGCGGCTCGCGATCCGCATCCAGATGAGGAACTCGGGAACGGATGATTGCATGCGCCTTCTGAAGCTGCCGCGCCGGCTGGAGCGGCAGCCGGAAGTCCAGTCCTTGTGCGGCGCACAGGAGTTCAATGGCAAGAATCCACTCAAGATTCTCCACAATCCGGCGCAGCTTCAGCGCGCCGGTCATGCCCATCGAAACATGATCTTCCTTGCCGCCGGAGGTCGGCACAGAATCCGTGCTCGACGGATGCGCCAGCACCTTGCACTCGTTCAGCAGCGCGGCTGCCGTCACGTGCGCAATCATATATCCCGACGACAGCCCCGCATCCGCGCAGAGAAACGCCGGCAATCCTTCATTGATGTCCGGGTTCACCAGCCGATCGATACGCCGTTCGCTCATGCTGGCCAAGTCGGTGAGTGCAATCGCCAGGTAATCGAAGACGTAGGCCAGCGGAGCACCATGAAAATTGCCTCCGGAAAGAACGTCGCCTTCGCCTGGCTGTTCGCTGCCGAAGACCAGCGGATTGTCGGTCGCCGAGCCGGACTCGGTCTCCAGCACCTGACGCGCATGAGCAAGCACTCCCAGAACGGCGCCATGCACCTGTGGCATGCAGCGCAGGCAGTATGCATCCTGAACGCGCGGATCTCCCGTCCGATGCGAGTCGCGAATCTCGCTTTCGGTCAGCATATCCGAAAGAAACCTAGCCGCAGCAATCTGTCCGGGGTGCGGACGCGCCGCATGAATCCGCTCGTCAAAGGCGACCGGCGTTCCTTTCAGTGCCTCCAGCGTCATCGCGCCGGCCATGCCTGCCACTCGAACCAGATGCTCCGCGTACAGCGCTGCGGTTGCTCCGACAGCCGTCATCGCCTGCGTTCCATTCAACAGAGCAAGACCTTCCTTGGCAGCCAGTTGGATCGGCTCCAGTCCTGCCACAGCCAGCGCACGAGCGCCCGGCATCCGCTCCCCTTGATGGAACGCCTCCCCTTCACCGATCACTACCAGTGCCAGATGAGCCAGCGGCGCAAGATCGCCGCTCGCGCCCACCGACCCGCGAGAAGGAATCACTGGATGGACGCCACAGTTCAACATGGCGATCAGCAACTCGACCAACTCCGTGCGAACACCGCTGAAACCCTTCGCCAGCACGTTAGCGCGCAGCAGCAACATGGCCCGGCTCTCCACCTCGCTCAGCGGATCGCCCAGCCCGCAGGCATGGCTGCGAACCAGATTGGTCTGTAACTGTGCCAGATGCTCGGCTGGAACGCTGACCTCAGCAAGCTTGCCAAAACCGGTGTTCACGCCATAGATCGTACGGCCGGTTTGCAGAATCGATTCCACCACAGCCCTGCCGGTCTGAATACGTGCCCGAGCGGCAGACGCCAGATCAACTGCCGCACCATCGGCGGCAACGCTTCGAATCTCTTCCAGCGTCAGAGGACTCCCGTCGAGAATGAGGGAAAACATGTATTTACGATAGGCGGCTATACCTCTTTCGTACAGAGATTATCTCCACTACAATCGACTTCTATGCATCGTTTACACTATAACGAGAGGATTGAATGATGGATTCCACGGAAAGAACCTTGCCTGCGAAATCGCTGGATCAGGATATTCCTGCCACAGAGTTCGACAACTACCTGATGGACAGCTTTGGACGCAGCCTGCTCAAAGAGTTGCAGGAGAACAGCCGATTGTCGGTGGCCGAGCTTTCCCGCCGCGTCGGCCTCTCTGCTACAGCCACCGCGGAACGGCTGCGCCAGATGGAGGAACAAGGAATTCTGCGCGCCTATACGGTGACGATCGACCGCATGTCGCTGGGTCTTGACGTGCTTGCCTTCATCCGTATGACCTGCGAAGGTCAGCACTACTATCGGCTGCTGGAGTTTATCCAGACGCTGGAAGAGGTGCGCGAATGCCATCACCTGACCGGCGGCGACGCCTTTCTACTGAAGGTGACCACGCTGTCGATGGGCGACCTGGAATCGCTGATCGAGGCGCTGCTACCCTACGGCAACCCGGTCACCAGTCTGGTGCTTTCCACGCCAATCGAAGGCCGCCCATACAATGTGACCGGAAAACTTACCTCAGCACCGCGCCGCAACCGCGTCGCCCGCCGTCGCTGACTGTGCGAGGTAGCTCGTTTGCCGGAGCATTTTGCGCTCCAGCAGCATCTGGTGAAATGCGTCGAAGATGCGATCGACAGCCGGACAGCGGTAGGCCCAGATCGCCTCATCCGGCGGACGGATGACGGCCATGTTGGCGTTCGCCTCAAAGAGCAGAATCCTACCTTCGCCATCGAGACCAAAATCGACGCCGCCATAGTCCAGTGCCAACGCGCGCTGCATCCGTTCCAGCGTGGCCACGGCGGCAGAGCCAAGAATAGATGGCATATCGGCGAGAAAACAAGCGTCCTCGGCGCGATGCGCTGCGTTGCATGTCATCTCCGCGGAAAAATAGTGGACCTTCCAGTGGCTGGAGACAGCCAGATGAACGGGATACAACTGTCCATCAAGAAACAGGACGCGATACTTGCGGCACCAGCCGTCTGGGCTGCGCGTCGGTAGATGCTCGACGAGCAAAAGCTCTTCTCCGGGCAACTTTCGAAGTGCGGCGGCCAGTTGCGCTGCGTCGTCCAGACGCAGACAGTTCTGGCCCATGTGGAAGCCGGGCGCACGCACAAGCACCGGCAGAGTGAGATTGTGATGCAGGAGAATCTCCGCAAAGGCGTCCGGAACAAGATCGTCGCGGCTGACCCGCGCGGTGCGCGCCGTGCGCAGGCCCGGCATCAGGCGAAAGCGATCCGCATTCCCGTCACGCGTAGTCGAGCGAACGGCCGAGGGAGGATTAAGCAGCGGAGCCGTGGTCCGCTCCAGAATGCGCTCGGCCTGGGCAAGCGCCTCCTGGCGAATATCGGCGTCACCGATGGCGTTGAAGACAAGATCGTGTTCGGGCAATGCGCAGCTGGGCTGCCAGAATTCAACAAGCAGAATGTGGACGGCGAAGAGGCGGTCGTCGAGAAAGCGGTGTATAAGAACATTGCCGGCGAGGATCGATTGCAGCACGAGCACGCGCGCCGCTGGAGCCTTGCCTCGAAACGGGAGCGAGACAAAGGCGCGCAGGTCGAGAGCGCGCGCCAGATGCGTCGCGGCATGATGCATCTGGCCCTCTTGTCTCGCCTGCTGGAAAGCTGCCAGATGCTCCAAACGGGCCGGATCGGAAGTGTCGATGCGCGGCGAAATACTCTCCGAAGCCAAGTCGATCCCTGCTCTCCACAAAAAAAATCCTGCTGCGGTGAGCATAGAGCGAGGACCGGAGCGCGGCACGTCTCGGCCGGCACTTTGTCTCCGCGATTTCCCGCTTCGGCCAGCAATTTCCGGCTTCGGGCCGAAGCGGACTTCCGCAGTAGATCCTGATCCATACTTTCGGAGGCTTCCGTGCCGTCTGCGCGCATATTACGCTGCCGAACTTAACTTGCCCATCCCCAAGCGACTTGCCTGTTTCCGGCTTAACTGCGTCGTCGCTCGATCTTGGGGCAACGGGCAGACTGATAACAAATTGACCACGAGTTTGAGCACAGAAAACACATCTGAAGATGCGTTGATTTGGTAGACCCTTGATTTTATTGGTGCCGGGAGGGGGGGTCGAACCCCCACGAGGGGTTGCCTCGGCGGATTTTGAGTCCGCTGCGTCTGCCAGTTCCGCCATCCCGGCCAAAAACGGGTGCATCCAGTGGAGTGGGCTGCCTGGTCCAGTATCGCACAGAATTGGGTCGGTGGACTTCTGGAGCACGGCCATGGGGTTGCGGTTTGGGGTGCATGGCCAGGAGTGGGGAGTGGCCGGGTTCATGCGACAATGAAGTGGGTTCTTCATGGAAAATTCACAGGGGAAAACCAGGGCAGAGGCGATGAACGAAGCGGCGCGTGGTGGTGGTTCGGCGGGCATGGAATCTGACGTGCCGGAGGCGACGGCAGTGACTGCGGAGGTGTTGGCGCGGCATGGAATTACGGGTGGGGAATACGAGCGGATTCTGGGGGCGCTGGGACGTGTTCCTTCGCTGACGGAGCTGGGAATTTACTCGGTGATGTGGAGCGAGCATTGCTCGTACAAATCCTCGCGGGTGCATCTGAAGCGTCTGCCGACGGAGAGTGAGCGCGTGGTGCAGGGGCCGGGCGAGAATGCGGGCATCATCGATGTGGGCGATGGATGGGTTTGCGCCTTCAAAATCGAGAGCCACAACCATCCGAGCTACATTGAACCGCACCAGGGCGCGGCCACGGGAGTGGGTGGAATTCTGCGCGATATCTTCACCATGGGTGCAAGGCCGCTGGCGGTGATGGATTCGCTGCGTTTTGGCCCGCTGGATGCAGTGGAGATTGGCGGAGCGGACCGGGTGGCGGTGGCGCGCAGGAATCACGCGATTGTGGAAGGCGTAGTCAGCGGCATAGCCGGGTACAGCAATTGCTTTGGCGTGCCGAACCTGGGCGGAGAGACGAAGTTTGAGTCGTGTTACAGCGGCAATCCGCTGGTTAACGCTTTTGCTTTGGGGCTGATGCGCAGGGACGAGATTTTCTATGGCAAGGCGGCCGGAGTGGGCAACCCGGTGATCTACGTTGGCGCGAAGACGGGCCGGGACGGGATTCACGGGGCGACGATGGCGTCAGAAGAGTTTCACGAGGGGACCGAGGAAAAGCGTCCCAATGTGCAGGTTGGCGATCCGTTCCTGGAGAAACTACTGATGGAGGCGTGCCTGGAGGCGATGCGAACGGGCGCGATTGTCGGCATACAGGACATGGGCGCGGCTGGACTGACGTGCTCGACGTGCGAGATGGGTGCGCGGGGCGGCGTGGGCGTGGAGATTGAACTGGACGAGGTTCCGCAGCGCGAGACAGGGATGACGAGCTACGAGATTATGCTCTCTGAGAGCCAGGAGCGGATGCTGCTGGTGGCCGAGCGCGGACGCGAAGAAGAGGTGCTGCGCGTCTTTGCAAAGTGGGGTCTGGATGCAGTGACGATCGGGCGCGTGATCGCGGAGCCGAGAATGCGGGTGAAACATCACGGAAGGATGATGGCGGATATCCCGAACCAGTCGTTGACCGATGATGCGCCTGTCTATCGGCGCCCTGTGGGCGAGTGGCGTGCGCCGGTTCCTGAGGAAATTCCTGCCGAAGCGATGGAACGACTGACGATGCAACGCGACTATACGGCAGACCTGAAGAAGCTGCTGGCGAGCGAAAATATGTGCTCGAAGCGCTGGGTGCATGAGCAGTACGACACGATGGTGCAGACCAATACGGTGCTTGGGCCTGGGATGGGCGAAGCAGGCGTGATGCGCATCAAAGGTACGCGAGCGGATACGGGAGCGTCTGAGGATGGCGAAGCCGGAGGTGAACGTGGACTGGCGATGGCAGTGGACGGCAACGGACGCTGGTGCTGGCTGGACCCGAAGCTGGGTGCGATGCACGCGGTGGCTGAAGCAGCGCGCAAGGTGGCGGCGACAGGAGCCGAACCGGTGGCTGCGACCAATTGTCTGAACTTTGGCAATCCGGAGAAGCCAGAGATCATGGCGCAGTTTTCGGCGACGATCGATGGGCTAACCGAGGCGTGCCTGGCGCTTGGCACACCGATTACGGGCGGCAATGTTTCGCTTTACAACGAGACGAAGGGGATGGGGATTTATCCCACGCCGGTGCTTGGTGTGGTGGGCATCCTCGAGGATGTTTCACGCGCGGTGCCGTCAGGATTCAGGCGGGCTGGCGAGGCCGTGCTCCTTCTGTGGCCGACAGCGGAACCGGGCAATCCGGAGCCGACGCTGGCCGTTCCCTTTGATCCGGTTGGCATCAACCCGTACATCGTCTATTCGCTGGTGCCAGTGGATAGCGCGGAACTGGCACCGGAGGGCGACCTGGCTTATCCGGAGGCTCAGCGGGAAGCGCTGCGTAGGTTTGGATCATCGGAGTACGCGCGAGTGGTGCTGGGCAGTGTGTGGGGTGCACCGCCGGAGCTGAATCTGGATGCTGAGGCGCGGCTGCACAAGCTGCTGCAGCAGCTGGCTGAACGCAGGCTAGTGAGCGCGGCGCGCGATGTGTCCGATGGTGGACTTGCCGTTGCGCTGGCACAAGCCTCGCTGGCGCATAATGTGGGCGCAGTGGTGGCTCAGGAGCCGGCGCTGGCTGCCGCGCCGCTGTTTGGCCTCTTTGCCGAGCCTGCTTCGACGATGATTCTGAGCGCGGCTGGCAAGCATGTTGGCGAGATTGAAAAGCTTGCAGAGGAGTACGGATTTCAAGCGGCGCGCGTGGGCACGACAGGCGGCGATCGGTTGGAGATTTCCATCTACGGACAGACAGTAATCGCGTCGGCGCTCGATCCATTGCGCGCTGGCTGGAGCGAAGCACTGGAAACGGCACTGCATGAAGAGGTGATGGCATGAGCACGGTGCGGCTCTACGAGGCAGTTCCGGGAATGGCAGACAGTGTTGTGGATGGCTCGATGGAGGTGCATGCGAAGCTGGAGCGTGATGCGGATAGCCTCCGCGAAGAGTGCGGAGTGATGGCCGTGCACGGACATCCGGAGGCAGGTCGACAGGTCTATCTCGGACTCTATGCATTGCAGCATCGCGGCCAGGAGTCGGCGGGAATTGCGACGGCAAACGGTCAGACCCTGAGCAACATCAAGGGCATGGGGCTGGTCTCAGAGATTTTCACCGAAGACGTACTGGCCAAGCTGCCTGGCAGCCTCAGCATCGGACACACGCGCTACTCGACGACTGGCGACTCTGCCCTGCTAAACGCGCAGCCGATTCGTGTTGAGTCCACCAAGGGCCTCATCGCCATCGCCCACAACGGCAACCTCGTCAACCTCGGCAATTTGCGCACAAGGCTGGAGCAAGCGGGCACGTATTTTCAAACGACTTCGGACTCCGAGATCATCGTGCAGCTCATCGCCTACTCACACGCCGCGACGCTTGTAGACGCGATTGCCGATTCGCTGCAACAGGTGGAAGGCGCGTTTTCAATTGTGATGATGACGCGCGACCGCATCTTTGCTGCGCGCGACCCACGCGGATTCCGCCCGCTTTCGATGGGACGCATCCGCAACAGTGACGGGCCGGATACGATCGTCTTTGCTTCTGAAACCTGCGCCTTCGACCTGCTGCGCGCCGAGTATGAGCGCGATGTGGAGCCTGGAGAACTGGTGATGGTCACCGAAGACGGTGTTACCAGCCGCTTTTATGCGCACGGAGTGCAGCAGTCAAGCTGCATCTTCGAGCATGTCTATTTTGCCCGACCGGACAGCCGAATTTATGGGCGCTGGGTGCAGGCCAGCCGCGAAGAGATGGGGCGGCAACTTGCCCGCGAATCGCACGTGGACGCCGATCTAATTGTTCCTGTGCCGGACTCTGGTGTCACCGCCGCTATTGGCTACGCGGCGGAGGCGGACATTCCCTTTCGGCTCGGGCTGATCCGCAACCACTATGTCGGGCGAACCTTCATTGAGCCGGAACAACGCGTGCGCGACTTCGGCGTCAAACTGAAGCTCAATCCTGTGCGTAACCTGCTGGAGGGCAAGCGGATTATCCTCATCGACGACTCCATCATTCGCGGGACAACCAGCCGAAAGATCGTGCGCATGGTGCGCGGCGCGGGCGCAACGGAAGTTCATCTCCGCATCAGCTGCCCGCCTACCATCTCACCTTGTTTTTACGGAGTGGATACACCGAGCAAGCGCGACCTCATCGCCGCCAACAAATCCATCGAAGAAATCCGCCAGTTTATCGAGGCCGACTCGCTCGCCTATCTCTCGCTCGATGGAATGCTCCACTGCTGTGATGAAACCGGAAAAACCGGCTTCTGCACCGCCTGCTACACCGGCAACTACCCCACGCAATGGGTCGATGTGGACGAAATCCTCCCCGCCAAAACCGCCTATCCGCAAGAGGTCCAGTTGAGCTTTCCTTCGCGGTGAAGCAGACAGAGCAAGCACCCACACGATGGATGTCTGGAAGGCGAAGTACGGCGGCCATGACGCGAGCGAGTTCGAGGAAGCCAGGTGGTGGCGCATGAAAACGCACAATGCGCAAGATCAGTGGTCGATTTCCACCATGTGATGGTTAATTGCGAAGAGAGCAAGTTCCAGACGATTGAATACACCCAGTTTGTCGAAGATATTGCTCAGATGATGTTTGACGGTCTGCTGGCTCAGGGATAACTTGTTTGCGATCTCCGAATTCGAGTATCCTGCCGCGATCGCGCCAATAATTTCCAACTCACGAGCGGTCACACCGAACTTTGATCCGTGATTCGGCTTATCCGCGTTTTGTGTCAGTTCCTTCACGGCATGCACAAGGTTGGCCACGCCATCATTGCCGATCCAATATTCCCCTGCCTTTATACAAAGGCACTCTTGTCCAAATTAGCGCTTGATCGGCGGCGGTAGAGCCCTGCTACGGTTTGTGTTGAGAGACATAAACCCCAAGGAGGGTCACCGTCGCCGTGATTCGAGTATCCAGCATTTTCAGCCAGATG
>JAKAXU010000101.1 GCA_021816455.1 Acidobacteriota bacterium
AAAGAAGGCTGCAACGGAACACATGTCGGCAATCGAAAACAATCCAGAAAGAATCAAAGCCTTCTTCAAAGACCCCATCGTCGCCTATGCCGCGTAACAGTATTACCGGGCCGGATCAATAGAGCGCGCTGGGTGGCTCGATTCTGAATGGCGGCAGACTGAAAACTCGCGTCGGGCCAAGTTCTATTTCCTCACGCGCGCAGGAAAAAAGCACCTCGATCTGGAAAAGGCAGATTGGATAAGGCGGGCCTCTGCCATATCTCGTCTGCTAAACGCGGAGAGTTGAGTTATGTCCATCTGGCGACACTTGACCTACGGATTGCGCAGTCTCGTGCACCATCGGGATCGTGACCGCGACGCTTATGATGAGGTTGAGCAGTATTTTGATGAAGCAACTGCCGAGTGGACGGCGCGCGGACTGACACCCCAAGAAGCGAGGCAGGTTGTTCGGCTGGAAATGGGTAACATGACCGCTACGCGCGAACAGGTACGGTCCTACGGTTGGGAGAACTCGCTTGTAGCTTGCTGGGCCGATCTCCGATTTGCTGGACGCCAACTGCGGAAGCATCCGGTATTCACGACGACGGCGGTGCTCACACTCGCCTTGGGGATTGGCGCAAATACCGCTATCTTCACCGTGGTGGAGTCTGTTCTACTCGCGCCTCTTCCATATCGCGATGCCAGGAGCATCTCCGTGCTGGATACGCACTGGACGAATAGCGGACGCACATCGCCGCGCGTCACCGGACCGGATGCGGCAGATGTGCGCGAGCAGGCGCGGAGCTTTTCGGCGATAAGCCTCTACAACGGCGGCAATGAGGGTGTGCAGTTGCGTAACCACTCTGTGTACACGAGGGTGACCTGGACGGACGCCAACTTTTGGCGTGTCTTTCGCCTGGAGCCAAGGGCCGGACGACTATTTACGGATGGCGAGGCGCATCGTGGGGCCATGGTAAGTGAGAAGTTCGCGCGCGACAACTTCGGCAACGCGCAGGCCGCCGTTGGGCAGACGCTGCATGTGGAGAATGAAACGATCGAAATTACGGGTGTGCTACCGGATTGGTTCGAATTCCCCGCCCATACGCAAGTTTGGGAGGCCGCTCCATTGAACCCTGAGTCGAAGTCACGCACAGCCTTCAACTACAAGGCGGTAGTGCATTTGCGCGCGGGCGTAACCCTACAGGCGGCGCAGGCAGAGTTGAACGGAATCTCGCATCGACTTGAGACTGTTTATCCCGACGCAAACCGCAGCAAGGTATTGATGCTGCAGCCGTTGCAGCAGGCACTAACAGGAGATGCGCGACCAACGCTTTTCCTTCTCTGGGGAACGGCCGGGCTGATCCTACTGATTGCTTGTGTGAACGTGACTCATCTCGAGTTGGTACGCTCTATGGACCGTCAGCGGGAGATCGCGATTCGGAAGGCGCTTGGGTCGACGCGCTGGCAGGTAATGAGGCCGGTCATTTTCGAAAGCCTGCTTATCTCACTCTTTGGTGGAACGGCCGGTGTGCTACTTGCATTTCCGGTAGTTCATTTGCTGTTAGCAATGGCCCCCAGGGAACTGCCACGTGCCAGTGAGATCCACCTGAACGGTTGGGTGCTGGTGTTCACGTTGGGACTCGCAGTGTTGTCCGCTCTGGTATCGTCAGTGCTGCCTGCGCTGAGAGCGGCGAAGGTTGATCCAGCCGAGGCATTGAAGCGAGACACCTCGCGCGGCATGAGCAGGCATGGAAATGCGTCGCTCCGCGATGGGCTGGTGATTGCTGAGGTCACGGCGACATTTGTTCTCGCCGTGAGCGCGGGGCTACTTCTGCATACGATGACAAACTTGATGGCGCGCAACATGGGATATGAGACGCGTCAGTTGCTGGTGGTGGATGCAGATGTGCCGGCACACTCCTTGCAGGATGCACTTCGCGCAGTGCACCAGTTGGATGAAATGTTTGTGAAGCTCACGGCACTTCCCGGCGTGGAACATGTGGCGGGAATTATGGGGTTGCCGACTGGAAACTACGGATCCAACGGTTACTACCAGACGAGAGGCGGTTTGCCTCTTGATCAGGGACAGGAAGCGTCCGCTGTTTTCAGCGTTGCCAGTCCGGGGTACTTCCAAACCATGGGGATTCCGATTCAGCGTGGACGCGACTTCAGCGCGCAGGACACGTATGAGAGTCCGTTCGTCGCAGTGATCAGCGAGTCGTTGGCGAGACGAAGCTTCGGGAACGCCGATCCAGTCGGCAAGCAGATTCGTTGCGGACTCGATTCCGATAAATGGATGATGGTCGTCGGCGTAGTGGGCGATGTGAGGCAGGATTCTCCCGCAGAAGTACCGGGTCCCACGCTCTATATGCCGATGGCGCAGCATCCTTTCTATGCCAACCAGATTCATGTTGTACTTCGCACACATGTTCAGCCGCTGACGCTCATGAAAGCGGTACAGGAGAAAATCCTGGAGGTGAACCCGCTGGTTGCGCTGCGCTTTACGACTATGGACGCGATGATGAATAGGTCGATAGCGGTGGAACGCTTTCGAGCCGTGCTGATCTCATCATTCGCAGCGGCGGGCCTGTTACTCGCCATGCTGGGGGTCTACGGCACAATGGCGTATTCCGTGACGCAGCGGACATTTGAGATTGGTATCCGGATGGCATTTGGTGCGGAGCGGAGTACGATCCTGCGCACAGTGTTAGAACATGCGGCCAAGCTGGCGTTTTACGGTATTGCGGCAGGGCTGGTGCTTAGTATTGCGCTGGCCCGGCTAGTGACGAGCATGCTTGTGGGAGTGCGCCCAATGGACCCTCTTAGCCTTGCGGCGGCGGCATTATTACTAGAACCTGTTATTAACTTTATCCCTTTGTTTTCTTTT
>JAKAXU010000019.1 GCA_021816455.1 Acidobacteriota bacterium
CTCAACTGGTCACGTAGACTCAGCAAAGACTACGAACTCCGTCATACTTCAGCCGAAACCATGATCCACATCGCCTTCGCTCATCTGCTCCTGAGACGATCCACTTAGTTTCTGGACAGATTCTAAGGCGTTTTCCGGAATTCTGTAAACTTTCGTGCGGTTTGGGCCTGCACCATTCCGGAAGATGCTATCGCCCAACATTCGGCGCTCTTACGCAATCATCCGCTGCGACGCAGCAGGCTATTCACCAGCGCGCGCCGACCGCTGATGCGCTGCTCGTACGCCGGTTCGTGCCGCCCGCGCTCAAAGACCGCGATGCTGTCATAGAAGTGCATCGAAAGCGTCGTCCGCGTGAACTCCGTCGGCGGCAGTTGCCCGCGCGTCCAATCCGCGTTCAGCTCATCGATCAGCCGCTTGCACAGCTCCATGAAGCTGCCTTCACGTCCTACGCCGCCGCCGAATTCATCCCAGTAGGCGGTGTGCAGGTCTTCCACCAGGTAGACGCCATCGCGCGCCGTGCGTGGATACAGATACCGGAATGTCTCCACGACATGCGCCATCTGGTGGCTGCCATCGTCCAGCACCACATCCGGCGTTCCAAACTCATCCAGTATGCTTTGCAGAAAGCCCGTATCCGCCTGGCTTCCGATGCGGATCGCAATCTGTTCCTCGGCAAACTTAGCGCACTCCGGATTGAGATCGATGCCGACAATCCGTGCATACGGCCCCAGCCATCGCTTCCACATCTGCGCTGAACCGCCGCGCCCGCAACCAATCTCCAGAAACAGCACCGGGCGATTCACGTACCGCTGGAAATGCGCCTCATACGCAGGAAAATAATGCGTCCATTTGTGGATCGTTCGCTGCCGATTGTTCAGAAACTCTGACCACAAACTCACGCGTAAACCATCCTCACCGCGCTCGTGCCGTCTACTGCACGGTCAGCGCCACCGATGCCGAGTGCTCCGCCGCTGTCACGCCGTTGCTCGTCTGCGCGGTGACCGTGATGGTGTAGGTGCCCGTCGGTGTTCCGCCGAAGAGCGGACCCAGATGGTAATACCAGTACAGCGCCGAACATCCCGACGTGCTGACCAACATCACAGAGACGGCGAGCAACAGCATCATGCCACGCATCAGCTTGCGACGCTTCCGCGCCAGCCAGCCCAGTCCAACCACACCCGGCAACAGTGCCAGATACGCACCGTCGCCTCGCGCCAGCGGACCACCGGGGCGTCCCTGCCGATGCAGCAAGGCATCCGTAGAATCGCCCGCCGTGGTCTGGATATTCATCACCGCCGTCTGCGCAGCCGCCGAGGTAATTTCCAGATTCGCCGGCGCGTTGTTGCACGTCACGTAATCGATCGGCAGTCCGGAGCAAGACAGGCTGATGAAGCCTGTGAAACCGTTCACAGGTGTAATGGTGATCGTCGTCGCCGCCGTGCCGCCCGCAGTCACCGTAAACGTTGTCGGCGCAAGCGTTATGGTGAAATCAGGCACCGCGGTTGCATCGGTATGCAGGCTCATCGGCTGTGAGTTCGAGGCGGTGTCCGTCTTTGTGCCCGCAAACTCCGCATGCAGCGCGTGATCTCCCGCCGCCAGCGCATTCAGACGAAAGGTCACTGCACCCTGCGCATCGAGCGCCGCGCCGGAGAGCCAGCGCGTCGCACCGCTCGTCACGTCCACCAGCGAAACTGCTCCACTTCCCACCGGCTGGCCCGTGTCGTCAGTCACCGTTGCCGTCACCGTCGAATGCCCGGAGGCATCCTTGGTCACCGGAGACAGCTTGGTATACGTGCGCGCCTGGGCAGAAGCCAGCCCGGCAATAAATACTGCACAGAGCAATCCTGCTCCTGTGCGCGCCATCCGGCGCATGATCCACCTTTGCATCACCTGCAAACTATCCCCTGCCTGCAAAATCACTCTCGCTGGAAACGATCTGTTTTCCCATTGTATCCGGCCCGGCTGCTTCTTCGCTTGTTCTGCCCATACGAATCCGCGTTTCCTGTGCGAATTTCGGCCGCCCATCCCTGTCCAGCACCTGTTGACTGCTTGCTGTTCAGACGCGCTAGCCACTCACCGGTGAGCCGCCGCACAGCCGCCGCGGCCGCATTGATATGCTTTCCACGAGGATTCTTCCTGTGATTGCTCACCTGCGCGGCAAACTCATCCACAAGCAGCCCGGCCAGGCCATCGTCGAAACCGGCGGCGGTGTCGGCTACGAGGTTACCATCACCATCCCCACCTTCACCGCGCTACCTGCCATCGGCGGATCCGTCGCCCTGCACATCCACACCCAGGTTCGCGAAGATCAGATCGCGCTCTTCGGCTTTCAGGAATCCGACGAAAAGCGCCTCTTCGAGCGCCTCATCAGCGTCACTGGCGTCGGTCCAAAGCTGGCCATCACACTGCTCAGCGGCCTCACGCCAGAGCGCGCCGTCTCCGCTATATGTGCTCAGGATCACGCCTCGCTCACGCGCATCCCCGGCGTCGGCAAGAAGCTCGCCGAGCGCCTCGTGCTCGAACTCAAGGACAAGCTCGACGATTTTGCAACGGTACCCGTCCCGTCCATCGTGCGGGGCGCAGCCGTCGAAGACGTGCTCTCGGCTCTCACCAATCTCGGCTACCAGCGCGTCGCCGCGGAGAAATCCGTCCAGGCCGCCGTAGCCAAAGACGAAGGCCTCGCCGCTGATTTCGACGCGCTCTTTCGCGCCACGCTCAAGACCATCCGCTGAGGAGAACCCCGTGCCGCACACCCCTGCTGAATCCGCCAAGGCTGCCCCGGCAGCTCACCTGCGTCCCGAATCGCTCACTTTTCTGCGCGCGCTCATCCGCGCCAACCGCCGCGACCCGGTCGTCGCGCGCGAATGGTTCGCCGCGCACAAAGACGCCTGGGAGCGCGACCTCAAACAGCCCATGCTGGCCATCATCGCCGCCGTCACCCAGGAGATGGAATCTTTTGCGCCAGCCCACGTCCGCCCGCCGGAAAAGTGCTTCTTCCGCATCTACCGCGACACACGATTCTCCCCCGACAAGCGTCCCTACAAGGAACACATCGCCGCTTGGTGGTCCCATCGGGAGCTGGAAAAAACCTCTGGAGCAGGCTTTTACTTTCATATTGCCCCAGATGCCGTCATCCTTGCCGCAGGAGCCTACATGCCGGGCAAGGATCAGCTCTCTGCCATCCGCCACTGGCTGGCCGATCATCACAGCAAATTTCAAGCCCTGCTCCAGACTCCTGCCCTGCGCCGAACCTTCAACGAATTCGAAGGCAACCCACTCACCCGCCCGCCCGCCGGATTCCCTGCCGACCATCCCGCGCTCGATCTCCTCCGCTGCCGCCAGTGGGGACTTTCCTGCACGATGCCCGTCGAGACCGCGCTGAACTCGCGTCTGACCTCCGAAATTGTCCGTCGATTCCGCCTGGCAGCGCCCGTCGTCGAAGCCCTCAACACGGCTATTCTTGCGCCTTCGGCTGCGCCGGAACCCGCCCGAAGGCGCGTTCTTTTCGGCTTCACTGACGGCCAAAAACCAGCAAAAACCGCTAAAAATCGCTGATTCCCTAAAAAAACCGCCAAAAACCTGTGGAAATGACCCTTTTTCGGTTGACTTTCTTCCTTCAAAAGTCGCATGGTAACCATCGACAGGTTTCTTCGGAGCCGCGTCCTTATTGAGGATTTCCTCATCCGATTTCCTCATCTGTGGGTTGTGTCGCAGTTGCCGCGCACTCCCTTCAGGCGGTTCATTTCACCCGGTGAAGCCAGGCAACGCATTTCATAGCCGTCCAACGGCTGAAAAACGGAGGATAGAACAACATGGCAGCAGGTATGACCAAAACAGCGCTCATTCGCCAGATGGCGGAGAAGCTTGAAATGACCAATAAGCAGGCTGGCGCCTTCCTCGATCTTCTGGCCGAGACCGCCATCAAGGAGACCAAGAAGAACGGCCTGTTCATCATCCCAGGCATCGGTCGCCTGGTTAAAGCGGAGCGCAAAGCCCGCATGGGTCGCAATCCGCAGACCGGCGCTCAGATCAAGATCAAGGCCAAAACCGTGGTCAAGTTCCGCGTGGCCAAAAGCGCCAAAGACGCCATCGCGCCCACCAAGAAGTAGCCCGGGAAGTCATCCGGAGTATTGTTGCAATTTACATGGCAGCCGCTGCCCCTTCGGAGCGTCTGCCGCTTTCTTTATGCAGCGGATTTTTTCGCATCCGTCGCGGACGCCTCGGTTGGCAGAGCCGTTCGGGCAATCAATCCCAGGCCACAGGTAATCAGCAGCGCCTGTTCCAGTAGTCGTGCGTTGTACTGCCAGCTCAGCGCGGCAAAGCTCACAAACACGCCCAGCGACGCCACTTCGCGCAGGATCGCTCTACCCCAGCGTGGGGTCTTCGCCGCCTCTACCCCGCCGTCCGCGCCAGACATCACGACTACCTCATAGACAACGATCGCCGGCATCGTCACCAGCGCCCCAACGGGAGGCATCAGCACAGACACCGCCAGCGCCAGCAACAGGGAACCCGAGGCCTGCCAGCGCCTTCCCGCATGCGCCGCGCCCCACCATCGCATCAGAGCGCCCAATCCGCTCAGCACCACTGCCAGCCACGTCACCAATTCGATTCCCACCGTCGAGGTCATGCCCAACGTGCTCTGCCACACGCCCAGCCACACCCACAGCGTGCGCGGCCCCGTGTAGCTCGCCGACTGCCACGGCGCCAGAAATCCCGCCCCCAGCACGACGGCATAGAGGACCACTCTCAGCCGCGCCAGCGGCGAACTCTGCTTCATTTCCTGCGTGCTCCCGTCACTCTCTCCAGAGTACTGCGCCTTGCAGCATCGCCGCACCCGCGCTCCTTTGATTCTCTACAATCAAACTCATGCCGGAATCCTCATCTTCCGCCGCGGAGACCATCGTCGCCATCTCTACTCCGCCCGGCCGCGGCGGCATCGGAATCGTGCGCCTCAGCGGACCGCGCGCACAGGAGATTGCCTGCTCGCTGGTCCGCCTGCGCGGCACACTCCGGCACGCCACCGCCTGCCTGGCCGACGTTCCCGATCCGAACCCTCTCAATCCAGACTCCGCTCCGAACTCCGAGACACGTATCGACGAAGCACTCGTCACCTGGTTTCAGGCTCCGCGCTCCTACACCGGCGAGAATATTGTCGAGATTGCCGCGCACGGTTCTCCCGTCGTACTGGAGCACCTGGTCCGCCGCGCCATCGCAGGCGGCGCACAGCCTGCTTCACCCGGCGAATTCACCCAGCGCGCCTTCCTCTCCGGGCGCATCGACCTCACCCAGGCCGAAGCCGTCCGCGACCTCATCGAAGCACAGACGCTCGCCCAGGCTCGTCTCGCCGCCAGCCAGATGGGCGGCGCGCTCAGCCGCCGCGTCCAGCCTGTCAAGCACGCGCTGCTTGAACTCATCGCCCTGCTC
Source organism: Acidobacteriota bacterium (assembly GCA_021816455.1). Lineage (GTDB taxonomy): Bacteria > Acidobacteriota > Terriglobia > Terriglobales > Acidobacteriaceae > Acidicapsa. The sequence continues at coordinate 5,428 of JAKAXU010000019.1, forward strand.
GAAGCCGGCATCGACTTCGCCGAGGACGATCTCGAAGTCGCCTCATCCCAGGAGATTCTTCACCGCATCTGTGGCGTCGAAGAACCGCTCACCGCGCTGGCCGCCAGCTTTCGCCACGGCCGCGTCCTCCACGACGGCCTGACGCTGGCCATCGTCGGACGCCCCAACGCCGGCAAAAGCTCGCTCTTCAACGCACTCGTCGAGCGCGACCGTTCCATCGTCACGTCCATCCCCGGCACCACGCGCGATCTCGTCTCCGAACGCATCTCTCTCGACGGCATTCCCCTCGAACTCGTCGATACCGCCGGTCTGCGCGAGGCTGTCCATGCAACCGATGAAGTCGAGCGTCTCGGCATCGAGCGCAGCCACACCGCCCTCGCCGACGCCGCTCTGGTTCTCGTCGTCGTCGATGCGACCCTCGGCCTTTGCGAAGAGGATCGCGCGTTGCTTGCCGCGCTCGATGGCCGCGCAGCCATCCTTGCCTGGAACAAATCCGACCTGTTGCCAGACCGCGCCGCAACTCTTCCCGAAGCGCCGTCCGTTCCCGCCTCAATCCCGGCCATCTCAACCTCTGCCGTCACAGGCCACGGACTCGACTCGCTGCGCACCGCCATCCTTCGCCTGGCCACCGGAGGAGCAGCCGCCGAATCCGGCATGCTCACCACCCTGCGCCACCAGCAGACAATCTCCACTGCGCTCGCCGCGCTCGAGGACGCACGTCGCGCCGTTGCCGACGCCACCCCGCACGAGATGCTGCTGCTTGATCTCTACCGCGTACTCTGGGCATTGGACGCGCTCACCGGCCAGACCACGACCGACGATGTGCTTCATTTGATCTTCAGCACCTTCTGCATCGGTAAGTGAGCAGGACCGCAGCTAGCACCTCCACAAAATCCCTTTGCCGCTTTTCCTGCCTGCGCTACACTGTCACTCACGCTGCGGCTGGCTCATCTCCGCGCGCAATACTGCTTCTCTTCAGGACTGGTCCACCATGCAAAGTCTGTTGTCTCGAAAATTTCTGCCCCTGTCATTCGTTGCCTCCGCGCTGCTCAGCCTTGCGCTCTCCGCGCAGACGCCGCTTGACTCCACCTACGCCCGTGACCTCAATCAGCCCATCGATCAGCACTACACTGAGCAGATTCACAAGTACACCACTGAACCGGAATTTCTCTCGCCGCTGGTCAGCTATCTGCCCGCATCTGAGACCGTGCCCACTCCGGAAAAAGTTCTTGGCGATGTCTCCGGCGCGCCCAACATGTTGCCCTATGCCGAGGACGTTTACAAATACTTCCGCATGCTCGCCGCCGCCTCGCCTCGGGTCCGCGTCATCACCATCGGCCACACCGAAGAGGGCCGTGAAATGATCGCCGTCGCTATCGCCGATGAAAGGCTGCTGGCGCAACAGCAGGCCAACGACGCGCGCCTGGCGCAACTTGCCGATCCGCGCACCATCCACATGGACGACATTGTAGCCGCGAAACTCGTCGATCAATCCTGGCCCGTCTATTACATCACCGGCACCATCCACTCACCAGAGACCGGCGCGCCCACTGCGCTCATGGAACTGGCCTATCGGCTGGCCGTCGATGACGCACCATATATCCAGTACATCCGCACGCACATGATCACCCTCATCACGCCCGTCGTCGAAGTCGATGGACGCGACCGCATGGTCGATCTCTATCGTTGGCACCGCGCTCATCTCGACGAAAAATATCCCCGACTGCTCTACTGGGGTCACTACGTCGCGCACGACAACAATCGCGACGCCATGGGCATGACCCTCGATCTGTCGCGCAACGTCCTCAACACCTTTCTTGGCTGGCACGCGCAGGTGCTCCATGACCTGCACGAGTCCGTCCCATTCCTTTACGACAACACCGTCGGCGACGGCCCCTATAACTCCTGGGTCGATCCCACGCTCGCCGACGAATGGGCCGAGCTGGGCTGGAACAACATCTCTCAGATGCAATCCTTCGGCATGCCCGGCGTCTTCACCCACGGCGACTTCGACACCTGGAACCCCGGCTATCTCATGTTCCTCGCCGCCATGCACAACGGCATCAGCCGCCTCTATGAGACCTTCGGCAACGGCGGAGCGGACACCGAAAAACGCATCCTCTCACCCGAAGAGTACTCCCGCACCTGGTATCGGCAGAATCCACCGCTGCCGCAGGTTCTCTGGTCCCAGCGCGACAACAATAACTATGAAGAGACCGCGCTGCTCGCCACACTGACTTACTTCTCGCACCACACCCATCACTTCCTGGAAAACTACTACATCAAGAGCAAAAACTCCGTAAACAAGCCTTCACTCGAAGGTCCGGCGGCCTACGTGCTGCCCACCGATCCGGCGCAGGCCAACCGCCAGACCGAGTTGCTGCGCGTGCTCACCCGTCAGCACGTCGAGGTGCAAACGCTCACTGGCTCGCTCACGACTACGATTCCGGGCGCCAAGCGCGGCGACAAGCCCGTCTCCGTCACGCTGCCGGCCGGCAGCATCGTCGTGCGCATGGATCAGCCCTACTCGCGTATCGCCGACGCACTGCTCGACCATCAATTCTGGGCGCCGGACGATCCGCAGAAACATCCCTATGACGACACCGGCTGGTCCTTCACCGATCTCTTCGACCTCAAAGTGGATCGCGTCACCGACACAACCATTCTGCACGTGCCGATGAAGCCGCTCACCGACCCAACGGCGATTTTGCCCGCCGCAGCAGGCTCCGGCTCCATCGCCATCGTCCCAAACTCCGGCCAGGTCACATTGCTTTCACTCGTTTACAAACTCAAATCCGCAAAGATTCAGATTGCTGAAAAACCCTTCGACGCCGCTGGACACAATTACCCTGCCGGCTCGCTTCTGATTGCAGCCGCAGACTCCGCGCAGCTTGCAAACGCGCTGCAATCTCTTGCACTCCACGCGGAGTTCGTCTCCGCCATGCCCTCCGTCTCCGCGCACGCGGTCACCGCTCCGCGCATCGCCGTCATGCACACCTGGCTCGCCACGCAGAGCGAGGGCTGGTGGCGTTACGCCTTCGACGATCTCGGTATTCCCTTTGACTACATCAGCACGCAGACAGCAACCAAAGAGAGTGACCTGCGCGCGAAATACGATGTCATCGTCTTCGCTCCCATTGGCCACGTCAGCACCGGCATGATCCTCGATGGCTACCCAAGGTGGAACAATCCCATTCCATGGCAGAAATCGACCATCACGCCCAACCTTGGTCGCATCGACTCCACTCCGGATATGCGTCCCGGCCTCGGCTACGAAGGCCTCGCCCATCTCCGGCACTTCGTCGAGCAGGGCGGCCTGCTTATCACTTCGGAAGACACTGCGCAGTTTGCCATCGAAACCGGCCTCGCGCCCGGCGTCAGTCTCGCTCCGCACCCCGACGCCCGCGTCGTCGGCTCTGTGCTCCAAAGCGTCTTTGTCGATCTTGCTTCTCCGGTTGCCTGGGGCTTTGGTCCAACCGTTCCCGTCTACAGCGCCAACGGCATGGCCTTCAATGTTAGCAACACTCTTGGCCGCACGGGCTTTCGCACGCTCATGGACCCCTACTCCGAGCGCCCCACTGGCCGAGGCACCGTCGCCGACAGCGACGAGCCTGTCGCGCGGCCCATCACGCCGGCGGATCCGCTGCCCGTCGTCAAGCCCTGGCAGGCGCGTCCGCTCAACGAAGATCAGGCGCGCAACAACCTGATGCTCATCCCGTCCAGCCAGCGCCCTGACGTCATCCTGCGCTTTGCAGACGGGAAAGACATGCTGCTCGACGGCCTGCTCAGCAAGCCTGCTTCCATCGAGCAGCGTGCCATCGTCGTCGATGCACACCTCGGCGACGGCAATGTGCTGCTCTTCGGCAACGACCCCGTCTACCGCGGTGAAACCATCGGCACTTATCCGCTGGTCTTCAATGCGATGCTCAACTTCGGTGCGCTCGCCCGCAAAGCCGCAACCACGGCAACCAGTACGGTCGGCCAGTAACCCCGTCTGACCATCCCGCGCCGGGATCACGGAATCGCCTTCCGGACCCGGCGCGGCTTGATGGCCTGCCCAGGCCATCGCCCCCGCAGCTCACCGGCTGAGATATGATGCCTGTAACGGCTGTCGCTGCCCACGCCGCGCCGACCGCTTCGGAGACCGCATGAATTCTCTCTTTCGCCGCATTGTTTTCGCCATCTCTCTTTGCCTGCTTCTGGTTCTCCTCGGCGGTGAATATGGCCTGCGCGTCCTCGGTGCCGACTCCGGCAAGGACGGTGCTTATCGGCAGATCGAGGTCTACTCCGAAGTTCTGCGCAAGATTCAGACCGATTACGTCACCGTCCCCAGCATTCCCGACGTCACCTCCGGCGCGTTGCACGGCCTGCTCGATTCGCTCGACTCCGATTCCAGCTACCTCAGTCCGGCGGAATACAAGATCTACACCGAGCGCCCCACCGGCGGCAGCGCCCAGGTGGGTATGACCCTTGCCAAGCGCTTCGGCTACGCCACTGTCGTCAGTTCCATCCCCGATTCGCCAGCCGCCAAGGCAAACTTCAAGGACGGCGACGTTGTCATCGCCATCGACGGCCACTCCACACGAGAACTCCCCGCTGCACTGCTCAATCTCATGCTTGAGGGAAAATCCGGAACCCAGGTCACGCTCTCCGTCATCCGTCCCGGCAAGACTGATCCGGACAAAATTCCGCTCACCCGCGTCGATCTCCCGACGCCAAACATGTTCGTACAGCAGTATGACTCCGGCTCCATCGTCTATCTCAAGCCGGTCACGCTCTCGTCGGCTCGCGTTGACTCAATCGCCGCCCGGATCAAGGCCATGCAGGGCAGTTCGGAGAAAAAAATTCTGCTTGACCTCCGCGACGTGACGACCGGAACGCCCGCCGACGGTCTGCGTCTGGCAAATCTATTCCTCAACAAAGGCACTCTGGCCACACTCAGCGGCCAGCATTTCACCGTTCAGACTTTCACTGCTGATCCCGGACTCGATCTCACCGCTGCTCCGCTCACCGTGCTCGTCAACCGCGGCACCGCCGGAGCCGCCGAACTTGCCGCAGCCGCTCTGGAAGACAACAAACGCGCCGATATCGTCGGCGAGCGTACCTTCGGCGATGACTCGGTCCAGAAGACGCTCACGCTGCCCGACGGAGCAGCCATCATTCTTACCGTCGCCGAATACGCATCGCCCTCCGGTAAGAAGATCATAGAGGATGCCGTCACACCCACCGTCACCGTCGGCAATAGTGACAATCAGGATATCGACGACCAGACCTCCGCCACACCTAAAGGCGACGAAATCCTCGATAAAGGCCTGGCTCTGCTGCGCGCCAAATCGGCCTGAACAATTCCCGCCGCGCGCAGGTTCGGACCAATATCCGACCGGCACCGAAGCTGATTCTGCTCCGGGCACCGCGTTGTACTGCGTTGCCACTTTGTGCACATCGCTCCGCGTCTCACTGCAACCGCTGCCGTTTCCGCGGCTCCGCCGTGTTAGCCTCAGGCTGAAGGATTCGCCTTTGTCCCCCGAAGCAAAATCAGGCGCGTCACACCGATTTCAACCGCCGCGCAGCCGTCAGCCGCTCCCGGTTCCCGCGCGCCAGCGCAAACTCGCCGGGCACCTGATTCTTGTGATCCTCTTCGGACTGGCAGCAATCTTCGGTTCGCTTTGCGGCCTGATGCTCGTTTACTCCGTCAACCTGCCCCAGATCAACGACCTCGAGCGCTACCGCCCGTCGTCGATGACCGATCTCTACGACCGCAAAGGCCGACTCATCGGCTCCATCGCCCTTGAGCATCGAGTCGTCATCGGCTACAACGACTTCGCGCCCGTCCTGCGTCAGGCCGTCATCTCCATCGAAGACAAAAACTTCCGGTCGCACTGGGGCATCAACGTCTTCCGCATTGCCGGGGCGCTCATCCATGACCTGCGTTCGCACGGACGCTCTCAGGGTGCGTCTACGCTCACCATGCAGCTTGCTCGCAATCTCTTCCTATCCTCGGAGCGGACCTATGCACGCAAGATTCAGGAGGCATTTCTCGCCATCCAAATCGAGCGTACCTTCACCAAGGAGCAGATATTCACCCTCTACGGCAACCAGATTTACCTCGGCCACGGCAACTACGGTTTTGAAGCCGCCTCCGAGTTTTATTTCTCCTGCCACGCGCGCGACCTTACGCTCACTCAGGCCGCGCTGCTGGCTGGCCTACCCAAAGGACCGGTTGCTTATTCGCCCCTGTTTAATCCGGAAAAAGCCCTTCGCCGCCGCAATCTGGTCCTGACCGAGATGGAGTCCGACCACGCGATCACCCACGCCGAAGCCGAGGCCGCGCGCAACTCTCCGCTCGGACTGCGCATCTCGCAGCCCGAGGTTCCCATCGCGCCCTGGTTCGTCGAAGAGGTTCGCCGCGAACTCGACCGTCACTTCGGCTCCGATGTCGTCCTGCAATCCGGCCTGCGCGTGGACACCACGCTCGACCTCGATCTCCAGCGCACCGCCAACCGCGCCGTCCTTGATGGTCTGGCCGCCTACGAGCGTCGCCGCGGCTGGCGCGGAGCTTCCACAAACATCCTCATTCAAGGCATCGATCCGGACACCTACAAGCATCCCGACTGGGCCACCCACGCAGTGCCAGGCGACTATGTCCACGCTCTTGTCACGCGCGTTTTGCCGCTTGAAATCCGTGCCCGAGTCGGCGACCAGCCGATCGTCCTCACGCCCGAGGACTGGCAATGGACCGGCCAGACCCACGGCGACGCACTCGCAAAACCGGGCGATATTCTCTACGTCCATCTCTCCAGCACCACGGAAGGCAACGCCGAACGCGCCACCCTGGAGCAGGACTCCGGTGCACAGGGTGCGCTCATGGCCATGGACAACACATCCGGCGACGTGCTCGCTATGGTCGGCGGACGCGATTACGCGCTCTCGCAGTTTAACCGCGCCACCCAGGCCGAGCGTCAGACCGGCTCCAGCTTCAAGCCTTATGTCTACACCGCCGCAATCGAAAGCGGTATTACCCCGGACGACACCGTCATGGACTCTCCAGTCAGCTTCGGCAGCTACCATCCCCACGATTACGAGAACAACTACAAAGGGCGCATGACCGTCCTCGAAGCCTTCGCCGACTCACGCAACATTCCCGCACTGCGCCTGGCCAGCCGCGTCGGCATCCACACTGTGATTGACACCGCGCACCGCTTTGGCGTCACCTCCGTTATTCCGCCATATCTGCCCATCGCTCTCGGGGCCGTAGAGATTACCCTCGCCGAGCAGATGCAGTCCTACGCCGTCTTTCCCAACGACGGCATCCGCGTCCAGGCCCATCTCGTTCGCTCCGTTTCGAGTGTCGACGGCATCCCGCTCTGGCAGCCTTCGCCTGCCATCTCCTCGGTCATCAGCCAGCAGACGGCGCGCTCCATGATGCGGCTGTTCCTCGCCGTCACCCGATCCGGAACAGCCGCGGCAGCCGCCGCGCTCAACCACCCCATCGGCGGCAAGACCGGCACCACCAGCAACTTCACCGACGCCTGGTTCCTCGGCTTTTCCCCCTCGGTCACCTGCGGCGTCTGGGTCGGCTTCGACAGCCGCCAGTCGCTGGGCGACAAGGAGACCGGTGCCCGCGCCGCGCTGCCCATCTGGGCCGCCTTCATGCGCTCGGCCATCGCCGCTCATCCCGATGAAACCTTCCCGGGCGACCTGCCGGACGGATCGCAGCCTGAACAGCGCTCCAAGGTTGCTGCACCGCTCAGACTTCGCGCGCCAGCCGACGCGCCAACGCGAAGTACCGCCGCGCCCTCCGCACATCCCGCTCGATCTGCGCCTTCAGGCTCGCCACATCCGGCCACCTGATCTCCGCCCGCAGCCAGCTTCTAAACTCCAGCTCCAGCGGCGTTTCCTCGGTCAGCTCCACCGGTTCAAAATCCAGCATGTGCGTCTCCACGGCAAACGAAGGCTCGCCCACCGTCGGCCGCCACCCCACATTCGTCACCGCCTCGAACCATCGACGCTCCGCGCCGTCGCCCACCGCCAGGCGAGTCGCATACACTCCTGCGGCAGGCAGCATGCCGTCATATTCCGCCAGATTCACCGTGGGGGCCAGCAGCCTGCCGCCAATTCCGCGTCCGCGCACCGGTTGCGACCGCACCGCAAACCATCGCCCCAACATCCACCGCGTCGCATTCACCGCGCCCGCGCGCAGCCGTTCCCGAATCGCCGAGCTGGAGACTATCTGCCCGTGCACCACCACCGGCGCGTGCGCCACCACCCCGAAGCCGATTCTCCTGCCCAGAACGGCCAGTTCCTCCACGCCTGCCTCAGCGCGATAGCCGCACCGAAAATTTGTCCCCTCATGCAGCTCCCTCACGCCCAGCCGCTCCACCAGCAGCCGTTCCACAAACTCCCGCGCCGACATTCGACTCAGAGTCTCGTCGAACGGAAATACCACCACTGCATCCATCCCCGCCTCACCCAGCAGGCGCAGCTTTTCCTCTATCGGCGTCAGCCTCTCCGGCGCGGACTCCGGCTTCAGCAATCGCAGCGGATGCGGCTCGAAGGTGACAGCAACTGCCTGTGCGCCTGCTGTTCGCGCGGCGGACTTGACCGCATCGAGAATCCTCCTGTGCCCCCGATGCACACCGTCGAAGTTGCCAACGCTGGCCACCGACGGCCCAAATCCCGCCGGAATCTCACCCATCCCCCGAAAAACCCGCATCGTCGGCCTCACTCCGTCCGCCCGCTCACCGCAGCCTCAAATTCCACACTCAGCCCATCCCACGCCAACGCAATTCCATCCGGCAGCGAACGATCCGTCTCTTCATGCCCCAGATCGTGCGAGATATGCGTCAGCCACGTCCGCCGCGCGCCAATCCGCTCTGCCCAGGCAACCGCCTGCGCCACGGTCGCATGGCTTGGATGCGGCTTGTGGCGCAGCGCAGAAAGCACCAGTACGTCCAGTCCTGCAAGCTGGCGGAAACTACTCTCAGGAATCGCGCTGATGTCGGTCAGATATGCCGCCCGCCCAAATCGCCAGCCCACAATTTCCATCTCCCCGTGCATCACCGGAACCGGCTCAAAACGCAGCCGACCGACCGTTACACCGTCCCCAATCTCGCGCAACTCCACTCTCGCCCGGTGCGAATAGGTTGATTCCTGGGAAAAAGTGTAGGAGAAGACATGCTCCATCACCGCGCGCGTCTCCGCGCTTGCATAGAGCGGAATCGGCTCGCCGGTACTCTCCATGTGCTGGAAACTTAAAGGCCGCAGATCGTCCAGACCCAGGATGTGGTCTGCATGGGAGTGCGTATAGAGCACCGCGTCCAGCTCGCGCACCCCGGCTGCCAGCGCCTGTTCGCGAAAATCCGGCCCGGTGTCGATCAGCACCGTTCGCTTCTGCGCCGCGCCGCCGGGATCCTTCTCCGTCCACCGCACCAGCACCGACGGGCGCATGCGCCGATCCCGCGGATCGAGGCTGATGCACACCGCACAATCGCAGCCCAAAGTCGGCACACCCATCGACGTACCCGTGCCCAGAAATTGCAGCGTCGCCTCAGGATTTCCGACGCGCGCGCTCATGCTCAGTGTTTTGCTCCGCCCGGAGGCGGCGGTGGCTGCATGGAGATCATGCGCGTCAGCTCAAGGAAGGTCATCCGCAGCTCATAAAGCACCGTCTCCAGTGTCTGCTTTTCCGTCTGCGTCAGATTCCCCGCAGTTTTTTCCTGCAACACTCCCATCAGGTCGATCGTCTGCCGCGCGCCCAGAATATCCACCCGCGGCCGCTGCCCCTCCGGCGTCCCCGCGCCCATCTGCATCAGCGCCGAAAGGTACAACTGCTGTACCAGATGCTCGAAGCCAATTTTTTCCATCGCCGGCGCACCCGGATTCTGTGCCCGCACCAGAGTCTCCAGACGTTCCGAAGACTGGTCATACTGCAACTTCTGGAAGCGCGATTCCTCGCTCGTCGGCCCGGTGGGCATAGCGCCTGGCGCGTCTTCGTCGGCCATCTCCGGCACCGCCTCCGAATTGGTCTTCGGCTCAGGCATCTCCACCAGTCTCAGCCGTGGCGATTCTGTTGTCTGCGGCAGATGCTCTTCCGCAACCGGTCGCTGCATTTTCCCGTCGGTTTTCTCGCTGGAATGCTCCCCGGCGTCCTCACCGGTCGCGCCCGGCGCCTCGGTCTCCTCGTCCATCAGTTTTCTGCGGTTGATTACCGTAAACTTCGGCGTATCCTGTGTCTCGCTCATCGTCTTCTTTCGTTCCGTTCAGTTGGGCTGTCTTGTTCGCGCCAGCGCACTCTTCACGATCCGCGCCCTGCCGCCTGCGTACTTCAGTTCCCCGGTCTCGAGTTCCCTGCTCCCGACGCGGACCATTCCCATCGCAAACCAGCGCCGTACTCCATCCATCTCCAGGCTTGTCACGCTGGTCAGCTTCGCTGCCGACTTGGCATCGCCATCCGCGCGACCCGGCTCCCAGCTCAACTCCAGACCCACCGTCGGTTCCTGTCCGTCCGGAAATATCTCCAGCATCCGCAGATGCCGGTGCACCTGGCCGCGCGAGCGGATTCGCTCCACAATCTCCTGGCCCAGATAGCAGCCTTTGGCAAAGTGCAGCGCATCCTCGATCGCCGTCTCCTGCGGCAGCACATCGCCCGCAAAATCCACACCAAAGACCGGAACACCCTCCAGAATCCGCAGCCGCTCGACCGTCTCGCAGCCCACCGCAGTTGCGCCGACCCGCTGGAGCGCGCTCCACAGCGCAGCCGCATCCTCTTCACGGCACCAGAGCGCCCAATGGTCCGAGCGCCGACCCGTCCCGGACCAACCGCCCTCGCGGCGCACCAGCAGCGGAATCTCCGCGTCGGCTACCGTGCTCAGCCGCGCCTCCACCGATGTACCCTCCGGCATCGCATCCAGCCTCGAAACAGCCAGACTCGAAACGTCTAGCACCAGCGCAGTCAGCACGTCCCCGGCCTTCGGCCCGGTCACGCCCAGCGCCGTCCAACCCACCAACGGCTTCAGTTCCACATCGTCCATGATGATGAAGCGCTCCATGTGCCCCGTCAGCGCTGCAAACTGATCCGCCGCAATCTCCAGCTCCAGCCTCTCCTCGCGGTCATCGCCAGTGCGCCAAACCCGGCAATCCCCCTGAATCCGCCCTTGTGCATTGAGCACCAGGTTGTAATTGCCCGCGCCTCGGCCTGCTTCCGTCGCGTTCAGCCCGGCCACGTTGTTGGTCACCATTCCGTTCAGCCAGCGCATCCGGTCTTCGCCCGTCACTGCCACGCGCCGCTGCCAACCCAGGTCATGGACCGCAGCGCCATCAAGCGCCGCTGCCATTTCGGTCGCTTCGTCAGCCAAGGCCGCCACCGTCTGCACGCCGCGAAAAGCGCTCATCCTGAGACCGGTTCCGGCAAGCACGCAAGCCAGCGGGGTCTTCAATCTCTCGTCTGCAACCGTGGCCGTCGTTCCGGTGGTCATCACATGTACGCTCTCAGCAGAGCAGCCAAGGGCAAAAACCCGCCTTCCGGCAGGCATTTCCCTCTGCTTCCGCACTCCCGATTATAGCGCTGCCCAATTTCCGCCCATCCGCATCCACCGACCGACGCTCTTGCCCCAGGCTGCAAACGCGATAGCATACATTCCAGCAGGCTGTCCGCGCGCCACCCGGTCGCTCGCCCAGACCACGGCTCCCGTTTCCGCCGCCGAAAGGAACTCATGCTCCCTCGCCGCGTCGCGTCCAGTCTGTTTTCCGGGCTGTTCCTGTGCTCCTTTGTTGCTATCGGGCTGCCCGGCAGCGCCGCAGCGCAATCCCATCCCGGCGCTTCGACTGCGCCGGAGACCCACATCACCCCGGAACAGGCGCAGCAGCTCTTCAAAAGCGTCGATGACCTGCTGCACTTCGCCTCCTCGACAACTGGCCTGCCCATCCTCTCACCCGTCAAGCGCTCGCTCAGCAGCCGCGCCCAGGTTGAGAAATATCTCCTCGACAAGCTAAATGACGACAAGGACGCCAAACGCATGCAGCAAAGCGAGGTCGTCCTCAAGAAATTCGGTCTGCTCGACCGCGACTTCCACCTGCGTCCATTCCTGCTGGAACTGCTCAGAGAGCAGATCGCCGGTTACTACGACCCCAAAACCAAGACCGTCTATATCCTCAACTGGGTTGATCCCGAGACCCAAAAACCCGTCCTCGTCCACGAGCTGACCCACGCCTTGCAGGACCAGCGCGTCCACCTTGACACCTGGAGCGACCAGACCCCCTTCGACGTCAGCCACACCGTCGCTCAGGACAACGAGCACTTGGCCCGCGACGAAATGAACACCGCACGCGGTGCCGTCACCGAGGGTCAGGCGATGGCCGTCTTCGTCAACTACGCTCTGCGGCCCAGCGGACGTACCCTGCTCACCGATCCCGAGATCGTCCAGAAGATGGAAGACCAGATGTCTTCCACCGCCGATTCGCCCGTCCTTGCGCGCGCCCCGCTTCTGCTTAGCCAGTCGCTCATCTTCCCCTACCAGGATGGCCTCGGCTTCACCCAGGATCTCTGGATGGACAAAGGTCGCAACGCCGCCTTCGCCGGCGCCCTCGACCACCCACCGTCTTCCACCTGGGAGATCATCAACCCGCGCTACTACGAGCAACATCGCCAGCCGCCCGTCCTGCTGATGCCCGACATTCACCCCCTGCTCGACACCCGTTACAACCCCATCGACATCGGCCAGATCGGCCAGCTTGACCTGCGCATCCTCGCCACGCTTTATGGTGGTCCGGCTGCCGCGCGCAGCCTGACCCCAGCCTGGGATGGGGGCATCTACTGGGCCGGCCAGTTGCGCTCCGCCACCACACCAGCCCAGCAGAGTCAGACCGGCTCCCTCGCGCTGCTCTACCTCTCCGCCTGGACCACTCCCTCCGCCGCGCGCACTTTCGCCACTCTCTACGCCCGCGAACTCGCACTTAAGTACGACAACGTCCGCCCCATTCCCCAGACCGACAGCGACGACCGCGTCTACTCCACCAGCGAAGGCGACGTGCTCATCCGAACCCGCGACCACTACGTCTTTACCGCCGAAAGCTTCGACCTCGACACCGCTCGCAAACTCGCCGACCTGCTTGTCGACGCCCAGGGCACGGGAGCGTTGGAAACCGCCCATCTCCACGTTCCGGATCGCGATCTATCCTCCAGTTGGATTCGTTTCTTCGCCTCCTGCGGACTGATGAAAGCCGCTCTGCCCCACTGACCGTTATGCCCGATCCGCCGCATCCCCCCTCAGCACCGCGCGAAGTCCATCCCGGCATCTTTGTCGGCGGCCTCACCGCCTGTCGGCCCGGAACAGCCCGTCATCCAGTCATCCACGCCTGCAAGTCTCCCTGCCACCAGCGCGCTCTCGGCTACACCCGCAGCCTGCCCGCGGACCACCCCCATTACCTGGCCCGCGCCGACGCCAACGACCTCTGGCTCAACTTCATCGATCCCCCGCTCCCGCTCTTTCAGCCGAATTCCTTCGCTCAATTCCTGGCCTTCGCGGCACCCCGCATCGACGACGGCGCAGTCCTCACACTTCACTGCAATCAGGGCGAATCCCGCTCGCCCTCGCTGGCGCTTCTGCTGCTCGCACGGCACCTTCGCGTCCTGCAGGACAGTTCCTTCGCCGCCGCCCGCGCTGCCTACGAGCGCCTCGACCCCGCCTATCGGCCCGGCTCCGGGATCGCACAATTTCTTTCCGAGCAGTGGTCCTCACTCCAATGCACCTGCACACGCTGCCAGTCTTCCTGAAGCCAACTACGCTCTCCGCCCGCTTTGCCTGTTCCTGATTTTTCCGCGCACGCTGTCAGCTCCCTCCATCCGTTCGCCGTCCAACCGTGCAAGGAACCGGATAACGATGAAAAAAAACCTGCTTCTCGCACTCCTGGTTTTACCTTTTCTTGGCTGCTCCCAACCCCAGCCGGTCGCGTATTACCCTCCGCCACCACCGCCGATGACCGCCGCCCAGGTTGCGCAGATGGGTTTTCATGATGGCTTCGAGGCCGCTCGGCGCGACGTCGCTGCCGGACGCCCGCCGCGGCTTCGCCATCACCCCCGCTTCCGCAATCCTCCGGTGCCGCCGCCAGCCGTTGCCGACTATCGCCGCGCCTTCCGGAACGGCTACGAGCACTTCCTGCATCCCACTCAGCCGTCACCGGGCCTCTGATCCGACCGGCCAGTCCGCCTGAATCCGGAGATGTCGGCCTGATGCCATCTCCGTCTTCTCTCTCCATCCACCGCCTTCCGACTGCACTCACCTGCCCGGTATACTGAAGTGTCTTCGGCGCATCGTTTTTCATCCGCGCCGACCCCGGAGAACCCCGTGCAACAGGCAGAGATCGGCATCATTGGCGGCAGCGGACTTTACTCCATGCCCGGCCTCACCCATATCCGCGAAACCACGGTCGAAACTCCCTTTGGCGCACCCTCCGACAGCTTCGTTCTCGGAGACCTCGAAGGCCGGAAAGTCGTCTTCCTCGCCCGCCACGGGCGCGGCCATCGCCTGCTGCCTTCGGAACTCAACTTCCGCGCCAATATCTACGCCCTCAAATCTCTCGGCGTCGAGCGCATTCTCTCCGTCTCCGCCGTCGGCTCGCTCAAACAGGAACACAAACCCACCGATTTCGTCATTCCCGACCAGTTCATCGACCGCACCTTCCACCGGGAAAGCACCTTCTTCGGCGAGGGCGTCGTCGGCCACGTCGCTTTTGGCGATCCGGTCTGTTCGATCGTCGCCGAAGCTGCAGCCACCGCTTGCGAGAGCGTCGGCGTCGTCGGCAAGCGTGGCGGTGTCTACGTCTGCATGGAGGGTCCGCAATTTTCCACCAAGGCCGAATCCAACCTCTACCGCTCGTGGGGCGCGGATGTCATCGGGATGACCAACCTCCAGGAAGCCAAACTCGCCCGCGAAGCCGAGATTTGCTACGCCACCGTCGCCATGGTTACCGACTATGACTGCTGGCACCAGGACCACGACGCCGTCACTGTCGATCAGATCGTCGCCGTCCTCCACCAGAACGCCGCCAACGCTGCCCGTGTCGTCCGCGCCGCTGTCGCCGCTCTGCCACCGGTTGGCACCGGGCGGGCCTGCGCCTGTTCGACTGCGGCGCAATTTGCCATCCTGACCCAGCGCGACCTCATCCCGGCCGCCACGCGCGAGCGTTTGCGAACGATCTTCGGCGCTTATCTCGACTGACCGAAACTACCCTTTCACGCACAGGAAAATTCTCTGCCATGTCTATTACCGTCGTCGGTTCCGTCGCCTTTGACTCCATCATCACGCCCGCGGGCCGCCGCGAGCGCTGCCTGGGCGGAGCAGCCACTTACTTCGCCCTGGCCGCCAGCTACTTCACGCCTGTACGCGTCGTGGCCGTCGTCGGAGAAGACTTCACCGCCGCAGAGGAATCGGTCTTCATCGCTCGCTCCATTGACCTCACCGGCCTTGAGCGCGCCTCCGGAAAATCCTTCTTCTGGGCCGGCAACTATCTGCAAAACCTCAACGAAGCGCAGACCGAGCAGACGGATCTCAACGTCTTCGCCGACTTCAACCCAAAGATTCCCGACGCATACCTCGACACCCGGCATCTCTTCCTCGCCAACATCGATCCCGTCCTTCAGCTCCGCGTCCGCCAGGCCCTGCCCGACACCAGCCTGGTCTGCGGAGATACCATGAACTACTGGATCAACGACCATCGCGAGGCGCTGCTCCGCGTCCTGCCTCAGA
The DNA here is from genome assembly GCA_021816455.1 of Acidobacteriota bacterium. GTDB lineage: Bacteria > Acidobacteriota > Terriglobia > Terriglobales > Acidobacteriaceae > Acidicapsa. Next base: position 21,171 of record JAKAXU010000019.1, read on the forward strand.
TGGACGTGCTGCTTATCAACGACACTGAGGCCCGACTGCTCTCCGGCGAATCCAACTCGCTGCGCGCCGCTCGCAAAGTCCTTACCCTTGGCCCGCGCGCTCTCATTGTCAAGCACGGCGAATACGGTGCTACCGCGTACTTCAGCCCCGATCTTTTCGCTCCGGCCACCACCCCGCAGCACCCGTTTCGCTCTCCCGCGCTTCCATTGGAAGAAGTTGTCGATCCCACCGGCGCTGGAGACAGCTTCGCCGGAGGCTTCTTCGGTTACATCGCCTCGCAGCCAACGCTCACACCATCCGTCTTCCGCCGCGCCGTCTTCTACGGTAGCGTCATGGGTTCCTTCACGGTTGAGCGCTTCGGCACCGAGCGCCTCCAGCAACTCTCCCGCGAACATATCGACGCCCGCTTCGAATTGCTGCGCCGGATCACCCACCTCGACCCGGATCACGACCCACATTGATTTCGCCAGGCATCTAAACTCATCAGCGTGCCCTTCCCGATTGAAAACCCGAACCGCGTGTCAGCCATGCACTCGACCGCCGCATCGGCGGTCACCCTCCGCGAACGGTTCATTGTCGTTGCTGCGCTCGTAGCCGCATCGCTCGCAGCCACTCTCTGGAGCGCGCACCATCAGGCGTTTCTCTATTACGGCGACGCCGAAGCTCACCTTCACATCGCGCGCCGCCTCTTCGATTCCCACCGTCCTGGTCTCGGCCAGATCGGCTCCGTCTGGCTGCCCTTCCCACATCTGCTTCTGTCTCCTTTCGCCGCCATCGATCCGTGGTGGCGCTCCGGCTTTGCCGCGGTAATTCCCTCCGCGCTCTGTTACCTCTCCGCCGCGCTCGGATTTTACCTGCTCGTCCGTCGATGGCTCCCGCCGCTTGCCTCGGTCCTTGCTCTTGCATTCTTCGCCCTCAACCCCAATCTGCTCTACCTCCAGACCACGGCCATGACCGAGCCGCTCTTCCTCGCCGAGCTGGTCTGGTCCATACTGCTGCTGGTTCGCTGGCGCGCCGCACTGGATTCGTTGCCAGAGTCGAAATCCGCCTGCGGTGCCCGATTCCTCTGGCCGCTGATCCTCGTCCTCATTGCTGCCGCCTGGACCCGCTATGACGGCTGGATTCTCGGCTTTGCCGTCTGGATCATTCTTGCCACCGCTCTCCATCGCCGCCGCGCCCTGTTTCATCCGCGCTTCATCCTCGCCAGCTTTGCCCTACTCGCCGCGCCCGTTCTCTGGATGCTCTACAACGCCGCTTACTTCGGCGACTGGCTCGACTTTATGCGCGGCCCATACTCGGCCGCCGCCATCGAGGCCCGCACATCCCACGGCATTTTTCCACCGCATCCTGGCTGGCACAATCCCTGGGTCTCGGCCATCTTCTTCTGGCACTCGTCCACCGGCGACGCCTTCGCGCGCAGCTTTGTCGGCCTGTTTCTTCTGCTGCTTTCGCTCTTTGGACTCCTGCTTCTCCTGCACCGCGTCCTCCGCAGTGCAGCCCCGCTTGCCTGCACGCTTCTGCTCTGGTTTCCACTGCCTTTTTACGCATATTCCGTCGCCTGGGGATCGGTACCTATCTTCCTGCCCGACTGGTGGCCGCACTCGTACTACAACACCCGCTACGGCATGGAGATGCTGCCCGCCTTTGCCTTCACGCTTGCACTGACCATCGATTGGCTCTCGGTCAGGCTTCGCCTCGATCCTCGCAACCGCCGCACACTCGCCGCCGCGCTTGCCTGCTTCGTCCTCGCCAACACCGCCCAGATGATCGCCCAGCGTCCGCTCGTTTATCTCGAAGCCACCCGGAACTTCGCCGCGCGCGGCGACTACACACAATCTCTTGCCGCCGCCGTCGCGCGTCTTCACACACTCGATCCCGACGGCCTGCTCCTCACCGACACATCCACCTTCCCCACCCTCGTTCCGCTGGCTGGCATGACCTATCGCCAGACCCTCAACGAAAGCGACAAACAGTACTTTCGCTCCGCTCTCGATGCGCCGGCCACCAAGGCCGCCATGGTCCTTGCCTTCGATGACGACGAGGTTGCAAGTGCCGTCCGCACTCACCCCGAAAACCTCCGCCTAGTCGCCCGTTTCCATGCGCCTGGTCAGCCTGACGCCTCACTCTACGTCTCCACGCTTTCGCCGCTTGCCAGCGCCGTGCTTTCGTCCGCCTCACGGTGATAGCATCGGGCTGAGAACTTACGCGGAAGGACCATTTCCTTGATCCCGTTCACCAAAGCCCACGCCTGCGGCAACGACTTCCTCATCGTCGCCGAGAGCAATATCGCCCGCCTCGATCTCTCCGCGCTTGCCGACCAACTCTGCGACCGCAACACCGGCATCGGCGCCGACGGCATCGAGTACTTCGAGTGGCTCAACGACGACCCGCGGCGAGGTCCGCTCTCCGCGCGCATCCGCTTGTACAACGCCGACGGATCGCTGGCCGAGATCAGCGGCAACGGCACCCGCTGCGTCGCCGCCTGGATGGCCTTCGAGCACAATCTGCAGCCAGGAGAAACGCTCCTCCTGCACACCGACGCCGGTCCGCGCACCTGTACCCTGGATGAACTGCGCGAGGCTGACTCGCCCACCGCACTCATCACCACCGACATGGACATTCCTGACTGGGAGCCGCGCGTCGTCGAGCTTGCCGACGGCTCTCGCCTCGATGGCGTTTACGTCTCCATGGGCAACCCTCACTTCGTCCTGCTCGTCGAAAATCCGCCACAGCCCGACGGCTCACTTGATTTTTCCCTCGACGGCCGCCCCTGGCAGGAGATTGGTGAGGAGATATGCTTTCATCCCGATTTCCCCGACCAGACCAACGTCGAATTCGTGCAGCGGCTGGCTGGCGGACGCGGTCAGGCCGATCAGGTCGCACTCCGCATCTTCGAGCGCGGCGTCGGTCCCACCAGCTCCTCCGGCACCGGAACTTCGGCTGCGGCTACGGCCATGATCGCCGCCTTCGGCGCTTCGTCTCCGATCGAAGTCTTCGCGCCCGGTGGCATGCAACGGGTCCACTGGCCAGGCAGCGATCGGCCGCTCGCTCTCACCGGACCGGCCACACTCATTGCCCGCGGTGAGGCCTGGTAGCCATGGGCCGCATACACCCACTTCTGCTGCCCCGCGCCGTCGCCGTTGGCGATCCCGCCTCCGTCCTTTCGCCTGCTTCCACGCCTAACCCGGCCCGTGTCGAACGCGGCATGGAAGCACTGCAATCCCTCGGCTTCCTGCCCCGGCTTGCGCCGCACGCGCTCACGTGCGGTCCGCTCTACTTCGCCGGAACACCCCGGCAGCGTCTTCAAGACCTCCATGCAGCCTTTGCCGATGACTCCGTTCGCCTGCTCTTCGCCACGCGCGGAGGTTATGGCTCCAATCACCTGCTCGAAGGCATCGATATCGACATCATCACCGACCACCCCAAGCCTTTCTTTGGCTACAGCGACCTCATCGCGCTTCAGCTCAGTCTCTATCACGCGGTTAATCTCCCTATCTTCCATGGTCCGATGATCTCGCCCGACTTCGCCCGCGAGGACGGCGTTCATCTGCCCAGCCTGTTGGCCGCACTCTCGGGCGAACCCTACATCGTCGGCGCCTCCGAAGGTCTACGCCTGCTGCGCCCCGGCAACTCCTCCGGCAAAAGCTCCAACCCAATCCGTGGCACCCTCTACGGCGGATGCCTCAGCATCCTCTGCGCCCTGCTCGGCACGCCGTGGGATCCGCTGGCCAACGGCTGCATTCTCTTTCTCGAAGATGTCGGTGCCAAACCCTATCAGATTCACCGCATGCTCTGGCAGCTTCGCCAGGCTGAGGTCTTGGAAGGCGTTCAGGCCATCGTCTTCGGCGAGATGCTCGACTGCGTCTCCCCCGGTGCGCCCGCCGATCTGCTGGAAGCCGCCATCCTCAGTGCACTCGAAGACTTCGACGGCCCCATCGCCATCGGGCTGCGCAGCGGCCACGTCTCCCGCGCCAACGTCACCCTCACCCTCGGCGTCGAGGCCGAGCTGCGCCTCGACGAATCTCCCACGCTTCACCTGCTCGAACCCGCGGTCCAGCGATGACCCAGCACCCTCGACACATTCACCTCTCCGGTATCTGCGGCACCGCCATGGCCTCCATCGCGGGACTGCTTCGCGCCCAAGGTCATCGCGTCACAGGCTCCGACGCAGCCGCTTATCCGCCCATGAGCGACCTGCTCGACTCGCTCGGCATCCCCGTCGCGCAGCCGTATGCCGCCGCCAACCTCGATCCGCGCCCCGATCTCGTCCTCATCGGAAACGCCCTCTCACGCGGCAACCCGGAGGTTGAGCGCGTCCTCGACGAACGCATTCCCTTCACCTCCATGGCTGCCATCCTGCGCGAAGAGTTCCTCGCGCCCCGCAACCTTCCGGCGCGTAACTCCCTCGTCGTCGCCGGAACTCACGGCAAGACCACCACCACCAGCATGCTAGCCTGGATCTTCCAGACCGCCGCCGCCTTCGACCCGTCCTTCGACCCGTCCTTTCTCATCGGCGGTGTCGCGGAGAACTTCGGCTCCAGCTTTCAGCTTCGCCCCACCTCGCACTTCATCCTTGAGGGCGACGAGTACGACACCGCCTTCTTCGACAAAGGCCCCAAATTCCTCCACTACTTTCCCGACTCACTCATCCTCACCAGCGTCGAGTTCGACCACGCCGACATTTATACCGACCTGGCCCAGGTCCAGACCGCCTTTCGCCGACTGGTCAATCTAGTGCCCAGCCGCGGAGTCATCCTCGCCTGGGATGGAAGCTCCAGCGTCACCGAATGCGTCTCCCGCGCCTTCTGCCCCGTCGAGCGTTACGGCTTCGCCGCCGACTCCCGCTGGCGCATCGTCGATCTTCGCTTTGCCAGCGGCCACAGTCACTGGCGCGTCCATCTCGACGGCCAGCCCTGGGCTGAACTCTCCATGCCTATTGCCGGGGAGCACAATGTCCTGAACGCAACCGCCGCAGCCGCGCTCGCCTTCCGCAACGGTGTCCCCGTCGCCGCCATCCAATCCGCGCTCACGAGCTTCCGCAGCGTCCGCCGCCGCCTGGAGGTCCGTGACCACATCGCCGACATCACCCTCATCGATGACTTCGCCCACCACCCCACAGCCATCCGCGAGACCCTCCGCGCCCTGCGCCAGATGTTTCCCACCACCGATGGACGCGGCGCGCGCCTCTGGGCCGTCCTCGAGCCGCGTTCGAACACCCTGCGCCGCAACGTCTTCGAACAGGAGCTGGTTGCGAGTCTCGCTCTCGCCGACCGCGTTCTCCTCGCCGCCGTCTACCAGCAAGAGCGCATTCCCGAGGCCGAGCGCCTGCAGCCGGAGCGCGTTGTCGGCGCACTCAACCAGCGCGGAACGCCAGCCACGCTCTGCGCTACCACCGACGAGATCCTCGCCGCGCTCGTCCGCGAGGCCCGTTCCGGCGACGTCCTTGCGATTCTTTCCAACGGAGGCTTCGACGGTATCTACCGCAAGCTTCCCGCAGCACTGCGCGCCGCCCACCCGGAGGCCCATGCTGCGCCCCAGCCGGAGCCTGCGCCGTGATCCCTGCCATCGTACTGCTGGCCACCTTCGTCGTTCTCGGCATTCCAGGAGCCTTGGTCTGCTTCCCGTGGACGCTCCTCACGGGCAACGTCATGCCCCTTTACCGCACCGCCATGGCCATCGTCCGCCTCGGCCTGCGCCTGGCCGGCATCCGCATCCTGGTCACCGGCCTCGAACATCTTCCCTCCGACCGCGCCGTCATCTTCATGGCCAACCATGTCTCCAACCTTGACCCGCCCATTCTGCTTCCGGTTATCCCTGGCCGCACCTCCATCTTTCTCAAGCAATCTCTCATGCGCATTCCCATCCTCGGCTGGGGCATGCAGTTGGGCGAATTCATCCCTGTCGCGCGCGATGGCAACCCACAGGGCGCTCAGCAGAACGTCCTCCGCGCCGCCGAGCTTCTGGCTCGCGGCATTCACATCACCACCTTCGTCGAAGGCACACGCTCCCGCGACGGGCGTCTGCTGCCCTTCAAAAAGGGTCCGTTTTTTCTCGCTCAGGACTCCGGCGCTCCCTGCGTCCCGGTCACCATCGAAGGCACTGCATCCATGATGCGCAAAGGCAGCCTGCGCGTCTTTCCCGCCACCGCGCACATCCACTTCCATCCAGCCATTGACCCAGCGCAATTTCCCACCCGGGAAGCTCTGATGGACGCTGTCCGCACCGCCATCGCCAGCGCGCTTCCCGAAGAGCTGCGCGCCTGACGCTTCACTTCACAATGGCGTTGTACCCGTCCTGCAGCAGCTTCTGTCGCATCGCCAGAGCATCCGCGCGGCTGCCAAACGGGCCGACCTGCACATGCATCAGCCGGTCCGTCGCGTTCTGTGTCAGCGTCACTGCGTAGCCGCGTTTCTTCAGCGCATCCAGCAGCGCACGGGCATCCACCGGATCGTTCACCGCCGCCACCTGCACCATGATTCCGCCAGCCGCCGCACTGTTGGCAGCAGCTGCCACCGGCAGTGCGGCCTGCACATGGCCCACAGTGGCATACCCCGTCGCCGCCTGTTCCGGGTGCACCATAGCCGACCCCATCGGCAGCGCCGCATGAACGCTTCGGCCAGCCGCTCCGTTGGCCAGTTGCTCGGCGGAGTTCGCCGCCTGCTGGCCCGTCCCCTGCATGGTCGCCGCCGGAGCGATTCCAGACTGGCTCATCGTCTCCGGCACGGTCGCCAGGTTGTCGGAGATCGGAGCCGCATTCGGCTGGCCCGCCGCCGTCGTCTCCGGCACAGCCGTCGTCCTTCCGGCATCCGGCGAAGGTTTCTGTGCGCCTCGGCCAGTTGCCACAGCCATTGTCGGAGCCATCATTTCGTTTTGCCTGGCTTCCCGCGCCGCGCCGCCGCTGTGCTCACCCAGTGAAAATCCCAGTCCGAAGCACAGTCCACAGACCAGCACCAGTGCGAAGAACAACAGCAGCAAAGTGCCTGTGCCAAGCGTTAACTCGCGCGCCGACTCTGCGCTGTCCGTCTCGCGCTCATCCTCGTCGCCTTCAAAAACCGTCCGCACACCGGCTCCCGCGCGGCTCCATCTTCACAACCGCTCAGCCCCAGTCTACGACCGACCGCCATCGGCCGACTGCCGACCGGTGTCAATCGCCCCCTGCGGCGTTCCTTTCGTGACAACTTCCCGCAGCATCGAAAGCACGTCCATAGGCAGAGGAAAGACGATCGTCGTATTCTTCTCCACGCCGATCTCGGCCAGCGTCTGCAGATAGCGTAACTGTATCGTCAGTGGCTCGGTCGCCAGCAGATGCGCCGCATCCACCAGCTTCTGCGCCGCCACAAATTCACCTTCCGCATGGATAATCTTCGACCGTTTCTCGCGCTCCGCCTCGGCCTGACGCGCCATGGCGCGCAGCATCTGCTCCGGCAGGTCCACCTGTTTCACCTCCACACTTTGCACCTTCACGCCAAACGGCTCCGTCCGCCGATCCATAATCTCCTGAATCCGCAGATTCAGCTTGTCCCGGTGGCTCAGCAACTCGTCCAGCTCCACCTCGCCCAACACCGAACGCAGCGTCGTCTGCGCAAACTGCGAGGTCTGGTAAGCGTAGTTGGCCACCTTCACTACCGCCCCGATCGGCTCAATCACCCGCAGCGTCACCACCGCATTCACCTTGATCGTCACGTTGTCCCGCGTAATCACATCCTGCGGCGGAACCTCCATCACCTCCTGCCGCATCGTCACACGCACCATCTGATCCAGCGGACGAAAGACCAGAAAAATCCCTGGCCCTTTCGGTTCGCCCAGCGCGCGTCCCAGCCGAAAGATCACTGCCCGCTCATACTCCCGCAAAATCTTGATCGAGTTGAACAGATACAGAACCACCAGCGCCACCACAATCAGAAGTGGAATTCCCGTCACCATCGTCGTTCCTCTTTCTCCGCGCCCAGCCTCGCACTGCGGTCGGCTGCTCGCACCTCGGATTCTACTCCCATCCCGCTTACGCGCGGCTCACCCGCAGCCGGTCTGCTTCCGAACCCGTCACGCGCACAGCCGTCTCCGCAGCCAGAGATTCGTCCGCCGTCGCCTCCCAGATTTCCCCCTCCACCATGACGTGTCCGCAGCGGCCATCCTCGCCTACCGCCGTCTCGATCGCCTCCATCGCCACGCCTGTCGCGCCCACCAGCGCCGCCACACCCGTCAGCGCTTTCCGGCGTTTCGCCCGCATCGCCAATCGCAGCAGAAAGACCGTAATGCCGCCCAGTCCCACGCTCACCCCAATCGCAACTCCCGGATTCACGCGCAGCTCGGCTACCGGCGCATCCACCAGCGTCAGCAGGCCCACTGTCAGGCTTACAATTCCCCCCAGCGCAAGCAGACCGTGGCTGGTAAACTTCACCTCCAACGCCAGCAAAAACACTCCGGCCACCAGTAGTAGCAGCGCTGTATGCCGCACCGGCAGCATATTCAGCGCAAACAGCGCCACCAGCGTCATCACCGTACCCATCGCGCCAGGCACAATCGTCCCCGGCACATGAAACTCCACATAGATCAGCAGCACGCCAGCCGCCAGCAGCAGCAGCGCCAGATTTGGATTCTCCAGCGTCCCCAGCACCCGCTCCCGCACCGTCGGCTCCAACGTCACCACCCGCGCGCCTGTCAGCATCAGCCGCTGTGTGCTTCCATCCATCCTCGTAACTGTGCGCCCATCCAGATCATGGAGCAGCGTCTGGTCGTTTTCCGCAATCACGTCGATCAGGTGCGCATCCAGCGCCTCCTGCGCGCTGTACGACTTTGAGCTGCGCACCGCCTGCTCGGCCGCCTCCACATTGCGCCCGCGTCTGCTCACATAAGAGCGCAGAAACGCCGCTGCGTCGTTCTCCATCTTCTGCTTCATCGTCTGGTCTGGCTCTATACCCTCCAGCACCGGATGCGAGGCGCCAGCATTTGTCCCCGGAGCCATCGCCGCCACGTCAGCAGCCTCCAACAGGAAAAAGCCTGCCGATCCGCCGCGCGCACCCTCCGGCGCAATGTAAACCGACACCGGCACCCGTGAACGCAGCATCGCACCCACCATCTCCCGCGTCGAATCCAGCAATCCTCCCGGCGTATTCAGCTCGATCACCACCAGCGACGCGCCGTCCGCATTCGCTCGCGCAATCCCGCGCTCGAGTCTGGCCGCGCTCACCGGCTGCACCGTATCGTCGATCGCCACCCAATCCACTCTTGGTTGGTTCGCGACCCCGGCACCGTCGGCTGCCCGCGAAACCCCAACCAGCACAACCCCGGCCAGTACGCACAGCAAAAAAGCCGCGATCCTCCGCGGCCCTCTTATCCATCGTCGAAGTATTCTCCTGTTGCTCATTGTCATCGCCTCACTGCGTCTTCTCCATCGCTCCCGCATTTGCCCGACTCTCAATCACCCGGCGCAGATCCCGCGCCGCGCGGCTCTTCCCATCCACACGTAACGCTGCCTCAACATCCGCTCGCGCCGCCACCCGGTTCCCCGCCGCCAGATCCAGCCGTGCCAGCACCAACTCCGCATCCACGCTCGCTCCGTCGGACAGCGAAGCTTCCGCCTCCTTGCGTGCGCCTGCCACATCGCCGGCGCGCTCCATCACTTCAGCCAGCCCCGCATGCGCCTCGGCGCTATGTCCGTTCGCCGCCAGCGCCCGGCGATACTCCCGTTCCGCCCCCAGCAGCAGTCCTTCATTCAGCTTCGTCTGCCCATCCCGACTCAGCATCTGCGCCTGCTTGTCCGGTGGCAGCGCAGCAATCCGCGCCGACTCCACCGCATCCAGCATCATCGCGGCCTGCCGGAACGCCGCTCCATCGTACTGTCGCTTGATCCGCTCCAGCACCTCGGCCGCATCCGCGCGATCGACCTCGGCCTGCGCGTCCGTGCTTTTTTGCTTCGTCGGGTCTCCGGCATGCGCTGCGTCAGGCAGTACCTGCTTGGTCGCCGCAGCCGCGCCATCTGTATTTGCCGCGCTGGCCGGGGTCACCGTCTGCTGCGCATCGTTCCACGCCGCCAGCAGAGTTCGCGCATCGTTATCGCCCTTGTTCAGCTTCAGTGCCTGCTCCAGCTCGCGTTTTCCGCCCGCAATGTCACCCGCCTGGTGCAGACTCAGCGCCAGATTGAAGTGATAATCCTCGTCTTTTGGATCGCTTGCCTCTGCCTGTCGATAGAGCGCCGTCCCGTCCGCCCCGCGCCGGCTCATCGCCACGCCTTCGTTATTGACCACCTCCGGCAAAGGCAACACCCGCGCAATCGCCGCGAACTCCGTCTGCGCCTGCTCGTAGCCGCCAGAATAGATCAGCGCCAGGCCGCGATAGAAATCCGACTCCAGCGCCGACGGATGCCCCGCCGGAACATGCCCGAAAGCCGTCGCGGCCGCCTCATACTCCTGCTGCTCGAACTCCTCACGGCCCAGCGCCATCCACGCCTCGGTCAGTTCCGGACTCAGCGCCACCGCCCGCTTCAGATGCCGCTCGCGCTCGCCCGGATTGCGCTCCGTCACTCCGCGCACATACTGCTCAAACGCATCCAGGCGCACGCCTCGGCTGGCCGCCACGAACGTCTCCCGGCTTACCTCCAGCTCCGGATTCAGTTCTCGCGCCACCTGCCACGCCAGCCCATCCAGCAGCGGCAAAAGCTGTGCAATCTCTCCATCCTCCACCAGATCCCGACTCATCCGCAGCTTCGTTCCGTCGATCACCCGCGCAACCAGATGCAGCCGCGTTCCCTCCGCCGCAAAGCTGCCGATCACTACATACCCGGCATCCAGCGTCTCGGCCACCCGCATTGCCGTCGCGCGGCTGGGTTGCAGATTCTCCGGCAGCCCCAGATGATCCAGTGCGTACATCCGATCCTCCCGCGTCAGCGGCAGAAATCCCACCGAGGTCAGCCGTCGATTCAGAATCTCCGGAGCCGCTTCGCGAATCCAGTCCAGATTGACCATCTCGCTGGCTTCGCTTACCGTCGGTCCGCCCGCATGCGTCTCGTTTCCCCCGGTCGGCTTCGACGGCTTGGCCACGGGCACCGTCCGCGCTGGATCCGTCAGATTCTCGAACGGCAGCACCAGCACGATCGGACGCATCGAAGGCATCGTTGCCGCGCCCGCCGTCGCGCTCCCGGTCTGCGCATGCGCCGCTGTGGCATCCAGCGTCAGAACGCAACCAGCCACGCACGCTGCTGCACAGGTAACCGCGCACACAACCATCCGCATCCTGTTTCGTCGCTTCACGTCTCCCTGATTATAGGCGGCTGGGATTCTTGGCAGGCGGCTCGCATCATCGCTCGTCCGAGAGCACACCTCGCGGCTCCCGTAGTTCATCGGCCTTCGCCGCGCGCGCAGGCATCTCTACCTGCGCCTCCACGGCCCGGTTGAAGCGTAGCACAGCCGCCCACTCCAGGCCATCCCGCCGCTCCCACACTACCGTCCCGTGCAGCCGCGCCGCAATCACCCCCGGCGGAAGATCATGGTGCAGTCCAAAGTACCGCGCCTCCATCGCGCCCGAATCCACCACGCTGTCAAGGTGAAACGGCAGTCTATGCGGCTCCAGTTTGGTCGAGAATACCAGCGCCGCCGAATACCCTCCCGGATCCTGCGCCGCGCGTTCAATCTGCCCCGCCGAAAAATCCTCCAGACGGGCCACCTCAAACGGCGTCTTCACATACCCCAGTTCCGGCCGCGTCAGCTCATCAGTCGCCGGCCACGCCGTCAGCACCACCGCTCCCGGATACCGCGTCTCCAACTCTTTCACCGCCGCCTGCTGCACCCGGATCATGCGCGCATAGCTCAGGTTGTCCTCCGGCGCAAAACCATACGGCGGGTCCACAAATATCCCCGCCACAAAGGCCGCCGCGCTCAGCGCCGCCATCGCCTGCCACCATCGCGCTCGGCGATGAAATGTCGAGACCGCCACCAGAAGCACCAACGGATACATCGCCAGCAGGTACCGCGTCAGCAGCGCCCCGCCCAGCAGCGAAAAAGCCACTGCGTTGGCTGCCAGCACGGCATATATCCTCCACTGCGCATAAAAACTCACGCGCTGCCGCGTCGCCCCGCGCCGGTCTGGCAGCGGCTCCAGCATCATCGCCGCCGCCATCAGCAGCACCGGAACAAACAGATTCATGTGCGCTGTCAGGTGCAGAACGCGATGGCCAAACGCCGCCAGAATGCGCACCGGCACGAGCGTAGCCGTCGCGTTATAGCGCACAAACTCCGGATTCCCAAAGACAAATCCCGTCTTGGCGTAGTGATAGCCATACCAGCCGACCAGCGGCAGCAGACATAGCCCATACCACCCCGCCCGACGCCAGCGCCGCACACGTGCTTCGCCCGTCGCGCGAACGCCGACAATCAGCTCAAAGACCGCCAGCGCCAGCGGCGTGGCCAACGCCGTCTCCTTGGCCAACACCGCCACGCTGAACCACACAACCGCCATCCATGGCTTCGGCTCATCGTCCGCCAGCGCATAGGTCAGTGCCCACACCGTTGCTGCCGCTGCCATCAGGTCAGCATGCGCCAGCGTACTTTGTACAAACCACACCGGATACAACCCCGTCAGCAACACTGTCCAGAAGGCCACCAGTGCCGATCCGTTCAGACGCATCGCCAGCCGCCAAACGCCCAGCAGCGCAAACGACGCCACCAGCAGCATCGCTTCGCGCGTGACCTGCGGCGAGTAGCCGCCCAGCCGCCACCACAGCGCCAGATATGCCTGCGGCAGCGGCGGATGCGCATTCGTCATTGTTGTCAGCGGAATCAAACTGCCGGTCCGGAAAAAATCCCACGCCGCCGGAATGTAATACCCCGCCTCGTCCCAGTAGTACGGCAGCGAGAGCAGGCTCCAGTGCGTCAGATATAGCGCGGCAAAGATCAGCGGAAATATCCGCCACAGCGGCATCGGGCCATCCTGGTGCGGCAATACGATGCGGCGGAGCCAGTTCCGCTCCAGGCCGCGCTTCAAGCCCTGCTCACGGCCCGCCTGCCAGCCCGGTTTCCCGCCCGATTCCCCGGCGCGCAGGCCCAGCCGGATTGCACTCTGCTGCCGTCCACGCTCTCGCATCACCCGGCTAATTCACCGCGCCCTGCGGAAAATCCGGCACACGCGGCTCCAGGTTCAACTCGCCGAAAGCCTGCTCGTACTGCGCCAGATTCTGCCCCAGCACATTCCACAGCGCTTTGGCCTGTTGCGGACTCAGATAAATTCCCTGCTGATTCAGAATGCTCACCTGCTCTGGATTCTCCGAGCTGGCCTGTCCGAAGACCAGGTGAAAATCCCATACGCTCACGCGAATCTGAACACTGTTAGCATAGGTATCGCGATAATTCGCATCATTCACAATCTGCACGCGCGGCGTTGACCCGGTTCCGTTCATCTCTTCCTTCTCTCGATTCTTTCCAGCGCCCTGTCTCTCGACCGTCACACCCACGGCGAAATCTCTGGTGCGGAAGGGGGGACTTGAACCCCCACGCCTTGCGGGCGCCAGATCCTAAGTCTGGTGCGTCTGCCAATTTCGCCACTTCCGCGCACTGCCAGTGTATACCGGATCGTTTTTCACCCTCGTATCCACCGCCGCCAAATGCGCGAGGCGCTCCCGTCGACGGGAGCGCCTCGGTTTTGATCTTCCGATCGCGGTTTACGGGAAGTAGTAACGGAACGAGGTGAACAGCGTATTGTCCGTTCCCTGCGCGCCGCCGCTCGGGTTGGTTGCCCCGCCAGCTCCCGACCACAGATCGCGCACAAAGTAGCTGTACTGAATTCCCTGCCGCAGACCGCCCATCGGTCCTTTGTAGAAGTAGTACCAGTAGCCGGCTGTGAATTCGTTGATGTTCTTCGTGTTTCCACCGCAGTTGGCTGGTGCCGCAGGGCTGAACGGTCCACCCGGAACCGGCTGAGTATTACAGCCCGTCATGTTTGTCAGCGGAGAGCCATAGCCTTCGCTGCCATAGTATCGTCGGCCCACATAATCCCCACCATAGTTCAGGTAGATATACGTGCGGCTGTTGGGGAAGAACTCCAGCGTGCTCAGGGCGGAGAGCGTCCGTAGCGGCGCAATCTGTCCATCCGGCCGCAGCGTAATGTCGGCAATCGTCGAGGAGCCGTACCGGCCCATGCCCTGGCCCCACAGTCCCTTCAAACCAAGCGAAATCTTCTGGTTTGCAAACGGCACTCGGAATCCGCCGCCTACGCCGGCCGTGTAGGTCGAGTCGTTGTACGCGCCAGCCGACGACTTCGAAGCCGCGTTCGGATACACCCGATCACGATAGAAGCGGTTGATGGCAAACAGTTCCCAGTGGCCCCAGCCAGGCTCAAGCGCAGCCTTGATCACGAAATCCGGAGCGACGTTAAACGAATAGTTCGCCGTAGGGTTATACAATCCTCCCGCTGTACCTGCCGAACCGATCAACAGGTTGGTTGGCAGTCCGTTGCCCGCCAGCAGAATCTGTGGATTTTCCGCCGAAACGCCAAGGAAGAACTTCCGGCCGAAATCCTTCGTCACGCGGAAGCCGTACTGACGTGTCCACACAAAGCCTGCTTCGTACTGAGGATCGATCGTTGCCGGCAGAATCTCCGAACCGTTCGTCAGCCCCTGTGTCGTCTCCGTCGCCAGCGACCACATCTGTCCGCCGGTGAACTTCCAGCCGTTGTTCAACGCTGCGCGCGCCCACAACTGGCGCTGGCGAAGCACGTAGCTGTTGCTCTGGTTGTTGTTACTCGTGATGCCCGTGCCCAGCCAGTCCATCTCGTAATAGCCAGTCATCGTCATGCTACTCACCTTGCCCGTAGCCGTCAGCGCCAGACGAGACTGCCGACCTGTACCATTGAACTCGCTCATCTGCGCGTTGTCGGAGTTGGCCAGTGGAATCGCTCCAAACGCCGTGTTCAATCCGCCACCGGTTGCCGCGCTGCGGTAATCCGTTTCGGCCGCGATGAAGGAGCCGGTCGGCGAAATCGTGATTCCCTTCACGTGAATCGCGTCCGGATGCTCAATCTGCTGCTCCATCGTCTTTCGCTCGGTCGTCATCGTCGCAGACATCTGTTGCTGGCTCGCCTTCAGGTTCGCCACCGTTGCATTCAGCGTGTTCACAGTCGAAGCATTCTCGGTCGCCGCCTGCTGCTGATCGTTTGCCGCAGCTTCTGCTTTGGCCGCCGTCTGCTGCGCGGCTTCCGCTGCGTCCTGTGCCTGCTTCAGCTTCGCGTCGCGATCCGCCAGCTCATTCTTGAGCGCGTTGATCTCGCCCTCCAGCTCATCCTTCAACTGCTGAAGCTGCTCGGGGCTTACCGCCTCCGACTTCTTCGCCACCGCATGATGCGTCTGCTTTTTGGTTGCCTGCGCCCACACACGATTGGCTGGAAGCGATGCGAGCGTCATTCCCGCCGCCAGCATTCCAGCGATTGCCGCCTGTCTTCGTTTCTTCATTCGAGCCTCTCTTTTGCCGTGCATTGATTCATCGATCCCACCGAGCACACGCGCAGTTCATGCGCGGCGCACGCTGGCATTGGGAAATCCTCAATTAGAGTTCCAGACTTGTATGAATATTCTGCTAACACAGATGACAAAACAGTCGGAAGCGTTCATGTTTTAATCGGGACGCAACACAAGTAACATATCTGTAACTTTTGTCATCTTGTTGTAATGAAAAACGGGCGAAGTCCGCGACCATCGTCGCCAGCCTTCGCCCGCTTTGTATCCGGTTTTCCTTCGCTGGTTACTGCGTCTTTGCCCCTGCGCTCACCAGGTTCGCCAGCAGCCGATACGCGCCGGGCACCAGCTCCGGAAACTGCCGATACAGCGCATACGACACATACACAAAGTGTCCTTTACCCACTGTCGCCACCACCAGCCCGCCGCGCTGCGGATCCTGTCCCTGATCCGCCGTCTCGGTCAGCGGCGTGTACGCCGCATCCCAGGTATCCAGGAACGAATGTCCTCGCTCCTCCACCCATCCGTCAAAATCGTGCGTCGTAATCCGGTTCGGTGTCGTCAGTAGCGGGTTCTCTGTATTCAGCAGCTTCACCGACGTCGTCTCTTCCACCACGCGCTCTGGCATCCTGCCCATGCTCAACGGATAAGGAGCCGGAAAATTTCCGCTTTGGTACTGCACTATCACCGTCCCGCCAGCGCGTTCGTAGGCTTCCAGCCGCGCTTCGTTCGCCGCCAGTTCCGGCCTCACCGAATAAGCGCGTATCCCGATCAGAATCGCGTCCCACGCCGATAGATCGCCCTGCGCAATCTCCTGCGCCGTCAGCAGATGCGGCTCTATTCCCAACCCGCGGAGTGCTTCGGGAACCGTATCTCCGGTCCCCATCACATACCCAACGCGTAGTCCGCGCGCTACCTTCACGTCCACCCGTCGCGTCTCCACCACCGCCGCGCGATAGACGTTATACGGTCGCATGCCTGGGTAGCCCACGCTGCGCCAGCCACTCGTGAACTTCTTGCCGTTCCACTCCGCCTCGGCTCCAATCTCGATCTTTCCGTCGGCGGCAACATCGCCCGGAGGCGCTACGTGAAAGACCACTGGTTCGGCATCCCCGGCCTGTTTGCGCACAAACTCAGCTTCGGCCGGTTCTGCCTTCCATCCCGCGGGCAGCTTCAGCCGCACCGTCCCGGTTGCCGCCTGTTCGGCGTGCACCACTACCTGCACGGTCAGCGGACCACCCCCCGGCAGCAGAATCTGCGCCAGCGGCTCCACGCTCACCCCGATCGGCGGCGTCACCACCAGCGGCTCAAAGACTCCGCCACGCCCCGGCTCCCGATGCATCGTCTCGACCACCTCGCCCATCCTTACCGGCACACCCTCATACGCAAACTCCGCCCATGCCTCCAGCGGATAGGGCGCAAACGGCTCGCCGCGCAGCTGAGCGCTCTTCACGTCGTAATATGGCTGCTCCACCGTTGGCCGCGTGAAGTACGGCTCCGTCGGCGGCTCATCGGCAGGCACTGTGGCTGCGAGGGTCGCGTCCTTATCCGGTTGCTCCGCTGCTCCGTCGGCTCCTGTCCACCGTCGCCCATCGGTACCGCGCAGCCACACCCGCTCAAGCTTCGCGTCCTTCACCGCTGCGCTCGTATGCACCCGGACCAGTAGCTTTTCTCCCGGCACCGCGCTTACCGGCATCTCGTCGATCCCTCCACCAAACGGACCTCCCCCCACCTTCGCGCTCTTCGTCGTAAACGCCTGCAAATCCAATCCCAAAGCCTGGCTCAGAGCCGTTTCAAACTGTTCTTCCTTGCGTCCCAGCTCATCGCTCAGATATGTCTTTCCCGGCTCGATCAGCCTGCTTGTCCGCACCCGCTCGCGCAGTGCCTGCGTCGTCAACAACCCCTGCTTCAGCTCCGGGGCAATTCCCTCCGGCATCTGAGCGCGATAACCCGCCTGCGCTGCCCGCACGGACCTGGCCATCTGAGCCAGCCCATCCGTGAGCCAGGCCGGAGCATGCTCCGTTCCAGCTCCGCCATCCCGCGTCACCAGCCACGCCAACCCTTCAATCCCCACCGGAATTCCGGAAAAAATCCCGGTACCCGGTGCCGTGACGCGCGACGCCCACAGGTGATACTGGCTTCCGCCACCACCGGAGAGCGTCGGATTTCCGCCTCCATACTGCGACCGCTGCTCACCCCAGCCAGTCCGCGCAATCTGCTGGTAGCTCAACCCCACCACCGGATCCCACTCTCCGCTCGGAACCTCCACATCAGCCGACGGCGCCTGATTCGACCACTGCTTCGTCACGTAGTTGTAAAACCGAGCCGACGCCCACTTCCCGGTCGCGTAATCGAACATTCCCTTCGCCGTCACCGGGGCAAACGGTGCCCGCCCATAGACCTTCAGCGGCGCCCATGGCTTCAGCCCCGCTGCGATCTGCTCTGGAAAGACCTTCGGATCGCCAGCCGCTTGATACGCCTCCTGTTCAATCTCGCCCGAAACCTGATGCTGCCCATGCCCATCCGTAATCCCGCCGACAAACGTTGCCATCAGCACCAGAGGACGCTCCCTCCGGATCGCCAGCACCGCGTCATAGAGCACCCGCTGGTGACCCCACTGCTCAAACGCCTCCTGCTGCGTCTTGGAGAAGCCAAAATCCGCCTCCGTCCCGAAGTACTGCCTCACCCCGTAATACTCGTCTGCCCGCAGCAGCTCATTGGTTCGCAGCACGCCCAGCGCATCGTCGGTATCGGCCGACATCGCATTCTGTCCACCCTCGCCACGCGTCAGCGTCAGCAGACTGGCCCGCGCGCCCACTCCGCGGCTCTCGAAGGTCAGCATCCCACCGTCCTCGTCATCCGGATGCGCGACAATATCCATCACGCTCGCCCACGTCCCCAGCCGCTTCAGACTCAGCTCAAGGCCCGCTGCTCCGCGATCGATCGCCAGCGCCTCGGCCCGGTCGCGCGCCGCTGGATAGACGATCGCTTCTCGCGTCTGCGCATCCAACCTCCGGGCATCGGGCCTCTGGGCGGCCTGCCCTGTCGCCTGTCCCACCGCCGCCGTCTGCGCCGCCAGCATCGCTGCCAGCGCACCCCATGCCGCCATCTGCCTGTTCTTTGCGTGTCTCATCTCATCGCCAGTGTACAATCCGCGTAGCCGCCAAAGCCTATCCACCACTTCTCGCTCATGTCCCATCCCACCGCTCATTTCGGCCTCACGCGCCGCCTCGGCCTTTCCACCGCCGTCGCTCTCAACATGATGGAGATGATCGGCGTCGGCCCTTTTGTCACCCTGCCCATCATTCTGGCCACCGCAGGCGCACGTTTCTCCGCCTGGGCATGGCTCCTCGGAGCCTTCATCGCACTCTGCGACGGCCTCGTCTGGGCTGAACTTGGCGCAACCTTCCCCGATGCCGGAGGCTCGTACGCCTTCCTGCGGCAGCTCTACCATCCCCGACGCGCCGGCCGCTGGGTCTCATTCCTCTACGTCTGGCAGCTCAGCTTCTCCGCTCCGCTTTCCATCGCCTCCGGATGTCTCGGCGTCGCCGCCTTCACCGCCTGGCTCTGGCCTGTCCTCGGCTTCTCCATTCCTTTCGGTCCCATCACCCTCCATGGCACCAGCCTTATCGCCGCCACCGCCTGCCTGCTCGTCACCGCACTGCTTTACCGCAACCTTCGCGCCATCACCCGCATCGCATGGATCCTCTTCTTCGGAGTCCTTGTCACCATCGTCGGTGTCGTTGCCTCGGGAGCCGTCGTCTCGGCCCGGCTTCATCCCACACCCACTCTTGCCTCGCTTCTCGGCTGGCCCACGCTGGCTCTTGTCCCTGCTCTCGCTCAGGCCACGCTCATCGCCTGCTACGACTACTGGGGCTACTACAACATCTGCTTCCTCGGCTCCGAGGTCCGCAATCCTCAGCGCACCATCCCCCGCGCCATCCTGATTTCGCTTGCCATCGTCGCCGCACTTTACCTCGCCATGAACTTCGCGCTCCTGCCCGCGCTTCACTCCACCGCGCTGGCCAGTGCCGACCCCACGAGCCGCATCGCCCTCGTCGCCGACCTGGCCCGCGCCGCCTTCGGTTCCACTGCCGCCCGCATCCTCGCCGCACTCATCCTCTGGAGCGCCTTCGCCAGCGTCTTTTCCCTGCTCCTCGGTTACTCCCGTGTCCCCTGGGCCGCTGCCCGCGACGGCAACTTCTTCCGCGCCCTCGATCGCCTCCACCCACGGCACGGCTTCCCCCACCGTTCGCTCGTCGCCCTCGGACTCACCGCTACGCTCTTCTGCTTCTTCTCGCTCAGCCAGGTCATCGCTCTGCTCGTCGTTATCCGCATCCTGCTTCAGTTCCTGCTCCAGCACTTCGGCCTGCTCGCTCTCCGCCGCCGCCGTCCGGAACTGCCGCGCCCCTTCCGCATGCCGCTTTACCCGCTGCCCGTCTTCGCCGCCATCGCCGGCTTCGTTTTCATCCTCGTCTTCCGACCCCACCCGCTCGTCGAACTCGCCGCCGCCCTGGCCATCGCCGCCTCCGGTTCAGCGATCTACCTGCTCAGTGCCCGCCGCCATCACAACTGGCCGTTCTCCCGGCGTCCCATGTCCGGACGAACGCATTGAAGGCAAACCAGCACGCATTTCCTCCCGCTACGGCGCTGGCCCCTGGTTGCTTCGCTACCGCGTTCCCTGTAAACTGAAAGAATTGCAGGAAAGGTTTTTTCTCAACATGCCCAAACAAGGTATCCACCCCGATTACGTCGCCGTCCAGGTGCACTGCTCCTGCGGCAACAACTTTGAAACGCGCTCCACGCACAAGGGCCGGATCAGTGTCGAAATCTGCTCCAACTGCCACCCGTTCTTCACCGGCAAACAGCGCCTGGTGGATACGGCAGGCCGCGTCGAGCGCTTCCGCCGCAAGTACGCCGAAAAGGCAACTCCGGCAGCGAAGTAACCCGCGAGCAGCAGGTCAAAAACTCGGGCCTCCGCTGCGGCGGAGGCCTTGTTGCGTTGGCGGAATCAGTTCTCGAATCCGAAACCAGACGCAATGTAATCTGTGCGAGAATCTCGTCATGGCAGCCGTCGAGGTGCAAAATTTTCTGGCCCGGGCAGGAGACTTCCTCAAAGGGATGGAACGCCTGCGGGACGATCTCGCCCAGTACCGATCTTCCTCGGCATTGCTGGGCATTCACGGCGCGATTTCTTACAGCGACGCGCTGAGAACCGGTATGGGATCGAATGGTGTTTCCTCAGACGATCATCGCAGCGCCGCAAGGGAGTTGAAGCGGATGCTCACAGACAGAAATTTCGACAAGCCGCAAGGCGCGGATCGGCTGGCCAAGCTACTCGGGAAGAAACGCGGCATCGAGTATTCAGCGCATGCGTTGAAAGAAAATACAGCGGGGGATATCGTCGATCAGGCGCAGCGTTTTGCCGCATGGGCGGAAGAAATTGGCAGAAAATTGAAGATTGAGGGGTGGTGAAATGACACAAACATTAAGCCAGCAATATCTGGGACGAGCCATGAACGCCGTTCAGGACTACCTGATTCAGAAACTGCTGATCCCCAAAATTTACTTTGACGCAGAATGGAATGGTTTGCCGGTACATGTGCTGGCAATCGATCGCGCTGGTTCAGGCGATGTGCATGCAGTCTGGTTTATGTATCTCACCCCTGGCATTGGTATTGGAGATATATCCGGGCTAATAGCCAGCAAGCTTCAAGAAATGGACGAGGAGATTCGATCCCTTCCAAGTCACTATCGCTATATCGCAGTGGTGATCGATGACCCCAATGCACGGAAGCTCAATCTGCTCGATGCAATCATTTCGAAGGCTCTCGCCGAAGATGGCGTAGGCCGAGTCGGGATTCTGTATGTAGATTTAAGCAAGAATGATGCTTCCGTCACAGAGCTTCTCAAAGCGGAGCGTTTCCGATCCTCGAAGGCGCTGGTAGAGATGGCGGATCGCTTTGTCGCCACACACACACCCAACTGGCAAATCCCGGACGAAGATAGACTTTAGTCTCTTTAGAGGCATCATGGCAGGCAAGGGCTTTACCGTGAAGAAGAACTGGGACAATCCGATCGAGCACCCGATGCCCGCCAGCGCCAGCGTCCCGGCAAGCTTTGTCATCGGCGCGGGATCGCGTGCGGTTCCGGTCGCTCCGGCTACGGTGCTGGCACCTATGGCCGGAGTCACTGACACGGTCTTTCGTCGCTTCATCCGACACGCCAGCCTGTTTACAGCCAGCACCACTAACTCCGCCAGCCCCGCTTCCATCGCAGACACCGTCACTAACCAGCAATCCGGCTGCGGCCTGCTGATGACTGAGTTCACCTCCGCCGACGGCATTTCGCGCATGCGCGAGTCCAAGCGCAAGCGCTACCTCACCTTCTACGACGACGAGCACCCGATCGCCGCGCAGCTCTTTGGCTCGA
This sequence comes from Acidobacteriota bacterium, assembly GCA_021816455.1. Classification (GTDB taxonomy): domain Bacteria; phylum Acidobacteriota; class Terriglobia; order Terriglobales; family Acidobacteriaceae; genus Acidicapsa. The sequence continues at coordinate 43,039 of JAKAXU010000019.1, forward strand.
ACGCGCAGACGCTCGCCGAAGCAGCGCGCATCGTGGAAGACTCGGGCTTCGATACTGTCGATCTCAATCTCGGCTGCCCGGCCAAACGCGTCGTCGGTTGCAACGGCGGCTCGGGCCTGTTGCGCGACCTGCCGAAGATCGCCGAAATCTTCCGCGCCATCCGCGCCGCCGTCACGATTCCCTTTACCGTCAAGTTCCGCATGGGCTGGAACGACTCGAACATCGTCTGCGTCGAGCTGGCGCGCATTGCCGAGTCGGAAGGGCTGAACGCTGTCGCGCTCCACGCCCGCACCCGCGAGCAGGGCTACACTGGCCAGGCGCGTTGGGAGTGGATCGCCGCCGTCAAGGATGCAATCTCGATTCCCGTCATCGGCAACGGCGACATTCGCACACCGGAGGACGCAGCGGCCATGGTGGACCGGACTGGCTGCGATGCCGTGATGATCGGTCGTGCTGCACCGTCAAATCCGTGGATATTCCGCCAGATCGCCGAGTACACAGCCACTGGCAGCTATACCCGGCCCAGCGAAGCCGACCGCTACCGCATGATCCGCACCTATTTTCAGATGCTGCTCGATGAGGCCGAGGCCAGCCAGCAGCTTCCGCGCGACGCCCGCCACGGCGAGACCGCGGGCAAGATGAAGCAGTTCGCCTCCTGGTTTACGCATGGCGTCGCGGGCGGAGCCAAACTGCGCCAGCAGATATTCGCCTCCAAGACCGGCTCCGCCGTCCTTGACACTGTCGATCAGTTTTTCGAAGCGCGTCTCAACGCTACGAATTCATCCGACTGCGAAGAGGAACTCGCAGTCTTCCCTCTCGACGACCATGCTATGGCTGGCAGCCTCACCTGCGAAGGCTGACTACAGTATTGCGGAACCGCTACGGAACCGCCTCCGTCAGGACGCTGATCTCCAGATGCTGCCCGCTACCGGGAATGTCGAGTGAACCGAGCAATACTGTCTTGCCTTCCACCACTTTGGATCGCTCATCCAGTAAAACCTGATGAATCTGGGGATCCTGAGCGTCCATTCCGGACCTTTCCCCGGCGATGCTGGACTGCTCGATCTTCGAGTGCAGGCGCATCCCCTGTTCAAACCCTTCGAGCGAAGCGTCGATGTTCAGTCCGACATCGACATACTGCACCTGCGAGCTTTGAGCGCTGTTGTCCGCAGCGCCGGTAACGATGGGTACTCGCACGCCCTGCTTGAGCACGGTGTGTCCACCAGCGACCAGCATAACCGTGAAATGTTGCGTCTCCGCCGCCTTGCCCGCACCGCTTTCCGTAAGCGTGTAGGTCATCCGATAGGTCTTCCTTTTGTGGTCCATGTCGCCGATGATCTTCTCCGCCAGTTGCATCTCTGTTGCATTGGCAAGAACGGCAAATGCGCCCTGGGATGGCACGTAGAAGACCTTCGCATGCGGCACCATGTTGCGCAGCGCTGTCTGGATTTCACTTGCGTCATTCTGACTCGTAGCGTCACTCAGATAAAAGGTCTTGTAGCTTTCCGCTGCGTTCGCAGTTACCGGATTCTTATCCGCAGTCTGCGCGCGAAGGCCGACTGCGCCGCCAAACAGCAACAGCGCGCTGGCAATGAGCGCACTCCTCTTCGCGCGCGAAACTTCTCTTCGCGTGTCAACCATTTGGATCCGTCGCATCCTTTTTCTCCTGAATTGCTTGCGCTCGCTCGCCCGGCTTGCTTGCGCAACTCATTCGCATTCCTGATTTGACAGACGCAATCCTGTGGAAAACGCTCGCGATTTCCTGCACGGCGGCCTAAAAAGACATCTGAAAGCGCCACGACAACTCGCCTTTTAAAACCTGCAGTGGCGGCTACGCCACCGCGATCGCCGTGCTGGCGCTGGAGGACAATACCAGCGACCAGCGCGGCTGAAAGGCCGGCCCAACGGCGGCGAACAGGCAGCTGAACGCGGCCCGGGAGATGGCGCGGGGGCACGCTGACGAACACTCAGCCGCGGCGTTTGCGGAAGACCGTCTTCAGCGTGCTGCGCCAGTCTTCGCCGACGGCAATCAGCTCCCAGTCCACCCCCGGCGCAAGATACCGCAGCACAATTTCGTTTGCAGGATGAATTCGCAGCGCGGGAGCAATCAGCAGCAGCTTCGGATCCGCTGCGGCAAGCTCCACTCCGGCAAAGTAGCCGCTGCGCTGGAAAGCGTCTCGCGGTCTTCCCGTGGCCTGTCCGACCGTCTGGTCCATCGTGCGGTCAGCGTGCAGCGCACGTACGCGTATCCAGTAGTCCAGCCCCTGCAGCGGCAGATGCAGGTCCTCGTCGGCCTTGACCTCGATGACCACCAGGCGGCCAGTGCGATCCACCGTAAGCAGGTCCATCATCGCGCGATCGCCACTGGCCATCGCCGGTACCTGGGTATAGAGAAACTCCTGCCGCAGCGCAGGCAGAAACTCCGTCATCCCGGTGCGGATGCGCGCCTCCAGCCATCGCTCGGTCTGCAGCCGGAAGAGCGCGTCCTTGACGGTTCCGTTGGCCTGGCGCGCGGCAAACAGGCGCGCCAGCAACAGGCGGCACAGCGATTCCGTCTCTTCGTTCAGGGGCGTCTCGTTGGCTCCTGCTCCGAAGGTAATCTCCAGCTCGCGCGCAAACGACGACGCCGATGCCTGCTGCCGGACGCGCGCAAACTCCAGTCCATCCAGCAGCAGAGCAACCTCCGTTGCCGCCGTCGCGCGCACCTCCACGCGAGCCGCCGCATCGGCGGCCAGCAGCGACCGCACGCGCTCGACACCCGGCTGCACGCGCTCCATGGCCAGCGCCGCGTCGAAGGCATGCGTCAGGTTCAAGCTCAGATTGCCGTCTTCGGCCAACTCCGCTTCGCACAGCTCCTCAGTCATTTCATTGAGCGTATACAGCCTCCAGGCAGCCGCACCGGAGTGCAGCCAGCGCATCCGCTCCGCCGTCGTCCTGCTCATGCCTTCGGGCACGATCACGCGCAGTGCGCCATAGTGTCGGGTGCGTGCACTTTGCCCCACGTTGTGCGTCCGGCAGTAGTCCAGCCACAGCAGTCCAACCGTCAGTACTCCATCAATAATCGCCTTCGACTCCTGCGCGCTGACGGCGATCACCGCCTCGGCCACCATTCCGCGGCTGCCCTGCAGGAGATGGCCGCGCAGATACGCCGGTCCGAAGCTGTGCTCAAGATCGGCCGCCGAACGAAATCCATCCGGCGTCCACTCCGGAAACTGCCGCCGGAGCACGCGTTCCAGCAGGCGCTGATACTGCCTGCGCTCGCTCTCCCGCACAGTAGGCGTGCGTCGGTCGCGCTGCGCCACCACTTCCAGTGAGCCGGGTTTGCTTGATCCCATGCGCCGCGTCGTCAACCGCAAACAGCCGCTTCGCACCTGAAAATCCACCACGGTGCGCACCAGGTTGCGCTCTTCGCTCCAGAATTGAAGCAGGCAGCGCCCGTGCGCAAGCGACAGAGAATAACGCGCTGCCCGCAGATCGAAGAGCATCTGTCCATCCTCGATGACGACAGCCTCCGGATGCTCGGTGATGTAGCCTGCAATCGCCTCGGCCAGCCGCTCCGGAGAGGATGCAGCCGCCGCGTCGCGCGTCCCGTCCCTCAACGCCGCTACCAGCCCTGCGTTTGCCGAAGCTGGACGATGTGCGCGGTGTGATGACGGCTGTGCCAATCATAGATCGCCAGTGCGTGGGCCAGCGTCTGGCGTCCGCTGCTGGGATGGATATAGCCCCGCTGAAACTGCTCCTCGGTCATCGACTCCAGCAGAGTAACCCACCGCATGTGCAGCGCTTCGATGAGGGTCAGCGAAACCTCCACCGGCAGGGCAACGCTGTCGGCCAGCTTTGCCCAGGCCGCCTCATCGTAAGCCTTGATTGTCGGCCAATCCTCGGTCAGCGCCAGCTTGAAACGCACGAAAGAGTTAGCATGACTGTCGGCCAGGTGATGCACCACCTGACGCACCGTCCATCCGCCTTCTCGATATGGTGTATCGATCTGCGCGGCGCTCAATCCATCGACTGCGCTGCGCAGCCGCTCCGGAAGCAGGCAAAGCGTCGCGATGTTGGCCGCGCGAATCCCGGCCATGCTGCTGTCCGGTGGGCTGAATCGTCCGATCGGATACTTCAGTTCATCGAGTGTTTTCATCGTCCTCCGGTTCCTGTGGCTCGGCTACTTTGCTGGAGTTCCCGTCGAAGTCTTATGGCTGGAAGAAGTGGTCTTCGCCTTGCGGGAATGCGCGTGATGATGGTGGTGGTGATGGAACAAATGATGCTTGCGGCCCGCAGCAAAACCGGGCGTCGCAGCCAGAACGAAAGCGAGCAGGGAAAGCGCAAATCGTTTCATCTCCTGCAGCGTACCATGCAAAAGCCTTCCGTCGCACTGTCCTTCACGGAGATCCCGATCAGCGTACACTGAGAAAGTGAGGAAACGCTCGATCAACGCCCCGAATGCTCCGCAAATCTCGCAGCAGACCCAGTCGCAAAGCCTGCCGCAAACCCAGCCCGAGAGCCATCGCCGCTACTTCTTCGAAAAGTTCGCACTCACCGAACGGCTGCTGGAGCGATGTCTGGGCGAAGCCCTCAGCGTCGGCGGCGAGTTCGCCGATCTTTACTTTGAATCCGTCACAGCCACCTCGCTGGGCGTCGAGGAGCAGATCGTCAAATCCGCCAGTACCGGCACCAGCGTCGGCTGCGGCGTGCGCGTCATCGCGGGGGAACGCACCGGTTATGCGTACACCGACAACCTTAGCCCGGAGCGACTGCTGCACGCCGCGCGCACAGCGGCGATGATTGCGTCAGGACCGGCGAAGCAGCCAGTGGTCGGATTTCAGCAGACGCGCCACTCCGATCTGTATCCTGTGCCGCTGGGTGGATTCGATCTTGATCTTGCCACGCGTCTCGATCTCATTCAGCGCGCCGACCGCGCCGCCCGGGCCTTCGATCCGCGCATCGTGCAGGTTCGCGCAAGCTATGCCGAGGAGTTGCGGCGGATTCTCGTCCTCGGCTCCGATGGTGCCTTTGCCAGCGACACGCAGCCGCTGGCCCGCCTGAACGTCTTCGTCATCGCACAGGATGGGAAGAACTCGACGCGCGGCTCGGCGGGCGGCGGCGGACGAGCGGGCATGGAGCAGTTTACCGACGGCAAAAGCCCCGAGCATCTGGCGCGCGAAGCGGCTCGCGGTGCGGTTCTGCAACTGGGCGCAAGACCGGCTCCGGCGGGCGAAATGGAGGTTGTGCTTGGGCCGGGATGGCCGGGCATTCTGCTGCACGAGGCGGTCGGCCACGGGCTGGAAGCCGACTTTAACCGCAAGGGAACCTCGGCATTCTCCGGGCTGATCGGACAACCGGTCGCCAGCTCCAAAGTCACCGTGGTGGATAACGGAACGATGGCCGGACGGCGCGGCTCGCTGAATGTGGACGACGAAGGATCCGCAACGCAGGAGACCGTGCTGATCGAAGACGGCATCCTCAAGGGCTACCTGACAGACAAGCTCTCCGCACGGCTGACCGGCGCTGCAAATACCGGCTCCGGACGCCGCGAAAGCTATCAGTGCATCCCCATGCCACGCATGACCAATACGTATATGCTGGCTGGCCAGGACGACCCGGAGGATATTCTGCGCAGCGTCAAACGCGGCCTCTACGCGGTCAACTTCGGCGGCGGGCAGGTAGACATCACCAACGGGAAATTCGTTTTTTCCGCCTCTGAAGCGTATCTGATCGAAGATGGAAAGATCACCGCTCCGGTGCGGGACGCAACGCTGATCGGCAATGGACCGGAAGCGCTTCGCTACGTCTCGATGGTGGGTCACGATCTCAAGCTCGACGAAGGGATCGGCACCTGCGGCAAAGCCGGTCAGTCCGTTCCGGTGGGCGTGGGCATGCCGACCATCAAACTGGACCGGATGACGGTCGGCGGAACAGCGGGCTGAGACGCCGCGCACAAGTTGCCTTCAGGCTCTGTTCCGGATGCCGTCCATCGTTTGCGTCTTCAGGATTTTTCCGCCTTCTTCGATTACGTAGAGCTTGTTTGCGTCGAGATTTTTCAGCGTATCAATCGTGCCCGAAGGCCAGCGGATTTCGAGCAAATCAACTTTGGCGGCCTGATCCAGTCCGAAGTGGAGGCGAAGGTCGTTCTGCGAATAATAGCTGCCACCGGAGCGCACCTCGTCAATGAGCAGCATGGGTTTGGGCGCCTTGGGATCGACTTGGGCCGTTAGTCGCAGTTGCGCGCCGATGCCGGTGCGATTGCTTTTTGTGCCCACCAGACGAATCTTGATCCAGTTGCGCTTCCACGTCGAGTCGCAGCGAAGCAGTTGCGGCATGGCGTTGATGCAGTTGACCACGACATCCATGTCGCCGTCGTTGTCGTAGTCGCCAAAGGCGCAGCCTCGCGCCGGCGCGGGGGTGGTGATCCCAGGGCCGCCCTCTTTCGTCACCTCTTCAAACTGGCCGTTGCGCAGGTTGCGATAGAGATATTTGTGCTCGGCGTAAGGCGCATCGATCGCCGTGCCATCGACCTCCGGATAGACGTGGCCGTTCGAGATGAGAATATCGAGCCAGCCGTCGTTGTCCATGTCGAAGAATCCAACACCCCAGCCCAGGTAGCGCGTGTTGACGCCCAGGCCGGAGAGATACGTGTGATCCTCGAAGGTGCCGTCGCCGAGGTTCATGTAGAGCGAATCCGTGTCTCCGGCAAAGTTGGTTTTTACAATGTCCATGAAGCCGTCGCGATTGAAATCTCCCAGCGAAACCCCCATGCCCGCCTGCGGTTTTCCGTCCGGCGAATAGGCGATGCCAGCCTCGATGGCCACGTCCCTGAAAGTGCCATCCTTCTGGTTCTGATAAAAGGTTGCGGGCATGGAGTCATTCGCCACGTAGATATCAGGCCATCCGTCTCCGTCGATGTCGCCCGCGGCAACCGATAGCGCATACGTTCCGATGGAACTCCACATACCTGCCTTTTCGCTCACATCGGTGAAGGTACCGTCGCCATTGTTGTGGTAGAGAATGTTTTTGCCGCCCTCGAGGCCCGGCGGCCCGCAGGCTACGGTGATGCCTTTGTAGGCGCAACCGGCGTCCTCAGGCGCGGGCGCGGTCTTGATGTCGAAGTTGATGTAGTTGCCAACGAAGAGATCGAGGTGGCCGTCGCGGTCATAGTCCAGAAAGGCGCAGCCGGAGTTCCAGCGCAATTTCGGCTGGATGAGGCCCGCTTCTTTGGTCACCTCAGTAAACGTACCGTTCCCGTTGTTGCGGTAGAGCGCGTTCTGGCCGTAGTAGCTGAGGAAGAGATCGTTCCAGCCATCATTGTTGTAGTCCCCCACGCAGCAACCCTGTCCCCAGCCCGAGCGTGCAAGACCGGCCTTCTGCGTCACGTCGGTAAAGGTGCCGTCGCGGTTGTTTTTGAAGAGATGGCAGATCGGTTCCTGTCCTTTGGGAAAGCCGTCGAGACGCCAGCCATTCACGAGAAAAATATCTAACCAGTCGTCCTGGTCGTAGTCATAAAAAGCCACGCCGCAGCCGGTGGTTTCGAGCAGGTATTTATTCTTGTGCTCGTTGCCGTAAATATTCTTGACGTTCAGGCCGGATTCGCGCGCAACATCGACAAAACTCAGCCCCAGCGGAGTTCCGGCAATCGGCGAATGCAGGCCGCCGGTAGCCCCACGCGCCTGCGCTTCATAGGCCGGCCGAGACATGCCGCCGGTCGGCGCCTGCTGTCCATGCAACGGTCGCGCCAGCGAAAGCACGTCTTCCAGAGACAACACGAGAGCCGTGCGCGAGAGCGAACGGAGAAAACCTCTGCGCGAAAGGGTCAAGCAAACACTCCAGCGAAACCGGCGGACGGTAAGGACCGGCTCACGCCTTGCAGTATACCGGCTTCTGGTTGCACATTGTCCTCGACCGAAGGGTGGAGATCGGTGGCAGATGCACATCTTTGGGCTAAATGATACTCAAACATAATATCTGATCTATTAACTAACAATACATTATTACTTCTGATTGTACTCGCATAGGACCTTAAGTAACTTGCCGGGTATGCGCCATAATGCTAGATTGCCCCTCAGTAATAATTCCATTGGAGGGATATTCGTGAAAAAATTTCTTCGCGGTACTATGTTGCTCATACTTGCGTCTCCGTTACCATTACTTGTATCCGGATGCACAACAAGCACTACGGAATCAATCACTTTTTCGTGCGGGGGGGGGTAAGCCTTGTACGTATGGTGGAACAGTTGGTTTTACAACCACTTTCGACGCCCCTTCCCTTGGCGCCGAAGATTTAAATCAAAATAGCCAGTCGGTATATACCGTTTCCATTGATGTGCCGAGTGCTGAACTTCTTCCTCAGACAAGCACACCTTCGCAAACGACTCTGACGGCAACTACAGATACTGGATACCGCTCGTCGATCGTCGCCGACATGCAATTTACAGGATCGCATCCATCCACAGCGCATTCCGGATACACTACATATAATTTTGAACTTCAACCTAGCTCTTCCGTGACAGGCTGGGCAAGCAGTGTTGTTCAGAATACAAGTGTATCTCTGGAATTGACCGGAACGTCGACAAGTATTTTTTCGCCACAAGGCATCCCTGGTACATATGTCGTTTATGCCACATTGTCGAGCTCACAACTTGGAAGTATGCCTGTAGTTTCAACGTCATACAGTGATCCAGGGGTGCAGAGCAACCCAGGCCCATGTCCGAACAACAATCCGTGCTACATTAAATAAAATTTTGCGAGGGATTCTACTGTGCGCATTTCAAAGTTTTGCAAAAACATTGCAATCTTCAGCGGCAGCATGCTGATTGCTTCCGCTGGCTATTCCTCCCCGACTGAGCCAGGGAATCCCTCTGTCATAATTCCGATTAGACTGCATGAAGAAAGAATGTTTGCTGAAGTGAATACTTCTATCGGGCATCTCATCATGCTGATTGATACAGGCTCTGAAACAACTCATATCTACAACTCTGCTTTCAAGGGAAAAGAGATATCAATTCATCGGAAGAAAACAGAGATGATTGGGATGGGAGGAGCTGAAAAATCTTATAGCTCAGGATCCGTTCCACTCGAAATTACTTTCCCCGCACTTGATAGCTTTCATACCCGTGCTTTTATTGACAATTTCATTACCGACAGTGGAAGTTTTCAATACGATGGCATACTTGGCCTTGATTTTTTTGCGGCCTATTGTGTTGCTCTAGATGCTCAAAACGGCAGGATGGAAGTCCAGTCCAAAGATAAATGCGTGGGGGAGCCAAGCAACTCTTACACCGTCCCGGTTCAGTGGACACGCCAGGCAATTCTCATTCCACTGAGGATGAAATTTGGGAGTACACAGAAAGTAATCTCAACTACGGCTATTCTGGACACCGGAGCCGAGACATCCGTAATGCTTCCGAACCAGTTCCGTGCTGATGCCGGATTGTCTCGGGATCCCGGTACAGCCGCATACGTAAAAGCGACAGGGGTCAACGGCACAGTTGATGGAGATCTGGTCGATGGAGTGATGACGCGAATGAAGGGCAGCCCTTTAACTTTCACAGGCAAGGTTGTCGTTGCACGCGACCGAATGCGCCCACATACGAGTTTCCTGGCCGGCAAAGCGTTACGCACACAGACCCTGCTGGGTGCAGCTTTTGTCAAACTAGTGAAGCTGAAGTTCGATCCTGCGCATGACTGCCTGTATGTTTACAAGCCTGCAAATTGAGCCAATTGAACGGGGTGAATGACTTTCAGTTTTGTTTCCGTCCTGAGTGTCTTCTCTTACCTCTCACCGTGATGTTGTGGTTCTAGTCTGCTATTTTTTGCTCTGCTCCCAGTCGACCAGTAGTGAGCGGATAACAGTTGCACACTCTCAATCTGCATCCGCTCGTCGCTTTTCCTAGAACAAGTGGAAAAGGATATTTTGCATACGTCGCTTGGGCGAACGCGCGCACGCGAAAGAGTGCTATCCTGCTCGCACCTTCCATGACCGCACAGATTCAAGTGGAGCTTCCCACAAGTCTCAGGCTCTTTGCCGGAATCGTGGGCCACGGCGCAATCGCGCTCCCGGTCGAGCAACCAGTCACGCTCGCCCATACGATTCACGCGCTTGAACTCGCTTATCCCGCTTTGACCCATACGCTTCGCGACCCGGCCACTGGCAGGCGACGGGCGCTGGTCCGCTTCTTTGCCTGCGGCGAGGATATCTCTCACCAGCCGCTCGATGCGCCTGTTCCCGCTCCTGTCGCGCGTGGAGCCGAGCCACTGCTTATCCTGGGAGCGATTGCCGGCGGTTGAGCTGTCCCGCTCCGACCGGCGGCTCACAGATTCGCGCATTCCGCCCCCCCCCCCCCCTGCCTCGCAGCGCGTCTGT
>JAKAXU010000071.1 GCA_021816455.1 Acidobacteriota bacterium
CTCGCAGCAAAGAAGTTCTCGATCAAACCATCACAGAACTGCTTCCCGATATCACCCCGGAAAACGCATCGGCATGGTTCAAACACTGCCTCGAAGGTCTACAGCATTAGGGAAAACGCTCTAGGTGAAAATGATCTGAGCTCCGGCAGCCTTCTCGTAGAATTGGCCGACTGATATGACCCCATCGACCTCTTCGCAAAAGTCGCTGGGCTTCAGGTGGAACATCTCCACTGTGGCGCGGCAGGCGTAGATCTCGCAGCCAGCGTCGTGAATCATGGTGATGAACTCGCCGATGGGAGGAATGTCGATCTTCTCGATCTCTTTCTTCATCATCCCAGTGGCAAAAGCTGACATGCCGGGTATTGCACCAAGCAGCGTAGGTATGTGCATTCCCGGATTTCCGACAGTTGCGACTTTCAAGTTGTTCATCCGCTTCTTGATAATCGCGTCGAGGCCAAAGAAAGTAAAGAAGAGCGAAGCTTCAATTCCTTCCATGCGCGCACCGTTCGCCATAATCAGGCCGGGATACGCTCCCTCCAGCGATCCGTGCGAAATGATGATTGAGACTTTCTGAATCGGTTCAGCCGTGTTTGTCTGTGTCATTTTGGCGTTCTCCTTTTAGATACAGCCCTTCGGTTTTGGCAGCCCAGCAATCTTTGCCGCGCGTTTCGCGGGACCCTTTGGGAAGAGTTGATACAACGTCTTGGTGTCGACGCCGCTCTCCTTGGTCAGGCGGCGGATCGAGGGTGCATCCCCTTCCTTTGCAAAGACAGTGCGCATAAAGTTAATGACGGCCCAATGCTGGGGTGTCAGCTCAGGAATGCCGTCCTGGGCCGCAATCTCCCGGGCCATATCTTCAGTCCAATCGGTCCGATTCGCGAGATGCCCATCGGCATCCAATTCAATTGTCTTTCCGGCTATGCTCAATGTTCCCATAAGTCACCTTTCAGATGTTTGTGTTGGTAGTGTGTGGGGCGGCAGAGGTGCGCGATCCGACGACCTTAAGAAACTCCACGAGGATTGCGATGCCGCGACGGGCATCCGGTGAGTTCATATCCCGCACCAGTTCGAAGATGGACTTATTCACGTTCATGGTTGCCTGCACTCTTCCAAAGCCGTAAATAATTGCCTCAAGTGCCTCCAGCACCTCGGGCCGCGTAAGTTCACGAAGGAATCCAACAAATTGAGGTACACTTGCCTCCACCTGCTTCAAATCGCTTTGGGAATGCGACTGGATAAGCGCATCGCCGATCCGCATTCCCGCAGATGCGGCTTCGAAGTAGCCCTTCTCTTGTAGGCTCTGGCAAGCTGTGACCGCCTGGCGGAAGAGATCGCGAACGATGGGTTGAGCGTCCTGAACGAAATCCGCCGCGCTCTCCAACTGTTGCAACGTGCCACTCAGCAGCCTGGCATCGATCAGCGCGCTCTTAAACAGATGAATGATTTCCTGGGGCTGAAGCGCGGAGGATCCAAGGACTTTCACGGCGTCTCCCATCGCGTCCCTGCCCACCAGGGTGAGATCGGCCACCAGATCTTCTGCGCTGTTGCGGACGCGCTTGAGGTGGGTGAGTTCCTCGACGATGAAGTCCAGCTTGCGGTCCAGTTCGGCAATACGGTCTTCCGTAACTGTGGCAACCATCAGCGCACCTGCTTTCCTGCCATCGACATCTCCGCTTCGATCGGCAACTCTACACCGCGCAGTAAAAGGTTCCAATATACCCATCGGAACATCATTTTTCCGTAGTGATTGATTGAGCTTTCCTGAAGCAGTTTGAATGGGCCGATGCCGGGGAGCGGAAACTCCCCTGGCAGCGGTTCGGTTTCGTAATTGAAGTCGATGAGCAGGCCCTTCCCAAAGCCAGATTCGATGAAGCAGTTGGCGTGACCATCAAAGTGGGCGCAAGCAGGGCGACCTTCAATGTGTTCGAGAATATTCTGGAAGAGAATCTCCGACTGGAAGTGGGCGACTGATCCGGCTTTCGAACTCGGAAGATTCGACGCATCGCCCAGCACAAAGACATCTTCAAGACCATCGGCTTTCAGAGTCTGCTTGTCTGTGGGGACGAAGTTTAACTCGTTGCCCATCCCGCTGCGGGCAATGCAGGCATTACCCATATTGGTGGGGATGGAGACGAGCAGGTCATAGCTCACTTCGGTTTCGTCCCACGCCACCAGCTTCTTTTCCTTGCTGTCTACGCGGCCAAGATCGAAGTCAGGCGTTACGGTGATTCCCTTACGTTCCAGAAATTCACCGAGCACGTCACTCGATGTAGGCTTTGTGAAAGCACCGGAAAGAGGCGTGACGAGGTGTATATCTACCTTGTCGCGCATGCCGCGCTCCGTGAAGTAGGCATCTGCCAGAAAGAGGAACTCGAGCGGAGCTACCGGACACTTGATTGGCATTTCGGTGATGCTGAGCACGAGCTTGCCGCCCTGCCAACCCTTCAGGAATTGCGCCAGGCGGTCGGCTCCTTTCGGCGTATAAAAGTCGAACTTGCTGCGTCCCCACTCCTCGTCAAACAGACCGTCGGTCTGCTCGGGATGGATATCGGCCCCTGTGGCAATGATCAGACAGTCGTACCGAAGGGATTCCCCGACAGACAGCATCACTGTCTTCTTTTCAGCATCGATCCGCTCGATGCCGGAAAGGATGAACTGAATCCGGCCGGGCAGAAACTGGCGCCGAGGCTTCACGATCTCGCGCATTCTATAGATGCCGAAAGGAACGAAGAGAAATCCAGGCTGATAGTAATGCTCCTCCGTCGCATCCACGACGGTGATTCGCCAATCCCGCTCATCCAGTGCGGAGGCGAGTTTGTTGGCCATAATGGTTCCGGCGGTCCCGCCGCCAAGAATAAGCATGTGCCGCATTGTGTCTCCTCTTCTGCGCTGTTTCTCACTTACATAAAACTTTCCAGCTTCACTGACGTTAATTGCGGTGGCATTTTGTTTGCATCGCAATGACTCCTAAAGGCTCTGCGCAACAGCGAAAACGGCAGTCACGATGGCTGCGGCACCGTGCGTGTTCCGCGCGGCGAACGGGACAACGCCTGTTCCGTATTCGGGTGGTAATGTTGGGGTAGTGCGCTGCGAATCAGAATTGCCGCTTCGATAAATCGAGGATCGGCAACCCGGTAATAGACGCTCTGCGCGCGCTTCTCTGCGATCACTGCTCCTCGGTCGCGCATCAGGCGCAAATGCTGCGAGGCATTGGTAATGGATACGCCGGCATACTCGGCGATCTCGGTGACGGTCTTAGGGGCTTTCTGCAGCGCACAGAAGATGCGCATACGCGTAGTGTGCGCAAAGGTGGCAAAGAAGCCGCCGAGCAGTTCGCACGACGCATCGCTAATTCTCTGATTCATTCCAGTGCCTCCTCCCCGTTCTATTTGCGCATTTGCATACTTACGCAAGTACAAAACAGAATATGTCGCCGGAGTTTTGCCGTCTGTGACCGCTATCACGCCCCTAACATGCGATCGCCTTCGAACATTTACTTCAGGCGCAGGCCAAACCGTTTCTCTCGCCGGGTGGAGATGGAAACTCGAACGCGTCATGCTCACTGCGCGTCGCCAACTGCTGTTGCCCAACGATTATCTTTCACCCACGCCGATGCGCACCAGCGTCTGCCAGGGCATCCGGAAAATATCCGCGTACTCCACTACCTTGTCAAAGAGGAACATATCCCACGGCAAGAGCAGTAACTCGGTCGTGCGTGGTGGAAATCATCCCTGGCAACCGGCGTTATGCACCGTCAACACCACACCGATACTCTGAAGTATCTATAGCTGGAGCAGTGCAAGTCTGTCGTATCTAACACAGCCTGACTTCCCGGATTTCTCAACTCTCAGATGACCACGTGGTGCAACAGGCTCTGATTCAGCGTCGCTTTTTTAGCAGGTTCATGGAGCCTCTCCCTGAACCATTCGACAGGTGTGCTGATCGCTGTAGCGCGGAGTGTACGAATGCGCATCCGGATGCCACGGCCTGCGCAAGCTCAACACCGGCTGCGAGACCTGAAGCAATGGCACTGGAAAGAACACATCCCGTGCCGTGATCGTTACGCGTTTCGACACGCCGGAAGGGGAAAAACAGTGGCTCCGGAGAATGCCTCTGCAGGAGCATGTCAGTCGACTCGCTCCCGTCGAGGTGGCCACCCTTGAGGAGAACCGCATTGGCTCCGCGTTCGAGCAGGATGCGCCCGGCTGCAAGCAGGTCAGACGAGGTGTGCACGCTCGTTCCAGTAAGGACTGCCGCCTCAGGTGCATTCGGCGTGAAGAGCGTGAAATCCGGAAGCATGGAAATAAGATGTTCTCTGCCTTCGGCTTCAAGCAGGGTTGTTCCACTCGTGGAAACGAGGACCGGATCGCAAACGACGTTGTGCAGATTGTAGATAGTGATCGCATCGGCGACGGCCTTTACCCGCGCCGCGTCATAGAGCATGCCTAACTTCACAGCATGCGGAGGAGTATCCGAACAGACGCTTGCGATCTGAGCACGGAGCATCTCGACGGAGACAGGCTCAACGGCTTGCACGCCAAGACTGTTCTGGGCTGTGATGGCCGTAATGGCCGTCGAAACGTCTACGCCCAGGGCGGAGCCGGTCTTGATGTCGGCCTGAATACCTGCGCCGCCGCAGGAGTCCGATCCCCCGATCGCCAGCAGGCGACGCAATTCAGCGCACACGGTCACACCACTCCGGCCGCGGCGGTGATCGGCGGAGTCGTTGCAAGCAGGTCGGCCGTAGCCTGGCCGTAGTCTGCTGCGTCCACGATGGCGCGAAGAACCGCAGCACAATCGACACCCGCCGCCCAGATGTCGTCAATGCGGGATTGATCAATACCGCCGATAGCCACGAGCGGATAATGCGGAGACATTAACCGGACATAGTGCTCAAGGCGGCGGAGTCCCTGTGGCGCTGTGGGCATGCTCTTGGTGGTAGTCGCGTAAATTGCGCCCATAGCTATATAACTCGGCCTGCAGGCATGCGCGCGCAGCATTTCGTAGATGCCGTGCGTGGAGATACCGAGCCGCAAACCCGCTTCCCGGATCGCGCCCAAATCTGCCGCATCGATATCTTCCTGCCCAAGGTGTACGCCATAGGCTCCGTGCTGTATGGCAGACTGCCAGTCATCGTTGATAAAAAGCAGAGTATTTGTGCCACCCACGGCCTGGACTGCCTCGCGTATGGCGACCGCGCGCTTTGCGCGATCCGCGCGTTTGTCGCGCAACTGCACTACAGGCACCTGTAACTCCGCCAGGCGGCCAACCCATTCGCTCGTGGGAACAACGGCATAAAGCCCGGCATTGCGTGGAAATTCCGCAAATGACGCATCGGATGCCGGTCCTGCCACAGGAACTGGGTAATCTGCAAGATCAGCAGGCCAGCCTTTGTCTCGATAGGCACGCGCAAGCATCAGAGCATCCACAAGCGGAAAATCGTGAGTGAGAAATGCGGCGAGCATATGTGGACTGAGCGGAGCCTGCGATCGGCTTCGGACTGTTACAGCGGCTTCGCCCTGGCGCAGACGGTCCACGGAAGCTCCGAAATCAGTGCTGCAATCAAGGACTGCACCCCCATGATCCAGCCACTCCTGTGCCGCCGCCGAAGAAGCGGGATTCAGCCAGACCGAATGTGCAGTCGGTTCGCCCTGCGGGGCCGAAGTCCATATCCGATAGAGGAGGCCCGATTCGTCAGGAAGAGGACCAAGCTGAGCGAGCACTCGCCGATATTCCGGAGACTGCTCCGTCGGCTGACCATCGATGTGAACGGTGATGCTCATGCGATCTCCTGTGGCATGAACCGGTGTGCTTCATCCCAGAAGGGTCGTCCGATATCCGGAGTGCTGGGGACTGCAAACTCCTGTACGGGCATAGGTCCCGCCAGAAATCCGCCCCGTCCCGCCTGCACAGCGCCTGCAAATGCCATCGCCATGCGGACCGGGTCGATGGCCCGCGATACAGCCGTGTTGACCAGAATGCCGTCAAAGCCCCATTCCATCACCTGACAAGCATGCGAAGGCAGGCCAAGCCCGGCATCCACGATCAGCGGCACATCCGGCAGCCGATCACGCAGCTCTCGCAATGCTTTGGGATTGCGTGGGCCTTGACCGGTTCCGATAGGAGCAGCCCAGGGCATCAGCACCTCACAGCCGACATCGAGCAACCGACGACAGAGAATCAGGTCTTCGGTGCAATATGGGAGCACCTTGAAACCGCGCTTGACCAGATACGCTGCGGCTTCCAGCAATCCGAATGGATCGGGCTGCAGGTTGGCTTCATCCCCGATGACTTCAAGCTTGATGAGATCGGTTTCGAACGCTTCGCGCGCCATCAGAGCGGTGTTGACTGCCTCTTTGGCGGAGTTACATCCGGCTGTGTTAGGCAGTAGCGGACGATTCGCGGAACGAAGAATGCTCCAGAAGGACTGGCCTGCCTGTGAACCACCCTGTATCTGCTTTCGAAGCGCTACCGTGAGCAGTGCTGGTTGGGCTGTTTCGATGGCCTCAAGAAGCAGGACGGGCGATTCATAGCGCGCGGTTCCCAGCAGAATACGGCTGCCATAATCCTGTCCGTAAAACGTCATTGTATCCGGCATAAGTGTCTATCCTCCTGCGGACGGATGCACGATCTCAATGCGATCTCCATCCACTAATTTGCACTTTGCGTAGGCCGACGAGGGAACAAACTCCTCGTTGCGTGCCACCGCATAGGGACGCTGCGGCTGCACGAGGCGCAGCAGGTTTTCGAGAGTGGGCGGCTCCGGCATAGGTAACGGGTTCCCATTCACGTTTAATGGCATGCAAAAACCCCTTCGCGGGCACCCAGGCTAGGCCATCGCGGTGACGCGCCCAAAGTTGACCCCGGATTGTGGAGGAATTGGGGCAGGACCGTAAGCACCTCTTCCACAATCGCGGGCGAAAGCAGAAATCCATGACGGTAAAGACCGTTCACTTCGAGCAGACGAGCTTCCGGACTGTAGCGGATGGCTGGGCGGTTGTCTGGAAGTGCGGGACGACAATCGCAATCCAGTTCGAGAATGCGCGCTTCGCTGATCTCAGGGAGTACGGCATACGCGGCGGAGAGCAATTCCAGTGCGCCGCGCACGGAGACCGGCGAACAATCATCGCTCTCGATTGCGGTCGCGCCAACCACAAGGTTGCCGCCCGGGCGTGAGATCAGATAAATCGAGTAGCGCGAATGGAGGAGGCGCACCATGTGCTTGAGATCAATGCCGGGGGCATGCAGGCGTACCAGTTCTCCGCGCACGCCGCGCAACTCCTTCCAGCGGCTCTTAGCGCTCTTACCGCGACAGTCGATCACGAGGCGGGCCTCGGGGCGCTCCGTATCTTCGACGCGCCGGTTCCAGTGACACTCAACTCCGAGAGCGTCGAGCGCATCAGCCAACGCGGGTAGAAGCTGGCGATTGTCCACGTGAGCTTCGCCGGGAAGGTAAAGCGCCTCGCGGAAGCGGTTCTCCAGTGCCGGCTCTTTTGCTGTGAGCTGCTGGGCATCGAGGCGTTCATAGCTCGCCTGTGTGTCGCGCGCCCTGAGCATTGCTTCGAAGCGCCGCCCTTCGCCCGCATCGGAACGCTGCCAGACGAGCAGGGTTCCGGTGTCGCTGTAGTGCACCGCCGTCGGCAGCGCACTGAGCCACACAGGCCAGAGCGACAGACTGCGTCGCCCCATAGCTACCAGTTCAGGCTCCGCATCCACCGCTTCGGCCTGCGGGGTCACCATGCCTCCGGCGACCCATGCGGTGGCCTCGTTTCCCTGACGGTCATTTGCGTCATACAGCGTTACGCGCAGCCCGCCAAGAGCAGCGCGCCAAGCCAACAATCGGCCCAGTAGTCCGCCGCCTACAATTGCAACATCCGGTATTGTCATCGATACACTTCTCCTTTGGATTCCCGGAACTCGCGCGCCTTCTCAGCCATGGCTTCGGTTACATCGCTGCCAAACGTATCGCGAATTTCCTGGGTGATTTTCATTGAGCAGAACTTCGGCCCGCACATCGAACAAAAATGTGCGGTCTTGGCGTTTTCATGGGGAAGTGTAGCGTCGTGATACTCGCGTGCGCGCTCTGGATCGAGACTGAGGTTGAACTGATCCTCCCAGCGAAATTCAAAGCGCGCCTTCGAGAGAGCGTTGTCGTGTAATTGCGCGCCCGGCCATCCCTTGGCCAGGTCGGCAGCGTGAGCAGCAATACGGTAGGTCACGATGCCGGTGCGCACGTCTTCCTTGTCGGGAAGACCGAGGTGTTCCTTTGGCGTGACGTAGCACAGCATTGCTGTGCCGTACCAGCCGATCTGTGCGGCGCCGATGGCACTGGTGATGTGGTCATAGCCGGGCGCGATGTCCGTAACCAGCGGCCCAAGCGTGTAGAACGGCGCTTCGAAGCAGTGCCGCAACTCCTCCGTCATATTCGTTTCAATCAACTGCATCGGAACATGGCCAGGGCCCTCGATCATCACCTGCACTTCATTTTTCCAGGCTTTCGCGGTCAGTTCCCCCAGCGTGCGAAGCTCGGCAAACTGCGCTTCATCGTTGGCATCGTAGATCGAGCCGGGGCGCAGGCCGTCGCCAAGACTGAACGAGACGTCATACGCCTTCATGATTTCGCAGATTTCATCAAAGTGCGTGTAGAGGAAGTTTTCCTCGTGATGCGCAAGACACCACTTCGCCATGATCGATCCGCCGCGGGAGACGATGCCCGTGAGGCGCTTGGCCGTCAGGGGGATCCACGGCAGGCGAACACCCGCGTGCAGCGTGAAGTAATCAACCCCCTGCTCGGCTTGCTCGATGAGCGTGTCGCGCATCAACTCCCAGCTCAGCTCCTCGGCGAGCCCGCCTACCTTTTCCAGCGCCTGGTAAATCGGTACGGTTCCGATTGGCACAGGCGCGTTGCGCAGAATCCACTCGCGCGTTTCATGGATGTGTTTTCCCGTGGAAAGGTCCATGATGGTGTCGGCGCCCCAGTGGATGCCCCAGACCATCTTGTCGACTTCCTCGGCGAGGGACGAAGCCACGGCAGAGTTGCCGATATTGCCGTTGATCTTCACCTTGAAGTTGCGCCCGATGATCATGGGTTCAAGCTCAGGATGATTGATGTTGGCCGGGATGATGGCGCGGCCAGCAGCCACCTCGTCGCGCACGAACTCCGGCGTGATCTGGTCGGGTATTTTGGCGCCAAAGCTGTGTCCTGGATGCTCACGCAGCAGCGCCGCATAGCGCGGATCGGACCGCAGTTCCGCCAGTCGCATAGATTCGCGAAGCGCAACGAACTCCATCTCTGGCGTCACGATTCCCTTGCGCGCATAGTGCATCTGAGTTACGTTCCTGCCGGGCAATGCGCGACGTGGCCGCGGAACGGCAGGGAAGCGAAGTTCGCGTGTTAGCAGGTCATTCGCGCGCTGCCGACCGTATTCCGAGCTTGGCCCTTGCAGACCCTCCGTATCACCGCGTTCTTCTATCCAGTTCGAGCGCAGCCTGGGCAAACCTTCAGAGAGATCGACGATGCAATCGGGATCACTGAACGGACCCGAGCAGTCATAGACGGGCAAAGGCGCATTCTCTTCCACCCCACGCGAATGATGGGTAGGAGAGAGTGTAATTTCGCGATAAGGAACCTGCAGATCGGGCCGACTACCTGTTGTGTATTTCTTTCGGGAAGCAGGGAATGCGGTGGGAAGGCGAAGCGTTGCGAATGTGGTAGCGGTTTCCCGCATATGAGACCTCCTGTTCGTTTGTGAAGCAGGAGGCCATGCACTTTATGCGCCCCGGAGAATGGGCTATGCCTGAAACCTTCCCACGCCGGTATTGTCCGGATCGGGTTCGAAGGGTATCTCTCAGCTCTAAGTTCATAGAGCACCCCTGGTTCACTGCAGCAAGTTAAACACGACCTCGGGCTACAGCACAAGCCCGACTTATAGCTCCTTTATTGAAATTTCTTGACATACTACTCATGTCATAGGACTTGCGAATATTCCTTGCAATTCCCAGGATGATGGGGTTGCTCGCTATTTCGGCGTGAAATCGTGGCGTGTACTGTTTCCCGTTCTGCCAGGTATCGATGAGGCGCAACGCAGCCAAGTCGGGAATGAATGGAGTGCCTGGAAAATCTGTACCAGGAGAATTGAGTCGAACTGGTATGGAAGGCGCCAGGACTGCGAAGGGAGAAGGGGTATACGGCGGTGACGCCCATCCCGCAGTGGCGACGCCGCGCACAGCCGATGTAACCTGTCTCGGCGATGTACCACTCCACGATTCCGCACGACCGAGCTTACCCGTCAAAATCCTGCATGGTCGCTACGGTCGGGAACTGGGTCGGCACTGCGTACCCACGCTGTGTAGATGAGATTCCGCAGCATGGAGGCGCCTGCTGCGAGTCGTCCTTCAACAAAAGCTCGTGACTCGGCAGTGCCCTTTCCGAGAAACACATCTTTTTTGTTCAGCATGTAAAGCGGCTGCACATAAGCTGACGTTTCCTGCAGATAACTCATGTACGCATCGAAGACATCGCCCTTCACCATACTCGGAGGCGTCATCTTCTTTGCTACATCTTCGGCGCGGAGATCGGCTCCCTGCGGGCCGACAAAGGTGCTTTCAAACAAGCTGTGGATACCATGATCGCGGCTGAAACGATTCGGATTGGCAGCCAGTGCCCAACCATCGTAATTCACCGTCGTATGTAAAGGCTGAGACCCGTCGCCGACGTAGTGACCCAGCCAGCCGATGTAGAACAGAATCGCCTGCTGAACGGAGGCCGTATCGCGATGCGCAGCAATCCGATCGCGATACTGGCGAAAGCTGGCCTTCAGTCGTTCCCAAACCTCGTCCGTCTGCCAGGGTTGAAGCCCGATTTGAGCCGGATCCAATCCGTGCATCCAGGCAGTTTTTTCAAACTCGAGTCGTTCGTGCGGCAGAGGTCCAAGCTGCGACAGATATTCCATATCGAGGAAATGCTCCGGCGCCTGGGCGCGGCTTAACTCCGGCTCCGCCCGGGAGCGCCAGCGATCGGGTTCCGGCCCCAGATACTCGACCTCATCCAGCGCCTGTGGAGTTCGCAGGAATGCGGGCATACTTGACGGAAGTGCGGACTCTGCCAGGCGGTTGATCATGCGATGGCCTAGCCGCGATTTCTCACACGGATCGATTTCATCCGACAGCTCGGTGGTCTGATAGGGCAGAAGGGTGGTCATTCGGTCTCGGAGTAGTCTTCAGTCTGGGTTTGGCGCTTGGGTGGAGGTCTTTT
>JAKAXU010000020.1 GCA_021816455.1 Acidobacteriota bacterium
AAAGCCGCAACCTCAGCAGAACTGCGCCGCCGCCGAACGATAGGAGAAGAAATGTCTGAATGGTTCATGCCTCCAGTCAATCACCTTCGTCCTCCCATGAAAAGGATGGCTTTGCCCGGAGCAATACCATCGACGAGCGAGTCGAATCCGTGAAACCCGGAGCAATCTGCAAGGAAATGAGCGTGCTCAAGCATTGCCTCAAGCTGGCCGTGGAATGGTGCTTTTGGCAAAAATAGACCATTTGCCTGCCGGGTAATTTGTACCGTCAGCGAGATTGTGAGTGTTGTAGTGAAAGCCGGCGTGGAAGACAGCCACAAAACGGGCGAACTTTGAATGCTGTCTGCATGACCTCCGGCACCACTTCCTTACAGCCCTTTCAGAAACGCAGACCTCCGACTCAACGATCCTTGCGATCGCCGGGCACCTGAGTCGGGCGATGCTGGAGCGCTACAGCCATGTCCGCGCGAAGGCCAAGCGCGATGCGGTGGATGCGATCACGAACCACTGATTACTCGCAAACGTGGTGGATCCGAACAGGATCCCCACAAATTCCCCCACAATTGGTGGTCGCGCCGGGAACTCGGATTTCTCAAGTGTTTGATTCTAAATGGTCGGGACGGGCAGATTTGAACTGCCGACCCCTCGCACCCCAAGCGAGTGCTCTACCAGGCTGAGCCACGTCCCGACACAGTTGCGCCGACCGTTGCGGTCAGCGCGGGGGTTCATTCTGAGTGTACACGAATGCTCTCTGCCGCTTCGCCGCGTCGGCATCAGTGCGAGGGCGGAACATACTCGGCCGGCAGCGCCGCGCCATCACCGAAGAAGAACTCCTGCATCTGCTCCACCAGAAACGTCTGCGCCTGTGGCGTCCAAGGTTGCAGCCGATACTCATTGAGTAACATCTTCTGCCGCTCCACCCACTCAGCCCACGCCTGCCGGGAGACGCTCTTGTAAATCTTCTGGCCAAAATCGGAATCGAACGGAGGCTCGTCGAGACCCTCCATTTCTTTCTTGTAGCGCGCGCAAAAAACCATATGTGCCATCGTTCCAACTCCCAGGTTCGATTGTAAATCGAAGCCGCCCGGCTCGTCCGCACCCGTACTACACTGAGAATTCATGGCTGTCACCGCACGCTCACACGCGAAGATCAACCTGGGCCTGGCCATCGGCGCGCCGCGGCCGGATGGCTTCCACAGTCTGGTCACCGCCTATCAGACTCTGGCCGCACACGATCGGGTCACCGTCTCCGCCATTCCGGCGGAAAAGACCACGATCCATCTCACCTCGAACGAAGCCGGTGTACCGACCGACGCCCGCAATACTGCCTGGAAGATGGTCGAACGGGCGCTTCTGGCTCTTGACCTCACCGCCCGGATCACAATCCACATCGAAAAGCGACTGCCTGTGCAGGGTGGTCTCGGTGCCGGCTCGGGCAACGCGGTCGCCGCGCTCCTGGCCCTGGAAGCCGAGCTGGCCATTCCCGATTCGGCCGCCTGGCGCGCGGAGCGCCTTCGACTGGCAGCTGCCGTCGGCTCCGACGTTCCGCTGTTTCTCATCGGCGGCACTGTCCTTGGCCTCGATCGCGGTCAGCAGGTTTTTCCGCTTCCGGATCAGCCCACACTCTGCTGCCTGGTGGCTACGCCCGCCGTCGGCGTCTCCACACCTCAGGCCTTTCGCGACTGGGACGCGCTTTGGGACGATCGGGAATTGACCGCCGAGGCCAGCGACGATACACTGGATCAGTTGAGTCGTGTCTACGCAGGGGCCTGTTCGCAGGCTCACTTTCCTCGGGAAATGCATGCGGCGGCGGACTCTTCCGGTGTCTTGCCCGCTGGGCCAGACCTAGCCGGACCGCTGGTGTCCGCGCTTGTCCGCACCGGGATTGGAAACGACTTTGAGCGTGTCGTCTTCGCTCAGCATCCCTTCCTCAGCGAGATCAAGCGTCTTCTTGCGGCTGTCGGCACGCCGGAGGAATCCCTCTACGCATCCCTGTCCGGATCCGGTTCTTCGCTCTTTGGCCTTTACCGGGGCCAGGAGCAGGCAGAGGCCGTCCGTCTTCGGCTGCGCGCTCTGGGTGTCGATGCGTTCCTCACACACACCCTCCCACGCGCGGCTTATTGGCCGGAGATGCTTCTTCCATCCTCCGGTTGACACCCGTCTGCGAGCAGTGAAAAACTCGCCAACGGCTGGCCGGAAATGTTGGGCGATCGACTAACGGTAGGTCAAGTGCCTTTGACGCACTTTGTCCAGGTTCGAATCCTGGTCGCCCAGCCAGTTTTTTGCCGTCTGGAGATTGCTCCGTCGGCGCACAGCAACGCAGCAGCCCATGCCAACCAGCAGAGGAGAAACTGCAAGCCATGACGATCAACGCCGGTACGAATGTAGAGCAGAGCGACATGACAACCATTTCGGCAGAACCCACGGCTGATTCACAGCCCAAATCCCGCGAAGTCAAGCTCGCCTCCGAGCGCAAGCGAAGCCGCGGCCTTGGCGAAGACAAGAGTTTCAAGCTCTTCTCCGGCACGGCCAATCGCGCGCTTGCCGAGGAGATCGCCGGTTTCGTCGGCGTCAAGGTCGGCGAAAGCAAGCTCCAGCGTTTCGCCGACGGCGAGGTCTACTTCCAGTTGCTGGAAAATGTCCGCGGCGCCGATGTCTTTCTCGTCCAGCCCACCTGCTTTCCCGTCGATCAGCACCTGCTCGAGCTACTCATTATGATCGACGCGCTCAAGCGCGCCTCGGCCGCGCGCATCACTGCCGTCGTTCCCTACTACGGTTACGCCCGCCAGGACCGCAAGGACCGTCCGCGCGTGGCCATCAGCGCCAAGCTCATCGCCGACCTGCTCACTACTGCCGGAGCCAACCGCGCGCTCTTCGTTGACCTCCACGCCGCGCAGATTCAGGGCTTCTTCAACATTCCCGTCGATCATCTCTTCGCCAGCCCGGTGCTTGTCTCCTACTTCCGCGAGCTGAATCTGCACAACCTCACCGTGGTCTCTCCGGATGCCGGAGGCGTGGAGCGTGCGCGCTTCTTCGCCACCAAGATGGGCGCGCCACTGGCCATCGTGGACAAGCGCCGCACGGAGATGAATGTGGCCGAGGTGATGAACGTCATCGGCGACGTGCGCGGACGCACGTGCCTGGTTATCGACGACATCGTGGACACAGCCGGTACACTCGTCAAGACCGTCGATGCCCTGCTCGCTTCCGGAGCCTCCGCCGTCCACGCCTGCGCCAGCCACGCCGTGCTTTCCGGCCCGGCCATCGAGCGCATCGCCGCTTCGCGCATGGAGCAGCTTGTCGTCACCAACACGATCCCGCTGCGCGAGGCCGCGCAGCAGGTGCCCAAGATCAAGGTGCTTTCAATCGCCGGCCTGCTGGGCGCGGCGATTGAGAGCATTCACATGGAGACCAGCGTCAGTTCGCTCTTCAACTGAGGCGTCTTCCGAACCGAAACCCCGGCGCACCGCAGTCCGCGCCGCGAACAAAGGGAGCGCAGCCCGCCGATCCACCGGCAGCGCGTGCCCGATCAGAAACGAGTGAGCTTTATGCCAGAGACAGTCGCAGCCCGGCCCCGAGCCGGCAAATTCAACAAGAACGCCGCCCGCCGCGTGCGCGCTGCCGGTAACATCCCCGCCATTCTCTACGGCGCGGGTCACGAATCGATTGCCATCGAGGTCGATCCCAAACAGATTCTTCGCATCCTCCACTCTGAGAGTGGCCACAACACCATCTTCGACGTCGCAATCGAAGGCCACGGACCGGTCAAGGCGATGATCGTCGACTGGCAGTATGAGCCGATCAAGGACTCTCTGTTGCACATTGACCTCAAGCGCATCGCCCTCGACAAGCTGATGCGCGTCCACGTTCCGGTTCGTCTCGTCGGCACAGCCGTCGGAGTCAAGACGCAGGGCGGCATCCTCGACCAGGTGCTGCGCGAGGTCGAGGTCGAGTGCCTTCCGACTGCGATTCCGCAGCACATCGACGTGGACGTAACCGACCTCGGCCTGCATCAGCTTCTGCGTGTCGCGGATCTGCCGCACGCCAGCGGCCTGCGCTTTGTCACCGCTGAGGATGCTGCCGTGGCGCACGTCATCTCCATTCGCGCCGAGGCTGAACCCGCACCGGTCGAGGGAGTTGCAGTAGCACCAGCCGAACCGGAAGTCGCCAAGAAGGGCAAGCCGACGGAGGCGAAGAAGTAACCGTTGGCCGGGTCCAGTCCAGTTTTCGACTCCGAGCAGCGCGGCCAGCAGGCTCCGCTTCTCGTCGTCGGGCTGGGCAACCCCGGCATGGAGTACGTCTGGACCCCGCATAACGCGGGTTTCATGGCAATCGACCGCATCGCCAACCAGAACGGCGCCTCGGTCACCAACCGCCGCGGCATGGCGCTCACCGGAATCACGGAGATCGGTGGCCGCTCCATCCTGCTGGCCAGGCCGGAGACGTTTATGAACCGGAGCGGGCTGTCCGTGAAGGCCTTGCTCGAAGAGTTTTACCCGGACGATCCCGACTCCGGCAGGCGCAATCTCCTCGTGCTCTATGACGAGCTGGACCTGCCACTCGGGACCATCAAAATCCGGGAGCGAGGATCGCCTGCCGGCCACAATGGCGCACGCAGCATCACATCCTCGCTGGGTACGGAAGTTTGGTTGCGTATTCGCATCGGCGTTGGGCAGAAGCTCTCCGCCGAGGCCATCGCAGCCGGTGCAAAACGCCCGGGCGGCAGCAATTACCTGCTCTCGCCCATGCGCAAGGCCGACCTGCTCCTCCTCGACGAGGCTCTGGATCGGGTTGCGCAGGCGGTTCGGCAGATCGCTCTGGAAGGCCCTGCCGCCGCTATGAATGAGTGGAATCGCAGCGCCTGAAGGCTCTGCGCACGATCAACCCGGACTCTGCGGCGCGAACCCGCCCGCTTTCGTCCTCACGCAGCACCAACCCTTGCGCCACCCCAGCATTTTCGCTGTCGGCGCCCAGGCCAACGCTCACCAGGCGGCGGCAGAAAAGAGTAAAAGATGGATCGGCAATATGAAGTCATGTTTATCGTCCGGCCGGATATCGAAGAGGAAGAGATCGAAAAGCTGATCTCCGGCTTTGAAACAACCGTCACCACCGGTGGAGGCGCCGTCAAGTCCATCGAGCGGATGGGCCGTCGCCGCCTTGCTTACACCGTGCGCAAGTTCAACGATGGCGTCTACGTCCTGATGATCCTCGCGGCCAATGGACCGGTCGTCGCCGAGCTGGAGCGCCGTCTGCGCGTTTCTGAGCCAGTCATCAAGTTCATCACCGTCCGCACCGATGAGGAAGACAAGCGCGTCGCCAAGGTCAAGGCTGCTCGCGGCGTTCGCCGCAAGCCCGCGGAAGAGGCCGAACCCGCCGCCGAAGCAGTCAGCGCCTGAGTTGTCGTTTCACACGGCTGCTCCACGGTCCAGCGCGGAACCGCTTCGGTTCCGGACCAGCTCCGACCCGCTCGGACAGCCCATCCATGCAACCGTCTTCGCCGGTTGACTCCGCGCGAAGCAGGGAAAGAGAGTAACCATGTCAGAAGAGATGCAAAACAAGGCTCCGGAAGCCGCCGTACCAGCAACAGCTCCCGCCGCACCCTCCGCCGGTCCTCGTTCCGGCGCGCCTCGCGCCTCCGGCGGTCCTGGTGGACGCGGAAAATTCTTCCGCCGCAAAAAAGTCTGCAAGTTCTGCACCGAGAAGATCGACTCGATCCCCTATCGGGACGTGCGTCTTTTGCAGGGCTTCATCGCCGAGCGCGGCAAAATAGTCCCGCGTCGCCTCACCGGCGTCTGCACCACGCATCAGCGCCGACTCACGCGCGCCATCAAACAGGCCCGCAACATCGCGCTGCTGCCCTTCGCGTCCAGCTTATAACGGAGCTGGCAATCCTGCGTCCTGTTTCTGCTTCCGGTTCGGTGACTGATTTTTTCTTCACTTCCCGGTTGCCAGGAATTCACCTCGCAGGAATACAATCACTCGCGGCGCAACCTTTCCTCGCGGTCCGGTGTCCAACTCACCAGGACGAAAATTACGCGGCGGAGAGACTCAGCGTCGTTTGAAAACTGGAGAGTTTCCCATGGAAGTCATTCTGAAGGAAGACGTAGCCAATCTAGGTCACCGCGGTGATGTCGTCAAGGTTGCCGATGGCTACGGTCGCAATTACCTGCTGCCGCGCAAGCTCGCGCTGCAGGCCACCGCATCCAACAAGTCCGTCATCGAGCAGATGAAGGCCGCCGCCGCCCGCCGCGCCGCCACCGAGAAGGCTCAGGCCGAGACGCTGGCCGCTCAGCTTGCCTCCGTCCACCTCGTCTTCACTCGCAAATCCGGCGACAGCGGCCATCTTTTTGGCTCCGTCACTGCTACCGACATCGCTCACGAGCTTTCTGCAAAGGGCTTCGAGGTCGATCGCCGCAGGATTCAGCTCGTCGAGCCGCTGAAGTCCGTTGGCGATTTTTCGGTCTCCATCCGCCTCTATCGCGAAGTTCTCGCCCAGCTTCAGGTGCGCGTACTTGCCGAGGCCGTGGAAGCTCCCGCTGATGCCGAAGCCGTCACCGCCTGATTGCTTTGCTACAGCACTTCAGTTAGGCTGATCGAGTTCGTCATACTCCATTTAGCCACGGATGCGGTCATCTCCGATGACCGCATCGGAAGGCTTTGTTGCCAAAGCTCGATATGCTCGCTGAAGAGGGACAATTGCGTGTTCTCCATCTCATTCGCACATTGAACCCTGATAGCGGTGGTCCTGCTGAATCTGTACGTATCTTCGTAATGACCCACCAGAAGTTGGGATGGGAGGTCGAGGTCGCGACACTCGACGCTCCCGATTCAGGCCCGCTTCAAGACGCTTATCAGCATTTGTTGCCCTGCCCCGTCCATCCCTGCGGACCTGCTATTGGGCGCTACGGCTTTTCTTCTCATCTTGAACCTTGGCTGCGCGCCAACCGCAATCGCTTCGATGGCGTCATCGTTAACGGTGTCTGGCAGTATCACGGCGTCGCTGCCCGCCGCGTCTTTGCTGGTCACGTTCCTTACGCCGTCTTCAGTCATGGCATGCTGGACCCGTATTTTAAACGCCGTTTCCCGCTCAAGCACCTGAAAAAGCTAGTCTACTGGACCCTTAAAGAAAGCCGTAACCTCAATCAGGCCCACGCCGTCTGCGTCACCAGCCAGGAGGAGTACCGCACCGTCGCCGAAGGCTTCCCCTTCCGTCGCTTTCGCCGTCTTCTCGTGCCGTACGGCTCCGCCGGGCCGGAAGGAGACCCAAAGGAAAATCGCGCGGCGTTTCTTGCCGCTTATCCACACCTTGCCGACCAGCACTTCCTGCTTTTTCTCGGACGCATCCACCCCAAGAAAGGCTGCGACCTGCTGATTGAGGCCTTTGCGCGCGCCGCTCTGTCCGATCTCCATCTTGTGATGGCTGGTCCCGACGAGGTTGGCTGGAGTGCCGAGCTGCAATCCCGTGCCGAAGCTCTCGGCATCGCTGACCGCATCACATGGACCGGCATGCTGCGCGGCCCGCAGAAATGGGGCGCGTTCTACGCCGCCAGCGCCTTCATCCTGCCCTCGCACCAGGAAAACTTCGGCATCGCCGTCGCCGACGCGCTGGCCTGCGGCCTCATCCCCCTCATCAGCGACAAAGTCAACATCGCCCCCGACGTCGCCGCTGATGGAGCGGGTCTTATGGAGACCGATACCCAGGAAGGCACTCTGCGGCTCATCGAACGATTCCAGTCAATGACCGATGCCGAGCGCGAAACCATGCAATCGGCCACACTGGCCTGCTATCGCCGCCGTTACTCGCTCACCGACGCGCCCCTGGTCATCTATCGCGCTCTCGGACTCATCCCCGGCGACTCGCCATCGCACACCCCCACTCAGTAGACCCGATACTCCACCGCCGTCTGCGCCGCAAGTCCGTCGCCCATCGCCTCAATCGAAACGCTACCTGCTGTCGGCCGTACGCTGGCCGCTACTGTCAGCGTCAGCGTGACCGTCCCGCCGGTTCCCACCACCGGATTTTTGCTCCAGGCCGCCGTAACGCCCGCAGGCAGGTCGAGCACCGTCAGCCGCACCGGCTCGGCCAGCGCCGTAGAGGCGGTCACCGTTATGGCCACTCGCGCCGTCGCTCCCGGCACCAGCAGCAACGATTTGACCCCGCTGGCCACCGTCAGCGTCGCCGCCGGATGCAGGACAACCTCCACCGGCTCGACCGCGTCGTAGATCGCTCCCGTCGATGCGTCTGTCACCTCACCCAGCGCCAACACCCGCACCGTGCCTGTCGCCGCCGTCGCAGCCGCCCTCACCGTCACCGGAGCCGTCAGCACACCTCCGCCCGCATCCGTCACCGCGCCCCAGGCCACCGTCACGCCCACCGGTAATCCCGTCATCCGCAGCTCCACACCCGCAAAATTTGCCGCCAGCGTAAGTGGTCCCAGTATCCGCACCGTCGCCGTCGTCGTCGCCGTCGCGCCGGGTGTCAGGCTCAGCGGATTTGTCGCCAACGACAGCTCCACCACCGTCGGCAGAGCCACGGTCAGCGATGCTCCACCGTAAGCCGTCTGTCCGTCTCCAAAGGCCACCAGGCTCAGCGCCGTACCGCTGGCGGGCACAGCCGTCGCCAGCGCGCGCAAGGTCAGTGTCAGGTGCTCGGTTTCCGGAGCTGTGGCCTCAAACTGCGCCGCGCTCCAGAACGCCGTCACCCCAGCGGGCAGCCCGGCTACACCCACCCGCACCAGGCCGACAAGTCCATTGGACGCCGTCACCGTCACCGGAACCGTCAGCGCGCCGCCCGCCACCAGCGTCAGTGCCTGCGTGGCGGAGGCAATCGCCAGCCCCGTCGCCGCCGGAACGACGGTCACCGTTACGGTCGCCGTCGTCGTCAGCCCGTCGCCGGTTGCTGTCAACGTCACGGCCGCTCCCGTCACCGAGGGCGCATTCGCCGCGGCCACCAGCGTCAGCGTGGTCACCGTCGTCGCCGCCGTATCCGCCGGAGGAGTCACCGTCGCCGTGCTCCACACCGCCGTCACACCCGGTGGAAGCCCCGTCGTCATCAGCATCACCTGGCCGTTGAACGTTCCTCCCGTCGCCACCGTCACCACCGTCGAGGCGTTCGCTCCCTGGGTCACTGTCAGCCCGGCCGGAGCCGCAATCAGGCTCAGCGCCGGAGCCGGATCAACCGTCAATCCCACCTTCACCGTCTGCTGCGCCTGGCCGCTCGTCCCAGTTACGGAGATCGTTCCGCTCCCGGTCGGAGCATTGGCCGCAGCGGCCACAGTCATCGTCGTGCTCTGGCCTGGCGAGATCAAAGTCGGCTGAAAACTCACCGTCACCCCTGCCGGAGCCGTCGCAGTCAACACAATCGCCCCCGTGCTTCCGGTCGTCGTCGCTGCAATCGTAAAAGTCGTTCGGCTTCCGTCCACCACCGTCGCCGTCGTCTCCGAAGGCGTCAGCGTAAAGCTCTCCGCAATCCCCTCCGCGTTGAACGCCCAGTTCTCCACCAACACCTCGGCATCCACCGATCCCAGCCCCGTCGCCAGGTTGTAGACCGTTCCGCTGGCCGAAAATCCACTCACCCCCGGTACGCTGTTATTCCCTCTCAACGTCGTATGAAACGGCGTCGCGGGCGCATTCACCATCGCGTAAAGCTCCGGATTCGCCGAGCCTTGTGCCGTCCCGTTCTGCTTCTGGTTCACCAGCGCCATCAGCCCTGCAAAGGCAGGCGAGGAGACCGATGTCCCCGAAAACACATACCAGCTTCCTCGTACACATCCCAGATACCCGTCATGCAGAGCTGTCGAAAGCGCCACGTCTGGCACCGTCCGCATCCCGTTACCGTTCGCTCCGGCAATCCCCGCCTGCCATAGAGGCTGCCGATAGACCGCGCTCACCCCGCCGCCCGAGGCCCACATCTGCGACCCTCCATTGGTGCCGCTTTCGTTCCACACCACCTCCGGGATATGCCCCAGAGCTGACTCGCTCCCCGGCCCGTTATACGGATTCCAGTACGTATAGTTGCCCTCGTTGAACTCCGTCCCGCCCACGCACGTCGACCAGATCGAGCTGCACATCCCGTTCACCGCACGCCCGCT
This sequence comes from Acidobacteriota bacterium, assembly GCA_021816455.1. GTDB lineage: Bacteria > Acidobacteriota > Terriglobia > Terriglobales > Acidobacteriaceae > Acidicapsa. The sequence continues at coordinate 10,089 of JAKAXU010000020.1, forward strand.
TCCCACCGAGTCACCGCCTGCGCTGCACCCGGCCGCGCCCGCGTCCCCCGCCGAGACAAAGACGCTTATCCCTTCGCTGGCTGCCTGCATCCACAGGTCGTTATAAAACTCCAGCTCCGCGGCACCCATCGACGACTCGCAGCTTGCATAGCTCACGCTCATCACCTGCGCCATCCGATGGTTCACCACGTAGGCAGCCGCCAGGTCCACTCCATCGGTCGTCGCCGTCGAAGCGGCCTCCACGTACTGCATCTGCGCTTCGGGAGCCACTGCTCCAGCCCATTCGATGTCCAGCGTCGCCTCGTCCTGATCCACAGCCACCAGCCCCGGATCCGGCCCATCCACAGTCACCGCGACCGTCGGCCCGCTCGGCAGATTCCCAAAGCTGCGAAACTCGGAAAAATCGGCCTGCTCCACATCGCTTCGTCCCACAACGGCAATGGACGCGCCGACCCCGTTGATTCCCTGCGCATAGAGTGGATTTGCATCGTAGATCGTCGCAAAATCTGCCGGGAACAGATAGTGCGTCGTCCCCTGCGTATAGAGCGGATGCAGTCGTGGCACACGCCCGGCATCGCCGCCCATCCCCGGCAGACTGACCGGCCGCTGCTGCGCAATCTGCGATCGATGCCGGAAGTCGTTGAGCGACAGCACGCCGCCCACCACACCGGCCAGTGCGCGCGGAATCTGTGGGTCTTCGCCGTTGGCGATATGTGTCTCTCCATCCACCACATACAGCCGCAGCGCGACATGAAACGCATCCTCTACCGCGCCTTCGGAGCCGGAAAAAACCACCACCCTGCGTCCCGCATTCCCTTGCTCCACGGTGAATCCGTGCCCATGCAGCCAGCTCGTCACCTTATCCAACTCTGCCTGGGTCGCTCCAAAGCGCTCTCCAAAATCCTCCGGCGTCAGCCATCGGTGAAACGCCTCCGAACCCGGCTCCTGCTGTTGCTGCACCAACCTTTGCAGCGCGTGCTCCCGCGCCGGGTCCGCCTTCAGCACCAGCACCAGCCGACGCAGTTCGGTCTCAGCAGAAACTCCCCCAATCACCCGTCCGGGGTCGGCTCCGCGCGGCGTATTCCCCCACAGCGTCACCACGTCGTGCTCGTCGATCGTCGGCAGAGTTACGCCCACGCGCCCCTGGTCGGCCAAAGATATGCCTGCCTGCGCGTGGCTTGGCAGTGCGCCGGTCAGACCCAGCCCCAGCAGCCCGACCAGCGCCAGCCCGCACATGGGTCGGCGCGGGTGCCGACGCTCATTCCTTCCCGCTGTGACGTACAGCACATCCATCTGACCATCCGCTCCGGTAGAAGAGACTCACAGGGCTGACGCCCCAGTCTTCATCGTGAACACTTTCGTCCTTGGAGCGACGGCAAATGTGCATTCTCTTCCTGCCCCAGTTGCGAAACGAAATTGTCCCGAGTCTTTTGTGCGGATTTGGAATTCCCAATCTTTCCCGAAACCGATCCTCTGCCCTGCACTTTCCATTTCGCCAACCGTTCCCACCACCCGCTCAACTCTGTCGTGCGACAGCGGTCATCCTCCCATTTCCTCGCCCGGAGATACTCCATGCATCCTGAAAAGCCCACTCCCTACGCGCCCACCCGCTCGACGATCTCCGGCACTCCGCTGGAAGCGGCGCAACTGCGCCAGATCGACGCCTGGTGGCGTGCGTGCAACTACCTCAGCCTGGGCATGATCTACCTGTACGACAATCCGCTTCTTGCCGAGCCACTGCGCCCGGAACACATCAAGAACCGCCTGCTGGGTCATTGGGGTTCCAGCCCGGGACTTTCCTTTGTCTATACCCACCTGAATCGCCTGCTCTGCGCCGCAGATCGATTTCCCGATCTGGAGATGATCTTCCTCGCCGGTCCCGGACACGGCGCGCCGGGCGTCCTCGGGCCGCTCTATCTCGATGGCAGCTACAGCCGGATTTACCCCGACAAAGGCCAGGACGCCGACGGCCTGCTTGCCTTCTTTCGCCAATTTTCCTTTCCCGGCGGCATCGGCAGCCATTGCACGCCGGAGACCCCAGGCTCGATTCACGAGGGCGGCGAGTTGGGCTACGTTCTCTCCCACGCCTGCGGTGCTGCCTTCGATCATCCCAGTCTCGTCGTAGCCGCCGTCGTCGGCGATGGCGAAGCGGAGACTGCTGCGCTGGCCACCTCCTGGCACATCAACAAATTCCTCAGCCCTGCGCGAGACGGCGCCGTGCTGCCCATCCTTCACCTCAACGGCTACAAGATCAACAACCCGACGCTGCTCTCTCGCATTCCCCACGACGAGCTGGCCAGCCTGCTGCGCGGCTATGGCTGGTCACCCTGCTTTGTCGAAGGCAGCGATCCGGACTCGATGCACCAGGCAATGGCTGCAACGCTCGATCACTGTATCGACCGGATTCGCTCGATCCAGTCCGTGGCGCGCTCCGGCGACCGCCGTGCCCCACGCCCGCTCTGGCCCATGATCGTCCTGCGCTCGCCCAAAGGCTGGACAGCGCCACGCCAGGTTGATACCCACTTCCTCGAAGGCTTCTGGCGTGCCCATCAGGTCCCCATCGGAGACGTCAAAACCAATCCCGTCCACCTGCGCCTGCTCGAGAACTGGATGCGCTCGCTCCAGCCGCGGGAGTTCTTCACACGGGACGGTCACCTCGCCCCCTGGTTTGCTCAGCTCGCTCCTCGCGGCACGCGCCGCATGGGACTCCACCCGGCTGCGAATGGAGGAGCCGGCCGTCCGCTACGCATGCCGGACTTCCGGGGGTATGCGCTCAATGTCAACAAACCAGCCACGGCTCGCGCCGAAAACACCCGCCCGCTAGGAGCCATGCTGCGCGACACTCTTCGCCTCAATCCATCCTGCTTCCGGCTCTTCGGACCCGACGAAACCACCTCCAACAAGCTCGACGCTGCCTACGAAGTCACCGGCAAATTCTGGAACGAGGCACGGCTTCCGGAAGACGACGACGGCGGACATCTTGACCCCAGCGGTCGCGTCCTGGAAATGCTCAGCGAGCACACCCTGGAAGGCATGCTCGAAGGCTACCTGCTCACTGGCCGTCACGGCTTTTTCTCCACCTACGAGTCCTTCGTCCACGTCATCGACTCCATGTTCAACCAGCATGCCAAGTGGCTGGAGATTGCCAGCCAACTCGACTGGCGCCGCTCCATCGCTTCGCTCAACCTGCTCATCACCTCCACCGTCTGGCGTCAGGATCACAACGGCTTCACCCATCAGGATCCCGGGTTCCTCGATCTCGTCGTTAACAAGAGAGCCGACGTCACCCGCATCTATCTCCCGCCCGATGTCAACTCGCTGCTCTCTGTCGCCGACCACTGCCTGCGCAGCCGCAACTACATCAATGTCATCGTCTGCGACAAACAAAGCCATCTCCAGTACATGGACATGGACACGGCCATTCGCCACTGCACCAAAGGCATCGGCATCTGGGATTGGGCCAGCAACGACCAGGGTGTCGAACCTGATCTCGTGATGGCTTCGGCGGGCGATGTCCCCACTCTGGAGGCGCTTGCCGCGACCGCACTGCTGCGTCAGTCCTTCCCTGACCTTCGCATCCGCTTCGTCAACGTCATCGATCTCTTCCGCCTTCAGCCCGACTCCGAACACCCCCACGGACTCTCCGATCCTGAATTCGACGCGCTCTTCACTTCGGATCGCCCTGTGATCTTCAACTTTCACGGCTACCCCTGGCTCATTCACCGTCTCGCGTATCGCCGCCGCAATCACGCCAACTTCCACGTCCGGGGCTACAAGGAAAAAGGCAGCATCAACACTCCGCTCGAACTCGCCATCCGCAACAACATCGACCGCTTCAGCCTGGCGATGGACGCCATCGACCGTGTTCCCAGCCTGCGCCTGGTCGGCACGCATGCTCGCGAAGATTTTCGTGATCGACAGATCGCCTGCTCGCAATACGCCTTCCGGCACGGCATCGACGACCCGGCTGAGTCCGGCTGGACGTGGCCGCTCTGAGCCGTCCCGTACGCACACCCGGCCCATCCCTGCTTTGCGCAGATCGTGCCTGCCTTCAGTCCTGGGCGGCTACGGCCGCACGCGGCCTCACACGAACCGGATGCACATTGGCCGCGGACAAGCCACCGACTTCGCCTCGTTAGCCAGCTTGCCGGTCCCCGGGTCGCGCGCAATCGCGCTCAGTTGATCGGAATCCTGGTTGGCAACCAGAATCCAGCGTTCCGTCGGGTCCAAGCGGAAGTTGCGCGGAGTCTTGCCTCCGGTCGTCGTGCGCGGGTCGCCATCGAATGGCGTCAGCCTGCCCGTTGCAGGATCCACGTGACAACTGAAGAGAAAGTTGTTGCCCCGGTTGGCAAAGTACGCAAACTTCCCATCTCGCGTCAGCACCGTATCGCACCCCGTCGAAGTCAGCTTCGGCGAGTTAGCCGACAGCAGGTTGATCTGCTGAATCTGCGTCAGGCTTCCCCACGCCGGGTCGTACTTCATCACGTCCACCGTCGAGTCGATCTCGTTCATGCAATAGGCGATCTTCCCGTTCGGATGGAAGTGCAGCGTCCTTGGTCCGGCTCCCGGATGCAGATTGCACTGCCCCGTCGGCACAAGCTGCGCGTCCACCACATTCAGCTTGTAGGTATGAATCCGATCCCAGCCCAGATCATTTACAAACGCATATTTGTTATCCGGCGAAAAGGAGGCGAAGTGCGCGTGCGCCGCCTCCTGACGGCTGGGCACCGGCGCGGTGCCTGCCGGATATCCATCGAAGTGTTCGCTCCAGGTCGCCGGCGTCAGGTGACCGCTGTTCGAGGCAAAGCTGGCCACGCTGCCGCCACCGTAATCCGCTGAAACGACGACATGCCCCGTATGATCCACTCCGCACTGGCAGGTGCCAACGCTGGCCGAGTTAACCTGACTCAGCAACTCCAGCTTGCCGCCGTGCTTTGCGTCCTGGATCTTGAAGCTGGAAACCGCGCCGGTCGGCTGGCCCTGAAACTCCGACAGCTCGCTCGCCACGTAGAGGTACTTTCCATCCGGAGACGGCTCCAGCCACGTTGAATCCGGCAACGCAGCGGCCACTCCATCCGGCGTCAGCGTGCCCGTCGAGGCGTCCCAGTTATAGATCAGAATCGAACCGGAGGGTCCATATTGCCCTGTGGTTCCTTTGCCGGTACCCACCAGAATGCGCCGGGCTTCCTTCGGAGCTTTGGAAAAAGCAGCGGCGTGACGGACAAGCGGCGCTGCGGTGATCGTAAAAGCGGCGGAACGGGCAAGAAATGCCCGCCGCGTGGACGAGCTGCGGGAAAGGGTTTTCATCACGGCAGGAATTGTCGCCGATCGACCCACTCTCGCGCCAGTCCCTGCCATCTGTCAACCCATGAAAAACCGATTCATCTCCATCCCCGCTCCGTCCCGCCGGACCGACAGGGTATAACGGAAGAGGTATGGCCGTGGACGCAACAGACGGATCAGACGGGCCGCAAGAGACAAGCGGACACAGCAACGAGCCATCCAGCAGACCTGTTTGGGCGCAGTCCACTCCTATGCAGACCAACGGTGCAGGGAGCCGTTTTTCAAGCATATCCGGGGAGGGTCTGGCGGCCTTTGCATCGGCCAACTTTCGCCGCTACCAATCCGCTCGCCTGGCCGTAATCATAGGTGCTGAGGCTCAGGCCGTCGCCGTTGCCTGGCAAGTCTACTCGATGACGCATCGCGCGCTTGACCTCGGACTGACGGGACTGGCGCTCTTTCTTCCAGGGCTTCTTTTTCTGCTTCCCGCCGGCCACGTCGCCGACCGCTTCGATCGCCGCAACATCATCCTCATCTGCTATTCGCTTCAGATGCTCTGCACCAGCGCCCTGCTTATCATCGCCCTGGGCGGGGCGCGGCGTGTTGAGCTGGTCTACGCCGTACTTTTCCTCATCGGCACCGGACGCGCATTCTCCGGACCGGCCAGCTCCGCACTGGTGCCTCATCTGGTTCCTGAGGATCATTTCGTGAACGCGGTCACATGGGGCGCGGCCATCTTCCAGACCGCCAACATCCTCGGCCCGGCGTTGGGTGGTCTACTCTTCACCCTCCCTGGCTTCGGTTTCGAGCGCCGGGTTGCCGGCCCCGCTGTCGTCTATCTCTTCACCCTCCTTGCCCAGATCTTTTTTCTCGCCCGTGTCGCACGCATCACGGTCCGGCTTGGACGCATGGAGCATCGCGCCGCCTCGCTCGACGTCATCCTTGCCGGATTCCGCTTCGTCCGCCGCACGCCGATTCTCATCGGCTCACTCTCGCTCGATCTCTTCGTCGTTCTGCTTGGCGGAGCGGTCGCGTTGATGCCCATCTTCGCACAGGAGGTGCTGCATACCGGGCCGCGCGGACTGGGAATGCTGCGCGCCGCTCCGGCGCTCGGCGCTCTCTGCATGTCAATGGTGCTGGCGCGATTTCCTCTGCGGCGCAAGGCCGGCCCAAAGCTCTTTGCCGGTGTCGCGATCTTCGGCGTCGCCACGGTTCTCTTCGGTCTCTCGCGCAATCTCGCGCTCAGTCTGGCGGCTCTCGCCGTCGGCGGTGCTGCGGATATGATCAGCGTCGTCATCCGCTCCAGCGTTCTCCAACTCGCCACACCGCCTGAGATGCGCGGACGCGTCAGCGCCGTCAACGCGCTTTTCCTCGGCGGATCGAACGAGCTGGGCGAGTTTGAAAGCGGCCTCACAGCCCAGTGGATGGGTGCGGTCCGCGCCACCATCGCCGGAGGCATCGGCTCGCTTGTCGTCACCGGCCTCTGGGCCTGGCTCTTCCCCGATCTCCGCGCTGCCGATGAGTTGAGCGCTGAAGCACTGCGCCGCTCGCAAACCTGACTCGGATGCGCCCCCCATTCCAACGATACTGCGGGAAACTATACTGGATATCATGCGCTCCACTGCACCCGACTTTGCTCCCGTTGACGAACAACTCGACCTGCTTGAAAAAGGCGCCTCGGAGATTATCCGTCGCTCCGACCTCGCCGAGCGCCTCGAAGAGAGCCGCAAAGCTTCGCTGCCACTGCGCGTCAAAGCCGGTTTCGACCCCACCGCGCCTGACCTCCATCTCGGTCACACCGTACTCATGCGCAAGCTTCGCCACTTCCAACAGCTCGGCCACCAAGTCATCTTCCTCGTCGGCGACTTCACCTCACTTATCGGCGACCCCACTGGCCGCAACGCAACCCGCAAGCCCCTCACCCGCGAGCAGATCACCGAAAACGCAAAGACCTATCAGGAGCAGGTCTTCCGCATCCTTGACCGCGAACGGACCGAGGTGCGTTTCAACTCCGAGTGGCTGGACAAACTCGGCTTCGAAGGCACCATCCGTCTTGCCGCGCAGTTCACCGTATCGCAGATGCTGGAGCGCGACGACTTTCATCGCCGGTACGACAACGAGCAGCCCATCGGACTGCACGAGTTCCTCTATCCCGTCATGCAGGGCTACGATTCGGTAGCCCTGCGCTGCGACGTCGAGCTGGGCGGCACCGACCAGAAGTTCAACCTGCTCTGTGGCCGCGAGCTGCAGCGCGTCAGCGGGCAGAAGCCGCAGATCGTCCTGATGACCCCCATTCTGGAGGGTCTGGATGGCGTGCAGAAGATGTCGAAATCGCTCGGCAATGCCATCGGAATCCACGAGCTGCCCGCCGAGATGTACGGCAAACTCATGTCCATCTCGGATGAACTCATGTGGAAGTACTGGGCGCTGCTGACCGACTTGAAAACCTCCGAGGTGGAAGCCATGCGCGCCGAAACAGCCTCCGGTGCGCTCCATCCCATGGAGGCCAAGAAGCGGCTCTCGCGCACTATCGTCGCCGACTTCCACGGCGATGCCGAAGCTCTCCGCGCAGACGAGAACTGGGCGCGGATGTTTCAGCAGAAGGCAGCCAGCGAAGACATCGAAGAGCTTTCACTTGCCTACGCAGATCTCGTCGGACCCTCCGGCGCGCTCGGCGCACTCGCCATTCGCCTGCCGAAGTTGCTGACGGCGCTCGGTCTGGCCGCCTCCGGTGCCGAGGCCAGCCGCAAGATCGCCGAACGCGCTGTCAAGCTCGACGGTGAAACCGCAACCAACGCCCTCATCCCGCTCGAAAAACTCCCCGCGCGTCTCGTCGTCCGCCTGGGCAAACGCGCCCGCGCAGCCCTCATCTCCTGAGTCAGGATCGGACCGCACCGGGAATCCCCCGAGGGATTCAAGCCAGGGATTCATAACAGGGACTGCGCCGCTAGTTTGCCAGCTCCCACGCCGACCGATCCTTCAGCAGCCGCTGCACCAGCGCCGTGTGCATCGCATGCCCGGCGCGCTCGGCCACCACGCGCCCCTGAATCCGACGCCCGGCAAGCGCCAGATCTCCGATCAGGTCCAGCACCTTGTGCCGGACAAACTCATTGGCAAACCGCAGCGGGCCATTCTCCACGCCTGTCTCGGTCACAAGAATCGCGCACTCCGGCCCCGCTCCGCGGATCAGCCCCATATTCCGCAGCTTCTCTTCGTCTGCCTTGTAGCCGAAGGTCCGCGCCGGCGCAATCTCCACCCCATAGGTCTCCGTCGCCAGGTCCACCTCGAAGCGATCCCGCCCGATCGGAGCTGGAAAATCGATCGCATAATCGATCCTGTATCCATCGCCCGGATAGACACCGATAAACTTCTCACCCTCCCGGACTTCCACCGGCTTCAGAATCCGCAGATACTCCCGCTTCCGCCGCTGGGTCCGCACTCCGCCCGCTACAATTGCCCGCACATACGGCAGCGCGCTTCCATCCAGGATCGGCAGCTCCAGGTTGTCCACCTCCACAATCACGTTGTCGATCCCCATGCCGATCAGCGCGGACAACAGATGTTCCGTCGTCGAAATCAGCACTCCCTGCCGCATCAGACTCGTCGCATAGCTCACCCGCGCCACGTTGCGCCCGGTGGCAGCGATCTCGAAGTTGTCCAGATCTGTGCGGCGAAAGACGATCCCGGAACCGGCCGGAGCCGGCACCAGTCGCATCCGCACCGAGGCTCCGGAGTGTAGCCCGACGCCACAAAACTCCAGTCCCTGATCGATCGTCTGCTCGGTGTGCATGCGACTCCCCACTCCTCAAACCACTGCCGTCTCTCAGCTTACGCCACCGAAGTTCCTGTCTGCCTGTGTCTTTTTTGCCACACCCCGCGTCCCTCGCGCACACCAGGTCGGCCTCACGCATCACCTCACATGTGCGACATTGTTTGCATGCCTTCTCTCGCATCCATTTCGCCCATTCCCATGCGTGCCCTGCTGGCCGGCGCTCGACGTCTTCAGCCCGATCTGCTGGCCCTTGCGCGCACCCTCATCCGCTCCGAATCTCCTTCCGACGACAAGGCCGCCGTGGATGCCTGTATGGCGATTGCCGCTGAGCACGCCCGTTCGCTCGGCGCGCGTGTCCGAGTGCATCGTCAGCGCACGCAGGGCAACCTGCTGGAGATCCGCTTCGGCGCGCGTCTGCCTGCCGCGACTGGGAGCTTCGCTCGCACCCTCCTGCTGGGACATCTCGACACCGTTTGGCCGGTCGGCACGCTGCTCACGATGCCCTGCCGCATTGCCGACGGTCGTCTTCACGGCCCCGGTGCGCTGGACATGAAGACCGGCGTGGCCATGGCCTTCACCGCCGTGCAAATGCTTCAGGAAGCCTCCATTCTTACCCGCTCCTGTGGCCACGAAGTTGTCCTGCTGCTCGTCAGCGAAGAGGAGATCGGCAGCCCGGTTTCGCGCTCGGTCACCGAGTCGCTCGCCCTCGAATCCTCCGCCGTCTTCGTCCTCGAACCCGCGCAGGGGCTTGCCCTCAAGACCGCGCGTAAAGGCACCGGCAACTTCCGCATCGAAGTCCAGGGCCGCGCCGCCCACTCCGGCGTCGATTTCGCCAGTGGGCGTTCAGCTATTCGCGAGCTGGCCCGGCTCATCGGGCAGGTAAGCGCGTGGAGCGATCCGGCGCGCGGCACCACCGTAAACGTCGGCCTGATCGGCGGCGGATCACGCTCCAACATCGTTGCCGACCATGCCTGGGCCGAGGTGGACCTGCGCATTGCGCGACGCGCCGACGGCCCGCGCATGGAGCGCCGCTTTGCCGCTCTCGCTCCCACGCGCCTCGGCCAGGGCTGCTCGGTCGCAGTCACCGGCGGCATCAACCGCCCGCCCATGGAGCGCACCCGCGGTACAGTGAAGCTTTTCCGCCTTGCGCAACGTCTCGCCGCGCAACTGGACTGGTCGCTTGACGAAGCCTCGACCGGCGGAGCCTCCGACGGCAACTTCACCTCCGCGCTCGGCCTTCCCACCCTCGACGGCCTAGGACCTGTTGGCCAGGGCGCTCACGCACCGCACGAATCCGTCTCGCTCGACTCCATCGCACCACGCACCGCGTTGCTTGCCGCTCTGCTCGCCAGCCGCATCGCCCAGCCGCTCTGAACCGCCCTCTCCCCTGCGCCACCCGGGTTAGCCCGTGAAAATTCGTATGTGCCCTACACTGTGTGCTCAGAGTCCAGGCACCGCAGAATGCGGCAAGGAAGTTTCTGCTCGGTGCGTGTCAGAAAGAAATTTCGGCCGCTGTCGGCCGCGTTTTCGCGGGATGCCGACAGGCGCTGCTTGTCGACAAATCTGTATCTTGGAAATCTGCCTCCTCGTTGCTTTGGATGGGCAGTGACCGTTCCGCGGCCTCGCTCTCCGCCCTGATTCCGTCTGCGTCCGCGCGATCGTCGAGGCGCGATTCGATGATCACCGGGACTTTCTTCGGGATCAAAGCCGCCACCTGTCGGAACGCAAATTGCGAAGCAAATGAAATTCTCTCGTGTCGGCTCGTATGACTGCTCACTTCGCTGATGTGCATCCACGCCAGCCGATCCCTAAAAGCTCGCAGAAGGCGATAGGCTTCAGTCATCGTCGTATCAAACTGTCGCGCATGTCCGATATCGAATGTGAAGTGCGCATCCGGCAGTTGTTCGAAGATGGACTTCATCTCCTCGCATGACCGCCCTGCCCGTTTACGCCGGTCCATATTCTCCACCGCAATGCGGCCGCCCAGACGCCTCCACAAAGCAAAATCGTGTATCGCGTCCGGATGGACCACAATCGGCCATCCCTCCGGCACTCGTTCTTCCAGCATTTCCACGATCCCTGCTTCGTCGCGTTTCTCGTACTGGCTCGGCGCATGGAATCCGATATATTTCCAGCCGGAAAGGTCGAGAGTGTCCAGCGCGCCCACCAGTGGCGTCAATTCTTCCGTGCGCAGTGCTGAAAGCTCAATCGCTGGCAACGAATGGCCTGAAAGCAGTTCGAGCGCTCTGCGAAAATCGCCCAGCGCAATAGCGCCCGTCGAGAAGCCCAGTATCCGCATCACATCACGCCCCTTTCGATCATCTGTTGCTGCATCGGCGACTCGATCCGCAGGAACAGGTCTTTGGTCGCCTCGCTGAATTTGTGTCGAATGAGACGGGCATCGCGATACATCTTATCGCTCTCCAACTCATTTCGATCCAGCTTTTCCAGATGTTCCCGTGTGTTCCCATCGGCGAGCATTGCGATGAATGCATCGTAGGCTTCAAAAGCGCGCCTTGCCGCCTCTGGCACACGCGAGCGCTGCTCCATGCCATAGCAGCGCTCATTCAGAAGCGAATCGGCAAACATCTCTAGTGGCGTCATTGCAAACAGCTTTTCCAGGTGGTGGATCGCCGCCTGTGGATTTCCCTCTGTAAACAATTCTTTACTGGGGAATTCAATCTCGCAGCGCAGGCACGCCAACACACCGGAAAGATAAATCAGCTTCCGCGAAAACCCCAGCTTCAGGCTCTTCAGCGCGTACCCGTCGTAATTTCGAGTGCGTTGTTTGTAGGCGAAATCTACCGTCATCGTCCGCCAATAGCGACTGATGTCATTGAGCAGAAATAATGGCACACCGCGCTGATTTGAGTCCTGCCAAAGCCCCATATCCTCGCTAAGATAACGATGCAAGATGTTGCGTCGGACATTGCTCCATGCCTGATCGTTTCCAATCGCGACCGACTCCAGCAACAGCAGAATGCGCCGTGTCGTGTTCGAATTCGAGTCGTCCCCGCCCCCGATGCAATGCACAATGTCATGGCTGAAAGCAAGGCTTCCAAAAACTCCTTCGCGCCCCGGAGCCTTCTTCACGTTCTCACGTATTTTAAGCGCGGCCTCGAGATGCGTTGGGTCCACCCTGCCATCCACCAGCAGCGTCCAGTCCGTGTCGCTGTCTTCGGTCAGTTCGCCCCGGGCCAGCGATCCGAAGACGACAACGCTTCGGTCCTCGCCTGTAAATTCTTCCCATTGTTTTCTGTACCTTTCACGCGCATCGTATGCCATCTTTGCTGCCTGCTGAAGATGCAGCCAATTCTCACCAAGCCTCTCGGCAAGCCGTAGAACCGGGCGTGCACCGGTTTCCTGGAGATTGGCAACCTCATCTGGCATATTCACTTCTATCTCCTGTGGCACTGAATACTCGTGTCATATACCCGTACCCGCAAGAGTAGCACCTGTATGGCCGGTCATTTCCACCTCCATCCGCGAATCCTTCCTGCCATCCACGCGCTTTCCCACCCCTGCGTTGACGCCTTAAAATACTCGTGTCCGGCGCGACGGGCGTTTCCAGCGTGCCAACCGTTTTTTTGAGCTGACTCACCCGCGCGCTCCCATCTTCAGAAAGGCCTCTGTCATGAATACTTTTCACAGCCGCTCCACGCTCACCCTCGGCGGCCGGTCTTACACCTATTTCCGTCTTCCAGCGCTGGAATCGCAGGGTTTTACACTCACCCGTCTGCCGTTCAGCCTACGCATTCTGCTGGAAAATCTGCTTCGCCGCGAAGACGGCGTTAATGTGACTGCCGACGAGATCGCCTTTCTGGCCCGCTGGGACGCTGCCGCCGAGCCGACACGCGAGATCGCCTATATGCCTGCGCGTGTGCTCATGCAGGACTTTACCGGCGTGCCCGCCGTGGTGGATCTTGCCGCGATGCGGGACGCCATGAAGCGCCTCGGCGGCGACCCGGAACGCATCAATCCCCTTCAGCCAGCCGAGCTGGTGATTGACCACAGCGTCCAGGTGGATGAGTTCGGCTCGCCACGTGCCTATGACGCCAACGCGCTGCTGGAGTTCCAGCGCAATCGCGAGCGCTATGCCTTTCTCAAGTGGGGGCAGTCCGCCTTCCGCAATTTCTCCGCCGTCCCGCCCGGCATGGGCATCTGCCATCAGGTCAACCTCGAATACCTGGCCCGCGTCGTCTTCACTGCGCAGCAGAATGGCGAGACGCTTGCTTATCCCGACACGCTGGTCGGCACCGACTCCCACACCACGATGATCAACGGACTTGGCGTACTGGGCTGGGGCGTCGGCGGCATTGAGGCCGAGGCGGCGATGCTGGGCCAGCCCGTTTCCATGCTCATTCCGCAGGTCGTCGGCTATCGCCTGACCGGCAAACTGCGCGAAGGCGCGACGGCGACCGATCTCGTCCTCACCGTCACCGAAGCGCTGCGCAAACTCGGCGTCGTCGGCAAATTTGTCGAGTTCTTTGGCCCCGGCATCGCCGAGCTTCCGCTGGCTGACCGTGCCACCATCAGCAACATGGCTCCCGAATACGGCGCCACCTGCGGCATCTTCCCCGTCGATGCGGAGACGCTGCGCTATCTGCGCCTGACCGGACGTAGTGAAGATCAGATTGCCCTCGTCGAGGCGTATTACAAAGAGCAGGGACTCTTCCACACCTCCAGCTCGCCCGAGGCCGTCTACACCCAGATCCTCGAACTCGATCTGGCGACCGTCCAGCCCTCGGTCGCCGGGCCAAAACGTCCGCAGGATCGCGTGCTGCTTTCCGATGCAGGTTCCAGTTTCCGCAAGCAGCTACCGACCCTGCTTTCCCCCAAGGCAAAACCCCTCGGCGAGCGCACTGCTTCTGAGTGGTCCACCGCGACAGCTGTGCTTGATGAGGAACTGGTTCCCGGCCACGCCCATGAAAGCACCGTTCAGGGCCGCTTCGGCGTCAACCCGGACCGCTTCCTTGATCACGGCTCGGTCGTCATCGCCGCCATCACAAGCTGCACCAACACTTCCAACCCGTCCGTAATGATCGCCGCCGGTTTGCTGGCCAAAAAGGCCGTCGAAAAGGGCCTCACCGTGCCGCCCTGGGTCAAGACTTCGCTCGCTCCCGGCTCCCGCGTCGTCACCGACTACTACCAGCGCGCGGGACTGTTACCATATCTCGAAAAGCTGCGCTTCAACGTCGTCGGCTACGGTTGCACCACCTGCATCGGCAACTCCGGTCCGCTGCCAACAGACGTTTCTGCCAGCATCAACGAGCATGGTCTGGTTGCAGTCAGCGTGCTCAGCGGCAACCGCAACTTCGAAGGACGCGTCAACGTCGATGTCCGCGCCAACTACCTTATGTCCCCGCCCCTGGTCATCGCCTACGCCATCGCCGGGCGCATCGATCACGACTTCGAGACGCAGCCTCTCGGCACAGACGCCTCCGGCAAGCCCGTCTTCCTGCGCGAGATATGGCCGTCGCAGCAGGAGGTGGCCGAGGCCATCGACCTGGGCGTCTCGCGCGAAGGTTTCAGGCGCGAATACGCAACCGTGACACAAGGTGACGCCAACTGGCAGGGACTCAGCTTTCCTACCGGCGACACCTACCACTGGGAGCCGGACTCGACCTACATTCGCCAAGCGCCTTACTTCGACGGCATCACGCTGACGCCGCCGCCGGTTGAGGACATCCTCGACGCGCGCGTGCTGGCCGTGCTCGGCGACAGCGTGACGACCGACCACATCTCGCCAGCCGGCAACATCAAGGCTTCGAGTCCGGCAGGCAAATACCTTGCCGAACGCGGCGTCACCGCCGCGGACTTCAACAGCTACGGCTCGCGGCGCGGCAACCATGAAGTCATGGTCCGTGGCACCTTCGCCAACGTGCGTCTGCGCAATCGCCTTGCACCCAGCACCGAAGGAGGCTTCACGCGCCTGCTGCCCGAAGGCACAGAAACCACCATCTACGACGCAAGCGTGGTCTATGCCGAGCGCGGCACGCCGCTGGTGATCCTGGCAGGCAAGGAGTACGGCTCCGGCAGCAGCCGCGACTGGGCTGCCAAAGGCCCGCGACTGCTCGGCGTCCGCGTCGTCCTGGCCGAAAGCTTCGAGCGCATTCACCGCTCCAACCTCGTGGGCATGGGCATTCTTCCGCTTCAGTTCGCGCCCGGCGAGACGGTGGATTCAGTTGGCCTGACCGGCGAAGAGACCTTTAGCTTCCCCGGACTCAAGGCGATGCTCGACTCCGGCTTCGCCGGGGGCAAGACGCTCACCCTCACGGCTACCGCACCCGACGGCTCTACGCGCCGGATTGCGACGCACGTGCGAATCGACACCCCGCAGGAGATCGTCTACTTCCAGCACGGCGGCATCCTGCAATACGTGCTGCGGTCTCTGGCAACGGGCAGATAGAGGCGCAGCCGCATCGCGGTTGCGGAAAGCAAGCGCACTCAGGAAGTGGCGACGGAAGGATGCGTATGTCGGTGAGCCGAGGCAAGAAACCCAAGAACTGGCTGGCCATCGCCGAGGTCGTCGGGATCGTGCTGCTCGGCGTCCTGCTGCTGCATCGTCTTTTACCTAATCCGCCGGAAACTGCTTCGGCCGCGAATGCGAAGAGCTTCACGCTGACCGGAATGGATGGAACGGCGATCCCCCCCAGCGCGTATCAGGGAAAAGCCTTAGTGCTGAATTACTGGGCGCCCTGGTGCCCGCCCTGCCGAGTCGAAATTCCCTGGCTGCAAAAGCTCCAGAACGAAGAAAACGGTCGCTTGGTCGTGGTGGGGGTGGTGGCCGAACCGCGCGACAATGAACACGCCGTGGCGATGATGAGGCGGCTGGGAATCACCTATCTGCTGGTTCAGAATTCCGACTCGTTGCAAGCGGCGTTTGGGAGTCCATCGGCGCTGCCAACCAGCTACTATCTCTCTCCGTCGTTGCATGTCGTTCACAGCGTCAAAGGGCTGGTTCCGGAGTACATCGCTCATCGCTACGCCTCGGACGCAATCGGCGCCAAGTGACACCGGTGCAGATTCCAGATCATTCATCGCCCGACCCGCTACGCGCCTGCCAGAATTCGATCGAGAATTCCGCTGAGCTGCCGCGCGCGAGCTTCCATCGCCGATGCGTTCTGGCTTCCCTCCGTCGCGGTCAGCTCCGCCAATCGTTCTTCCGCGCGGGCAAGACCGTCGGCCAGATTCAGAGCAGCAAGCACGGCGACGCGAATCGAGTCGACCGTGCGGCCCTGTGCGGCGACAGCGCGCATCTGCTCATCGACGCGCGCAGCCAGGCGACGGACGCGCTCCAGGTCGGACCCGGCCAGGTGGTAAAGTTGGCCGTAGATTTCAACGGTTGCGAACTCGGATTCCTGGTGCGGTTCGTCCGTCATCGACCCTCCTTCCGACTACATCTGCAACGCATCGAGCTGGTCAAGCAGCCGTTCGACGCGCTCCCGGACCGTTTCGCGCTCGGCTCGCAAAGCAGCGATCTCCTCGCGCAGCGTGGCTACTTCGTGGTTCATCTGTTCCAGTCGCGGCGCAGCACCAACGATTTCAGCTTCCAGCGCAACACACCGCTCCTCCGCCGCCAGTCGCGCCGTCCGTTCGGATTTGAGGCGCTCGACGGCGCGGAGAATGCGCTCCTCGAGCGCGGCAAAGGCGTCGCCTGAGTGCGTGGTTGAGTCTTCAAGGCCATCCATGTTCAGCAGCATACGCTTCTTCCCCCTGGGCTACCAGCCGCCGTCCGACGGCTTGCAATAATTTTCATCCACTTCCCATCCGATCCGCGCTAACTGACCGCGCCTACCGCTTCGCCGCGCAGTCTTCCACCCAGCCCTTCCGCAGCGGCGACGATCTTCGCGGCAAAGCCCTGCAACTCGTCCTCGCGCAGCGTCCGATCCTGCGCCTGAAAGGTGACGCCGAGCAGTAAGGCGTAGCTGTCAGCGGTAATGCCGACGCCTTCGTGGAAAATCTCCCGCGCGCGCCAGTCGACCATCTCCGCGATGCCCATCTCGACGAGTGCGCGATCCACCGCGGCCCAGCTTACGCGCCGTGGCAGCAGCAGAGAAAAATCGCGGCGCACCGGCTGGAAGCGGGAGATCTCGCGCATCGCGGGCCTGCGCAGCGGCAGCTTCAACAGCCGGTCCAGATACAACTCCGCGACCAGCACACGCGCCTTGAGCTTGCGCGCAGCAGCCTGGCGAGGATGCAACTCGCCGAGCCAGCCGACCGTCAGCCCATCGACCGTCAGTCGGGCTGCGCGCCACGGATGCAGCCACTCCGGCATTATCTGTAGCTCCGGGGGAAACTGATCGAACGCGACGCTTCCGGCGGCGAAGGATTCGACGACCTGCTCGACGATACCCTTCAAGTCAAAGAACTCCAGTTCGCGCCGCCCAGCAAAGACGCCCTCGGTCGGCACAGCACCCGCCAGACCAATGGCCAGCGACAGACGCTCTTCCACTCGCTCGGTCGAACCGCTGAAGACCGTTCCCATCTCGAAGAGACGTACATCGGAGACGTCGCGATGCAGGTTGCCCGCCACCATGCCCAGCATCGACGGCACCAGCGACGGGCGCAGCATTCCTGCCTCGGCGCTCAGGGGATTGCCCAGCGGAACAGAGACGCCAGGCTGCGGCTCGCAAAGCTGAGCCTCCGCTGCCGAACAAAAGGTGCTTCCAATCGTCTGATGTACGCCAGCTGCCCGCAGCCGCATACAGACCGCCGCCTCGGCCGCGCTCGTTGGCCGCGCCTGTACGCTTCCAACGAAAGGTGGCAGTGTATTGGCGAATCGATTGTATCCATAGACGCGCGCGACCTCTTCAATCAGATCGATCTCGCGCTCCAGGTCGAGCCGCCAGCTTGGCAGCGCGACCTGCCAGGCTTCGCGCCCGTCGGCTTCGTTATCTGTTTCCAGCACGCATCCCAGCCCACCGAGCATCGTCTGGACCGCGGCTGCCAGAATCCCCTCGGTATCGACGGTCTGGCCAAGAATGCGTTGAACTTCCCCCAGCGCCAGTCGCACGGGAGGTCGCCGGGCGGTGCGCGCTTCCAGTTCCTCGACCCGCGCGTCCACCCGCGCTCCGTCCAGCCAGCCGCCTGTTTCCACCAGCAGTGCCGTCACCAGAGCCGAGGCCACCGGAGCCGCGCAGAAATCAGCTCCACGCTCGAAGCGATGCGAAGCGTCCGTATGCAGGCCGTGGCGGCGCGCGGTGCGGCGGACGGCGACCGGATCGAACCAGGCCGACTCCACCAGCACATTACGCGTCTCCGGACGGATCATCGTCTCCCAGCCGCCCATCACGCCGGCAAGTCCCAGCGGCTTCGCCTCGTCGGCCACGATCAGGTCTTCGGGATCCAGTTCGCGCTCTATACCATCCAGCGTCTTCAGCCACTCGCCGCGCCGCGCCCGCCGCACGACGATCGCGCCTTCAATATAGTCGAGATCGAAGGCGTGCGTAGGGTGGCCCATCATCAGCCAGGCAAAGTTCGAGGCGTCCACCGCATGGGCGATCGATTTCTGCCCGAGCAGGCGGAAGTAGCGCTCCATTGCCTGTGTCAGCGCTCCGCTGCCGGTGGCCGAGACGCCGCGCACCACCTGCGCAGTGAAGCGTCCGCAGGCATCGGCGGCCTCGATGCGAACAGGCATCAGTAGACCCGCTGCACGCGGTTCGGACAGCGGGAAATCCAGCGGCGCGAGCCTCAGCCCATAGATCGTCGCTGCCTCTCGCGCCACGCCATAGTGGTTCATCGCGTCCACGCGATTGGTGGTGATGTCCATCTCGAAGAGCGAACCATCACTGTCGCCCAGCACCTCTACGCCCTCGACGGCGATGCCGCGCAGAGTCAGGTCTTCAGCCAGTTGCCGATCTTCGATCTTCCGCTCCTGCAATCCCGGCAGCATCTCGCGCAGCCAGGTCGTCAATATCCTCATGCTCTAACTTCCGTTCTCCTCGTACTGCTGCGGCTAACCGACGAACTGATCGAGAAAGCGCATGTCGCCAGCAAAAAACTGGCCGATCTCGCTCACGCCGTACTTCATCATCGCGATGCGCTCGACCCCCATGCCAAAAGCGAAGCCGGAGATGCGGCTGGCGTCATAGGCAGGCTGCTTTTCCGCGGCAAAGGCGAAGACCGCAGGGTCCACCATGCCGCAGCCCAGCAGCTCGATCCAGCCCGACTGCTTGCACCGTCGACAACCCCTGCCCGCGCAGAATATGCAGGATATCTGCACGTCGGCGCTCGGCTCGGTGAACGGAAAAAACGAGGGGAAGAAGCGCGTTTTGACCGACGAGCCAAAGAGTGCCTTCATCGCGTAGTCCAGCGTTCCCTTCAGGTCGCTGAAGGTGATGCCCACATCCACGCACAAACCCTCCACCTGATGAAAGACCGGCGAGTGGGTGGCGTCGGCGGCATCGTTCCGATGCACTTTGCCGGGAATGACAATGCGCACCGGTGGCGGCTGCTGCTCCATCGTCCGCATCTGCACCGGCGAGGTGTGTGTGCGCAGCAGCAGGCGGTCGCGCTGGCTGCGCCGCTCCTGCCCGGCGATCACCAGCGTATCCTGTGTGTCGCGCGCGGGGTGGCCGGGAGGAAAATTCATGCACTCGAAGTTGTAGAAGTCGCTTTCCACCTCCGGCCCCACGCCCACTGAGTAGCCGAGACCAGCGAAGATCGCCACCAGTTCGTTCATCGTGCGCGTGATCGGATGCTCGGCGCCGATCAGCCGCCGCGTACCCGGCAGCGTCACGTCCAGCCGCTCCACGCGCAGCGCCTCGTCGCTCCAGCCCGTGTTGCGGCTGCGCGCCACGGCCTCGTCCAGCAACGACTCCACCAGCGTCTTCAGCGCGTTGAATCGCTGACCAAGCAGCTTCTTCTGGTCAGCGGCAGCATTCTGCAGCCACTCCTCGGAAAGCTGCTTCAAACGGCCCTGTTTGCGACCCAGCCAGGCCAGTCGGAAGTTCTCCACCGCCTCCGCAGTGGTCAGTTCCGCCGCACCCTGGCGAGCTTCCGCCTCCAGCGCCTCAAAGTTCGCCTCTCGATTCTCGGTTCCTATCTTCATCATGCGTAAAGACCAGAGTAAACTACCTCTCGCATCGCCCCAAAGACGAAACCGGCCCGAGGCGATGCCCCGAGCCAGTCCCTGTTTCCCGTCTTGTTCTGTTGCCGGACTGCCAGCCCTGCAATCAGGCCTATTTCCGCTAGCTCGCCGTAGCGGCCAAGGCGGCTTTGGCCTGCTCGACAAGCCGCGTAAAGCCCGCCGCGTCCCGCACGGCGATATCGGCCAGCATCTTGCGATCCAGCTCGATGCCGGCTTTCTTCAGGCCGTTGATCAACTGCGAGTAGCTGTAGCCATTCTGCTTGGCCGCAGCTGAGATGCGCACAATCCACAGCGAACGGAACTGGCGCTTCTTCTGCCGACGCCCGATGTAGGCGAACTTCAGGCCGCGTTCGACGGCTTCCTGTGCCGCTTGATAAAGCTTCGATTTGGTCAGGAAGTAGCCGCTTGCTCGCTTCAGAATCTTCTTGCGGCGATCGTGCCGCTTGGTACCGCGTTTAACGCGTGGCATGGTTCTTGCTCCTTTTTGCGTTTCGTTCTGCGGCTGGAGGCAGGAGGCGTATCCTTGGGATCACTCCGCGCGGACTACGCTGTTAACCTCTTCACTCGCTTGTCTTACCTGATCTCGCCCGGCGTCTCACACCAGGGGGCCGTGCAACGCATTGGCTGGCCCATGCCTGCGACCGTCTCCGGCCGCCGACCTGCTCAGGCGTAGGGGATCATCCGCGCGACTTTTTCGAAGTCGGCGTCGGAGACCAGCAGCGTCTTGCCCAACTTCGCTTTGGTCTTCGGCAGCTTGGACGTGAGGATGTGGCGCATCTTCGTCTGGCGGCGCGTGATTTTGCCGCTGCCAGTCTTCGCGAAGCGCTTGGCCGCGCCCGAGTGTGTCTTCAGTTTCGGCATGGTTGTCTCGTGTCTCCGGTTCGATGGCCCATGCGATGCACTCGACAAAGGCAACCCGCTCCGGCGGATTCCGCTTCGGAAATAAGGGAAACCCCGTCACCGAGCGGACCAAATCAGTATATCGCACCTTCCATTTCCCCGCCACAACCACTCTTGCTCAACAGAAGCTGAGCCTGAGGGATAAGTTCTGCAGAGGATTGAAGATCAGAGTGATCGAGAAGATGACCGGGCAAAGCGGAGCGCAAGTGTCACGGCTGATCGCGAGCTACGCGGCCTGGTGCGGGCGGCGGAGTACCGCTGGCACGGATTCGCGACGCGCTTCGCATACCACCGGCGGTATGCGGGCGGTATGCGGATACCTGTTTGCTATAGATTTCCCCAGGCACTCCGCAGTGTTACTCCATCCTTTTGCGGAGGATGGAAGAAAGGATACCGACAACAATGTCCACCTTTTCGGGAGCTAGTTGGTTGTAGAACGGTAGAGCTAAAGTCTGCCGAGCGACGGTTTCCGTGATCACGAGGCGTGGGGGGTGTTGCTGAGTAACTTTTTCATAAACAGGCTGAAGATGGATCGGGGCAAAGTATCGTGCGGAAGCTACTCCCTGCTCCGCCAGGCCATTCATGACACAATCTCTAATGTCTTCTGGTGCATGCGCCGAGAAGCGAATGACATAGACGAACCAACTTACAGTTCTATCTGAGAAGTGAGCAATCGGGCGCTGAATTGCTGAAAATCCTGCTAAGCGTTGCTGATAGCATGAAGCAACGCCTGCGCGGGCAGCAAGAATAGAGTCCATACGTTTCAGTTGTACGATGCCGAGAGCACAGGCTAGCTCGGAGAGCCGATAATTGAAGCCAAGCTCGCGATGCTGGAACCAGTCGTTGCCGGGGTAGCGGCCCTGATTCCGCATGGCGCGTATACGATTCGCGAGTTGTTGGTCACGAACAAGCAATGCGCCTCCCTCGCCGGTAGTGATCTGCTTGTTCGGATAAAAACCAAAGACAGCGATGTCGCCAAAGGTGCCAACGGGTTTGCCGTGGAAGGTGGCCCCAATGGCTTCACAAGCGTCTTCGATCACATAGAGATGGTGCCGCTGAGCGATCTGACAGAGAATATCCAACTCTGCTGGGATGCCAAATGTGTGAACGATGAGAATTGCGCGCGTGCGCGAAGTAATCGCAGCCTCTACCGCTGCTGGATCTATGTTCAGTGTAACGGGATCAATATCGACAAAAACAGGCACTGCTCCTTCATAGAGCAACGCGTTGGCAACAGCAATAAAAGTGAAAGAAGGGATGATAACTTCATCGCGATCTCCAAGGTTGAGCGCTCGGATAGCGAGGTGCAAAGCTGCGGTACCGGAGCTGACAGCGATGGCAGAAGCTGCACCGTGTCGCTCCGCCAGGAGTGACTCGAACTCTTCGAGCCTGGGTCCAAGGCTGAGGCTGTTGGTTCGCAAGACCGCAGTAACTGCTTCAATCTCAGCCTCAGTAATATCAGGAGATGAAAGTGGAATGCTGGCTGTCACAGAGCCTCTATTTTGCGTATTAGCGGTGCCGGTTGCTTCACGAGCAGGAGTTCCAGCGGAACAGTTGCAAGAATACCTGCAATCTTCTCGGCGGCATATCCGCTTCCATACGGATTGGTCATGTTATTCAGGCCACTGCGGAAACTTTCAGTCTTAGCCTGATGAATCGCTGCGAGAATGGATTCCTGTGAAGCCTCCGCATCGAGGATGTTACGTGCTCGCTCGCGCCCTTGCTGACGCATGCCGATATTGACGGTTGGCAGAGCATAGGAGGCCGACTCCATGATGCCGCTCGAAGAGTTGCCAACCAGCATATCGACGTTTCCAAGAAGGCTCCAATAGGTGACCGTATCGAGATTGACAAACACCTTGATATTGTCGACCTCTGACGCAAATTTCTGCGTGCGTTCAATCAGGCTACGACTTCCCGCGTCGGAGTTCGGATACACAAATACCATCTGATCCGGGAGAAGAGACAGCGCAGAAAAAAGCGCTGTGGCCTCATCGGTGGTGTCGCGATGTAGGGTAACCGGATGGTAGGCGATGAGAAGCGTGGACTGTGACAAATCGAGAGAAAGCCGTTGCTCCAACTGCTCTCGTGTATAGAGCCGACTTCGCCGAAGGTGATCCAAAGAGGGAGCGCCGGCGTGGTGGACTCTCCAGGGTTCTTCTCCCATGGCGATCACGCGTTGACGCGCCAACGGTGTAGAGGTGAAGTGTATGTGTGCAAGTTTGGTGAGGGCATTGCGAACGGCATCATCAATCGCGCCTTGACTGACTTCACCACCTTCAATATGCGCAATCGGAATACGTAAAGCAAGTGCAACCGAAGCAGGTGCCAGCAATTCGTAGCGGTCAGCAATGAGCAGCAATATGTCGGGCCGCCAGCCATCCAGCATATCGGCGAGGCTGAGTGTGGCAAGGCCGATGGTCTTAGCCATGCCGACATCCGAGTCTGAACTGAGCAGGCATTCAATACGAGCGATGATCGGAAAGCCATCCTTCTCGATCTGTCGAACAGTCATGCCGAATTCGGCGGATAGATGGGCACCAAGAACGATCACGCCAAGCTCGACATCGTCTCGCCGCGAGAGTTCAACCAAAGGCCAATAGAGATGCCCATAATCCGCACGGGACGTTGTGACGACAGCGATACGTCTCTTCATCAAGACGCTACTCCCGCATGGATGCGAATCTGCCTGAGAATAGTCTCGCTCGGTGTGTAACCGGGCACCAGGGACTGCATGTGATCCATGGCTTCCGGCAGATTGCGAGAGGCCACAGCAATCCGCAAAGGTTCGAGCATTGTGTTTATCCGATCTAGAGCATATATCGGACGCTGGCGGGCTACCACCTGCAACGAGCCGTGCAAGCTTTCGGCGAGCACTTCTTCGTCTTCGGACCAGAGATTTTCGTGTCGTTTTTCTCCCACACCAAGCCCTACATAACGAATCGTTGAAGCGCAGGGAGAAGCGAGTTGCGTAAGAAGAAAATGCGCCATATCTAAAATGGATTGAGGACTGCGAATAGCGGGAACAAGCGTTGTTGCAGGTGCGGATTCAATCGAAGCCGTTAGCAGAAGGTCGACCGCTTCTTCGCTGGTGAGAAAATACCGCGTGGCCTTCGGATCGGTAATTGTGATTGGCTGATGGTTTTCGATCTGCTTCAGAAAAGCAGGGACGACGCTCCCCTCAGTCCCCAGAACATTGACCAGGCGCACCACAATGCCGCGATGACAAAGCGTATCCATCTCCGCGACGGACTTGGTCGCGCCGAGGATACTGGTGGGGGACACTGCCTTGTCCGTCGAGAGCAAAATAGTCCGACTGATTTTGTATTCTGCCGCGGCGCACAGTAGCATGTTGGTTGCGAGAGTGTTGTTCGCGATGGCAGCTAAAGCATATTCCTCGATCAACGGGAGATGCTTGTGTGCCGCAGCATGAAAGAGAATGTCTGGTGAAGAGCACGAAAACGCTTCTCGGAGTAATAGATGGTCCGCCACACTGCCAAGCAGCAGAGTAACTTGATCCGTCAGGTTCTCTGCTTCAAGTGAAATGCGAAGACGATAGAGTGCCTGCTCAGAAATATCAAGCAGTGTAAGTCTGCGGGGTTTAAGGCGGGCTATGCGAAGACTGAGCAGGCTCCCGATTGAACCACCAGCGCCTGTGATGAATATGGAACGATCCGCGATCGAGTTGAGCGCATGAGTTGAAGGGCCGGGCAATCTGGGACGCGCAAGGTATGTGTACCAGTCTATGCTTGACAGATGCGGTACTGTATTGACCAACACACTCACTTTATGAGTATATCTGGTCGGTATGAGCCGCATACTACTCGTGTCCCGAAGCTGCGTTATCCCCCGTCGTCTAACCGCATATTGAAACGAGCCAATCTGAAGGTTGATGCGGAGCAGCTGCTGGGTCTGACAGAATTCGGAAGCTAAAGTCTTGTATCCCTTCAGGTGCTTATACATGTCAACAGGTTCGTGCATACGTCTTCGCCCTCTTGTTTTTGTGTTGTTGATGCTGTTTTTGCAATTTCTATGGTTTGCTCCGATCGCCAGAGCCGAAAGCCCCAACCAATCCACGCGCCATGCCGAAGCTGTTCGGCTGAACAATGACGGCGTAGCCTGGATGAACCAGCAAATGACAGAGCGTGCGGAAGCTGCGTTTGCTTCTGCTCGGCAAAAAGACAATGCGCTTCCACAGGCTGCGTTGAATGACGGAATCGCCCTGTTCTATTTACAGAAGATCGCGCAAGCAAAAGCAGCATTAGAACACGCAGCGGAACTGGATCCGAGCAATCCGCGCCCCTGGTACAACCTGGGCTTAGTACATCGCGCGGCAAACGAGCTGAATGCTGCTATTGCCAGCTTCGCACATGCTGTTGCGCTGGATCCCGGCGATGCGGACTCATGGTATTTCGAAGGCGTCTGCTATCAGGACGAAAAACAGTATGGGCCTGCGATTGCTGCGTTCGAGAGGGCACTGTCCATAGAACCGCATCACGCTTCCTCTGAATTTGCCCTTGCGCGGGCACTCCAGCGTTCGGGAAAGCCGCAAGATGCCAGAGTTCACTTCCAACAATTCCAACACCTCACAATGAATAAGATTTCTTCGGCGCTTGGCCTTACATACGGCGACCAGGGAAGACTTTCAACGGCTGTTCCCGTTATCGAGCAATTGCAGCCGCGGCCGATGAATCCTGTGCATTTTGTCGCACGACCGCTGATGAGCAAAGAAAATCCAGAGAAGAATACAGCGGGAACTACGAACAGTGGTGGTGCCTGTCTGATGGATGTGGATGGGGACGGACTTTACGATCTGGTGTTGATGCAATCGGGCGAGAATGCGATTGAAGTGTTGAGAAATCGCGGCGATGGCAGTTTCGAGAAAATGTCAGCCGCTAACCTCGGCCTCGCAATCAAGGGCGATGCTATTTCCTGCGCAGTCGGTGATTTTGACAGCGACGGAAGGGCTGACCTTGCAGTTGCCCTGGAAGACCGTGTGGCATTGTTTCACAACGAGGGAAATGGTCATTTTTCTGACGTCACAAAAGCTTCGGGAATTGTCCCGCTCAATCATCCGCGGGGAATGACTTTTGTGGATTACGATCATGACGGAGACCTTGATCTATTTATCACAGGATCACCTTTGCAAGCTGGCGGATCGTCGAACGTTCTGTGGCGGAACAACGGAAATAGGACATTTACCGACTGGACAACTCCGACCGGATTGCAAGGTTCAGGAACAACCCAACAGGTGACACTCTCGGACATAAATAACGACCGGGCAGTTGACCTCGTTGTTGCAGGAGAAGGCGCTTCACCAACCATCTACTTTAATCCTCGCGAAGGGAGATACCGCCGTCAAAGTGTATCGGAGGACGCTGCGCATCCGAACGTGACCGGTATGGCCATCTTTGATTTCAACAAGGATGGATGGATGGATATTGCAGTGACGCAATCCGGCTCACCGGGAATAGTTTTGTGGAAAAATATCGATGGTAATAAATTTGAGCGCGTGCCCATATCTCTTCCCGGCGCAATTCGCGCCTGGGGAATTACAGCCATCGACTTTGATAATGATGGCTGGATCGATCTGGCGGCAATTGTGGTGACTGCGCGCGGACCGCGGGTACATATCTTTCGCAATCAGGGAGGTGGTCACTTCGTAGATGTCAGCCATGCTCTTGGCCTGGATCGGATTCCATTGAAAGCCCCTCGGGGATTGATCGCGATGGATGTGGATGGAGACGGAGATGCTGATCTGATCGTAACCTCAGCAACAGCTCCGCCGATGCTTTTGCGCAACGATGGTGGAAATCTTAACCACTCGGTTCGATTACAGTTCAAAGGGCTTGCCGATAACAAGACAGCGATAGGAACAAAGGTCGAGGTGCTTTCGGAAGGCAACTGGCAGAAATGGGAAATAGCTGGCGGGGAAGGATACCTTACCCAAGCTGCGCCTGAGATTCTGGTTGGATTGGGGTCGGCAAAGTCCATCGAAATGGTGCGGATGTTATGGCCGACGGGGGTTCCACAGGATGAGATCAACGCGCCGGATTCGAGAACAATTCTGTACGCCGAAGCGGACCGCCGCGGCAGCTCCTGTCCTGTGGTTTTTGCTTGGAATGGCAAACACTACGGTTTGGTCACAGACAGCATTGGGGCTGCTGTTGTTGGTCACTGGTTTACTCCGCAACGAAGAAACATACCCGATCCGGATGAATGGATAAAAGTGGATGGTTCGCAGCTTGCGCCAGAGAAGGGACTGCTGAGTTTACGTTTCACTGAGCCGATGGAAGAGGTAAACTACATCGACCAATTACGATTGCGTGCCGTGGACCATCCTGACGATACCGAGGTGTATCCCGATGAGCGCTTCCTCGACAATCCTCCTTTTGCTTCGGGAAAAGTAATTGTCACCAGGAAGGCTCGCCTCCCGGAAGGTGCGTGGGGAGACAAGGGTGAAGATGTTCTAGCGGCTCTGAAAAATCGCGACCACCGCTTCGTCAACGACTTCAGCAAGCTATCTTATGAAGGTTTTGCAAAACCCCATGTGCTGACGTTAGACATTGGAACGCGCCAGCCTAAAGAGCCATTGCGTCTGTTACTGACCGGCTATGTGGATTACTTCAGCGCCAGCTCTCTATATTCTGCCTGGCAAGCTGGAATCACTCCTGTATCGCCGTATGTCGAGGTTCAAATGCAGGATGGGTCGTGGAAGCGGATCGACCAGGAGATGGGCTTTCCCGCCGGTTTGGAGCGGACGATCGTCGTGGACCTCACGGGGAAAGTGCCTGAAGAACGCAGCCGAATTCGCATCGTCACGAATCTGCAGGTCTATTGGGATCAGGTGCTTGTCGATACAACCCCCTCGGAGGAAAGCAAGCTGCATATTACCGAAATACCGCTGGCTCATGCCATGCTGCAGTTTCATGGTTATCCAAAACAATTGGAAGGGCGCAATGCTGGAGACTTGAACTACAACTATGACGAAGTGAGTCTCACCGGACCGTTTCAGCGACAGCGCGGAAGCTATACCCACTTCGGCGATGTAACGCCGTTGCTCACTCGTGTGGATAATCAGTTCGCCATATTTGGCAGCGGTGAGGAGATAGCAACGGAGTTTAATGCCAGCGCGCTGCCCCCCTTGCCGCCACATTGGAAGCGAGACTATTTCTTTTATGCCAATGGCTTTGTCAAGGACATGGATTTCTATGATGCGTTGCCGTACACCGTGACCCAGCTTCCTTTTCATGGAATGAGTAAATATCCCTATCCTGCCGGAGAGTCCTTTCCATCTGATGCTCGATCCTTGGACTATCAGTTGAAGTGGAATGATCGATTCGATACTGGCGCTCCGAGTACAAGCTTCCGTTTCGACTACCGATATAGGCCTTCTACGCCAGCAGATACGACCGTTAATCGCGGCGATACGGGTGGGGCACGATGAGTTCGATTGTGCTCTCATCCGCATCGCAGCAGCTTAAGATGCTGCGGTCTGGTGCAATTTCAATTATGGAACTCGCGGAGGAGCATATTCTGCAGATTGTCAGGTTGGATCCGACGATCGGCGCTTTTGTTGATTTTGATGAGAACCGCGTACGTGCGCAGGCGATCGCTCTTCAACAGCAGGTCGTATCGGACAGCGCTTCCATCGGACCGTTGCATGGCTTGCCTGTAAGCATTAAATCTTCCATCGCTACGGCGGGCTATCGATGCGAGATCGGGAGTACGCTGTTTCGCGGACAGACTCCGGATACGGATGCAGAGGTTGTTGCTCGATTGCGTGGTGCCGGTGCGTTGATACTGGGCACGACGAATTGTCCAGAGTTCCTGATGGCTTACGAGACGGAGAATGCACTCCACGGGCGAACGCGGAATCCGTGGGATTTGGAGCGTACTGCGGGCGGTTCGAGCGGGGGAGAATCGGCGGCGATCGCTGCAGGCATGTCCGCTGCGGGGCTGGGCAGCGACAGCGGAGGATCGGTCCGATTGCCCGCTCATTTTACGGGTATCTGTTCGCTGAAACCGACCCCCGGACGAATTCCTGGACGCGGACACTTGCCACCTTGTCACGGACCATTCAGCGTGCTGGGAGCTATCGGGCCCATGGCGCGCACGATTCAGGATATAGAACTGATGTTTGAGACTCTCTCAGGACAGGATTTCATCGACCCGGTGAGTTATCCATCTGCTATAAGGAATCCGACGGGGGTTGAATTGCGCTCGCGCACTATTGGGTATTTTGAAGAGGACGGATTGGTTCCGGTAACGGAGGAAACGCGCAATGCTATTCAGGATGCAGTTCATGTTCTGAAACAGTCGGGATTTCATTTGGAGCCATTTCGTCCGCACGCGCTGGAATCCTTGCGGAAGCTTTGGTGGAGATGTTTTGTGCAGTGCGGAGCAATGTTGTATCAGCCGATAATTCGCGGGAGAAACGCGGAACTCAGTCCGATATTTCAGGAATTTCTGGAGATTGCACGGCTCAGTGGCGAGCTTGACGCGGTAGATATATTACATCTCTGGACGGATATGGATGTCGAGCGCGGCAGGATGCTGGATGAGATGCAACACTACTCCGTTCTGCTTTGTCCGGTAGCGAGTATCCCGGCATTTCGCCACGGAGAACGAAGTTGGGATATAGGAGGCAGTCAGGTAGCCTACCTTGACGCGGTACGACATACACAGTGGTGGAATGTTCTGGGTGCTCCGGCAGCAGTTATCCCGATAAGACGTTCGACGGAAGGTTTGCCAATAGGGGTCCAGGTCGTAGCACGCCCGCATGAAGATGAAGTTGCACTCGGAATCGCGTCGGTACTGGATAGAGAGTTTGGATTTCAACCGCCTCCGATTGCTCTTTGAAGAGTCAGACGGAAGAATAGACTCATAGACTGGCTGGATGACTGCAGAAACAACGCTTACATCGGTGGTACGCCAGGCTCTCCATTTACTGCAAAAAACTGTTTTCCGAAGTGCTCGCCGGAAGCCAGTACAGAGCGAAGCCGATCGGGATTTGCCCCACTCTTCTGCTCTGCGAGTTTCAGTATCTTGAACGCTGCCTCCGGCGAGGTGCTGGCAGGCAGTCGAAAGACCCACGGTAGATTCGTCGAAGTCAACGTCCTGTCGTCTGCGATTGCGATGACTGGAACAAAACTCTTCAGTGCCAGTTGCGCCGACAGATGAGCGGCGTCACGGTCCAGGGCCACGATTGCCAGAGCATGCTGATCCATCAACGCCCTCACCAGTTCGGTTGCTGCCACTCCCCAGTTCTGTCCGCTGTCAATCGGCAGCAGTTTCCAGCTCGAGGGAATCGCGTCTGCCACCGACGCTCTGTGCGTCACCGCAGTTGCGTCTCGGCCAAAGACCACCACGCGTATCGGCCCAGCAGGCGAATCATGTCTAGCAGGGCCAACAAAACTCACAGGAACCTCAGGCAGGTAGGCATAGGGTTTCGCTGGCTTTGCCGGGTCTGCGATTCCAGCGGAGGTTGACGGCGGTGTCTGCTTTATTTCGATTGGCTCCAGACGATAGGTAATCGCTCCGTCATGCACATGGCCCAGGTACATAGGGCTGACGTTCTTCAGGTTCGGATCGTAAACCATGTGTCCGGTCACCCCGTCATAGCTTCCAATCTGAGCCAGCGCGTCGTGAATCCGTGCGCGGTTCAATCCTGCTTCGCAAATTGCGTCCAGCAACTGATTCATGGCGTCGTAGGCAAGCGAAGCAAACTGCTCCGGCTGCTCTCCAAACCGTTTTGCAAACCGGCTTTGGAACTCTGTCCAACGCGGATCCTTGCGCGTTGGATCGTAGGGAAAGACCGCTTCGAAGCCTTCTGCAGCTGGGCCAGCGTCTGCCAGCAGCGTAGGACCAAGCGTGCGATAGCTTCCAAAGACGCGCTGCTTCATCCCCATCTTGCGCATCTGCTTCAGAATCATCGCTGCCGGGGCCTCATCTGTCCAAAGAACAATCGCATCCGCACGGGAGGCTTGAATGACCCGCAGTTGTCGGGAAAAATCCGTAGTGCCAGGCATGAACTTCTGCTCAATCACCACCGGATGTCCCAGTCGACGTGACGCATCACGAAACTTCGGTACGCCAAAACGGCCGTAGCGATTGTTCACGCGCAGCAAAGCTACCCGCTTCATTCCGAGTTCAGTGAATATCCTTCGGGCCAGCGTATACGACTGCACTCGATCATCCTGCAGATCGGTAAAGTACCAGGGGATATAAGTCTCCGGAATAGTGGGGTCCGTGGACGCCGAGTTTACGATTGGAATCTCTGCGCGCAGAGCTACGCGCAGGGCGATATGCGTGGACTCGGAACTGATGGAGCCAAAGACAGCCCAATCCTTGTCGTCGTAGACCATCTTGACCATCTCATCGGAGGCCGAACCCCAGATTCCCGGGTCAGTAGGTCTAGTTTCACCGTAGACTGCGTTCGCCTGCCAGTTGTTGTAGTCGTTGTGCAACATCAGTTTGAAGGGCTTTCCGCCATACCCACCCTGAGCATTGCGTTCCTCAACGGCTAACTGCGCGCCGTGCAACATGCGCAAGCCAAATACCTGTTCAGGATTATTTTCTATCGGTCCCAGAAAGCCAATTCGGACTTCGGTCAATCCTGTTGGCTCGGGCAGATCGCGACCCGCGCCGGAATATACATTGGGATGAATATAGTTCAACGCATATGGAGTAGCGAACTTCGAAAAGGGCTGCAAATCCGCAGGCTCTCCCGCGTATGGAACCACTACGCGATCCGGAGGCGGCCCGGGAGGGTGCGCGCCACAAGCACACACCCTCTTCGAGGGAGTTCCGGTTTTTTCCTGGGCTGACAATCCAACTCCACAGCCAACCGCAAGCAATGTACCAATGAGAAAACTATTGGAAACCAGCAACTGCCATTTTTGACGCATGTCGGAGCTCCATCTTCAGGGCATAGGTCGGGCTGTCGGCAAGAGACGCTCCTCGATGCGGGCAGCAGCTAGAACTGAGGAGGCTGGATCACTCTGTGGTTTTCGTTCGGAACATTGCAATCGCTTCGATTTCGACCAACAGTTCCGGGCGACAAAGCCCGGCCTGAATCCCAGTCGAAGCGGGCAGTGGGTCCAGGCCCTGCTCTTTGAAAAACTCCGTCCGAATGCGATTGAATTCGTCATAATCCCTGTCGATATTCGGCAGATAGCAACTCGTGCGCACGATGTCGTGCCAGGTTGCTCCTTCCGCTTCCAGCAGCGCCGTTATGTTCTTGAAGGTTCGCCGCAACTGTGCTCCGAAGTCCCCTATATGCACACTCACACCCTGCTCGTCGATGCTTGCTGTGCCTGAAATCAGAAGAATCACCAAGCCATTCAGGTCGATGCGCATGCCGCGCGAAAACGAACTTGGCTTGGCGTAGTGATAAGCCTCATTCAGGACGCTGTGGTTGGTAATGGCGCGCTTCTGAATCGGCGCGTGAGCGATAGAATCGAGTATTTCCGTCATGGCATTCATCCAAATTTCTCCTTGTTATCACTGGTTGAAAATCATTTCTGCAAACAGGCGTTTTCTGTATCGCCTGCTCTCAGCAGGCAAAAACATCCCCGCCCAGCCTCGTGGCAATTCACTTCGTCCTCAAACGAATTCCATGGCTAAGCCCCTTGGCTGTAGCCACCCAGATATCCTCTCCCTGAAAGTCGATTCCGAGAATGTAGTTATGCGCTGGAGCGGTAGTCACGGCAATTTGCGTAACCTTTCCCGTTACATCCCTTACTGTCATCTCCGGCCTGCCATCCTTGAGCGAAGGTCGATATACAGCCCAGTTGACGCCGTCGTAGTATGCCAAACCCTTGTCCGTGCAGAACCATGCATGGGTAGCGTCCACTCCTTTCACCAGATTGGTAAAGTCCGATGGAAGTCCGCTATCCTTCATCAGAAAGTTATGCCAGTAGCGTCCGTCGTAGCGACTGTCTCCCATGTAAGTTCCGATCCACAGAATCTTGTCTACATAACTCACCGAGGTTACGATTTCATGGATAAGTCCCTGATCCTTGAAGAGAACCATTTCATTTTCTCCGTCCGGATCGTCGTATTTGTCCCACCTGCCTGTTTTTTGATTCAGTTCAAGCACTCCGCTGCCCCATACCGCGTAGTAGACCTTTTCCGGCGTCGCCATCACGTTATAAGTCCATATCTCGTTCATGGGCGTGTTGCGGTCGTTGTAGAGCGTCCACTTCCCGGTACGGGTATTCAGTCGGCAACCGCCAGCGGCCGTTGCCACCCAGACGTTGTCTCCCTCAACGGAGAGTCCGTACACCACGTCATTGCTCAGCCCTGAGTTCAACTGCGTATAGCTGTCAATGCGCCCGGCGGAGACACGGCTTAACCCGCCCATCGTTCCCGCCCACAGGTCACCCGTGCGTCGATCCAGAGCCAGCGAGAGTACCGCGCGATGCGCCAGTCCATCGGCGGTTCCGTAAACCTTCCAGTGCTTGTTTTCGTAGAGTCCCAGGCCGTTTTCAGTGCCAACCCATACTCTGTCTCCGTCTACCAGAACTGCGTACACATGGTTATCTGGTAATCCGTTGGCCACAGTAAAGTTTTCAAACCGAAAGATCGGCATCTTTGGCACTGCGGCCATCGCCGCACTTACCAGCATGCTCATCAGGAAACACAGCAACAATTTTTTCATCGTGTTCCTCTCATCTCGTTTTCAGATACTCGATTAGATCGTTCAACTCGTCTTTGGTTAAATCGTTGGTGCGTCCATGACGATCTTCCGGGTTGTACACCGTCCAGATTTCTTCCAGCGAGCGCGCTGAACCATCATGAAGATATGGCGCAGTGAGCGCTATATTGGTCAATTGTGGTGTATCGAAGAGTCCGCTTGGATCCGTCTTTTTTCCTGTCCCAACGTCGAACGACTTCTGATCAGTTCCCATCGGACCGCTGTGGCAATATACGCACCGGTTCTTCACGGCGATAGGCTTGCCAAAGTTATCCACGGAGCGAACAAACAGCGCTCGACCTCGCTCCTGCGCCGGTGTCATTTGCCCATTCGGTAGTCGCCAGCGATTGGGCCGTGCCGGAATGCTCCGCACATAGAGCGTCAAATCCGCAAGTTGTCGGTCGTTGTAGTTTTGCGAGCGCCAGAAATACCTTTCCGTGCGCACGCCGCACTCGGTCTGGATATTCGGATTGCTGCCATTCCATTTGTATGGCGCTGTATTGCGAATGTCCTCAAGGAGGCGGTTATCGACAATGCCGATACCGAAACCATCCGGTTCCAGATCCCAGGTAAGCCCATCGAACGTCGAGTCGATATGGCAGTTGGTGCAGCCAATCTGCCCCTGAAAGCTATATCGAGCAGAATAAAAAATCCGCTCCCCTTTGCGAAGCGCCGAGATCGTCTTTGGCCCATCGAGTGCAAACGTCTTATCCACGCGGTTCGAGGCCGTGTTCACAACACTCACCGTATCGTCCAACCGGTTGGCCACATAGAGCCGACGGCCATCGCGGCTCAGCAAAACACCGCGCGGGTTCGCGCCTACGGCTATGTGTGCCTCCACGTAGTAAGCGCTTGCTCCAAGATTTTCCGCGAATCCTCCGGGGTGCGCGTGGATATAAGCCAGCAGCCTGCGCACGTCCACTACGGTCACCACATCCGATCCTGCGTTGGTGATGTAAATGCGTCGTTTATCCGGTGAAATCGCAACTCCAAACGGGTAGGAAAAATAACGATCCAGTTCGTCGAGCGGCACCTCGACCGCGCTACCTGGTCCCATACCGAGGTCAGGGCCGAAAACTGTGATCGTATCGCCGAAGATCCACCCGTGTTCGACATGCGCCAACGGAACCAGATTTTTCGGGTGCAGATGCGCCACCACTCCCAACCGTCCGTCCGTAGAGAGCGCAACATGGAAGGTACCTGCAATCGAGTGCAGCGGCATCCGCTCGACCACGCGCGTGGTCTGCGGGTCAATTATCGTGATCTCCGACTCCGGGACGGTTCTGTATCCTCTCGGATTCGGATATACATGGGTCACTAACAATCGGCTTCCATCGGCGGCCATCGTCATGTAGCTGGCTCCACGACCGGCCACCAGTCGTCGTAGCTCGCTACCGGTCTTTGCGTCCAGCACAGCGACATCGCTGCTGATGCGATTGGCGACAAAGAGCCGCGTCCCGGTGCGATCGACGGCGATCCCAGTTGGCTCCGCTCCCACACGCCAGGTCGCGATTACCCGCAACAGCCGCGTATCCACCACGGCAACCCGGTCGTCCCAACTGCTGGTCACATAGAGTTTGTCTCCGCGCGGCGACAAAGCAAATCCTCGCGGCACTCGACCCACTGCGATCCGCTTCAGCATGCGTCCGCTCGACGCATCAAGCACCTGCACTTCGCCCGACTCCTGGCAGAGCACATAGAGCCATGCACCGTCCGGGGAGAACAACAACTCTACCGGAGAGGCGTACTGCTCCAATGGCACTGCGCGCACTTCATCGGGGTCATCCTGGCTTGCATCCGTGCTGGCAACACTTCCGGTCGCCTGCGCAGCTTGCGTCGCCGACTTAGCCGTCCGCGACGCCGCGCGCATATCTGGTCCCGCAAATACAGCCAGCAGCACTGTCGCGATCACAATGGAAGCAGAGAGCTGTCGGCTCATTTCGGCTCCTCCACCGTCATCACCCGATCTGCTGGCACAGCTTCCAGCGTCTGCTCCCGACCGCTTGGCCACCGAATCTCCATCTTGTCCACTACTGCCGCCGCGCCCAAGCCAAAATGCAGCCGTCCGTCGTTCTGCGAAAGGTATCCAGAGGATGCCACACGCTCCTGCATCTGTTGCTTTCCCCCTGCAAATATCGTCACGCGAGCGCCAATTCCGTCTCGATTGCTTTTGGTTCCTTTCAGGCGTAGCTCGAGCCAGTGTCCCGTGTCGGTTGAAACGTTTCTCACCAACGTCCCGCGAGCGCCCAGATTGACGACAAACGCGCTCACCTTGCCGTTGTTTTCGTAATCCGCAAAGCAGGCTCCGCGCGCCACTGTGCGCACATTCAATACCTTGCCTGCCTGCTCCGAAACATCCTGGAACTGTCCGTTGCCAAGGCCGCGAAAGACCGTATGTTCCTGCGGAATCATCTGAATCAGTCCGCCATGAAATACCAGAATGTCCAGTTGCCCGTCGTTATCAAAGTCGTAGACGCCGGACCCCCAACTCACATACTGTGCATTGGCCTGGGAAACGCCGTTCCTCGCACCTAGATCATCAAAACCAAGCTTCCCGTCATTGAGCAAAAGTCGGTTGTAATGTGAGTCGGTCACAAACAGATCCAACAGTCCACGTCCCTCGAAATCGGCGAAAACCGGCCCCATCGCCCCGGTATTCTCCCCGTTCTGCCCATAGGCCACGCCAGCATCATTGGCGATCTCTTCAAAGGTTCCGTCGTGCTTGTTGTGAAAGAGAAAATTCTCCGTCCGATCATTGGCCACATAGATATCGGGCCAGCCATCGCCGTCGAAATCGGCCGCCGTCACTCCCATTGCCCGACCTATATACGCCCCGATGCCAGACTTATCGGTTACATCCGTAAACGTTCCATCGCAGTTATTGTGGTAGAGCCTGCTTGTATCTCCTTCATAATCGAGAGGCCCAGGGTAGTTATCCGCAGCGTAGAAGGCTCGATACTTCGGATCGAACTTCACATATCGGCCTATGAAAAGGTCCACGCATCCGTCGCGGTCATAGTCCAGCCAGGTTGAACTGATGGACCACCCATCCACCTTGATTCCAGCCTTCGCAGTTACATCCTCAAACTTGCCGTTGCCCAGATTGCGGTAGAGAATCACCTTTCCATAGCCGGTCACCAGCAGGTCTTCCAAGCCATCGTTGTCGTAGTCCGCCGCTGTCACCGCAACACCGTACATATCCGGCGCCAGTCCAGCCTGCCACGTTACGTCGGTAAATTTTCCATTCCCGTCATTGCGATACAGATGGTTGTGCGGCATCTCGGCTGGCTTTTCCTTCAGGGGATAGGGGTGCATCGAGTCGTCCAGTGGGCGGCCATTCACCACATACAAGTCGGGCAAGCCATCGTTGTTGTAGTCAAACCACAGGCACCCTGCGCCGGTTCCCTCCAGCAAAGAACCCAGCTTCCGCGAGCCGAAACTGTGGACAAAATCAATTCCCGCAGCATCCGTTGCATCTTCAAATCGAATCACCGACTGCTTTGTCGCGCTCGAAGCCGAAGTCTTCGCAGCCTCCACGGCTTTCCCAGCTGCGGCTGCCTGCCCAACTGGTGTCTGCCCTGCGGCAGCAGTCGCAATCAACAAAAGACCCACACCCCAGATACCGGCCATCACTTCTGTCCCTCCGCCCCACCACTCAAATTCACAGGAACCGTCGTCTTCAGCAATACTGCGGGAATCCGATTTTCCGGTGCCTGCTCTGGCCCACTGTGGCAACCCACGCAGATCCGCTGCTCGCCTGCTCGCGCCCAGAACCAGCCGCGCTGCGCGCGCACAATCCCTCCCTGGGCATTGAGCAATGCAAAGCGAATCGGCTTGTCCCCCGGCACCGTCACAAAGTACGAACCGTCCTCGGCAATCGGTGCTGTTCCCAGATCAACTGCGCGACCATCGGCGCCCAATGTTTCCACGCGCACCTCAGCGGGTACTGCGGCCAGATTTCCATCGCGAGAAATCCGCACATCGAGCGCCATTAAATTCGCCGTCGTCCACGGATGCAGCGCGGTTGGATGACGGCGAGGAGTTGTTCGCGGCGCAACGATGACTGGCTCGACCAGGTTCATTCCCGCCTGCGCATACAATGGTTTCAACCGCTTCGTCCCCGGCCGAAGTTCCATCAGCGAAAAGGACTGACGCGCGGTCCGTCGCGCCGAAACCACCCAATTCCCTTCGCTCGCCTCTGCAAGCCCTGCGTACTCGGCTGCGGGAGCCACCACGGAGGCCTCCGCTGAAAGCGGTGAAGTGAATCGGCCCAGCGTTCGGCCATGCGTGAAGAGCACATCGCCAGCCATGCTCCCGTAGCTCAACTGCCGCCCGCCCCAGCGTCCACCCAGCTTCTGTGCCTCCTGGTGATCGCAACGATACGACTCGACGCCACTACCGTCGGAATAGACCAGGTACAGTTCCGGGTGACCGCTGGAGGCGCTGGACACTACGCTGGCAGTCCCCAGTGGAAACCCAGTCTCGAATAGGATTCGGCCATCCTCGAGTACATCTTCGGCCATCACGTCCACCGGCGCGTCATCCGCTCCCAGATGCGTCAGTGGAAGCTGTTCCGTCCCGTCATAGAGCGCCGCTTCCAGTTCCAACCCATGTCCGGTCTGACGCGAATACACCAGTCGCCGACCAGGAAGATACAACGGATGCAAATAATCCCCGTCCCCTGCTATCACCTTGCGCAGTTTGTGCCCGGCCAACTCAAGCTCCCAAATCTGCCAGTGATCCGCAGCCGTCTTCTTCCCGGCAAACAGAATGGACTTCCCGTCAAAACTGACATTGGCATCTGCCGAGGCGGCAAACTCCGGCACCAGCGGAGTTGCCTTGCTCGCCTGTACCAGCAGCAAATGCACTCCGTCGGGATACAGCTTGTCTGCCGCGCTCTTCCGCTCCGCAGCCACTCCAGCTTCGTGCCCGGCACCCGCTCCGGCTTCGGGCGGATACATAACCCCGGGCGCTGCGCTCACGATGATCTCCAACGAAGGTGATGCTCCGGCTGAAACACCCGATCTGGATGCAGTCGGTGCCTGCGAGTTCTGCATCGCAAATCCAGACAGTAGAACCGCTGCCGCGCAACCAATCCCCGCCAAAGGTGCAGGCTTCAGCAGCCATCCCATTTCCCTCATCTTCCGGCCTCCACCAGCGCAGCACGAACGTACGAACGACGCCCGGCCAGAGCCATCCACGGCTCCAGGTCTGTCATCAATGCGTCAAATTGCTCCAGGGTCAGCGACTGCCCGCCATCGCTCCACGCCTGCTCTGGCTCCGGATGCACCTCGACGATCATCCCGTCGGCACCAGCCGCCACTCCCACTCGCGCATACCCCGACACCAAATCGCGATAACCCGCCGCATGGCTTGGATCGACAATCACTGGTAGGCAACTTACCTGCTTCAGCAGTACGATTGCGCCCGCGTCCAGAGTATTCCGCGTTGCCGTCTCAAAGCCGCGGATACCCCGCTCGCAAAGCATCACCTTAGGGTTGCCGTGCGAGAGAATACATTGCGCGGAACGCAGCAAATCACCCACCGTGGCCACCATTCCGCGCTTCAAGAGAATCGGCCTGCGGGATTGCGCCGCGGCCTCCAGCAGTGCGTAATTTTCCATATTTCGAGAGCCAATCTGCAGAATGTCGGCATACTCTGCCACAAGCGGAACGTCTGCCTCGGAGACCACCTCAGTCACAATCGCCAGGCCCGTCGCCTCACGCGCGTGGGCCAGCATCCGCAGGCCTTCAATACCCAGCCCCTGAAACGAATAGGGGGAACTGCGCGGCTTGAAGGCTCCGCCTCGCAGTATCTGTGCCCCGGCTTGACGCACTCGTTCGGCGGTAACCAGCAGTTGCCGCTCCGTTTCCACGGAACAGGGCCCTGCCATGGTGACAAATTCATCACCGCCGATCTCGATGTCAAGCACGTGAAGGACGGTTCGCGGCCGCTTCGGGCCAATCAAACAATCCGGGGCATCGGCAAATTGCTGCTGCCAACGATCACGCACCTTCCACAACTCCGTTCTGGGGAAGAGCGAAGCACCAGACTAGCGCCCCAATTCGCAAAGCGCTTCCACCCAAAGATTGAGTTCGCGTGGATTCAAAGAAATGCAGGAGTATTACCCAGCGCCTGCTACTCGATCAGCACGGAGTCCATGGATCGAAACAGCGGAGGGAGAGGCTGTTCACAAACGCCGACGCAAGATGTGCCGACCAGATTGTTCACGGATTCTGCTACAGGAAAAAGCCAGAACTCACCTGTGATTCAGGTCACAGGCAACGACGCAAAAGAAAACCTATCCTACAGAACCTGCGAGAAAAGCTGTTCCGGTTCTACTGCAAACCGACAATCAGCGGAAATCCGATCTGGAGGAGCAGCATGCGGCGGTTAGGTCCCATCGAGAAGCTTTTCATTTTGCTTTCGGTATCCACGATTTTCGGTCTGGCAACTGTTCGCGCTGAAAGCCACGAACAACGCGCTGAAGATGCAACTCAAGAGCCAACCAGCGCAGCCCCATCCGACTTTGTCGGATCCAGCGCATGCGTCACCTGCCACAAGGAAGTGACCGGAGAATATAGCTCCAATCCTCATTTCAGGCATGACCATAACGGAAAGAGCACTACCTGCGAAAGTTGTCATGGTCCCGGCAGAAAACATGTCGAGTCTGGCGGCGACGGGGCAAAAATATTTGCCTTCACGGGTACGGGGAGCAAGGAAGAGGACGACATCTGTCTCGGCTGCCACTCCGCCTCACTGCCCGCTTTCAAACATGACGCACATACTCAAGCAGGCATCGGCTGCGTCGGTTGCCACAGCATGCACACGTTTAAGAGTGAAAAAAACATGCTCAAGCAACCGGAGACCAAGCTTTGCGAAACGTGTCATGCGGATGTAAAGCCGGCCTTTGAACTCTCATCCCATCACAAAGTCAACGAAGGCGCTCTGACCTGCAGCGATTGCCATAACCCCCACGCTACCGTCGACAAGCAGAGTCCTATGTCGGTGGCCGATCAGAATCAGGTTTGCATAAATTGCCACATCGATGCCGCGGGTCCGTTTGTATACGAGCACCCACCCGTCAGAACCGAAGGCTGCATCTCCTGCCATGCGCCCCATGGTTCAGAGAATCCACGTTTGCTGACCAAGAGTAATGTGAATGAACTGTGTACTCAGTGTCATACTGCAACGCCAAACTATACTGAGCCTGGAACGAAGCCATTCCATAACCAGAAGACGCAATCTCAGCCTTGCACAGCGTGCCATTCCCGCGTCCATGGTTCAAACGCCAGCAGCTTTTTCTTCAAGTGATGATCACAGATTGCTTTGCATTGGGAACACCGAAGGTTCAGGCCACGCCGCTTCCACATCGGGCTGAAGTCAGCGGGTGGCCTTTCAATAGGGTCATTCCTGTCCGCGTCTCCGGTTCAGCGCGTGATTCCATCCTTCATTCCCCCCATGACGCCGGGTTTCCTAGTTACTTTTTTCACATAGATCGTCTTTCCATCTGGGTTGACCCTTGCTACAACTTCGACGTTGTCGCCGTAATAGTTCTTCAGTGCGAGTGGGTTCTCCACCGCCCATACATGTTTGGACGCATCGACTAAGACGGGCTGATTTCCATTTTCAATGCATTGTTTTACGCATCCGACGGCGTTATCCATGTGCATAGCGCCACATTTGGAGTCGCTGATATAGCCCGTCAGTGTGCGGTCGTTTGGGGCCTGCGCCGGAGTTGACCGCGGGATCAGCAGACAGCTCATCATCAATACGCCAGCAAAATATTTCATGACTCTACCCCCTCTCGCAACTGGAAAACACCTTGCAACAGAAACCATTACCACCACTCGCCCATAGATGGCAAGTTCTTGCTTTTGTTGGATCGCCCGGATATCGACCTTGCCCCATGACAATGTCCGCTGGTATAGCGCTGACCTGCCCCTGATTTCTCAATCATTCATAGCTGGAGTTTCCCTGTTAGCGTGCGGAACCAGTCTGCGTCGAGGCATTTGTCCCAGTATCCGTCGTGAAGGGAACTCCTGGCCTTACGTTGTCGGACGAAAATGCTTTGGGATACCGTACTTGGTGGGCAGTGAGGGACTCGAACCCCCGACTTCCTGCTTGTAAGGCAGGCGCTCTAACCAGCTGAGCTAACCGCCCATCCCGTGGAGACGCTTCTCCATCATAGCAGTTGCGAACCTGCGTTTT
>JAKAXU010000021.1 GCA_021816455.1 Acidobacteriota bacterium
CGTACGTCGATCAGGGATATACGGGGGAAAACGCGGCGCAGGCTACTGCAAAAAACGGCGTGCGGCTGGAGGTGGTCAAACATACCGAGGTCAAACGAGGCTTTGTCCTGCTGCCGCGCCGTTGGGTCGTTGAACGGGACTTTGCATGGGCGGCGCGATTCCGCTGCTTGCCAGAGATTACGAACGACTGGCCGCTACTCTGGCCGACCTGCACTACCTGGCCTTCGCCATCCTCATGCTTGCCAACCTGGTCCGCACATTCCAGCAAAGTTAATAACAGGCTCTTGGAATGTTGGTGCCGAAGAGAGGACTTGAACCTCCACACCCTTGCGAGTACATGGACCTGAACCATGCGCGTCTGCCAATTCCGCCACTTCGGCACGTGCTTGTGAACTGAAGGTTTTTCAGTCGGGCAGCAAGTATGAGTTTCGCAAATGCGGCGCGGAGTGTCAAATACTCTCTGCGCCGCATCGGACCTCAAAACCGGCTTCGCGTCCGGTTAAACCAGCTTCGCGTCCAGCACTATTTCTGTGTTGTTTGCAAAGAGCTTGGAGATCGGGCAGCCGGTCTTCGCATTGGCCGCCGCCGTATCGAAGACTTCCTTCGTCGCGCCCGGAACCTCGGCCGTCGTGGTGAGCGCGATGCGCGTAATCGCAAATCCGCCGTCCACCTTGCCCAGCGTCACAGCGGCATGGGTTTCGATCTTGGTCGGCGTTAGTCCTGCGCCGCCAAGTTGCGCACCCAGCGCCATTGAAAAGCAGCTCGCGTGCGCCGCCGCGATCATCTCTTCGGGCGTCGTGCCGCTCTCCGCGCCTTCAAACCGCGTCTGGAAGGAATAGTTTGCGTTGGAAAGAACGCCGGTTGCCGTGCTGATGGTGCCTTTGCCCTCTTTCAGGGAACCTGTCCAGACTGCGCTTGCTTTGCTTGCCATCTTCTCTGCTCCTTGCCCGTATGGGCGATGCTCTTCGGTGATATTTTCGCTGGCCGCGCGGGGAAGACCGTTTGCGCAGCTTGCGTGCGCTCGTTCATTGCCGACCAGCGGCTGAGGAAAGCTTTTGCGTGCTCCGAGCGGAGCACCTGTCTCTATGTTAATCTCTCGTCATGCTTCCTGCGCGGCCAACGGCGCTCGATCCCGATTTTGCCTCTGAATTTCCGCGGAGCTTTTCACGCCAGGCAGACCAGCCGCAGGCAGCCTCCGAGCCTACCGCCTCAGTTCCCGTCCAGCAGATTTGCCCGAACTGCGGCCAGCAGCTTTGCGGTCACCACTGCAAGCTAATCTGCAACGGCTGCGGCTACTATCTCAGCTGCTCGGATTACTACTGAGGCGCGCTACCCCCTCTCTGCGAGCCAGCCCATCCGCCGCATCACCTTGCGCGTCAGCCCGGTCAGCGGCAGCGTATTGGCTTCTGCGGCGGTCACCCAGAGGCTCTGCTGCACGCTTTCAGACGGCGCTTTGCCGGTGTGGATTGCGACCTGATAGTTGACCTGCATGATGGCGTGACGGAGGCGCAGCAGCGGCTCGTCTTCGGTTGTCTCGGCAGCGGGCAACTCCCACATCCCAGGCATGACGGTCTGTTCCGGGCTTCGTTCCACCAGTAGCAGGCGCTTGCTTTGGCCCACTCCACACTCCATCCACAGATAGGCCACGCTGACGGTGCGCATCGGTGGCCGCTTGCGGCTGGCGTGCTCGCCGCGCGTGGCGCATTGGGCCAGCCACGGACACCTGGCGCAGAGTGGGCCACGC
Source organism: Acidobacteriota bacterium (assembly GCA_021816455.1). Classification (GTDB taxonomy): domain Bacteria; phylum Acidobacteriota; class Terriglobia; order Terriglobales; family Acidobacteriaceae; genus Acidicapsa. Next base: position 1,745 of record JAKAXU010000021.1, read on the forward strand.
GGCAGGCAGACTGTCGCGCCCAACTCCATCATCGCCTGATTCCAATCGCCCGGCGCGGTGGGGTCAAGCAGCCGGTCCGCTTCAGCCTGCAACCGACGCGGGAGACTTCCCTGCTTTCTCTCCGGATTCAAGCTCCATCCGCGCAGCCGCAAAACGACGCGCTCCACGTTGCCATCGACAGCCGCCACCGGTTCGCAGAAGGCGATGCTGGCGATCGCAGCCGCTGTATATCGGCCTACCCCAGGCAAAGTGAGCAGTTCGGCAAAGCCGGTTGGCAACCTCCCGCCGTGCTGCGCGCAAACCTGCCGGGCACCGCGATGCAGCATGCGCGCACGACGATAGTAGCCAAGCCCACTCCAGGCGGCGAGCACATCGGACTCCGGCGCATCAGCCAGCGCCTGTACCGACGGAAAGCGCCGAAGAAACTCAGGATAGCGGTCGATGACAGCGGCCACGCGCGTCTGCTGCAGCATAATCTCAGAGACCCAGATTGCATAGGGGTCGGTTGTCCTGCGCCACGGCAGGTCCCGCCGTTCCCGTGCAAACCAGTCCGACAGGAGGGACCGCAAGGCCACAATCTCACCGGTTCCCGATTTGGTCACCTGCTCACCCCTCGTGCCTCTCCGGATTCCTACCGTTAATTTTCCAATACATCCCGCAACAGCCGTCGCTACCAATGCTAGTGTTAGCTCATAATTCGCTCAGATGTTCGACCGATCACCCTTCTGCAGATCAGACTGACGTCGATGCGAGGAGGAGAATTCCCCTTTATGAACGTAAGAATTGCGCGATTTTGCCTGCCATTGCTCTCCGCCTGCCTGGCGATGCCCCTTGCAATACAGGCGCAGACCATGACGTACCACTCGCCGTACACGGCTTCCTCCGCGCGCCGCGGAACGGCAGGCGCGCAAACAACTGCTCAAATCAAAAGCAATCCATCCAAACCATTCTCGCGCGTTTCGCTGGGTGTCGGCGTCTCCCCGCTTGGTATCGGATTCCTGGCAGCAACCAATGTCAACCGCTATCTCGACCTGCGCGCAACCGGCAATTTTCTGAACTACAGCGTAAACAACATCACTACGAACGGCTTCAACGTGAATGCGCAACTGAATCTGGCCTCAGCCGGATTCGCTGTCGATATCTATCCGTTCCACAACTGGTTTCGCATCAGCCCGGGAGTTCTGTTCTATAACCAGAACAAAGCCGCCGCCATATTCGTTGCGGCGGCGGGCACCAGCTTCACGCTGAATAACTTCACCTACTACTCCGGCTCTGGCGCAAATGCGGTGACCGGCCTGGGAACCTTCGGATTGGGAAACGGCACCGCCGCGCCGACAATCACCGCAGGATTAGGAAATCTCTTCCCTGCGTCCGGACGGCACTGGACCTTCCCGCTCGAGGTTGGCGTCGCCTTCATCCAGCCGCCGACTGTCACCATCAGCCTAACGGGCGAGGTCTGTGATGCTCAGGGCCAGAATTGCGTCAATGTCGCCACCGATCCTACGGTTCAGTCAAACCTGGCGGCCCAGGAGTCCAGCTACCAGAACGATATCCGGCCGCTGCATACCTATCCGATTGTCTCCTTCGGCGTGGCGTATAACTTCCACATCCGCCACTGAGCGCAAAGTTGCGAGGATCAAAAAAGAGGCTGCCTGTGAGGCAGCCTCTTTTGATTGTCTGCGAGAGCAGATCAGTCACCGCCGACCAGTTCGCCGGAAGGCTCTGCGGCAGGCTTTGCCGGGGCAATGGCATCCAGACGAACCAGCCCCTCGACGGGCTTCTCGCCCAGCACATGCTCGCGGTAGAGCCGAGCCATCCGCGCATGTTCCGCATCCTGCTTCAGCTTCTCGTCCCGAGCGCGGATCTTTTCCTCCCGCGCATTCTTGGCGATGCCCAGTTCGTCAAGCGTGTGATTGGCCTCGGAGTTGACGTGCTGCATGTTCAACTCGAGCTTGTGACCCTGGTGGGCCATGCCGACGTTTTTGCCGCCTGCAAAGATTTCATGGCGGCCATGCTCTTCGTACCACTTGGTGAGCGTTGCCGTCATGTGCATCTTCTCGATGATGTTGCGCCAGCCGATGCCAGTGTTATAGGCACAGAAGCTGATCTCCCCCTCCTGCGTGGCGTAGGGGATGATGCACTGCTCGGTGCGGCGGAAGTCGTAGTTGAACAGATCCTGGAACCACATTCCCGCAATGAAGAGGAAGTTCCAGCGGTCGGCCCGGCGCCGTTTAATGTCTTCCGCCGTACGGTCGCCGGTAACCTTGCCGTAGTCCTTCCCGGTGGCTCCGAAGGTCTTGTCCATCTTCGCGAGCATATCGGTGATCTTGAAGTGGGTAGGCGCCTGGAAGGGATCGTAGTTCCGGATGAGCGCAAGGGCGATGCCGAGAATGTGAAGCGCCTTGCCGCGCGCGGCATCGTTGACCTTGGCAACATCCTTAGCGAGCCGGTTGGCGTTGATGAAGGCGGTAACGGGAACGGCTTCCTTGGTCTCCTTGTCAATCATGACGGCCATACCGATGCCGCAGTTTGGATGGCAGCCACAGCTCAACTGACCCCAGTCGGCGTTCGATCCGTGAACGTGATCTGCCCAGTCGGAGAAGGTGCTCATAAAGCTGATCGGGAACCAGTCGCGCGACGGCTCGCCCATGCCGGTCTGGCTCTTCACATCGTGCGCCAGATGGCTGAGCGTATAACGCTGCGCTATGCGGCGCTCATCGCTGATGTCCTCATCGCGTCCGGTGAAGGAGACCGGCTGGAAGCTGAGGAAGTTGATCGTCTTCGGGTTGTCGAGCGCGAACTCGATGATGCGACCCACCTGCTCGTTGTTGATGCCATTGATGATCGTCGTCACCGGCACGATGTCTACGCCAGCCTCGTGCAGGTTGTGGATGGCCTGGAGTTTGACGTCAAAGAGGTTCCCAACCTTGCGGTGCGAGTTGGCAGCGTTGCCGATGCCGTCGAACTGAAGATAGACATAGCGCAGTCCGGCTTCAGCGGCGGCGCGGCAAAGCTCCTTGCTCTTGGCAAACTCGATGCCGTTCGAGGCAGCCTGCACACTGTTATAGCCGACCTTGCGGGCGTATGCGACTGCATCGAGGAAGTACGGCGACAATGTCGGCTCGCCGCCGGAGAACTGGACACTCATCTGACGACGCGGTTTGATGGTGATCGCGTTATCCAGCATCGTCTTGATCTCGTCCCAGGTGAGTTCGTGGACGAATCCCACCTGATTGGCGTCCATGAAGCAGGGATCGCACATCATGTTGCAGCGGTTGGTCAGATCGATCGTGAGCACCGACCCGCGACCATGCGTGACGGTCGAGGTACCGTGGTTGTGGAGCTTTTCGTCGTTGTGCGCACGGATATCGCGGCCGGGAAAGCTTTCTTCCAGATGCTTGAAAAAAACCGGGTCGATGGACATTACGTCTTCGAAGTGACCGTGCTTTGGGCAATCCTTGACCATCATAATCTTGCCGTCGCGTTCGATGATGGTTGCCTTAATCTCGCCAACCTTTTCATTCAGCAGCACTTCATGGGGCAGTTTGCCGTCGAGAATCTGCTGGCGAATCTCCGGGACGCACTTCGGGCACAGCGAATCGGTCGATCGCGGCCAGCCAAGAGGCGGTTTCTCTTTTTCCCAGCTTTTCAGCAGCGGCTTGTCGCTCCATTTGGGTGTGATCGACGGGTTCGGGCTGATGCGATTCAGCCGCTCAAAGATGCTCCAGACTCCTTTTGCTGCATAAACCACTACCTGCTCTGCATATTTTGTCGCTTTGGCCATTGCCGCGTATCTCTCCTTGCGTGGGGGGTGTATGCTCTGGCTGACTTAAAACGGAATCTCTGATGAAGATGCCCGAAAAGCCGAATTGATTCCAATCCTGCTCTTTAAGGGTACCCTGTAGAGCACGGCAATCCAAAGACCCCGCAGCGAATGGTCGCTTCGCAACCTGAACGGTGCAGATTAAAGCTGGAATGGCGATGTCCCACCCAGGAGGATGAACCACGCAAACCCGATCGAAGCATCATTCTGCGGGTGGCGAGGTGCGAGCAACCTGGTTGATGATGTCCTGCACGAGGACGATTTGAATGTGAATGTGGCGCGCGATGTCGGGCAGAAATTCGGTAATGTAGTTGTCGATGGGCGCGGTGGCAAGGCCAACGAAATACTCCGATAAAGCAGCTGTCAGGTGCGTCTGCTGGCCGGGAACATACAGGTTTCCGATGGAGATATCCACGCCGCTGCCGACAAGATTGGCGTAGTTGAGCATGCCACGCCCGTTGTCGCCGAGGGTCCAGAAAATTTGCGTGGTCGCGTGGATGAAGCGACGTTTGTAGCTGGCGCCGGGCATACGGTGATAGTGCGGGTCCTGATGCATGATCGAAGGGATGAGGAAGACGTTGAAAAACTCGCTGGTGATGTCCTGCGAGTAGCTGACTCCTACGTTGCGGCCAAAGCCGGGCATGCCTGGACCGTAGGGAGAATTGGCGTTGAAGCCAACATAGAATGCTGACTGGGCAAGGATGGTCAACGCGTTGAAGGGGTCAATAATGTTCTTCGCGGCAAGATGCGCCTTTTCGCGTGGCGTCAGAGGCTTCACCTCCGGCCCGTTCATGAATCGCTTATACCAGTCGATGGCTTCGGTCTTCAGCGGACACGGCTTCTGGGTACACCGCGGTTCCGTCTTCTTTGCTGTAGGGGTGGCCTTCTGGCCTGAGCTTTTCCCCGCGTCTTTAGCGGCAGGGGCAGCTTGAGCCACCTGTGCTGACTGCGGCAGTGCGTCGGCGAGCTGCGGCGCGTCGACGGACAAAGGTGGGGCGATGGGTTGCGGCGCATCCGGCAGTTCCTCATTGCGGGTATCGGCGCGGGGATCGGCCTCGTCGGGGCCAGCGACAAGCGCTCCTACGATACCTGCCTCCGTGTTCGCTGGCCCGACAACGCTCGTGCGATCAGCAACATCTGGTCCAATACCGCTCGATCCTACCTCGCTCCTGCTGGATGCTGCGGGCAGGGACGTTGCGTAAAAGGGTAGCACGCAACCGAAAAGGATCAGCCATGCCAGCGCCTTCCAGTACAGGGCAATCCGACGCTCGCAGTCACTGCTTTGCACTGCATCATCTCTCCAGTTTAGTTTTCGCTCCTCGGTAAGGAAATCGGGATGACTGCTTCTCGTTCGACGAACCAGAATCCGGAAGGTTCGGCGACAATTCCTTTATGGATGAATGTACAACCTCAGGTTGACAGTTCTGGCTCATGGCCCAGGAAAGAATGGGAAATGAGATTGCAGCCAGCATCGGGCCATCCCAAACTGGAATCATGAGGAGAATGATCCTGAAGCGATCGTCCGCAATCACGGGAGACAACTCATGGATGCGTCCTGCAGATCGAGCGCTGAGGATGAGCGCTGCGGTCAGCATCTTCCTGATCGTTGGATTAAGCGGATGTTCGCATCATCACGCCGCTGCGCCCGCTGCAACCGCACCCGCACTCAGCCCACCTGCGGGGATGCAGCCCGCTCCCGAGCAGCGAACAGTCGGCGAAGTCACCACAGCCGATCGGCGCTTTGTGCGCGAACACTCCCCCATCGAGACTCTTCGCGGCATGGCAAGCTGGTATGGTCCGCAGTTTAACCATCACCGGGCAGCGAATGGACAAATCTACGACCAGAACGCGGTGACAGCCGCAAACCGCACGCTACCGCTCAACACGCTGGTGCGGGTCACCAACGAAAAGACCGGCCAGTCTGCGCTGATGTACATCACCGATCGCGGGCCTTTTGTGCCGGGACGGATTCTAGATCTGTCGCGCGCGGCAGCTAAGGAAACAGGCGTCTATCTGGCGGGCGTCGCACCGGTGCGAATCGATGTCTATCGCGCGCCGGAACCTCTGGTTGACGGTGGGCGCTGGTGCGTGCAAATCGGCGCATTTTCGCATTCCGGCAAGGCGCTGCACCTGCAGCACCAGTTGGAACGCCGCTACCCGGATGCTCAGGTGATCGACTTTGCCGGACCCACCGGCCACTGGGTCAGGATTCGTCCCGCTGGAGAAAGCCACGCAGATGCAGAACGCATCGAGCAGCGACTCCATCCGGCGGAGGGAAATGCTTATCTGGTCCGGCTGAATTGAGGTCGCTAAACCGATTTGTTCCCAGTGTTCACCTGTTTTCGTTCAGCTGGTCAGCTCTTCTTCAGCAGTCTCGGTAATCGCCACCTGGGATACAGGCTGCATCGCGGCATAATGCCCTGCGGCAACCGCGGCCAGTCCCAGCGCCGAGGAGATCACGACGTTGGCCAGTGCGCGTCCCCAGTGGCCGGAGCGCAGAAGGTCGTAGGTTTGCAGGCTGAAGGAAGAAAACGTCGTGAATCCGCCGCACAAGCCGACCATGACAAAGAGACGCAGATTGTCTGAGGCCGGGTGGCGCCCGCTTTGCAGCGTAAGTGTGCCAAAGTAGCCGATGACAAAGGAACCGATCACGTTGATGATCAGCGTTCCGGTAGGAAAAGCTCCGCTCACCGGAATCGTCCAGATACCCACTATGTAGCGCAGCAGACCGCCGATGGCACTGCCAAGCAAAACCCAGAGATACGCCATGATTCGCCTCACGGTGATTGAGTTTGGATTTTGGCAGAAGTCATCAGCCTGATGGATTGCTTGAAACAGGCGGTTTGGGGAGACTTCATTCCCGCTGACTCTATCCTAACGCAAAGGCGCACCTTCTTTCATCTCCTCTGAACTTGCAACAGACTCTTCGGGTAGGGGAACGTACGCATAACAAATCGGGGAGGCGCATGCGAGCCAATGTCGTGGAAGAGATGGGCGAGAGTCGTAAGATTGTGTTCGTAGCCGAACAGAGGCCTGCACACGGAACGGCATTCTCACAGGGACATGTTCAGATATGGAAGAGCGCATGACGACAGGATCTATCCTTCGCGGAGTTTGCGGGAAAGCAATGGCGGAAGCAGCCGCGGCGGCACAATCCGCAGGTGGCGGGATAGCGCACATCTACTCGCTCCCCCCCGCGCAGGAAGCGCTCGCCCGGCACCTGGCTCACATCCGGCTGGCGTTGCACTTCGGTTTAGAGATGGGAGTGCTGCTGGCGCTGTGGTTGCTGCTGGAAAGCGGACTGGCTCGCTGGCTGGCCCAGATTGCAATGCGGATGAGCAAGCGCGCATGGATGCAGACAGCATGGTTTGCGCTGGGAGTACTGCTCGTGTTCAACCTGATGGTGTTCTTACCGATGAATGCGATGGGCCACGGCGCATCTTTGCAGGCGGGGATCAGCATTCAGGGCTGGCTGAGCTGGCTTCGCGATGAGGCAGTTGCGACACTGCTGATGGTTGCCGTCGCCGTCCCGATTCTGGTGTTTGGGCGCTGGCTGCTTATGCGCTCGCCGCGGCGGGCGTGGCTTTGGTTCTGGCTGGCGTCGATCCCCGTGATTCTGCTCGGTGCCCTGATTCTTCCGGAGGTTGTGGAACCGCTCTTCGACCACTTTGAACCCCTTACTGCGACGCATCCGGAACTGGTCGTACAGTTTGAACGTGTGGTGGCTCGCACGGGTACGCGGATTCCACCGCAACGCATGTACCTGATGCAAGCCAGCGCAAAGGGAAACGGACTGAACGCATACGTCAGCGGAATTGGGCCGACAAAGCGAATCGTCGTGTGGGACACCACTGCGGACCGCATGCCGAAGGATGAGATTCTATTCATTCTTGCGCATGAAAGCGGCCACTATGTGCTGCATCATCTGGCCTGGGGAATCGGAATGGGGATTGCGGGGACTCTGCTGCTGCTGTGGCTGATGATGGTCCTGAGCGAATGGCTGCTTCGAATACTTGGTCCTCGATGGCGCATCGGCTCGATCACTGAATTGCAGGGCCTGGTCGTCTTGTTGCTGGCGCTTGCAATGCTGGAAACCCTCAGCGAGCCGGTAGGCAACACCATCAGCCGCGCGATTGAGCATCAGGCGGATGTCTATGGGCAAGAGGCGATCCACGGAATTGTTCTGGATCCTCAACGCAGCGCTGTCGCGGCATTTCAGCAACTCGGCCTGGCATGGCTGGAGGATCCGGAGCCCAATCCGCTGGTGGTTTTCTGGACCTACGATCATCCGTCCATCCAGAGCCGTGCGGAGTTTGCCGCTCGATACAATCCATGGATGCCCGGCAAGTCTCCTCGCTACTTTCCTGCTTCGCCAGAAACGCACTCAGGCAAGTAAACCGAGCAGGTAAACTGGTGTGGTTATGAGTTGCTTATTCTGCCGCATCCTCCAGGGCGATATCCCATCGCACGCTGTCTATAGCGACGAGCGGTGTTATGCCTTTTCCGACATTCACCCGCAAGCTCCGGTGCATATTCTGATCATTCCACGACGACACATCGACTCACTCGACCAAACCACAGCCGAAGATACTGCCCTGCTCGGGCATTTGACCGCGATGGCTACGCAGATTGCGCGCGAACAGAAACTGGCAAACGGCTATCGCGTGGTGGTGAACACGGGCGAGGACGGCGGACAGACTGTAAGCCATCTGCACCTGCACCTGCTGGGCGGAAGAAGCCTGAACTGGCCTCCAGGATAAATAGCTGCACATGGAAGTACAGCCATGCTGTCCCACTACACCGGCTGCGGATAGTACTCGTCTTCGTCGTCAATGCCGTAGCGGCGCAGCAGATTCGGCAGGCTCTGCGAGAAGGCCGAGCGCGGCATGACCGTGTCGCAGCCCGCTTCGATCGCCTTGATCTTCAGATCGCCCTGAATGTGCGAGAGAAAGCCGATTACCGAAACTGCTTTCTTCAGCTTGCTCTTGACCTTTGGAATCAGCGTGAGCGACTTGACCGCTGCGTTGTTCAGATCGAAGACAACCAACGATGGGTGCTCCGAATCCGCAGTCTCCGCCAGATGGTTGACAATATCCTTGTCGCCTTTGACGAACTCAACCTTTACGCCGAGTTTACGGCTGACTTCCTGAATTTTTGCGACGAAGAAAAGATCTTCGATCACGAAAAATATCCGCGTCGGCGCATCCGGCGCAACTGCAGCAGCGGGCGTATTCCAGGAACTGGCATCCGCATAAAAATTCCCGTTACCCGCCTGCGCGATGGTTGCTGGAGGACCATCGGCGACGTTGCCGTTGACAGCGCGATAGCTATGATCCATGGGTCCGACAAATTCGCGCGGGCCTTTCTGACGCGCCGACTTTCTCTTTCCGTGACCATTGAAACCGTTCGGGGGCAGAAGGCTATTTCCCGGCTCCGGCCTGAAGCCATTCTGCTGCTGTTTGGCGCGTCGTTTCTTTCGCCGACTACTCTTGAAAGAGCCTCCTTCCGGACGCTGCTGCATAGCGGAGATGGCCACTGGCTGCGAGGGAGAGTCGAGTTGCGGAACGGGGCCGACCGTCGCTGAAGCACCTGGGTTTCCAGCGAGATTACTGTTGGCACCGGCACTCTTGTTCTTGCGTCGCCGCCGTCGGCGACGGTGTCCGGGAGTAGATGCTGGCGCGCCAGCGGGCGATTCACCCGCCTCGATTATTGGCTGGGTCGGTTCAGTCGTCATGCGTACACTTCCTGTTGCATTGTTCAATCAAGTGATGCAGCGTTGCCGTGAACAGGTGCTGCCTGCCTGTTTTGTTCGAGGTCGTCCCTGTACCTGCATCTGCTATGGGTAACTTCTGTGGCAGACCTTTATCCCCTGCTTCGTGGTCGGCCTGAAACACAATCAACTTGACGCGGTGTAGCGGGGCGAAGCTGACAGGAACGGCATCCCGACGTTTGTTTTTCGTCACCAGAGTGAGCACGAACGGCTTCAGCGCAGTAGCCTCTTTTGCTCATTCTCATTCTTATCTCGCTCGCATTGCGCCTGGGATGCAACTCCAGTCGGCTTGGCGCGCCTGGCCTCAACGGCCCAAGGTTGCACGATCCATACAAATCCGCAACTCTTGTTCACACTGTGCAGTCCTCGTGCCCGGCGCAAAGCAACTTGCACTAGCCGCCTTCGCCTATACTTGCCCGGCATTTTGATGGTGTCAGGAGGGGCTTCGGTGTCTGCCAACTCTGATACTACAGCGAACTGCAGAGGCTGACAACAGAGAATGAGGGGAAAATTGCATCTATGGTTCCGGACAAGGAAAGGCTATCGCTGGCAGCACGGGCAGAAATGAGTGCCACGGCCAGCCAAATTGATCCTGCGGATCGATTCACCACAGACGCGGCAAGGCTGCCCGCCACGCGCATAGACTCGATGCTCGAGTTGAAAAAACCCTTTCACTCCGTTCGCATCCACATAATCGGAAACCGAAGAACCACCCAGTTCAATGGCCTGCACGAGAACCTCTCGCAAAGCTAAACGCAATTGTTCCAGCCGAGAATGCGTCAGACGCGCGGCAATTTTATGCGGGCGAATTCCTGCGCGAAACAGACTTTCGTCCGCATAAATATTACCTACCCCCTGCAGAAGGCTTTGATCGAGCAAAGCAGCTTTAATGCTGGTGCGTCGAGCGCGGAAGAGCCTCGCAAAATCCTCCCGCGAAATGGTCAGCGGCTCGCTTCCTGGGCCAGAAAATGGAGCAACCTGGCGCAAATCGAGCAGTTCCAGCCGCCCGAAACGACGTGCGTCCACAAAACGGACTTCGCGACCATCGGCAAGCGTGAGGCGCGCATGAGTGTGTGCGGCGACTGGCGTTTCGGCATGCGTGACCAGGAGGCGTCCGGTCATGCCGAGATGGACAATCCACTGAAAGGTGACGGGGTTTGGAGTCGCTGCATTGGGCTGTCTTTGCGCCAGATCACAGACGAGATGTTTGCCGACTCGATGTGCAGTCACGAACCAGCAACCCGCGAGCGCGCGCTCCTGCTCTGCGGGTGGTGTCTTCATCGGCTGCGGATAATGACTGAACCATGCGGCAACGATCCGTGCTCCGCGCACACGCGCATCAACACCGCGCGCAATGGTTTCGACTTCGGGCAATTCCGGCACACTTCGATTCTAAGAGCACGTCGAGACAGCAGCAACGGCCCATGCCGCTGCAGTATATGATTGATCGTAGCGCGAGTGCGCGGAAGCAATTTAAAAGCAATATCTGGAAGTTGGCAGGCATGCGAGCAAAAACTGCGGTTATTTTAGGTGCCCAGTGGGGCGATGAAGGCAAAGGTAAAATTGTCGATGTTCTGAGCGGGGGATTTTCCGCAGTTGCGCGATATGCAGGCGGCCACAATGCTGGCCACACGGTCATCATTCACGATCAGAAGTTTGTGCTGCAACTGATTCCGTGCGGCGTTCTACGCCCGGGATGCAAGGCGATCATTGGCAATGGAGTCGTCCTCGACCCGATCGCTTTTCTGCAGGAAATAGACAAACTCCGCGCCCTCAAAATAGATGTGGACAGCCAGCTTTTTGTGTCCAGCCGAGCCCAGGTCATCCTACCCTATCACCGCATGATTGAACTTGCCGCCGAAAGCGCTCCGGGACGACAGAAAATTGGAACGACCAGTCGCGGAATTGGTCCGGCCTACGAAGACAAGATGGCCCGAAGCGGGTTGCGCGTGATCGACCTGCTCAACGAAAAAATTCTGAAGACACACATCGAAAACGCATGCCAGGAAAAAAATGCGATTGCGCATGCGCTGTTCGGAAGCGCGCCGATTGATCCGGGAAAGATGTTTGACGAATACGCGGCGGCGGCCGAGCGCGTGCGTCCGTTTGTGACCGACACCGGACAGATGCTGCACGAGGTGATCGCGAGCGGCGGCAGCATTCTGTTTGAGGGTGCCCAAGGAACGATGCTGGACATCGACCACGGAACTTATCCCTTCGTAACTTCGTCTTCCGCTACAGCCGGCGGCGCAGCAACGGGAACCGGCGTAGGCCCAACAGCGATTGGGACGGTGATTGGCGTGGCAAAAGCCTACGTGACGCGCGTCGGCGAAGGACCTTTCCCAACAGAGATTCACGATGCGAGTGCGGAAGCTCTGCGTACCCGTGGGAACGAATTCGGCGCAGTAACGGGGCGGCCACGACGATGTGGGTGGTTGGATATTCCACTGCTACGATATTCCAATCAGGTCAACGGGACCGAGTGGCTGGTGGTCACGAAGATGGATGTGCTCGACGAACTGGACGAAATTCCGGTCTGCATTGGATATAAGATCGACGGAAAGCTGACGGACACCGTTCCAGCAGACGTTCGAGGTCTGGAGTCGATCGAGGCGCAATATACGAGGCTGAAGGGCTGGCGGCAGTCAACCGAAGGCATTCGCGAGTTTGACCAGCTGCCCAAAGCCGCTCGGGAGTACCTGCGTTTTCAGGAGCGCGAAAGCCAGGCGCGGATCGGCATGGTTTCCACCGGGCCGGAGCGCGATCAGACCATGGTCCTGCCGGAGTTTGCCGAAGAGTTGAAACGCCTGGAATCCAAGCCTCAACTGGTTTGAACGCATCGGTCACACGATCACAGCCAAGGAGAAAAGAGATGGTCAGCTTTATTGTCCGGCTTCGATTTGCGCCAGAGGATCGCACCGACATTGCAGAGACCCTGCGCGCGCTGACCGAGGCATCCCGCAAGGAATCGGGCTGCATCTCCTACATCCCTCTGACGCTCGAAGACGATGCGGACAGCGTATTGATCTTTGAACAATATACAAATCAGGCAGCCCTCGACGCGCACCGGGAGTCGGATCATTTTCAGCGATATGCCATCGGGGGACTCTATCAAAAAATGCGCGAACGAAACGTGGAAAATCTGCGTGCGATATAGCAGCGAGGCGTAAATTTTCACGCAATTGCCTTTACCGCAGACTGAATTGCGCGCTAGGATTTCGTTACGATGCTGAGACCTGCCAGCCGTGTGAGCTTCTTCCGCCGAGCGATGTTGCCTGCGCTGTTTCTTCTGCTGTGCCTGGTCCCGGTCGTTTTCGCCCAGACTTCTGATGCGCAGGTGCGGCGGGGCGAACGGCACCGATTTCGCCATCAAATCATGCAAATCGAGCAACAGTGGCGGATTGCTTTACTGCGTCAGGACACTACAGCTCTAGGCAAGCTGCTGAACCCGGAATACCTGGGAATCAGCGCAAATGGGGCGCTGGAGACCAAAGAGGATATTTTGGCCCAGATTACAACTGGCGCGTTACGGATCACACAGCTTACCCTCTCCGACCAGAAGGTTCGTATTTTCCGCCAGACGGCCGTGGTTACTTCCGTCGCGGAACTGCGCGGCACCGATCGACAGATTCTTCTGGATGGACGATATCGATACACCCATGTTTACGTGCGCGATTCCTCCGGCAAGTGGACAATTGCGAGCTTTGAAGCAAGTAAAGTTGACTCTTCGAGAGAGTGACTCGCGATCTGGATCTTCCTGAAACCCTCCAATAGTACCCGTAATGCGGTTACCTAATATATATTCCAAGTTACCCGTTGCAGGCTTGACTTTACATCCTACGCCGTTTCACCGTATTGGTATGGTGTTTTTCGAAACTTTGGCTGATTCTTGGTGAAAGATTTTGAAAGCTTCGGTTCATCGCAAAAAGTTATCCCGACGGGCCTGAATCTCTATCTTCACAGACAGTTGCTGGCAAGTTTTCAGTAGATACTCAGCGAGTCGGGATACTTTCCGTAGGAATTTTCAAATGCGCTTTTCTGTTTATCAACGCCTTCCTTTGAATCCGCAGGGCAAGTTGGCGGAGAAGCACGTAAATGGGTCGGTGAAGTCCGAGAAAAACCGTGCACTCTCAGTGCTTCATTTTTTCTCTTTGCTGATCTTTGTCCCGGGACTCTTCGGGTTGGTGATGAGCGCTGTTCTTTCGACGATCTATGTGGCCAATCTTCCTCGCATCCCGGACCCTTCCAGTCATCGATTGACCCCGCGCCAGATTCACGGGATCACGGTCTATGAGACGATCGAGGAAGATCGGACATTCGCGCAGGTGGAATACGGAGCATTGGCGTTTTTTTTGCTCGGATCCGTTCTGACAGTCGTCTACATCGAAAAAAACTCAGGTACCTCAGAAGAGCAGATAGCGCAGTAATCGATGGGGCGCGCGTGACGAGAATATCGCCTCAGCGACAATGGTATTTGTTTCCTCCGGAAGAAGAAACTTCTGATGATTCGCGCAGCGTGAGCTTTCTTTGAGAAACGGGGCATATCAATAAAACGCTCCGATTTCCCGGCGTCCGAAACATCATCTGCTACGCGTGCATGAAGATTGACGGCGAAGGCGTGTGACCATTTCCTCAACACTGCGCTTCTCTCGATTCCAGGCGCAGGTGGCCGGTCCGGTACCTCCGCACCAGAATGAATGATTGCGGAAACCCGATTGCAGTGCGCGGAACCGCCTTTGCTACCGGAGGCGTTCCGCGATAGATTTAGCCTGCGTAAAGAGCAGCAGATAATCCGGTCCGCCGGCTTTGGAGTCGGTTCCGCTCATGTTGAAACCGCCGAAAGGATGCGCGCCAACCATGGCACCCGTGCATTTGCGGTTGAGATAGAGGTTGCCAACGTGGAACTCCTGGCTGGCATGGTCAAGGCGTTCACGGCTGGCGGAATAAATGGAGCCGGTGAGTCCGTATTCCGTGTTGTTGGCCACTGCGAGGCCCTGCTCAAAGCTGTCTACGCGGATGAGCGCCAGCACTGGCCCGAAGATCTCTTCCTGCGCAAGAACGGCATCGGGCGCGATGTCGGCAAAGACTGTGGGCTCGAGAAAAAAACCACCATCGGGAGTGGCGACGGCGTTACCGCCTGCAATGAGACGACCTTCAGACTTGCCCTTTTCGATATAGTCAAGGATCGAAGAAAGCGCGGACAGATTGATGACCGGGCCGAGGTTGTGGTTTTCAACCGGGTCGCCGACGGTAAGTTTGGCGACACGCTCGCAAATCTTCTCGATCATGACGTCGTAGATGGGCGCTTCCAGGATGGCGCGGGAACAGGCCGAGCACTTCTGCCCGCTGAAGCCGAAGGCAGAGGCGACGATGCCATCGGCGGCGGAGTCAAGATCGGCGTCGTCGCAGACAAGGATGGAGTCCTTGCCACCCATCTCCAGCACAGTACGCTTGATCCATATTTGACCGGGTTGGGTACGCGCTGCGCGCTCGTGGATATCCAGTCCGACGGCCTTGGAACCGGTGAAGGCAATGAAGCGCGTCTTCGGGTGCTCAACGATCGAGTTGCCAAAGGTAGCTCCAGAGCCAGGGCAGAAGTTGACGACGCCTGGCGGAAGACCAGCTTCTTCAAGAACGGCCAAGTAATGCGCGGCGATCGTGGGTGAGTCGCTGGACGGTTTGAGGATGACGGTGTTGCCGGTGACGATAGAGGCGGCCGTCATACCGGCCATGATGGCGAAGGGGAAGTTCCAGGGCGGAATGACGGCACCGACTCCGAGCGGGATGTAACGGAGGAGATTGCGTTCGCCCGGAAGCTGAATAGGCGTCGTCGCCTGATCGAGACGCAGCGCTTCCCGTCCGTAAAACTCCAGAAAATCGATGGTTTCCGCCGTATCGGCATCCGCCTCCACCCAGTTTTTACCGACTTCGTAGACGAGCCATGCAGAGAACTCGTGCTTGCGGGCGCGGATGATGCCTGCGGCACGAAAGAGCAAGGCGGCGCGCTCACCGGCCGAAGTCCGGCTCCAGCTTTCAAAGGCAGCGAGTGCCGCTTCCATCGCCAGCTGCACATGTTCTGCGCCCGCTTTCTGGTGGACTCCGACAACCTGAGTGGGGCGAGCGGGATTGATCGAAGTGATTTTGCCCGGTGTGCGCAGCCTGTTGCCGCCGATCACCAGATCGTATTCACGACCAAGTTGTTCAGCAACCTGAGCCAGGGCCTGACGCATGGCGCTAGCCTGCTCCTCCAGAGCAAAGCTTGTGAACGGCTCATTGACGAAGGTCGAGGCGGCGGAAGGTGCATTGAGATTAGCCATAACCGAATGATGATAGCTGAGGAACTGGACGCGTGACCACTGCCTGCTGTGACGAAGGCGATGGTTCCACAAGCAAACCGATTGTGCTCAGAATACGGCTTCCGACGAAGGAAAAAACGCCGCCACCTCGGCGAGTTCGCACGTGACGCGATAAGGCGGAAGACTCTCAAGAAAGACGCGTCCGTAGTGTTTCTGGCGGATACGCGGATCGAGAAGAACAAGAACGCCGCGGTCGGAGAGCGAGCGGATGAGGCGGCCGAATCCCTGCTTGAGGGTGATGACGGCCGATGGTATCTGGTAGTCGTAAAAAGGATTTCCGCCCGCTTCTTCAATCGCCTGCATTCGCGCGGCGACAACCGGATCGTTGGGTACGGCGAAGGGTAGGCGGTCGATGATGACGCAGCTTAGCGCCTCGCCCTGAACGTCCACCCCCTGCCAGAAGCTGGAAGTGCCAAAGAGAACGGCGTTGGGCGTCTCGCGAAATCGCTGCAACAGAACGTTGCGCGGAGCGGATCCGTGCAGGAGAATCGGAAACCCGATGGAAGATTGCAGCCGCTCGCTGATCTCCTGCATCTGGCTGTAACTGGTGAAAAGGCAAAAGGCGCGACCGCGCGTGATCTCCAGCACGCTGCGTATGCACTCGGCTGCCTCAGACTGGAAGTAGGGGGAACGGGGATCAGGCATCTGAGGAGGCAGGTAAAGCAATGCCTGCTGGTCATAGCGGAAGTGCGAGGGAACGACGAGTTGGCGTGCGTCTCGCAGCCCCAGGCGCGTGCAAATGTGGTCGAAGCCACCCTGCACGGTGAGCGTAGCGGAGGTGAGAATGACGCTGGGGATGGTCTCAAAGAGGTGATCTTCCAGCAGCGAGGAGACGTCTATCGGCGTGGCCTGCAGCAGGATGCTGCGCGTCTGCTGGCGCAGGCTGCCGGAGACGCGCCGCTCCAGCCAGTAAACCATGTTGCCCGAGTTGGACTCGAGGACAAATTCCAGCTCGGAACGAAGCTGGGCAACACGACGACGCAGACCTTGGGACTCCTCCACACCGCGCAGTTGATCCAGCTCGGCTTCAAGACGAATGAGCGTATTGCGCACGCTGAGGTAAAGATCGCCGCTGGTTTCAAGAAACTCCTCACGATTACTGAAGGGCTGACGGCCATCCTCAGCGATGGGAAGCTGATGAAAGAAGAGTCGCGCTCTGTCCAGCATCTGTTGCGCGCTGAAGTGAACCTGGATTGCGGTGTCCGGGTTCTGCCGAAAGAGCGACTCAAGGTCGTGGGCCAGATTCTCGAAACGCTGGTTGCCAACGGACAGACCAAAGTAACTGCTGGCCACAGACTCCAACTCGTGCGCTTCGTCGAAGATGACGGCGGCAGCCTCGGGAAGCACGCCTGCGTCCGGCGCTCCGGCTGCTTCGCGACGGACAGCAATATCGGCAAAGAAGAGGTGATGGTTGACGATGATCAGATCGCTTTCAAGGGCCTTGCGGCGCATCTCTGTGATGAAGCATCGCTGATAATCCGGGCAGGTGGAGCCGAGGCAGGACTCGCTGCGCGCATCGATGCGCGACCAGAGATCGCTGACCTCGGGCAGGTCCGCAAGCTCGGACCGGTCGCCGGTTTCGGTCTGCTGTTCCCATTCCTGAATCTGCTGCAACTGGCGAAGATGGTCGAGACCAGTGAGCACGGGCTGGCGGGTGAGTGTGACAAGCTTATGGCGGCACAAGTAGTTGGCTCGACCCTTCATGACACAGACACGCAAAGGGCCGAGCAGAGATTCCAGAAATGGAATGTCGCGCGAGATGAGCTGGTCCTGGAGGGCCTTGGTGCCCGTGGAGACGATAACGCGCCTGCCAGTTCGCAGGGCAGGCAGCAGATAGGCGAGGGTCTTGCCGGTGCCCGTGCCCGCCTCGACGATCAGATGGCGGCGTTCCTCGAGGGCACGCTCGACGGCGCGGGCCATTTCAAGCTGGCCAGGACGAGATTCATAGGGCAGCGAGGATTGCTCCAGTATGCCGCCCGGCGCGAAGAAGCCATGCAACGAGGGTAGCGGACGAGCCACTGTCGGCCCCTCTGTGCCAGCTTCCCTTCCCGCGTTCTCTATCGTTTCCGTCAGTTTTTCCGGCAAACTGGCTTTCCTCACTGCCCGCTTCCGAGCTTTACCGCACATCACTTGCGTATGTTCCCGGCCTGTCTCCATAGTAGCGAGGATGAGCCGATTGCAGCAGGATTGGCTGAGAGTGTGAGTTGAGCGGCTGGGGATTGACCGAAAAAAGTGGACTAAGTATACTTAGTCCATGGCCTATACAGTGCACCAGGCAAAGACTCACTTCTCGCGGCTGCTGAAGCTGGTGGAAGCGGGCGAAGAGGTGATCGTGATGCGCGGGTCGCATCCGGTAGCCAAGCTGGTGCCCGTGGAGCCGACTGCGGTTGGCGGCGAGTTGCCGTTTCGTCTTGCGGGAGCTTATCGGGGAAAAATAAGCTGGACTGAGGATGCCTTTGCCCCGATGACAGACCAGGAGCTGGTGGAGTCCGGATTCGGGTACATGGTAGACGAGCCTCTCGATGTTCGTCCGGGAACGAAAGACGGGCAACCGGATCAATGACATTTCTGCTGGACACGCATGCTCTTCTGTGGCTGCTGAGCGCACCGGAGTCACTACCGGACCGAGTGCTCAGCTTGATACGGGATCAATCATCCCGAGTTCTGCTCTCTCTGATTACGCCGTGGGAGATCGCCATCAAGGCAAAGACAGGCAAGCTGGATGTGGCGGATCTGCTGGATGACTTTGCAGCGAAGATGACACGGGCAAAGTTAGAGATTGTGGAGACAACGGTGGCTCAGGTGATTCGCGCTGGCGGACTTCCGCTACACCACCGCGACCCCTTCGACAGGCTGTTGATCGCCCAGGCAGCCGAACTTCGCGTGCCGATTGTCAGCGCCGATCAGAGTTTTGATTTCTATGAGATTCCACGCATCTGGGAATAACCGGGATGCATCCAGCGCAGGGCTGTTTTTTCTTTGCCGGGCGAAGCGCGCCGGGCAAGTTAGCAAACGATCCGCGTGATCGTCGAATGGAGTTTTTTGTGTCGAAGTATCACAAGTCGGTTGTATCCTCTACGCCAGCGAGCGCGGGGCTTCCCTTGGTGGCGATTGTTGGCCGCCCGAACGTGGGCAAATCCACGCTGTTTAACCGGCTGACACACTCGCGGCGCTCGATTGTGGGCGACGAGCCGGGGATTACGCGGGACCGCATCTATGGCGATGTAGAGTGGGACGGGCGGATCATCCGGCTGGTGGATACGGGCGGTATAGTGCCGGACGACGCGGAGCTGATGCCAAGCGAGATCTATCGGCAGGCGCGAACTGCGCTCGAGGAAGCGGATCTGCTGCTGCTGGTCGTCGATGCTCGGACGGAGCTGGCATCTCCGGACTACGACCTGGCGCGGATGCTGATCCGCGGCGGCAGGCCGGTGTTTCTCGTGGTGAATAAGGTAGAAAGCGCGGCCGTGGCCTCGGTGGCAGAGAACTTTCGACAGCTTGGCATTCGAGAGGTATTTCTGGTCAGCTCAGAGCACGGCCTGGGGATTGGCGACCTGCTGGATGCGGTGTTTGATCGGCTTCCAGCGCCGGTAGCGCCCGGGATTGTAACGAAGGGCAAAGCGGGAGAAGAAAACTTTGAAGAATATCTTCCAGCGGACGATTTTGCCGAGAATGAGTTGACTGGCGAGGCTCCCGAGGAGTTGATCGATCGGCATCTAGCAGCGAACGCATTTGCCGCGAGCGAAATGGACGAAAATGCAGACGACGCAGCGGCGACAGTTGACGGGGAAGAACCGCTGCATCGGACACACGGGGAGTTTGAACAGCACGAGACTTCGGTGGCCATTATCGGTCGGCCAAACGTGGGGAAATCGACGCTGCTGAACGCGCTGACCGGAACCTCGCGGGCGATTGTGTCTCCGATTGCGGGCACGACGCGCGATGCCGTCGATGAGGTAATCGAGTACGAAGGGCAGCGGCTGCGGCTGATCGATACGGCAGGGATCCGGCGTAAGGGCAAGACGCACCTGATGGCCGAAAAACTCTCGGTCGTGATGGCGCGGCGACATCTCGAATCCTGTGACGTGGCTCTGCTGATGATCGACGCGACGGAAGGCGTAACGGCGAGCGACGCGCATATTGGCGGCTACGCGCACGAGAGCGGACGCAGCGTGATCATCGTGATCAACAAGTGGGATCTGGTGACGACCAACCGCACCGACGGCAAAGCACCCGCCGACAAGTCCGTGTATGAAGGCCAGGCGCGACGCGCGTTGAAGTATCTGAACTACGCGCCGGTGATCTTTATCTCAGCGGCTGAAGGAGCGAATCTGGACAAGGTATTGCGCGAAATTCGCCGCATCGGGCAGCAGCGGCGCAAGCGCGTATCTACAGGGCAAATGAATCGTTTCCTGGACAAGATCGATTTCCAGCGCGCGCCGGTGCCAATGGCCAAGCGGGTGAGAATCTTCTACATGACCCAGGCTGCGGTCGCTCCACCAACGTTTGTGCTCTTCACGGACCGGAATATCAAGCTGCACTTTGCGTTCGAGCGGTTTCTGGAAAATCAGATTCGCGAAGCGTTTGGGTTTGACGGGACGCCGATCTGGTTCAAGGTGAGGGCGCGGAACGGGTAGCAGACGGGAGAGTTTGCAGGCTACGCGCCGTGATATGCGAATCGTCCGGTACAATTGGCAGCAAGTTTTCCTGCTCTGTCTGACGATGCTTCATTCAATATGAAGGTGCAAATGTTCTGGAAATCCGCATTCAAGTGGCTGCCGAGGATATTCATTGCGACGCTGATTCTGTTTGTGTGCTTTGGCCTTCGCACTGTTTATGTGCTCGCAGCCGATGCAAGTGCTGATGCTCCGCTGACTGCCAGCGAGTTGA
Source organism: Acidobacteriota bacterium (assembly GCA_021816455.1). Classification (GTDB taxonomy): domain Bacteria; phylum Acidobacteriota; class Terriglobia; order Terriglobales; family Acidobacteriaceae; genus Acidicapsa. The sequence continues at coordinate 22,584 of JAKAXU010000021.1, forward strand.
AGGACAGGCTGGATGAGATCAAGTGGACTTTGGGGTTGATTGTGATTACCGCGGGCCTTTTCACACTCGCTCAGGGTGTTGCCGCAGGCTTCAGCGCGCAAAGTTTTACGCGACAGGCCGAGGACACTTTGACTGGCCTCAAGAAGCTGGAAAGTGACGTTCATCGACGCTATCCCTTCTTTGCCGATACGGAAGAACGCCGCAGCGAAGCCTACGAAAATCTTACGCGGATGCTGGCGGCTTCGTCAGTCAACGATGCGGACGAGGGATTTGACTGGCGGCGCTTTTCCTATGCCATCAGGTCACTGATGGAGCGGCAGGAGATATTGTCGTTTGAGCGTCTGGTTCCATACGAGATTGCTTCGCAGCACGAATCCAGCGAAGTTTACTCGCGGCAGATTCAGCGTCTGGCGCGTTTTTACTGGTCGAAGTTTGTCTTCGAGCATGGTCGCGGACTCGGCTACTTTGCGGATCTGGAGCGAGCGGAGTATTTACTCGAGTTAGCCCTTCGGAAGGCATCCGGCAGGATCAGCATTTACAACGATCTGGGCAACATCCGACTGGAGTCGGCACGCGCGCGGATTGCCGTTCAGGATTGGTCCATGTATCCCACTCCGCAGAGTGATCAATATTTCGGCGAGATTACGGAAGTCTTCAAAGGGGCAATCGATACCTTCGAGGAGAGCATACGGATTCAGCCGCGACAATTGCGCGCCCGCTATAACCTTGCTGTGCTTTATGCGGAAGACCTGCAAAACAGGCTTCCCGATGCGATTGAGCAATTGGAAGAGGCGGTCAAGTGGACAAACTGGGAGACCCGGCCCGTTCCGGCATTCACGTGCACGGCATGGTTCAATTTGGGCTGCTACTACGGTCGGCTGGCGAAAGAGAAACCGGAACTGACATTTGCCAATAAATGCATTGCGGCTTTGGAAGATGCTGCAAAGTTAGGGCTGCTCGCGCCGGAGGATGTGGAGAAGGAATTCTTCAGCGTCCAGGCTCATCACCGAAGCCAGCTTGGGACTGTAAGCGCCCTGATCCCAAACACTGCTGATGGCGACCTGTACTATCTTGCGCAGCACGGCAGCGAGAAAACTAAAGCCGAACTGTCGCGACTGAAGCCGTTGCTTTCGGCTAAACGAGCTTCCTGACGGGGCCGGTTAAAGAAGCTCTGGTACCTTCCCTCAGGGGCTAAAGCCCGTACCCTTCAGGAAACGAGGCTTGTTCAGAGATTCCTTAAAGGTTCGGGGTGCCTTTGACGACTTTGTACATTTGGACGGACATGATGAGTGCCTCCTGACTACTGATAGTTTACCACCATTGCAGTTTTATCGACGCAAATGGCTTCGGAGTTGAATGTGTCGAACGGGAAGTTCTCGCAGGTTCATCCTTTGCGGCGGTAGCGGATCAGGAATTCGTAGCCGTCGTTGGGCGGAAAAAGCTGAGCCACGTGGCGTAGCCGCTCTGCCAGGGAAGGTGCTGCCAGCAGCGGGTATTCACGTTCGCGCAAGTCATGGTAATCGAGGTCCGTGACCAGTGAAAGCATGTAGATAGCCAGGGCGTCGGTGAATGTCGCTTCCGCATATTCTTTGAGGGCGCGCTCGCTTACTCCGTCGCCGCCTGCTTCGGCATCCACTGGATGAACTTTCCGACGGGCGTCCCAGGCGTCGCGGCTTGTCTCGCCGCGCACTCCAGCCTGCGCCTGTGAACGGACCAGCTCACCGAATGAAGCGGGCACTCCGACGCTGTCAACGAAGTTGTGCGCCACGTTGATGCAAAACTCAAAAGTGAGGCCGAAGCGATCATCGGTCAGGCGGGCGGAAAGAAAAACTGCCCGAATAGGACCGAGCGAAAGATCGCGATGGCAACTGGCGCGCTCGGCGGCGTCTTCGGTGTGAGCGGAGGCAACCAGAAGCTGATCTCCCTCTGCAATGACAAGCGGAACGAAGTAGTAGCAGCGATCCGCGAGAGCTGGGACCAGTATGCGGGGCACGGCTCCAACCAGGTGCTCCATCTCAGCATGGGAGATACGCGTCTCCGCCCAGCTTGTGAAGCGCAGGCCGTTGGGAGCGGTCGCGATGGTGGAGTGAGTGGCCACTTTTTCAGCAGGCCACAAATCTATCTGAGCAGAGATCGTCACTGTTTTCTATACTAATCAAGCGGACGCCGATATGGACAGCGGCAGCGAGACACGGTCTGGCAGAGAGGACCGAAGAGGTGAAATCGATGAAGGCTGAGGACAAAGCAGCTCAAAACCACGGAACCTTCCTGGGATTTCCGCTGGAGGGATTTGGCTTTTTCACCAGCCTGCTGTTGGCGGCGGCCTCGGGTTTCTTCACTTTTTTCCTGGTGACGGCGCTTTCCATCTTCGCGCTGCTGTTCTGGAATCAGTTTGGCCATCACAACGTGAACTACGCGGACACTTATCTATACTGCGGATTTCCGGCGGCAGTGGTGGTCTGGACGATCGCACTTTTTGTCTTTGGAAGCCTGTGGATTCGGGCAAAAATTCACGCCAAATGAGTTGAGAAATCATTCCAGAAAGGCTGCGAAGTCGTCTACACTCCGCCTATGACGCAGCGAAAGCATTCCCTTCCCAGATGTATGCCCGTTCTGCTCCTGGTATTGGCCACGATGGTTGGTAGCATCGGCGCAGCCGCGCAAAGCGATTCCCCTGCTCAGAGCACTGACTCGCCGCTTGGAGCGACGATTCGCGCAATTCTGGCCACCCCGGAACTGGCCCAGTCGCATGTCGGCATTCGCATAACGACGCTGGATGGCACTGTGATCTATGCCCTGCATGACAAGGAGCGATTCACTCCTGCGTCCAACACCAAGCTGCTGACGACTGCCACCGCATCAGCACTGCTGCCGATCGATCATCTGACCTGGACGACGCGCCTGGTGACGGATGGGAACATCGATGCCAATGGAACACTGCACGGCGATCTGATTCTGCTGGGAGCTGGCGATCCGACGATGAGCGCGCGACCTTATCCTTACAGCAGTAAACATGACACGGCCTCCGATCCGGAACCGCAGCATGATCCGCTGGAGGCGCTGGCCGCGATGGCCGACACATTGAAGTCGCAGGGTATTCGCGCGATTGACGGCGATGTGGTGGGCGACGACACGCTGTTTACCTGGGAGCCGTATGGCGTGGGCTGGGGGTGGGATGATCTGGTGTGGAGCTACGGCGCGCCGGTCTCCGCGCTGACGCTGGACGATAATGTAGTCCGGCTCCAGGTGCACGCCAACAGCGACGGATCCACGAGCGCGGCGTGGATGCCGAAGACGCCCTTCTACACCGTGCAAAATTCGGCGCGGGTGGCCGCAGACGCAGACGCGGCCGAGCCGGGACTCGATCGTATGCCAGGATCGCGCATCGTGCGTCTGTGGGGAACGATCCCGCCGCAGGGGTACGCTGCTCCTATGGCGATCGAGGATCCTGCGGAGTTTGCAGCACAGTCGCTGAAAATGCTGCTGACCGAGCGCGGAATTGCGCTGGCGGGAACAGCGCGAGCGCGGCATCGCCCGAATACGGTGACCAGCGACTACACCCTGGAGCAGGCCGAACCGGTGCAGCTTCATCCGGTGCGAATCAGCACCTTTGCCGCGCCGGTGATGGGCCGCCGCGTGCTGGCCGAGCATGTTTCTCCGGCGGTAGCAGAAGACATCGTGGTAACCAACAAGGTGAGCCAGAATCTGCACGCTGAGTTGCTGCTGCGCATGCTGGGCAGTCTGCTGGGTAGCGATGGAAGTTATGCGCAGGGAGTGCGCGTGGTGCGCCAGTTTCTGCTGAATGCAGGCGTTCCCGCGCAGGATTTCTTCTTTCACGATGGGTCGGGAATGAGCATGAGTGACGAGATTACGCCGCGAGCTTACACGACGCTGCTGGCTTTTGCGGCACATCAGCCATGGGGCGCCGAGTGGCGCGCTAGCCTGCCTGAGGGCGGTGTGGATGGTTCCCTCGACGAACGGTATAAGGGCACGGCGCTCGATGGGAAGATATTTGCCAAAACCGGTTCTCTCAGCGAGGTGAACACGCTGAGCGGCTATCTAAAGGCAGTAAGCGGACGAACGATTATCTTTTCGATCCTGGTAAATGGGCATCTGCCGGGGGAGACGCACTCACACGCAACTACGGCTGCGATGGACAAAATCTGCCTGGCGGTTGCCGCGGCTGAGTGAGTTCCAACGCACGTTAGAATTAGAGAGTGAAGATGGCGCGAAACAGCAGAAGCAGCCGCTGGTTACCGGTAACTTGCCTGCTGGTCGGTTCGGGGCTGATGCTGGCAGGTTGCAAGCCGTTGCCACCCTCCAAACCAGCCTCTGAGTTTACGCCACAGGAAGCGCGTGGCGCAGCGGTCTTTCAGGCCAAGTGTGCGCGCTGCCATTATCCAACGACGACACGGGGAAAACACGGGCCTGGGTTACAGGCGCTGACGAAGCTGCAAGCGATGCCCTCAGGCGCGCCGCCAACGGATGCCAGGATCACCCAAACCATTCTCTACGGACATGAAATGATGCAACCGGTGCCGATCGATGATGCCCAGTTACACGATCTGCTGGTATATTTGCACACCTTGTGAAGGAGACGCAGTGAAGAGCAAGCCACAACAGCCGGATGAACTGGGAATGAGGGTTCCGATCGATCCCGTGCAAGGCAATCCGCTGCTGCGGCTGCCGGGGCTGATCTTCATCGGGCTTTATATGCTGGGGCTTGCGGCTCTGATCACCGTGCGAGTGGTGGCGCACAACGCGCATCCGCTCTATCTTGTGCTGGCCGCTCTCTTTGTCATCGCTGGGTTCGGACTGGTGCGCCTGTTCCGCTGGGCATGGGCGCTGACGCTTGCGGCCGTTTTTCTGCCCATGAGCTATTGCCTCTGGCTGATCCTGCATCACGGCATACCATTTGAGGTCGGCTTTGTACAGATCATCCTCAACCTGCTCCTGTTTCTCTATCTGGTGCGCGTGGAAGTACGTGCGGCGCTGCGCTGAGCGTAGCGGTCGATCTCTGGCCTTTCAGCAGCTATCCATAAGCCCGGCTCTGCGATTGGGCTTCGATTCGGCGAAAATTTGCCGTGCAATCCGGGTGAACGCGAGTTGCATCAGTATGTGTGGCTGAGAACATCTGGCGTGGGAAAGATAGAGGAGGTGCGGCGGATGTTGCCGGCCGAACCGATGCCGGAGAGCGTGAAGCCCCAAAGCAGCTCAGACTCGTCTCGGAGCGACCCCAGGGCGAAACGACGATAACCAACGTTCAGACCGCAGCAGTTCCAGTTGTAGATGGCCTGTAAACCACCGTACTGCAACTGGCTTTCCGCGAAATCATAGCTGGTGTTGAAGCCTAAGCTGAAGCCTGCATCCGAAGGTTTTCCGTAGTAGATAAACGGCGTGAACTCATGGCTTTGCACAACGGAGGCGGATGCGCCGGACTCATCGACGGCATTCAACAGCGCCTGACCAGCCCCTACAGTCACCCTGCTGAAGCTGTAGCCTGCGTACAGATTGTTGGCCCCGAAACGGCCCGCTTTGGTGTCGTAGTCCATATCCCACTCGATCCGCATGTTCGGAATCACTTCAAAGCGTATTCGCGAGAGGATTGGAGCGATGTTTCGCGCGTTGGTGAGGAATGCGACACCGGTAAGGTCCAGGGTCGTATCGAAGACGTTGCGACGATTCGTGATGAGCGCGCCGCCGAAGGTGGGGTTGAAGAAAAACTTCTGTGCAATCCACCAGCTTGCCCATTCACGCTGCTGCTTTGGGCAGGGCGTGAGCAGGTTGGTGCAGGTAGACGGCTGCGTAGAGCGGAAATAAAAGCGCTGGGTGAGAGCGAACCCGGCCTCATTGGTATCTACTGCGATATCCGTTGTATCGAACAGCAGCGTATCCGGTTCCGAGTGGATGCCTGCGACGTAGCGATAGAAAAGCTGCGGTTCAATCACATGGCGCATTTCGCGATGAAAATACGGCAGCATGAAATCACGACCAATTGCGGGCGGACGCACATCCAGCGCGAACTCGGCGTCGGTGCGCGTGAGTGGATCGTGACTGACATAGGGAACGCCGCCGAAGTGTGTACCGCTGAGATCGGGAATCTGGCTGCCGGAATACTGCGTGAGACGGATAGCCGCTTCAGGGAAAAAACTCCATTGCCCCAGATGCACAGGCATGGCAAGGTAGGGATAAATGTCCAAGCGTCCTACGTTGTTCGAGTGGAAGTTCGGTTCTGTGCGGCTGTTATCAGAGACCGAAGAGCCAAGCCCCCAGTAGAACGGTGTGTTACCAATTGGCTGATCGAGTGCGTCCCAACGCACATTGGGCAGAGCCAGGAATTTGACCTCCGGCACGCTGAGCACGGGAGCGCCGCTGGCGTTCCCTGAAGCTCCGAAGCTCTCAAAGCGATCCAGCCCCGCGGTCAGCACGCGGCCGTGATGGTCCTGTGTGAGCGCAACATCACTTGAGACTTCCGAACTGGTTGCCTGCGCAAGATTTTCATCGAAGGCGAGACGGAAGATATAGCTCGAAAGATATTCCGCGTTCCCGCCAAAACGTGTGTGGTCGGTGAAGTCGCGCCGCCCCCAGGCGAGAATGTCCATTCCGCCCTGGGTGACCTGCGTGGGCACGGTATTGCCTGGTAGCAACTCCGAGATCCCGCGATCAAACAACGCATCCCAGCGTACATTGAACGCATCCAGACCATGCCCCTTGTAGCGGAAGTCTCCGTTCGGCGCCCAGCCACGATTGCTCCAGTACTCGAGTCCCACCGTTGCGTCGGTACTGCGATTGATCGCCCAGTAATACTCATCTCCCAGAACAATTCCCTTCACGCTGGAGTCGGCGAAGATGGGAAGCAGGAGACCGGAACTCCGGCCTGAGACCTGCGTGGAATGCTTGAGCACAGGAATATAGAACAAAGGCAGGTGGAAGTACTCGAAGATGCTGTTGCGCATCGTCGCTGTCTGATCCTGAATCTCGATCGAGCGCGACAGAAAATGCCAGTCCGGTTTCGGCAAACGGCAGGAGGTCATCGAGCCATCGACGATCCGGAAGCTGTTCTCACCGGTCTGTAGGAGGACTCGGCCGGTAAAAACAAAAGGATCCGGAGTCGTGTAGATGCGGGATTGGCCAAGGCGCCGGACTCCGAAACTGCCCACAACCTGGAAGAATCTTGCGGTATGTGCGTCGGGGTGAATCTCACCGTGGTCCGCCGTCAAAGAAACATCCTGCGGGCCACCATCCAGTTGCACGTGCCCAACGACAAAGATGGTGTCTTTGTCCTGCTGATAGGTCACCTTATCCGCTCTCAGAACGTAGCCCTGCAACGCAATCACAACCCCGCCTCGAAGCGTCCAGGTGTCTCCTTCACGCGTCTGTTCGCGTGCCTGCCAGCGGATGGTATCCGATTTTTGAGCTGCGGGAACGGGCCGGGCCGAGGGCAGAAGCTGGAGGCTGGGATCGTCGGGCAGAGCAGAAGCAGAGGGGGTAGAGCCTACATCGTTCGGCGTTGCATTCGAGTTGATGGTGGTGACAAGACGAGCAGGTAACGCGTTGGTTACTAGCTGAGCGCGAATCTGCGCATGACACAGCGCAAACAGCGTGATACACCAAAAATAGTGAGGTCGCGTCACCGGATTCCTGCTCAGGATAGCAAAGCATCGCATCTCTCCGGTAAGACGGTAGACGGACGATAAGGGCGCCACTGAGAACCGGCGCGGGAAAGGGAAAGATTCTTGAACAAGACGACTGGCTTCAACCGGGACTCGACTGCACCCGACCTCTTCGCCGAGGATGCGGCTGCTCATGGCGGCCCCACCTGGAAAGAGGAAGTCAATCGTCGTCTGGCAGCACACCGGAATCGGCAGGGCGCAACGCAACCGTCAGCACCGATGGCAGTTCCCGCGCAACCGCAACAGAACTCTCTCCGCGCAGCGCAGGCTGCGGCTCGGGTTGCAGCACGCTATGCCTCTGCGCCGGCCTACCGGGATCTGTTTCTCGACGATGCCGAGGCCGTGGTGCGCGCGGCAGGCGCTGCCGTGGAAGCAGCGCGCGATGCCCAGGCAGCAGCACAGGCAGTACTTGACGGTTTGCAGGCGAATTTGCCGTTGGCATCCGATTCCCTGTCTCAGTCGGCGAACCGGTGGAACGATGAGCCCTTCGCCGAGATGACTCCGCAGGTGATTTCGCAGAGTTCTGCAATGCCCCGATGGCACGATACGATTCCTGCCTCTGCGATGGAAGCGCACGATGTTTGGGATGAGATGCGAGTGTATCCGGCTTCTGAGCGCGATCTTCATCGCACAGAAAAATTCGATGAATTTCCGACGGGAGATTCCGTTGCGAACGCGACCGTCGAACCCGTGCTTGCTTCCGCAGCGAATCTGATTGAGTTTCCACGGGAACTGGTGGCCGCGCGCAAAGCGCGCCCGCGTCTGGCCGAAGGCCCGTTCGCTCAACAGGCAACCAGTCCGCAACTGAATATCTTTGAAGTCGATCCGGAGCTGTTATCGGCGCAGGAAACTCCGATGGCTCCGCCGCAATGGACAACCATGGACTGGGAAAGCAGCATCCACCCATCCAGGATGCCGGATTTCGAGCAGGAAACGGGTGGAGACGAAACTGCGGCACTGATCGATTCCGAAGATGTACTCCGCAGGTTGCCAGGGATTCAGACGGAGGCGGTTGCGATCATGGAGTCGCCAACTGCACTGGAGAGCCGCGCTGAGAAACTGCCGGCACCTTTGCCCTTGGAAGCCAGTCCCTCACCCTCGTTGCCCGCATTGGAAGTCGGTGAAGTCGAGACGGAATCGGCTGAACTCTATGTTGCAGGAAAGTCGCATCGGGCGCTGGCCGGAATCGTAGACTTCGGAATCGTCACTCTGGCTTACCTGGGAGCAGCAGTCGTGGTGCTTGCATCCACCGATCAACCCCCTTCGGGCATTGTGGCGCTTGAAGCATCGCTCCTCGGCATGATCGTATTCGCGCTGGTTTATCTCGCCCTTTTCTTTGCCTTTTCGGATCAGGGAACGCCGGGCATGCGCTACGCCAGGATTGCGCTCTGCACCTTTGACGACAATAACCCGACCGTGAAGCAGGCACTGATGCGGATTCCGGCGATGCTCCTGTCGGCATTCCCGCTCGGACTGGGATTCCTGTGGGCTTTTCTCGATCGCGACGGTCTGGGATGGCACGACCGACTTTCACAAACCTACCAGCGCAAATACTGAGTGTCTCACCCTCACGCAACCACCACAAACGATCGGCGCAACTCTGCTCTCTCGCTCCGTCCCGCACACTGCTGCTCCTTGCCGCTGCGGATTACCACTCCTGTTGTGCGCGCAAGGCTGCCACGCCCGCTCCAAGGATGCTAATCGCATCCTCGGCAGGCAAAACTTCCAGCGAATAGCTTTGCAATAGACTCATCCGCACCATCGCATCCAGATGCTCGCGTAGAAGTTTGATATCCAGGAAGCGAATATTCAGGCCGGTGAAGTAGAAGCGTCCCGGTCCACCCAGGTGAATCGCGGTTGCGCAGCCTGCAGCGAGTGCGCGATGCCAAAGATCGACGAACTCACTACAGCGCGCATCTCCGGACTTCCCGTTCGCGAATACATCTTCCGGCTCCATATCCATAAATCGGAGTCGCATCGCGCGGTTGCCCATGATGCCTTCGATGTGGCCGACGCCGCCACAGCCACAGAATCGCTCCCTGGGATCGAGCGTAACCACTGTGTGCCCGCCTTCCCAAACGCCGTCCGCAATGGGCCAGCGCCCGTAGCCAATGCCATTGCCAAGCGTCCAGACGCGGATGAGCCGATCCAGATGACCCCCGCGGGAGGCCAGACCAGCCGCCACCGCATCGGCGTCATTCAAGATGTGTACGGGAGCATGGACCCCTTGCTCGCGCAGCACTGCGGAAAGTGCTTCGCCAAATCGCAGCCCCTTGATCTGTGCAAGGTTCGGTGCGTCCTGGACAACACCATTGCGCACCACGCCTGGCACGGCGACGCCGATCGCAGTCACCGAACCTGTCGCTCCCCGATCCGGCGTTTCAGAGATCAGGCGCTTGATCAGTTGCGCCAGCAATTCGTACATCTCGCTGGTCGGCATACCGATCAACGCTTCCGTTTCCGACGGATCCGCAGGAAATCGCAGATGCTCTCCGACCACCACCATCTGTTCGTTTTCTTCTTGCAGGCGTCCGGCGACGATGTGCTCTGTAATCACCACGCCAATTGCTGCGGCCATCGCATCCCTCCAAAACACCCGATTCTATGCTTCTGCGGCCGACGCTGCAAGGTCGGGCCTGAGCCCTTCCCGATACTCAATCGTTCTGGTAGCGATGCAGTCGGCCAATGCCATTGAAGGCTGCCACTTTGTAACATTCGGCAAGCGTCGGATAGTTGAAGACGGTCTCAATGAAGTAGTCCACTATGCCTCCCAGCGTCATCACCGCCTGACCGATGTGGATCAGTTCGCTGGCACCCTCGCCGATAATATGTACCCCCAGCACCTTGCGCGTGTCGCGATGAAAGATGAGCTTGAGCCGACCCGTGGTGTCGCCGCGAATCTGACCGCGCGCAACTTCGCGATAGTAGGCCATGCCCACCTCATAGGGCACATCTTCCTCGGTCAGCTGCTCCTCCGTCTTACCGATGAAGCTGATCTCCGGGATGGTGTAGATGCCGTATGGATAAAAGCTCGGGTTGGAGATTGTGTTCATGTCGTTGAAGGCCCGCGCAACTGCGATGCGCCCCTGCTCCATGGAAACCGAGGCTAGAGACGGAAAACCGATCACATCACCGACGGCGTAAATGGATGGCACATTGGTGCGGAAGTGTTCGTCCACAGGAATCCGTCCGCGCGCATCGGCCTGGATTCCGGCAGCGTCAAGATTCAAATCCTCGACGTTTCCCTGCCTGCCCACAGCATAGAGCAGCGCGTCGCCGGAGACCTTCTTCTGACTCTTCAGATTCGCCACCACCGTGCCGTCCGGCAGTTCTTCGACGCTTTCCAGTTCTTCGCCCAGGCGCATCGTGACGCGGCTGTCGCGCAGGTGATAGCTAAGTGTCTCGATGATCTCCTGATCGGCAAACTCAAGCAGGCGATTACGTTTTTCAATCACTGTTACGCGGACTCCGAGAATCGCAAACATGCACGCATACTCCACCCCGATCACCCCACCGCCCACGACGATCAACGTTCGAGGCAGTTTCGGCAGATTCATAATCGAGTCGCTGTTGACGATCGTCTTCTCGTTGATCGGCACGCGATCCGACGAGGCAGGTTTTGTGCCAACGGCCAGAATGATACGGTCGGACTGAAGCGTCGATTCCGTCTCCAGGCCGGTGACACGGATGGTCTGCGAATCAATGAAGCTGGCAATTCCGTGAAGCACCTCGATACCGTTTCGCGAAAGCTGCGCTTCCGTCACGTCAATCTCAGTCTTGATGACTCCCTGCACACGAAATGCAAGGTCATCCATGGTGATCTTTTCCTTGACGCGGTAATTCATTCCATAAACGGCGCGATAGTTATAACCGGAAAGATGCAACACCGCCTCGCGCATCGTCTTCGATGGAATGGTGCCCGTGTTGACACATACGCCACCCACCACAGAACGCGACTCCACCACCGCGACCCGCTTTTTGAGTTTGGAAGCGGCAACCGCCGCACGCTGGCCGGAAGGGCCGGAACCAACCACAATAAGGTCATATTTGACGGCGCTCATGCCGAAATCTCCACAAGGATAGGATATGGGATTGTTGCAAACCTCTCCTCAACCGGAGGCTAACACACTGACGAACGGAAACAAGCAAACGGAAGCAGAAGGGATCGAGACGAATGCGTAATCCGGGACGCAACCGAACAAAAGGCCGCCGGGGTGAAACCCCGACGGCAGTTGAGATGGCCGGAATCCCTTCTGGTCAATCAGAGTGCCCGTTACCGCGATGTCGAAGCAGACCGCAACGTCGGCGCAGCCGTAGAAGTGGAGATCGAGCCGGTCCAGCGTCCGCCCCGCTGCCGCTCATCGCTCAGTTGAAACTGTCGAATCACCCCATCCAGATCACTGGCAAGAACCGTGAGCTCCTTGCAGCCCTCAGCGGTCTCCTCTGAAGCGTGAGAGTTCTCCGTCGCGAGGTGGGATATCTGCGAAGCGGACTCGGAAATCTCTCCGGCTGCCGCCGTCTGCTCCGTTGCCGCAGTGGCGATCAGGTGGATCATGTGCTCGACTTCGCGTGCGGATGCAATGATCGCCTCCAGGCTCGTGCGGGCGCGGGAAGTTTCATCGATTCCATTCTCGACCGCAACCTGCGAACCCTGCATGAGATCGAGCGTCTGGCGTGTCTCTTCCTGAATGCTTTCGATGGTTGCGGAGATTTCCTGCGTCGCTGAGCGGGTACGTTCAGCCAGGCGTCGCACCTCTCCTGCCACCACGGCAAAGCCGCGTCCATGCTCGCCCGCCCGTGCTGCTTCAATCGCGGCATTGAGCGCGAGCAGATTGGTCTGCTCGCTGATCTCCTGAATCACCGTGACCACTTTGCCGATTTCTACGGAACGATTGGCAAGCTCATTCATCTTGCCCGCAACCGAAGCGGATGCCGTCGAGATGCGTTGCATCGTCTCGGCTGCCGCCTGCATCACCGCGCCGCCCTCATTGGCTTTTTCCGCCGACTGGCGGCTGGCGCCTGCGGCAGCTTCCGCGTTTTGGCTGATTTCTCCAATCGTTGCCGTCATCTCCTGCGCCGCAGCAGCAATCTGATTGGTCTTGTCCGACTGCGCATGCGTATTTCCACTCGTCTCACGCGAGCGCACGCTCAACTCCTCTGCAGCCGACGAAAGAGTCCGGACTCCACCGGCTACCGACTCAATGACGGAACGCATGGCGCTGACACAACGATTCAGCGCAGTCCCCAGACGGCCTACTTCATCCTCGCCGGAGACATCCACGCTCACGGTCAGATCGCGCTCCGCAAGCTGCTCCAATGCCTTGGTCACCGCCGACAAAGGCGGCGCAATCATCCGTGTCAGACCCCATCCGGTCATCACGCAGAGCAGCAAAACAACCGAAGCGATCGACACCGTAATCCATGTGGAACGATTGGCGGTCGACGCGGCCGCCATGGCGTTTTCCGTCCCGTAACGCAGATTCAACCGCCGTTCCTGATCGATATCTTTCAATCCCTGATCGAAGGACTTCACCGCAGCATCCGACATGATCTGATCCAGCGCGTCACCCATGTTATTGCTCGCAACATCGCTCAGCACGTGCGCCGCAATCTGGTTATAGCGTTCCGTCGCTCCTTTGAACTGCTCGAAAAATTCACGTTCTCCCGGGGAAGAGATCATCGGAGCGTAGGCCTCTATCGCACGGTTGTAATCGCTGATCGCCTGTTGATATCGGCTTTGTTCCGTGCTCTTGCAATCCGGAGTGGGACAAAGCAACAGAGCAAGCTCTTCTCGACGGGAGGCATTAAAAGCTGTGTCGATCGATCCAAGCGCAATCATCGAGGGCAACGTGTTGTCGCGCACGTCCGCGGCCTTCGTCGTCACAGAATGGAAGGCCGAAACGGTGAACGCGCTGAGCACCATGCACAGCAGGCAGACCAGCCCGAAGGCAGCTGTAAATTTACGGGAAACCGGTAGATTGCGAAGCAATTGCATGCGGAAATATCCTCCAGTGGAATGGCGGTCTTCTGTGTATGCTCTCAGTTGGGGGAAACCGCAGTCGCTCCCTCCCTGTACTTCCCTCATCGGCGTGGAGATGCCTGACTTGAGGATCGACACGCACAGGCCGCAAAGCGCTCATAATAGGAACAGGCCCCGTACCGAGGCCGCAGAAGGAATGGACCATGGAATTCAAAGTTGTCGAACTTGAACAGGAGCCGGTCGACTACTGCGTCGATCTCTCCCCGGGAGTTGTGGACTTGGGAGACGAAGCCGCGCAGGTCGGTCTGCTGCACGCCGACGGCCGTGCTGAGGCCCTTCATGAGCATCGTGGTCCAACGGAGGTTGTCACCGATATCCGGCTGCAAGGGCGATTCGCCGGTTATTTTCAAATTCCCTGCGCACGCTGCATCAATCCTGTCCATCACGCTCTTACGGCGGATTTCGACCTCTTGTTCCGACCCCTCGGCGTAGATAAAGCCGGCGCGGAACGAGCCATCTCTACACAGGAGACTGAAATCGGGTATTATGAGAAAGGCAGTTTGCAACTGGAAGATGTCCTGCGTGAGCAGGTTCTGCTTGCATTGCCCGCCAGAACTCTCTGTCAACCAGATTGCAAGGGTCTATGCCCTGTTTGTGGCCATAATCGCAATGAGGTAAGCTGCGATTGCGTTTCCCGACAGCCTGACCCAAGATGGGCTGGTCTAGCGGGCCTGGACCGAATTTAGGCTCCTGATCCGACTGACCCAGTATTGTTGTGCTTTCTGTGTTCGCGCAGTGCGTGTTTGAAAGGAAATATCTCATGCCTAACCCAAAACGACGTCACTCGAAGCGTCGCACGGCTCTTCGCCGGTCCCATGATTTCCTGACTGCAGGGTCGCTTTCCATCTGCCCGAACTGCCAGGAAAAGAAGCTCCCGCACCGGGCTTGCCCGAAGTGTGGCGAGTACAAGGGTCGTTCTGTACTGGAGAGTAAGACCGCCGTCAGCTAGTTTTCGCCCCCATGGCCAAACTGATCGACATCGCGCTGGACGCATTCGGTTCGGACAAAGCTCCGGAGCCGGAGATTCGCGGGTCAATTCTCGCCTGCAAATCTCTACCGGTTCGCGTACATCTGATTGGCCCTGAACCAGAGTTGCGCGACCTGCTGGACGAGTATCTGGAAGACGAAGACCTGCCCATCGAGATCCATCATGCATCCGAGCGCATCGGCATGGACGAAAAGGCTGCTCATGCGGTGCGAACCAAACGCGACAGTTCCATGCGTGTGGGACTGAAGCTGGTGCGCGAGAAAAAGGTCGCAGGCTTTGTGACGGCCGGCAACACTGGCGCGGCCATGGCCACAGCCAAAATGGTGCTGGGGGCCATCCCCGGCGTCGATCGTCCTGCCTTGACGGCTCGCATGCCCACCGTGACCGGCTCCCCCTGTGTATTACTGGACGTCGGTGCCAACGTCGATTGCAAAGCGCACAATCTGGAGCAGTTCGCGATCATGGGTGAGATGTTTGCCCGCAGCGTCCTCAAGATCGAACGACCGCGGGTTGGTCTGCTTTCGATCGGCGAGGAAGAGTCCAAAGGCAACGAATTGACGCGCGAGGCATTCCCACTGCTCAAAGCCCTGCCGATTCACTTCATCGGCAACGTCGAAGGGCGCGACATTTTCAACGGAAGCGCGGATGTGGTGGTCTGTGACGGCTTTGTCGGCAATGTGGCCCTGAAAACCGGCGAAGGGATTGGCCGTTTGTTTCGCGACCTGCTCCGCGAATCCCTGACCCAGACCGTCACCGCGCAGGTTGGCGCCATGCTTTCGCGCAAGGCGTTCAATAACTTCAAACGCCGTCTGGATTACAACGAGTACGGCGGCGCGCCGCTTCTCGGAGTTCGTGGCATCTGCATTATTGGGCATGGATCATCGAACGAGATTGCTATTCTGAACAGCATTCGTGTGGCAATGGAATTTTCCCGCGCAGAGATCAACAGCCACATTGAGCACGAGCTTGCCAGCCGACCCGCTCCCGCAGAGGCGTCTCCATCTGACAACATTGCAGTTCAGTAGCGTAACGCCCATGAAACCTGAATTGTTTGCTTCCACCCCGCTGGCGCAAAGAGACAGAATTCTTGACATGCTTGCCTGCCCGGCCTGTCAATCCGGCCTTCGCCTCGTACAGACTGAGGCAGCCGTATCGTCTATTCATTGCATGAACTGCCAGCGAAGATTCCCGATCCTAGATGGCATCCCGATTCTGATTGCCGAAGCGGAAGAACGCTGCGTCAGCGCCGGATAAAAAACGGCCAGACGATCGCCGCCGCAAAAGCCAGAGCAGCAACAAGAGCCACTCCGAGAAGAGTGTACATCAGAACAAGGTTAGGCCCCCCTGACCCGACTTCATTCTCGTCCGCATTCTGACAGTTTCCAGGATCGGATGGAAGCTCTCCTCTATTCATATTTCAACGACTCCACCGGATCCATCTGCGCGGCGCGCGTCGCTGGAACCGTTCCAAAGACCACGCCAACAATCAGCGAAACGGCAAGTGCTGCCAGGATAGACCAGGGAGAGATGGGAATGATGTAGCTGGTAAAGATGCGCACCGCCAGCGGCAGTCCCAGGCCAAGCAGAGTGCCCACCAGACCGCCAGCCAGCGAGATCATTACCGCCTCCGTCAGAAATTGCAGGCGTATCTCTCGCGCTGTCGCGCCCAGCGCCTTGCGAATACCAATCTCACGGATACGTGATCGCACATTAGCCAGCATGATATTCATAATGCCCACACCGCCGACTGCAAGCGTGACCATGGCGACGGCAATCAGGACTGCGGTCAATCCGGTCGCAATCCGGCTAGCCATCGTCAGCACCTCGGTCAGAGTCGTCGTCCGATAGACAGAACTGGGCTTGTGACGGGCCTTCACGATCCGGACGATCGCCGCTGCCGCATCGGGCACATCGCTCATACTCCGCATCGAAAAATAAATCTGCTTCACGTTGTCCGTACCGGTAAAGTAGCGGGCAACCGAGTACGGAATCAGGATGGTATTGTCCGTCAGCTCCGACTGACCGAAGTCATCGACCGATTCCTTAAAGGTTCCGATGATCGTGAAAGGGATGCCGCTGATCGAGAAGCTTTGTCCCACCGCTGCATCGGCCGAACCAAACATCTGCCGCGCGAATGGTATCGTGACCACTGCACACTTCATATGAGCGCGCTCATCTTCAGAGTCCATGAATCGCCCCTGCGTCATGATCAGATTGCGCACCTTTTGATATGCCGGAACAACACCCAGCACCAGGGTGTCCTTGACCACTCCTCCGCCAAAGGCGATACGGTCGTGCATCTCCAGCACCGGAGAAGAATACTGTACGCTGGGCAGTTGTGCTTCCACAGCCCGCTCGTCCTCACGCGTCAGATAGTCGTTGTACTCCACGTTTTCCGTACCGACTGCGCCTCCGCCCGCGTACTCCAGTTCAACCATATTGGTGCCAATTTTCTGGATCAGCCCAAGCGCATATTGCCGCCCCGTCAGACCGATCGTGACAACCAGAATCACAGAAGCCGACCCAATCACCATTCCAAGAGCTGTCAAGGCAAATCGTGCCTTGTTTGTACGGAAGGAATCGATTGCCAGCCGGACTGTCTCTTCAAAGGCGATGGTCCGTCGCGCGCTCAGCAGCGTAGCGCGAAATTCTTCCATCCGAAGGTGTTCGGTCGTGGGCATCGAGGCGTCGGGTTCCCGCAGTCACTCTCGCGAACACGGGTTTGTGATCTCACAAACTATAGCTTAACCGTTCGATGCGCCGAGTTGCGATTCGGCTTCACTCCGGATCGTACTTGTTCAGCCACAGCAGCTCCTCGCGCAGCTTGATGTACCCATGCCAGGGATTGTTCTCCAGGCCGTGCCCCTCGCCTGGAAAGACCAGAAAACTGTGCGGAATCTTCAGTTGCTGAAGCGCGCGCTCCAACGTCACACCCTCCAGATAGCTCACGCGAACGTCGTGATTGCCCTGCACAATATGAGTCGGGGTTCGCACACGGTCCATGCGGAACAGCGCCGCCTCTGACTGATACAGTTCGGGCTGCTGCCACGGTGCGCCGTGCAGATACCAGGCATCGTCGAACGAGACATCGTCGTTGCCCCAGTTTGCAGCGTGCTCCACAGCACCGGCTCCGGTCACCGCCGCTTTGAAGCGAGTGGTTGCGGTAATCAGCCAGTTGGTCATGTAACCGCCGTAGCTGTAGCCTCCAACGGCGAGCTTATCCGGATTAGCAATTCCGTCACGCACCAGCGAATCGACGCCCGAGAGAACGTCCTCGCCCGGCTTGGAGACGATATGCGGTGAAATTTGCAGCATGAAATCGTCGCCATAGCCGGAAGATCCTCGATAGTTGGGCCGGAAGACCAGCCAGCCCTGGGAAGCCGCAAGCGTCGCCCAGTCATACCAATCAGCACCGAAGCGATTGCCATCCGCATCCGCCGGTCCGCCATGAATCAGAGTCAGCATGCGGAGACCCTTGGCGTGCAGCTTGCCTGGAGGGTAGATCAGCACGCCTTCGACCATGACGCCATCCGGGGCCTTCCAATGATAGGTACTCCACTCAGGCTGCGCGCGCTGCGCAAAGATCGGATTGAAGCTGGTGAGTGCTGTCAGCCGGTCCGGGTGCAGTGCATCAGCGGCAAGATACACCTGTGTTGGCTGGTTGATCGAAGACTGCTGCACAAGCAGGGCATGGCCAATATGCGGCGCGGAGATTCCGCTGTACGAGCCGACTTTGCCTGGCAAAGCTACCGCTTGGTCACCTGCGATCCGATAAAGCTGCTCTTCGGTCCCTTTCAGCCCAAGTGCGACCATCGTTCCATCCGGCAGCATGTCGAAATTTTCAAACGATCCGGGAAATTCGTTTCCGAGCCGTGAAATCTTTTGTGTGGCCAATTCCATGTGATAGAGACGCCCCTGCACGTCGCGATAGGGGCCTTCGAGCGATCCGCCAGCGGCATGGACGATGAAGAACAGCGACCGTCCATCAGCGGACCAGTGCAAACCGTCTTCCAGAGCCTGATTATGGGTCAGTTGCTGAAGCTGTCCATCCGATGCCGCCACCAGAAAAACCTCGATCTCAGCCGGATTCTCCATCCGATGGCTGACGGAATTGCTAACGAAAGCGATCTGTCTGCCATCCGGAGATGGAGTGATGTCCTCGATCTCCAGCATGGTGCGGGCAACAGTGCGGCTGCCGGACGGGAGTTTGGGCTGTGTATCGTCGATCTTTTGCGGATGCTCCGACCGTACAGTCCGGTTGCGCTGCAATGCGAAATCAATCGGCATCGCCAGCAGCAGGTCCCCGCGCTCCCGCTCGCGCCAGCGAATCACATCCTTCCATTCGTTCTTTTCGGCAGTCTGGTCATCGACACTGACCGGCTGCGTCACGGAGAAAAACAGGGTGGAACTGTTGGGAGACCAGGCGAAGCTATGCGTGTCGAGCGGTTCAATGTAAAGCGGTTGCGCTTCTCCTCCTGCCGCCGGGATCAGCCAGACGCGCTTCGAGTCTGTGTCCTTCGCATCTGCTGCGCCTGCGATGGGACGGTTCGACAGAAAGGCAATCCACTTCCCATCCGGACTCCACTGCGGACTGGAATCGGAGGCACCCTGCGTCAACGGCTGCAGCCCGGAGGACGCTGACCAAAGCCAGAGTTGATCGCGGAAACGATTCGCCGCCCAATCTGGCGCTTCTGTAGCAACGACGGCTGCACGGCCATCCGGCGCGATCCGCGCAGCGGTGATCGATCTCGTGTTCAGATATTCATCGAGCGTTATCGGCGACTTCGCGGATGGCACAGCGGCGATTGCGGCAAAACTGACGCAGGAGATGAAAGCAAGCAAACGAGCAGAAAGCGGAATACTGTACACGAATACTCCGGCCATGAGAGATGAAGTAAGAATAGTCGCACGGATATTGCCGCGTCACGTAAAAAAAGCACCGGGAGACGTATCTCCCGGTGCTTCTTCACTGGCCTCGGTTTGCGGGGGTTTAGAAGTCGTAACGCAGACCGAACTGCATACGACGGAAGTTGCTGGCCGCCGGCAGCGTCGCACCGTAGGCACCCAGCGTTGCGCTGGCGACATCGGCCGAAATTGAACTGGTGTCGAAGCGATTGGAGTTGGTCACGTTGAAGACTTCCCAGTCAAACTTGATCGTGCCGTAACGGGAAACCGTCCAAAGCTTGCTGAGAGTCGTGTCGATGTCGAAGTAGCCATCGCCACGGAAGGCGTTGCGCATGCCAGCCTCGCCGGGGTACGGAAGCCGGACTGGTCCATTGTTGCTCTGGTAGTTGGCTCCGATGATCCCTGGATTCTGGAAGACCTGCTCCTGGCCGGCAGTTTCATGCTTGTGGGTCTTGACATACCCAGTCTGTACGGCATAACCCTCAAGCTGCCAGTCGGTGGACCAGCCAGGCTCGAAGAGTGAAAACGGCAGGCCGCTCGTCCAGCGGTACAGGCCAGCAAAGATCCACCCGCCAACGAAGGCGTTGACCGCATTGTTCGCACTGCCCAGATAGTATTTGCCGCGACCAAAAGGCAGGTCATAGACCATGTCAGCGTTGACCATGTTACGGGTATCAAAGTCCGAGACCGCCTTGTTGAGCTTGGGATTCCAGGTATTCTGAATCGCCGAACCGCCCAGGCTGTCCGCAGAGAATTCGCTCGCACGCTCCGTGCCGGAGTTCAGGTCAAGTGACTTCGACAGAGTGTAGCTGAGGTCAAAGCTGAGGCCATGCGCCGTCGGGTGACGAAGCGAGGCCTGCAGCGCGTTGTAGGAGCTGGTGCCAATCGTCGACCACGCATACAGCGAAGAGAACTGGCTCTGCCAGAACTTGCTGGTGCCGTTGGCACAGTAGCCGCCATAAATGCAGTAGAAATCAATATCTGCCAGAGAGGTGGTCTCCCCAAAGGTATAGCGATAGGGTGCCCATTCGTTGTTGTAAATGCCTTCTGTTGCCGATTCACCCTGGAAATCGAGGTTGGCCATCTGCGGGAAGACATCTTCAAAATACTGAATGGTTGGAACCGAGACAGGGTTGTTCTGTCCGTTGCTGCCATATCCGTAAAAATTCGAGTAAAACGCGCCTTGGTGAATATCGACGAGTTTAGACAACTGCGCGCCGGCGGTGAAGTAATCACCACCGCCCTGCGGATCGTTGAAGTCAACCGGCTCAGCAAGATCGAGCTGCTGGAGCAGGTGACGTCCGAAACGACCCACATAGGCTTCTTCAAAGAGAAAGCCTCCGGGCAGCTCCCGTTGATACGACAGGTTGTACGCCTCTGAATACGGCGTCTTCAAACGGTTATCCACACCAAAGGTGATGAGGAACGCGCCAGTCGGAGGAGCGTAAGGGAATGTTGCCGTCTGCGAAGCCGACTGGATGGGGATGTTGGGCAGATTGTGTTCTCCGGTGAAACGTGGAGCTGCCTGATAGCGGGATGAACTCGTGTAACTGTATACGCCGGCAGGGTTGGTAAGGCTGGTCTGTAAGCCAAACGAGCCATTTGCGCTGAAGTTCTGGACCAGCGCTTCTCCATAGTGATCGAAGTAAATTCCAGCGCCTGCTCGGATCGAAGTTTTGGAGTCCGGTGACCATGCAATTGAGAAGCGCGGCGCGAAGTCGTTCTTGTTCTCCGGCCAGTAACCGGGCTTGCCATTGGCTTTGCCCGCGGGAGAAAACTGGAGAATCGGCTCTGAAATGACGCCCTTGGAAGCAGCAGTGCCGCGTTCAATGAACCAGCTATGCGTGTCGACCGTCGGCGCGATCTCCTGTCCGTTGACTTCATAAGGAGTCTGCAGCAGAACATAGCGGAGGCCCGCGGTGAGCGTCAGATTCGGCCGCACACGCCAGCTATCCATGGCATACCCCTCAGACTCATTCGCAAGATAATGACGTGGGATGTATGCTCCGGTTCCCAGCAGAGTAGCCTGGGTGGGAGAGCTGACCTCATAGTTATACGTATTGGTCAACGAAGGAACTGTTCCAAGAATCGTCGCATATGCAATTGAATAAGAGTTCTGAAACCCTGCTCCAACCTGCGGCATACCCGTCCCCAGTGAAGAAGGATCGGGCGGATTGCCGCCAAGCCAGTAAGGATTCGTGCTGGCTACGTCGAAGGAGGCGTTGTCGGAGGAGGTGATGTCCTGCACCAACCGCCAGTTCACGCCAAAGGAAATGGTATGGTTCCCTTTGGTAATCGTCAGGTTGTCTACGATGTTGTGGACCGGCACGGCGTTGATCGTGTTGCGCGTCTGCGCCTCCGGCTGTGTCAGGAAACGAAAATCGACATACTGTCCCTGACCCAAACCAGAGAGTCCATAGCTTTCGCGAACGTAGCCGTAGCGGAAGTCGTTGACAATGTTAGGCGTCGGATTCCAGGTGTGACCGAAGGCAAGACCCTTCGTGTTATATACCTTCTCCGAGGCAGGCGGCTGACCCGGCAAATTGGCGTCTCCCGCGTAGGTGTCTTTCTGATAGTTGCCGCGAGCGAAGATTTGCTGCTTGCTGGTCATGTTGTAGTCCAGCCTAAGGATGCTGGTGTTCTGCGTGGTCGGAATCTTGACCGGAAAGAAGAGCGATCCGCTGTTCAAGCCGTCTCCGGAGGCCGCGCCGGTGGCCACTGGAACGTTCTTGTAGTACGAAAGCACATTCGGGTTCACACCGGGGCCCCAGGGGCAGACCGTTGAACCATCAAAATCACTGGTAGTGCAGTTGGCATCCAGGGCCGCGATATTCGACGTCGAAATCGTATTCGTGTTGCCGCTGGCATCCTGGTATTGAATGGTGCCGTTCTGGAACGCAGCCGTCGGCACAGTCGCAGAAGCTACATCATCGATTGCCTGGCGGAGACCTTCGTAGTTGCCGAAGAAAAAGAGCCGGTCCTTCTTGATTGGGCCGCCCAGGGCTGCACCAAAGACATTGCGCAGATACTTGGCGGGGACGTTAGGCAGACCGGCAGTCAACTGTGAGTTCTTGAGGAACCAGTTGTTGCTGACGGTGTTGGTCGGGCGATAGTACTCATAGGCAGCGCCGTGGAAATGGTTCGTTCCGGATTTGGTGACCAGCGAAACCTGCGCGCCCGAAGAGCGGCCCTCATCCACGCTGCCATCCGAGGTAGTCACACGGAATTCCTGCGTGGAGTCGAGCGTAGAGCGAAGAACCCCGGTGAAAGCGTAGCCGTTGATCTGGCTGTTGTCGTCCAATCCATCGAGGGTGATATTGCCCTGGTCCGAACGGCTGCCGGAGACAGCACCCTGGCGGCTGTCGGTCTGCTCCTGATTGCCTGTTGCGCTGGTACCGCCGCCCTCGCCGAGGAAGAGCACACCTGGCTGCAGGGCAAGCAGCGAGATCGGATCACGACCGTCCGAAGGAATGGACTGAATCATCTGATTGCCGATCGAGTTGCCTTCCGATGCGTCGGTCGTGTTCAGCGTCTGTGCTGAACCGCTGACGTCGACAGTGACATTGCTGGCCTGAACAGAGAGCGTTGCGTTGATGGTTGCAGGCTGATTGACCAGTAGCTCAGCAGTCTTGGTCTGATCAGCAAAACCAGCGGAACTGATGGTGATCAGATAGCGGGTAGGTGGAATCTGCGGAAATTGATAGTAGCCGGACGAATCGGTGGTCGCGGTGTAGGTCTTGTTCACCGACTTATCGAGCAGGGTGACAGTCGCTCCCCGAACTACGGCGCCAGCCTGATCTTTCACTGTACCGCGCAGGGATGTGGTGGCAACCTGACCAAACGCATGACTACAGGCAATGAGGATGCACAAAAGCATCGCTCCCAGATGGAATCGTTTCACGTCTCTTCCTCCAGAAAAATGTCTGCTGTGCAAAAAGATGCAAATGTGATGCAGATAAAAGAGTGTTGCAGTTATCAGACTGCGTACCGAAGTTCCTGGCCGGGAACCGGAACATTGCGGTCATCCCGTAACGATGAGTTCCCTCATTCTGCTATAAATTCGCTGCGTTTTCAATAAAAATTATTGTTGCACATCCAAATTTCGTTTTTTCGGTGTTGGACGGCGGTTCCCGAGCATCCGCAGAAAGCGCTTTCAGGCAACCAGGACTTCGCGTATCCGTCGACAGGTCGTGTCTAAATCCTCAGGCAGGATGCGGGTTTCCGCCACCGTCGTCATGAAGTTTGTATCGCCGACCCAGCGCGGCAGGACATGCAGATGCAGGTGGCCCGCCACTCCGGCACCAGCGGCCTCTCCCAGATTCATCCCCAGATTGATGCCATGCGGGCGATAGAGACGATGGAATACTTGCTCCATTTGCTGTGCCAGGTCCGTCATCTCATGCGCGGTGGAAGTCGGGAGAGCTGCGAAGCTGGACTGATGCGCGTACGGGATGACCATGAGATGGCCTGAAGTGTAAGGGAACGCATTGAGACAGACAAAACATGCCTGGCCCCTGTGAACGATCAGCGCCGCTCTCTCCGCTGACTCGGAATCCATACCCGACTGAACGGCAAAATTGCTCGCAGCGATGAGATTGCAGAAGACGCAGCCGAGATCGCCTGTCCAATGAGAGAGGGCTGCAGGCACACCTTTCCGGGATGTCTCATCTGTTCCAGTGACGTAGCGATATCGCCATGGAGTCCACAAATAATCCATGACCGCTAGTATAGGGTGCTCAGCAACGGGAGGAAATCGGTAATCGCCGCAGGTGACTCCCAATGAAAACTGGAAAATCGAATACAACTGCGAAACGCAGCGGACGATTGGACGCGCCCTCGGCGTTACGCACTGAAAATGGTGCAGCAGTGTAAATATTCGACAGTGCGGCACATTGATTCCACGCATGTTGATTGACGTTGCCAGCGTCGCGTTGCTACCATAGGAGAGTATCCGTACGTGTCGATTTCAGCGTATGGATGAAGCGGTTGCCGAGAGCTGCCACCGGCCTTCGCGCTTGGGATCAAACGCATAGTTGGAGAGATGCAAGACCTTCCCAGTTATGCCTCAAGACGCGAAAATCGCCGGTCGTTCCAGATGATACGCATCCGGCTTCACGGACTATCTTCAGAACTGTGCCTGGCTGAGGCGTGTCCTGCGACTTCTGCTCGTTGTTCGCTCAACGATCGGGAGTGGTGAAATCCGGAGCTGGCAGTCATGGCAGACGTCCTCAATCTTGAAACCGAGAGCAAACCCCTGAATACCGAATTGGAAACCCCTGAACTTGATCCTGCGATGGAGCTGTCCGCTTCGTCGTCCGAATCCACCGTCAACCCGATCGTCTCCATCGCCGCCGAACCAGAAGCGCCACAGGCCGCTGAGGTCGCTGCAGTCGTAGCCCACGTTGAGCAGGCAACAGCCGCCTCGGAGGCAAACCGTCCAAACGCCGACATGCACCCCGAAACGGAGACGGAGTCTCTTACGGATTTTGCAGCCGCTCTGGAAGCTTACGAGCGGGAGCAGGCTGCCGAAGCCGCAGCCGTAGAAGCGTATGGCGACAGCATCGTTACCGGAAAAATCTCCAGCCTGACCGAAAAGCATGCCGTGGTCAACGTCGGACTGAAGTCCGAAGGACTGTTGCCCATCGAGCAGCTTCTGGACCACAACGGCCAGCCAAAGTTCCAGCCCGGCGACACAATCGATGTGGTCATCGAGCGTGAGGAGCCGGAGGGTGGTTACCTCGTCAGCTACGAAAAGGCGCAGCGCCTGCGGGTGTGGGATGACATCGAGAAGGCGGCGAATGATAAGGTCGCGTTGATGGGAACGGTGGTGGGTCGGGTCAAAGGCGGACTCACCGTGGACATCGGCTTGAAGGCGTTTCTGCCCGGCTCCCAGCTGGAGATTCGTCCGGTTCGTAACCTCGATGGTTATATCGGCCAACAGATACCCGTCCGTGTCATCAAGCTGAACAAGAAGCGCGGCAATGTCGTTGTCAGCCGCAAGGAGCTTCTGGAAGAAGAGCAGAGTCTCCGCAAAGAACAGACGCTGGAGCATCTCAGCGAAAACGCAATCCTGACCGGAACGGTGAAGAACCTGACCGATTACGGCGCGTTCGTGGACCTCGGTGGAATCGACGGCCTGCTGCACATCACGGATATGAGCTGGGGTCGGCTCACGCATCCGCGTGATCTGGTCAATGTGGGGGACGAAATTCAGGTGCAGGTGCTGAAGTTTGACCGCGAGAAGCAGCGTGTTTCCCTTGGCTTCAAGCAGTTAACTCCGGATCCCTGGCTGGACGCGGTCGACCGCTACCCGATTGGTGCGCACGTACACGGTCGCGTTCTATCGGTGACCGATTATGGCGCTTTCATTGAGCTTGAGCAGGGGATTGAGGGTCTGGTCCACGTCTCTGAGATGACCTGGTCCAAGCGCATGAAACATCCCACGAAGCTGGTGAAGCCGGGAGATCAGGTGGAGGCAATCGTGCTCGCCGTCAACCCCTCTGACCGGCGCATCTCCCTGGGAATGAAGCAGCTCCAGGAAAATCCGTGGGAAAACCTGACCGAGCGCTATCCTGCTGGAGCTGAGGTTGAGGGAAGGGTGCGCAACCTGACCGATTTCGGAGCATTCATTGAGATCGAAGATGGCATCGACGGACTTGTCCATGTCTCGAACCTGAGCTGGACCAAGCGCATCAAGCATCCTTCGGAAGTGCTGAAGAAGGGCGAAAAGGTGAAGGCGGTTGTGCTCGGCGTAGAGCCGGAAAACCGTCGCCTGTCGCTCGGCATCAAGCAACTCCAACCCGACGTCTGGGAGACATTCTTCCGTCAGCATCGCGTGGGCGATGTAGTCCACGGCAAGGTTCTGCGTACGGCCCAGTTCGGCGCGTTTGTAGAGATCGCCGAGGGCGTGGAGGGACTCTGCCATGTCTCGGAAGCGGTGGATGCCGCAGGTCATGCGCTCACGCTCGAACAAGGGCAGGAGCATGACTTCAAGATCATCAAGATGAGCGTCGACGAAAAGAAGGTTGGACTGAGCATTCGCGCAGTTGGCGAAGAAGCCAGTCGGAGCGAAGTGGAGAACTACAAGACTCCATCCAGCTCTTCTTCCTCCAGTGCGACGACCACACTTGGTGATCTCGTAAACTGGGCGAAATTCCGTTGATTCAGGTCGTTCTGCCCTCCCTCACAAAGGACCGCCTATCCAGGCGGTCCTTTGTGTATTCACGATATTCGGCACAGAATCTTCGCTGATCTCCCGAAGCAATTTCACAGGATTCCCACATGACTCCGAATTCGTCTGCAGCGCGCTTCAACCCAAAGCTGACTCGCAGAAATCTGTTGCGAGGATCCGCACTGGGAGCAGGCGCGCTTGCGCTTTACTCTGGAGAGATTGAGCGCCACTGGATCGATCACCGGCGGATCACCATCCAGATTGCAGGCCTGCCCACGCCGATGGTCGGTCTGCGAATCGCACAGGTAAGCGACATCCATCTGGAGAGCTGGACCGAACCATTTTTCCTGCGGGAAGCCGTTGAACTGGTCAATCGAATCCATCCGGATCTCGTACTACTGACCGGAGACTTCATCACTGCGGAATCGCATCAATCGTACTTTCCGGCGGCGGCCATGAAAAAATGCGCAGAAATCCTGGCTGACATTCAGTGCACCCAACGATACGGCATCCTGGGCAATCACGACGCTACCGTCGATCCGGATGCGGTGGTGACCGCGCTTCACGCTCAGAATATTCCGATTCTCCGCAATCGATCGACGGCGATCGAGCGCGGCGGAGCGCGACTCTGGCTGGCGGGAATCGACGATATGCTGGATGGAAATCCTGACCTGGACAAGGCAATTCCTCCGCAGATTCGCAACATTCCCGACGAGCCAGTCATTTTTATGGGGCACGAACCCGATCCTGCGATCCGAATTCTTCGCCACCCGGCCGGTGCATCCATCCGCCTGATGCTGAGCGGTCACACCCACGGAGGACAGGTAAGGCTCCCGCTGCTCGGTGCAATTGACTTGCCGCCTCTGGGACGCCGCTTCGTGGAAGGGTTGTACCGACTCGGCTCGATGCAACTCTACGTCAATCGCGGACTGGGAACCGTCGGCGTTCCGTTCCGCTTCGATTGCCCGCCGGAGATTACGGAAATCACTCTGAGCGGCGCGGACGAATCGGATTCTGTCAGGCGATAGCGGCAGATTCACGCGCTGCCTGTAACCCTGTCAAAAGCAACGCAAGTATCACGGCTCCGACGGCAAAAAGGTACATCGCCGGAAATCCCCAGCCTCCGATGATCGCACCGGCCACCGGACCGGTAATCATCATGGAGAAGTCCATAAAAACTCCATACGCGCCCAGCGCTGTTCCTTTGTCCTGGAGTGGAATCGAGCGAACGGCCTCGACGCCGAGCGCTGGAAATACGAGAGAAAATCCAAAGCCAGTCAGAGCTGCTCCGCCAAACGCAAGCAGTCGTGCTTGTGCCATCCACAGTACCGCCAGGCCAAGAGCTTCTGTCCCGAAGCAGATCAATGCGACAGCATATCCGCCGATGCGGTTGATCCAACTCGCAAAAAGTAATCGCGCACAGATAAACAGCGCTCCGAAGAGCGTGAGTGCCAAAGCCGCGCCGGACCAGTGACGGTGCGAAAAATCCAGCGTGATGAACGTAGCCAGCACGCCAAATCCGATGCTGCCCAGTCCCAGCCCCAGTCCCTGCGGCGCAACGCGTCGGAAGACGTGGTGATAGGGCAATTTCTCACCATGCACAATCGGAGCCGCAGGCTGACGCCTTGCCAGCACCAGAGGCCCGAGGCCAAGTACGAGAACGGCCACCCCAACTGCCGCAAAACCGAAATTTGTCAGCAGAACGACACCCAGAGGCGCTCCTATAGATTCGGCCCATAAATACTGCTACATTGTGTATCTTGGCGCATCCAATGGATATGGAACAAGAGGATGCACGCAAGTTGAGTTCGGCAGCGCAGCATGAGCGCAGGCGACAAGTGATCCGT
>JAKAXU010000022.1 GCA_021816455.1 Acidobacteriota bacterium
TGCCGCAACCTCAGCAGAGCTGCGCCGCCGACGCTTAACTGGAAAAGTGCTGACTGACTCTTTCATACCTCCAGTCAATCACCTATACGTTCCTCAGAAAATAATGGCCTTGCCCGGAGCAATACGATCGTTGGCCGGTTGTGCCGGAATAAAACCTGATACAGCCGAGTCTTTTCGTCGAGCGAGCGCAGCGCCGCCTTCAGCCGTTTCACCACGTAATCCCGTCCCGCATGGTCGAGGCCCTCGGCATCGATGCCGCCGATCTTCAGGGTGCAGCCAAGGTCGCCGGACTTGGTCAGGAAGCAGTGCTCGTCCCAGAAGCCGAACAGATTCACCTGCGCCATGAAGGCCCCGGCCTCCTTCCAGTCCTTTGTGATCGTGTCAATCTTGAACATTTCGCCCCTTGATCCTGATTTCTGTTGATTCCCACTGCATGGGGTCGTAACGCCTGCGGAACTTGCCGGAGTTGAAGAGCACACGCAGAATTTCGACATCGTGCTTCGTCGCAATGCGCGCAATCACGACTCCAACAATGAACAGCAGGATGCCGCCGACCAGCGAATGCATCAGCGAGAAAACGGCCCCGCCCGCCATCAGCGCAACGAAGAACAGCCGCCGTTCCGCGCCCAGAATGGTCAGCGGGCGATTCATTGCCTTATGCACTTTGTTCTGTCGCAACTCGCCCGCCGCCATCGGCCATCCTCCTTTCCAATCCGTTGATTGGTGTTTGTGGTATTGCGTCACGGCTCCTGCCGGGCGCGGAAGTTAACATTGGTCATCCCGGGAACAGCCAGGCCATAAAGTTGACCGCGCCGATGGCCATGCCTATGCCGAAGACAATCCCGGCCAGCATGCGCTTGGATTGGCCCTCACCATAAGCGAACATCAGGCCGCCCACCACGATTGCGACAAGCGACAACCCGGTCGCAATCGGCCCGGTAAATGCCTGTTCGAGAACATTGACAGCGTTTTCCCACGGACTGCCGCCGCCAGCCTGCTGGGCGTACAGCGGCGTGGTCATGGCTATGGCGGCAGTGGCGACAATGGATGCGGCTCGTTTCCATTGCGGGCGATATGAGTTGGCAAACAGTTTCCTGATACGGTTGGACACGGACGGTTCTCCCTTCCTTCGCTCGATGATTTGCGGAGATCGTGAACTCCGCGTCTTCAGCGAAAGTAAGGCCGCCGAGCCAGGTGCAGGTCGGAAAACTTTTCCGAGCGATTTCCTAAAAGGAAATCGTGTACTTCAACATTTGTGATCTTGGAGAAAGTCGTTCAGAGGGAGGAGTACCGGAGACTGATCGCTAAGCTATTGCTAAGTATTCGGCGTGTGGCTCGGCGTGCATGAGGCGATTGAGGGCCTGGTTGTCAATAGATTGTTAGAGATAAACAGAGTTACAGGTAATCATTGAAGCGCGAGATTTGATAGACCTCACGAATCGCGACGCTGATCAAGTTCGGCATGGATGTCGGCCTCCTCAGCATGGCGCTCCCATCCCTCCGCAATTTGGCGAAGCATCGCGCAAGTTCTAGGCCACGCGGCAGAGGCTTCAGCCCACGTTCTATACTGTGCTGCGAATGCTCTTTCTTCTCCCCCGCCTTCATACATCGCCTTGCGGAATACACCCCGCATATTGAACCTGGAAATGCTGATGCCCCTCTCGATTTCGTCGGAAGAACACGCCTCGATTACATCCTTCACTGGTTTAGCAGGCCAGGCGCTGTCCTCAGAATCAGTCGGCGCATAAGCCAGCATCTGACCGATTTGCTGGTCGGTAATCACCTCCCGGTCTGCCTGCCTTGCTAAATCTCTAGCTTCAGCGATCCAATTCTTCAGGATATTTATGTCTTGGCCATTTTCTGTGAACCCGGGCAATGACTTCATTGATTGGAGCATTTGGTAACCGAACCGCGCCTTGATGCGAAGCTCATCCGAAATCTCGCCCCTGTCTTTGCCTCTCTCCGAAGCGGGAGGAAAAACATCACAAATCACCTCAATGAAAAATTTAGGAGAAATCATCAGAAGCTGTCTCAATGCGACAGGTTCTCCCTGATGCTCAAGAAGCGGGAGATACTGGTACTCAATCGATGCAAGCTCCTCAATACTTATATCCTTACGCCCTTGGAGAGCTTCAAGTAGATGGAGGACGGAGTACAAGGTGTTTTGGTGATTCAATTTGTTGGCGTTTATTTCTCCAACGAGCCCGCGCAAGACGCTGACGCAGACCTCCGTGGGGATTCGCTTTTCTTGATAGGCTACCAAGTCGACGCTAGCGCTGAACCTTCCCACCGAGTTGTATTTCTCCACTGCGAAGAGCAGGTCGGCATCTGAAGATTGATTCAAGGCGTACTTTTTCTTCCAGTACTCTTCGTTTATCGAAGGGGCTAGCGCTTGCACAAAATCCCATGTATCCCTAGTGTCCGGCCATCTCAAAAACAACATTGCACCGCGTCGCGCATCCGTGTTGCTCGCAACGCCAACGATCCAGCGATCCCACGCAGCACCGAAGCGAAAGTGCGCAGCTCCCGATACCGCCACAAAAAAGTCTTCGCGAACTTCCGAGTTTGTGGTGAATTCTGAACCAAACACTGCTTCTAGCGTTTCTTGGGACGGAGCGGATTCGGCAAGTGCGTAACCAACGAGATGAGGCTCTTTCGCTGCTTTTGCAAGAGCGATTACTGCTGGAATGCCCCGATCTGCGAGAATTTCGCGAATAACATCTCTCCGCGATTTGTCCGCCTCTTCAACCCAGTCACCGCCAGTACTGTTCTCCATCTTTGGAACCATGTCGTTGAATTGCCAAAGATCGCGATGTAATGGGTCGTCCGGTGCAATCTCTTGACATAAGGCTTCGAGAGGGCCCAGATATTCGCCAGGTAGAGCCCATTTCGCATTTTGAAATCCTCTGTGGCGCTGCGTAAAAAGGCGCAGTTTTGTCCAGAGTTCGTACTTGTCCTCGACGCTTGCCGCTCCAGCCGCTGACCTTATCAATTCACTCGCCCGCTCACGAGATTGTGGCTCCAACTCAGCTAAGTGGTCTATGAAAGCGGCGAGTCGTGCTGGATGGCCTTCGGCAAGCTCAAGGGCCAGTTCAGCATAGGCTTTGTAGGCATCTGACATTTCTTCCCGAGTAGTAGGAGTTTTCGCTGCGTCGCCAAAATCCCGCAATCTTGGTTTTGAGGTGCCATGAGTGACATCGTGCGCCACCGGGAGCAGCGCAAGGGAAAGCTTGAAACCAATCTCCGGCCGTGCGAGGCAAATCCGACGGACAACGGCGGTCCGCTCCGTAACTGAGGCGTATGTCTGCGGCCGCCAGGCTAGAAAGATCGTGCGCAGGCTATTCATCGGCCGGTTTTGCGTGGTGCCCCCAGGGTCAAACTGAGCAAGGGTTAAAAGAATCGATGCGGCTTTATTAATGTATGTCGGGTTCCATGCGAGCGTTTCCAACGCCCAAAGTATGTAAGTGTGCGGGCTAGTCTGGCCGAAAAACGGCGAGCCCTCTTTACCCCGAAAAATCAAAGGCACCCAGCTCTCGCTATCGCCCCCGAGCACCCGCTCGAGGGCGGATGCCAAAGGGAACGGAGCGGCCTCTATCAACTTCGGGAACTCCGATTTAAGGCTGGCAAGAACCCTTATGTCTGCGTCTAGGCCGTGCAATCCACCGACCACACCGTCGACAAACTGCTCAGGAGTCTCTCGGATCGTTCTGAATCTGGCTGCTTCATTGAGTCCGGATATAAGAAGCAATGAGGTACTCAATCCACGCCGGATCCATTCTGAATGGCGGAAATCGGCGCCTCTTGTCGGGATGATGGGCTGCTCTTCATCCGGCACATCAAGTGTCTTGTCTATCTCTGAATACACAGTAATGCAGGCATCCCGAAGTCTCTGTTGATGTGCATCCCCGATCATCGATCCCATCAACGTGAATGCGTCTTTGGGCGACCTGACAGTCCAGACTGAACCCTCAATATCCAGTGGGGCATCCGGCATGGCTGCAAATTTACGAGCGTCGAGATCAACTTCTTCATAGGTTTTGTGGCAAAGCGATGCAACTACGGCGCGGTCATTCTCGTTCGACGCGTCCCAGCCCCCGCACAGGATGAGGGGTGTCAGCTCTCCACTCTTGCTCCAAGCCGGTTCAGCGACCGTTCCCCGTGCATCGAGCCGTGAGAAGACAACCACGCTCCGGCAGCAAATGCCCGCCAGGCGAAACGCTTCGTGCTCGTCGATCCCCATCGCTCGCAGTCCTGCTGCAAAATCTAGGGTGCTCATTTGATCGAGCGACTCCACGTCTGAGGCCCGATTATCAGCACCAAGAGCAAGTACAACCTGATTTGTCCTCGCAAGAGCAGCTCCGAGGCGATGTACTTCCGGCAAGAGAATAAGGATAAAACCGCCGCTATGGGGCATCTGTCTTGCGCATTCTGAAGATTGGACAAAGAGGGTTTTTGAAAGGAGAAAGCGGGATATCTCGTCATCAGCCTTATTCATCGCAGCAGCGATGAATAAGGCCACTTCAGTGGCAGAGTCTGCCTGCCATTTACTTAGTCCCGAAAGGCCTGCACAGAGTCCTTCACACAGCCGCTTCGCTCTGTCTGCGCGGCCTGCTAGCAACAACTCCTCTTTGAGTGGGTGCTGGGTGTTCAAACTGTGTTCATCCCAAAAGTCCTGGACCGTTTGAAAGCCCGCCGGGGGTAATATCCCGAGTTTCTTGCCCAGTGAAACCGCTATCGCTGGCTGGTCCGCCAGCCAATTTTCGAGCGCATTCGCATCATAGATATGCACGTTCTGCCAACCGTCGCCTGAGTGCTGCTGTATCCACTGCTCAAGACCGGTATCCCAAATACGAGGAGTCACAAAAACGAAGCTGTGCTTCTTGCGCTCTTGGACTGTCAGTTCCCCGGTTCGCTTGGCATAATCGCCGTTGGCTTTATTCTTATAATCTGCCCCAGCGCCAAATTCCCAGATTGTGCGCCCTTCCGGTACGAAGGGGACGGCCTTATTTAGCTCAGTTACCCCGTCCCAACCGTGAGTCTGCGAAGCATGGCCCCCAGGAAATCGGTAGTAATCCAAATCCCGACACGAAGCTCGAACAAGAGATCTGACTAGCTCGGGCAGCTCTGCTTGAGCGTCCAGTGGCAGTGTTTCTGCCCACTGCTTGAGACGATGCGCCGTCACAATTTGCATGCAAAGCCTCCATTCCGCACGCTGAGATATATCCAGCGTAATCATACTTTAGCTGTCCAGCACTTAAATGAGGTTGGCAATTTTCCGGTTCATCTCCAAATGCGCTCTCCTTCAGTGATCCGGCCAGTCGGGGTAAATGAGCGCTTTGTCGCTGAGGCTTAGCATCGATAGATAGCAGCAAAGTATCACCCAAAACACTGGCGCGGAGAGCGCAGAGCATGGCATTCCCACGATAATCAGCAAAACAACCGCGTGCGGGCGCGAGTCAAGACGCGATCATGCAGGATGGAATTTCGGCATGTCTTGACGCGGGCCGGAGCGCGGCCAGAATTACGCGGCCGTGGGAATGCCACAGGAGAACCGCCGTGCGGCGATCCTCCCATGAATGCGCGTCATGCGAGCGCTGGCTGCCGCGTGGTAGGCATCATCCATCTCTACGCCGAGATACTCGCGGCCCGTCAGCAGAGCCGCCGCGCAACTCGATGCCGAGCCGCAGAAGGGATCGAGAACCAGATCATCTGGTAGCGTGAATGCGCGAACCAGAGGCACGAGCGATACCACCGCCTTCTGCGTGGGATGCAGCGTGTTGCCGGTGTAGATCAGCCGCTGCACATCCGGCAGCGGATTCTTCGGCAGCGGCGGTCTGCCCTTGGCCAACAGATACGCCTGCTCATGCTGACACTTCATAAACTTCGCGCTCGACGTGTAGCTCTTGCGAAATACGAAGTGCCCCACAGGACGGAATCCCGCGCTGCGCCAGGCATCGAGGAACTTGTCGGCGCGTGGCCAGCCGTAGAAACAGACCATCAGCCGGTTCTGCTTCAGCGCCCGATAAGCCGCTGCCATCGCGGGCTTGAGCCAGTCGGAGTCTGTGTCGTTCTGTAACGTGCGGCCATATCGGTCGCGGTAGTTCACCAGGTACGGCGGATCGGTCAGGATGAAATCGACGCTCTGCGCGGGCATGTGGCGCATCACGTCGATGCAGTCGCCGTGCAGGATGCGGTTGGTGAAACGGTTCTGCTCTTCGCGGACTATTGTTGCGGTGGTCATGGTCGATCTCCATTTCTGCCCGTGGCTTTTGAATGTCTTGGGAAGCTCTCCGTGCACACCGGGCGAAGCCATGCGAGGGTTCCGGCTCCCAAGGCCAAAGGTCGCTTTTTGGGAGGGCAACCGAAAGAAATTTGGCCGCTGTTCTATGCGGCAAATTTGTTTGGGGAGGAACCGGAAAAGCAGAGACCTGCCGCGCCACCAGGGCGCCGGGTTTTGACCCGCAGCAGTGCCGGAGAGCGCTCAAGACAGAGAAACGCAGAATGGAATTCTGACCACCCCACCATTCGCCGAATCCGATGAACACTGCATTCGCACGACGACACGGCTCAATGCCAGATAAAGCGACTGCACCGGAGACTGTGCGGATTTCTCTACAGGAAATCGCGCGGAAAAATTTTCAACGGGAACTCGCTGGCCGCCGCCTACTCTGAGCCAAGGACGGAGCGCATTCGTCTCAGGGGTGAAACATGGGCGATTCTCTTGCCGAACCTCAATTCCAAACGGAAACCATCAACGGTTATTTTTCTTCCGAGCCATTCGTAGATGCTGAACGAGCGGCAATCTTCCTGTCCATGTCGCGGAAAACCGTGCTCGCGCTTGCCCGGAGAAACAAGCTGCCCGCTCATCCTATCGGCGGATTGAGGAAAATTTGGCGTTTCCGCATTTCAGAACTGGAACATTGGTTGAATACAGAGGTAAACTCGGACAGCCATCGGGGTCGTGTAGAGAGGAGTTTCTCTTGAAACGACCACGTTACCAGCATGGCTTTTTTAGTTGCCATGCCCGCAAGAAGGGTCCGTCAGTTTGGGTCTATCGGTGGCGGGAAATTGGGCCATCCGGTGAATCCAAAATGCGCTCCCTCGTAATTGGCACAGTGAGACAGTACCCGACTGAAACTTCGGCCTGGAAAGCTGTTGAGATGCTGCGCTTCGACATTAACTATCAAACCCTCCGCCCCGATGCGGTGCCAGAAAAGTTCCGACAACTGAGCGAACACTATCAGAAGGTTGAACTCGATTTGGAGAAGCCGTCGGAGCGGAAAGGCCACCAGACCAAGCAGTTGTACGAAACTTACTTGCGAACCAGGATCGTTCCTCGCTGGGGCGATTATCGGGTGCGGGAGATCAAGGCAGTAGCGGTGGAACGATGGCTTGGTTCCATCGACGATCTCTCCAACAACAGCAAGTCAAAATTGAAGGCGATCATGAGCGACGTCTACCAACATGCAATCCGCTATGGCTGGCTGAACGACGGGGAGAATCCGATCTTCGCCGTGCGCCAGAGCGCCAAACGGGTCCGCGTGACGGAGCCTCTCGAAGCGGAGGAGTTCCGGGCGCTCATGCTGGAGTTGCCGCACAAGATGCGCGTCATCGGAATCGTCGCTGCGACGACCGGGTTGCGCATCAGCGAAGTGCTCGGGTTGAAGTGGATGGACATCGACTGGAGGGCTTTACAGATGGAAGTCACCCGGTCGGTCGTGGACGGCATCGTGGGAAAGTGCAAGACCGAGGCTTCCCGCAGACCTGTACCCATCGATCAGTTCACCGCCGATACGCTGCTGGGCTGGAGGAAGGAAACCTGCTACGCGCAGCCTGAGGACTGGGTCTTCGCCAGCGAGAAGGTTCAGGGCAAAATGCCGCCCTGGACGGACACGCTGCTGGATCGCTTCCTCCAGCCGGCTGCCAAGCGGGCTAGGATCATAAAGTGGGTAGGGTTCCACACCTTCCGCCACACGTACTCGACGCTTCTGAAAGCGAACGGCGAGGACATCAAGGTAGTCCAGGAACTGATGCGCCACGCCAACATCACCACGACGATGAATGTCTACACAAAGGCTCTCACGCCTGCCAAACGAGAGGCGCAAAGCCGGGTGGTCGACGTTCTGGTGGATCGGTCGCGAGTGGCAGTGAACCATGCTACAGAAGGTGCAGCATGAACTTCAACGTATCGAAAACGTATCGCGTTTTCGATACCGAATTGCTAAGTTGTTGATTTATTGGTGGACCTGGTCGGGATCGAACCGACGACCTCTTCCATGCCATGGAAGCGCGCTCCCAACTGCGCCACAGGCCCACATGGAGACAGCTTAATTGTCGCCGGAGCTCGGGGTATCCGTCAATGGAACGCTTGTCCAACATCCGGGCAATCGCATTTGAAAAGGACTCTCGCCCCAGGCAGCAATCAGATCCTCATTGTTCAGGTCAGTTGGGTAATTCAGGTAGTGGAGCGCCACAATCCGGCGCGCCGCAATGCCCACTGAGTCGGCTGGTAACTTCCCCCGGACAGCTTTCACAGCAAGATACTGCAACCGATGGCCCGGAAGGCAGGGATCACCAAACGCATCGGCGGGCATACGTTCCAACGCAACCACAGTTCATTGCTGGTTGAAACGGGCAATGACGTCAGGGGTTGTGCAAGAACGGATGCGTCACGACCAGATCAGCACAACAATGGATGTCTTGCACACGTATGGAGAAGAAACGTATCGCCCAGAACAGGGGCGGTCGATGTGCCGTTCAACCGCAACCCCAAAACCAGAGACTGCGCAGTAAACAGCAAAGTGTTCCCACGCACACTGCTCTTGTTCCCAGATTTTTCGTAAGTTGTTGAGGATATGGTAGGCACGAGGAGACTCGAACTCCTGACCTCTACCGTGTCAAGGTAGCGCTCTAACCAACTGAGCTACGCGCCTGCGTCGATCGACTCCTCCAGTGTAACGCATTCGCATCTGCAGGAAAACCGGCGCGATCGACCCTGCATGGGATGCTGCTGGCGGCAACCAGATTGCAATCGTGTAACATGCTGGGGTATGGGGACGAGCGGCGAAGTGACGGGGATAAGTGTAGCAACCATTCCTGTGGAGCGAGGCAAGAATGCTCTGCGCACGGCGCCAAATCTGCTGACGCTGGTTCGGCTGGTGCTGACGCCGCTGCTGGTGTCGGCCGTGTTGGATCGCCAGTTCGAAGCCGCGTTTGTCATGTTCGTGATTGCCGCGATGACCGACGCGATGGACGGGCTGCTGGCGCGATGGCTGCAGCAAAGGACTCGGCTGGGACAGTATCTGGACCCGATCACGGACAAGATTCTGCTCAGTTCGCTTTTTCTGGCGCTGACGCGGATTGGTGCGCTGAAGATGGAGATTGCGGCCGTGGTCTTCGGGCGGGATCTCGGGATGCTGTGCGTGGCTGCAATTCTGTACTTCAGCACCGATCTGAGGGATTTTCATCCGACGCTGTTGGGCAAGGCCAACAGCCTGAGCCAGGTGCTGGCACTTGGCATGGTACTGTTGTGCCGGATGACGGGCGCTGCAGAGTATGGAAGCTGGATCGGAGCCGGAGAGCGATTTGCTCTGGACGCGACGATGCTGCTTACGGTCATCTCCGGATTCCATTACGCGCTTGTGGTCTCGCGCAGGATCGGCACAGTGACCGGGCAGAATCCACCGGGCCCCCTGCCGAAGACACGGCGGGAACGCGCCGCGTAAGGCGGCATCGACTCAACTGAACGCGGAGGAGGTCAGGAAGCGTTGGCTTCCTGCTCTTCGTCAGGGCCGACTTCGTTCTCTTCGGCGGCGATGTCGCGCAGTTCAGCGGCATCGAAGACTTCGCCGCAACTCACACATTCGACAAACTCTGCGTCTTCCTCACGGGAGACGAAGCGGACTTGCAGATGCCTGCATGGATTGGTCATACGGTTCGATTGCGATCACCGAAAGAAAAAGGTGTCTTTGCGCACGATTGTAACCACAGGAGTGCACGAGGGGAAGCGCAATTGACAAAAAAATGCGAAAAATTGCTACGCGCCTGTTTCTTCGCAAAGAAAATGATTCGCGATGGGAAATTCGCGCATCCATTGAACTGCGACAAAATCAGTCCTATACTGGAGAAGGACTGACCTGCTCGGATTGCCAACGGATTGGTCCGGCTGATCGTAGGGACAGTGGTGAGCAGAATCGGAGCTGGACGAAAGGTGCCTAAATGCTGCGGCTGACGAAAAAAGCGGATTACGGGCTGATGGCGCTGAAGTATCTGGCAGAGCACCCGGACTCTGTTTCGGTGAGCGCGAAGGACATTGCGGATACCTACGGGATTCCGGCGCAGTTGTTGGCGAAGGTACTGCAGCGGCTGACGAAGGTGGGTCTGCTGCGATCGCATGCCGGCATGAACGGAGGCTATGAGCTGTCTCGGGAAGCGCGGACGATCTCGGCCTTTGAAGTGATTCATGCAATCGACGGCCCGTTGTTCATTACGTCGTGCACGAAAGGCAGCAAATCCTGTGATCTGGAGCCGAACTGCACGATCAAGGAGCCACTGGCAAGGGTCAATGACAGCATCGCAGGAGTGCTGAAGAGCATCAGTATTCACGACATGGCGGATTATGAACTTCCGTCCGGACGGGGTGCTGAACCGCATCCACTGGTGTCGCTGACGCGCACGTAGGGGCGGAGCGGACGGATGGCGGGAAGATTTGCGAAAGACGCGGGAAAGCGTACCGCAGAATGAGTGGAGAGGGAAAACGATGAGCAATGTGACAAGCAATCCTGATGTGCCGGAGGGCGTGAGCCTGCCGATCTACATGGATAACCATGCGACCAGCCCGATGGACCCGCGGGTGCTGGAAGCGATGCTGCCGTACTTCAGCGTGAAATTTGGCAATGCGGCCAGCCGGAACCATTCCTTTGGCTGGGAGGCTGAGCAAGGTGTCGAGCAGGCGCGGGAGCAGATTGCGCGGCTGATCGGCGCGACGGCCAAGGAGATCATCTTCACCTCCGGCGCAACCGAAAGCAACAACCTGGCGATCAAAGGCATTGCCGAGATGTATCGCGAGCGCGGCAATCACATCATTACGCAGGTGACCGAGCACAAGGCGGTGCTGGATACCTGCAAGAGGCTGGAGAAATACGGCTATCGGGTGACTTATCTGCCCGTGAAAGCCGATGGGCTGATTGACCTGGACGATCTGCGCCGGGCCATCGACGACAAGACGATCCTGGTGACGATCATGAGCGCAAACAACGAGATTGGCGTGATCCAGCCGGTGGCCGAGATTGGCAATATCTGCCACGAAAAAGGTGTGATCTTCCACACCGACGCGGTGCAGGCGGTGGGCAAGATTCCGGTCGATGTGCAGGCGATGAACATCGATGTGCTTTCGCTGACGGCGCACAAGATTTATGGGCCAAAGGGCGTCGGCGCACTGTATGTGCGCAGGCGCAATCCGCGTGTGCAGATTGCGGCGCAGATTGACGGTGGCGGCCATGAACGCGGCATGCGTTCGGGGACTCTGAATGTTCCGGGCATCGTGGGCCTGGGCAAGGCCTGCGCAATCGCCCAGGAAGAGATG
Source organism: Acidobacteriota bacterium (assembly GCA_021816455.1). Taxonomy (GTDB): domain Bacteria; phylum Acidobacteriota; class Terriglobia; order Terriglobales; family Acidobacteriaceae; genus Acidicapsa. The sequence continues at coordinate 11,585 of JAKAXU010000022.1, forward strand.
GCGACCGAGGCCGTGCGGCTGCGGGCGATGCGTGACCACCTGCGCGCGCGCTTGGAAGCGGAGTTGGACTACGTGGAGGTGAACGGCTCGTGGGAGCATCGGCTGCCGGGCAACCTGAACATGAGCTTCATTTATGTAGAGGGTGAGAGCCTGCTGATGGGGATCAACGACGTGGCGGTGTCAAGCGGTTCGGCCTGCACGTCGGCCACTCTCGAGCCGTCCTATGTGCTCAAAGCGCTGGGGCTTGGCGATGATGTGGCGCACAGCTCGATCCGCTTCGGACTGGGCCGCTTCAACACGATGGCCGAATGCGATTACGTGGCCGATAAGGTGATCGGCATTGTGAAGAAGCTGCGCGAGCTTTCGCCGCTCTACGAGATGGTGAAAGAAGGCATCGACCTCTCGAAGATCGAGTGGGCGGCGCACTAAGCGGGAGCAGAGCGATCGAGAGGTTGTGCGTCCAATGAAGACGCGACGATATCAACCGAAGAACAAACGACCAGAGGGAGGTCAGAAAAATGGCATACAGCGACAAGGTGGTAGATCACTACAACAATCCGCGCAACGTGGGCACGCTGGATAAGTCCTCCGGAGAAGTAGGCACGGGGCTGGTGGGAGCGCCGGAGTGTGGCGACGTGATGCGGCTGCAGATTCGCGTGAATCCGGAGACGCAGGTAATCGAAGAGGCGAAGTTCAAGACCTTTGGATGCGGCTCGGCAATTGCCAGTTCATCGCTGGCGACCGAGTGGGTGAAGGGCAAGACGGTGGCCGAAGCGCTGGAGATCAAGAACACCGACATCGTGAAGGAACTGGCGCTGCCCCCGGTGAAGATTCACTGCTCAGTACTGGCCGAGGATGCGATTCGCGCGGCGATCGGCGACTGGAAGAAAAAGAACGGCGTGGCAGAAGCTGAGGCAGTGGCGACGCACTGAAACTCCCGACACGGCGCCGAAGAGACCGCTGCGGCGGGCAGGACGGCGCCGCCTTAGGCATCGAGTGCGAAGCGCGGAGTGAAGAGTAATGGAGCAGATGGTACAGATCGGTGCGTCCACATCGCCCGATAGCGGAGAGTCGGCGGGCGTGGCCCAGTCCAGGGCTGGCAACGGTATCGAAGTGACGCCGCGCGCGGTGGAGCGCATTCGTGTGGCGATGGCCAAGGAAGGCATCTCGCCAGCCGAGGGCGGACTGCGGCTTGGAGTAATGGGCGGTGGATGCTCGGGCTTGTCCTACAACATTCGTTTTGACACGCATCCGCGCGAGCGGGATCGAATCTATGAGTTCGACGGAGTGCGTATCTTTGTCGATCCGAAGAGCTTCATTTACCTGCACGGGATGACCCTCGATTATGAGCAGACGCTGATGCGGCAGGGCTTCAACTTCATCAACCCAAACTCGACGCGCTCCTGCGGATGTGGCTCGTCGTTCTCCTGAGCGGCGAAGGACGCAGAATCGCGCAGCGAGTTTTTCCCGGAACGGAGCCGCGGCCGATCTGCGGCATTTTTGTCCTGTCCGCACATGAGGAATCGATGATGCATTGCGCAAGCTGCCGGGAACCCTTTCACGGATCGCCGTTGATCTGCGCCGCTTGTGGAGCGGTGCAATCGAGCGGCGTAGAGGCACCGGATTACTTTCAGGTATTTGGACTCGAACGCAGGCTCGGAGTGGACGTGGCGGCGCTGGAGCGCGAGTTTCACCGGCTGAGTCGGCGGTTGCATCCGGACCGATTCGCGCGTGCAACCGCCGAAGAGCAGCAGAATTCGCTGCGTGCGACGGCGCTGCTGAACGATGCCTGGCGCGTGCTGCGCGATCCGGTCGAGCGCGTGGAGTATCTGCTGAAGATCGAAGGGCATGCGGTGGGCGAGGAACATGCGGGCAAAGCGAGGTCCGCCGAGCGACAGCCTCCGGCAGACCTGCTGGAAGAGGTCTTCGAGTTGAATATGCAACTGGAAGAGATTCGCATGAGCCGGAAGATGGGCGAGACGGCGGATGCGTCGGTGCTTGCAGAACTGCGAACGGCGGGCGAGCGGTTTGAAGCCATGCTCGACGAGTTGGACCAGGCGTTGACCGCCGAGAGTACGAAGTGGGACGCGGGCAAAGGCCAGGCACGCGCAGGAGCGGCTGCGCGGATGATCGAGTTGTTGGACCGGCGGCGCTATCTGTGGAATCTGGTGCGTGAGGTGCGCGAAGCTCTGGGAGCGGCGGCATAAGATTTGCGGGAGAATCATGGAATATATCGTTGGAATTGATCTAGGGACGACAAACTCGCTGGTGGCCTACATGCAGGGCGATCAGCCGGTGGTGATCCCCGGCGTGGACGGCTCGAATCTGGTGCCGTCGATCGTGGCGCTCGATCCGCTGCCAGCACCGACTGCGGAGGGCGAGTCGTCTCCTCCACGGCCGACGGTGACCGTGGGCAACTCCGCGCGACGCGCCTTGATTGCCACGCCGGAGCGGGCAATTTATTCGGTGAAGCGGCTGATGGGCCGCGGCATCGAGGACATTGCGGAAGAGCTGAAGCTGTTTCCGTTCCGGATTGCTCCGGACGTGCAACCTGGCGAAGTGCTGCGAATTCAACTAGGCGAAATGAACTTTACGCCGAGCGAGATATCGGCTTATGTACTGCGGCAGTTGAAGCGCAATGCCGAGCGCTTCCTGGGCGAGCCGGTGAAGAAGGCGGTGATTACGGTGCCCGCCTACTTCAACGATGCACAACGGCAGGCGACACGCGATGCTGGTCGAATGGCCGGACTGGAAGTGTTGCGTCTGGTGAACGAACCGACAGCCGCGGCGCTGGCCTATGGGCTGGATCGAGCGACGGAGAGCGGCCAGCACGCGCGCACTGTCGCCGTCTATGACCTGGGCGGCGGGACATTCGATATTTCGATCCTGAAGCTGAACGACGGCATCTTCGAAGTGATGGCGACCAACGGCGATACGCATCTGGGAGGCGACGATATCGACAACCTGCTGCTGGTGGTTGCTCTCGATGAGATTCGCACCGAGCACGGCGTGGATCTGCGGCAGCAGCCGGATGCAGTCCAGGCGCTGCGCAAGGCCGTCATCGAAGCGAAGATTACGCTCTCTGCGGAGACGACGGCCAAGCTCGATATCGAGCTGCCGGGTGGCGACCGCTATCAGCGCGAGATTCCGCGCGCGGTCTACGAGCAGTTGATTGCGCCCGTACTGGAGCGCACAGCCGGTCCGTGCAGACAGGCGTTGTCCGACGCAGGCGTGAGGCCGGAGCAGATCGACGAGGTCGTGCTGGTGGGTGGTTCGACACGCATTCCGGCGGTGCGACGGCTGGTGGACGAGATTTTTCAGTTGAACGCGCGCGGACGTCGGCCCCACATGGAGCTGAATCCCGACGAAGTGGTGGCAGTGGGTGCGGCAGTACAGGCGAGTATTCTGGCCGGCAACTCTGCTGCGACGGATCAGTTGCTGCTCCTCGACGTAACTCCGCTTTCGCTGGGGATTGAGGCGCTGGGCGGTGTGGTGGCGCGCGTGTTGCAGCGCAACTCCACCATTCCGGCCTCGGCAACCGAGCACTTTACCACCGGCGTCGAAGGACAGACCAACGTTGCAATTCATGTGCTGCAGGGCGAGCGCGAACTGGCGAAGGACTGCCGTTCGCTGGCGCGCTTTGATCTGAAGGGTATTCCGCCGATGCCCGCGGGATTGCCGCGCATCGAGGTGAAGTTCCTCATCGACGCCAACGGAATTCTGCAGGTTTCCGCGCGCGAGCAGCGCTCCGGAACCGAGGCGCAGATCGAAGTGAAGCCTACCTACGGATTGACCGACGAACAGGTGGAGGCGATGATCCTGGACTCGTTCGATCATGCCGAGTCTGACTTTGCCGAGCGGCAGTTGATCGAGGCACGTCTGGAGGCGGATACCATTCTGAGCGCGGTGGCCAAAGCTCCGGAGAATGGAGCCTGGCAGCGACTGACAGACGCCGAGCGGGCTGCAATCTTTGCTGCGCGTGATCGGCTTATCGCCGTGCAGCCTGGCAGCGATCTGAAGGCGATTCGCGAAGCCACCACGGCACTCGATCAGGCGACGCGGCGCTTCGCAGAGCTGATGATGGATCAGGCCGTCTCGCAGGCCATGCGCGGGAAAACTATGGAAGCCGCCAACCGCACGCTGAACGTCGATCAGGCGGAGATTCACGCGCCTCATCCGTTTGCGCAGGCTGAAATTGAAGAGAACGCCGCAGTTGGCAGCGGAGAGACGAGGGAAGGCAATGAGTGAAGCGATGAATGGAGCAAATATCCCTGCGGACAAGCTGGTTCGCGTCACCTTCCAGCCAGAGGGAAGGACGGTTGAGTTCGAGTTCGGCACGATGCCCTACGACCATCACGGCAGGCCGATGTCGTTTCTCGATGTGGCGGAAAACTTCGGCGTTTTCCTGGATCATGCCTGCGGCGGTTCGTGCGCCTGCACCACCTGCCACCTCTGGGTGAAGGAAGGCGCTGCAGGAATCAGCGATGCCGACGACGATGAGTTGGATCGGCTCGACATGGCCGCCGATCAGCAGTTGAACAGCCGCCTGGGCTGCCAGGCCGTAATTACAAAGCCTGGAAACTACGTGGTGGAGATTCCCAAGTGGAATCGCAATTATGTCTCCGAAGGTAAGCCGCTGACGCTGGCCGAAAATAAGTGAGGGGGATCGAATGCCGCGCGAAATCTACTGGACGGATGCCGAAGAGATCGGAATTCAATTGCAGGAGAAGTATCCGGAGTTGGATCCGCTGACCGTGCGATTCACTGACCTGCATCGCTACGTGATCGAGTTGCCGGGCTTTGCCGACGATCCGGCAAATTCGAACGAATCTCGTCTGGAGGCGATCCAGATGGCCTGGTATGAAGAGTTTCAGGACGCCTGAATCAATCCTCCCAATACCGGCTGGATCGACGCCGCTCGCTCCATCCAAAGGCGTTCCGACGCAGCTCAATCGCCTCCTGCTCGCCCGGAATCAGATACACCACGACAACATCGAAGCGCGTGCGCGTCGGCCGCACCTCGCGCGGCAGCGATCGGATGTACAGTCGGGCCATCTTGCGCAGCATCCTGCGCTTGCCTTGGTCCACGGCTAGCTGCGCAGGGACCATGCCGCGGCTGGTCCTCGTCTTCACTTCAATGAAGCTGAGCGTGCTTCCGTCCAGAGCTATCAGGTCAAGGTCGCCATGCTCAGGCGACCTGCGCCAGCGACGGGCCAGAACCATCCAACCCTGCCTCTGCAGATGCCAGTAGACAATCTCTTCACCGCGCTCGCCAACGATCAGGTGCTGCGGTCTGGCTGTCGACTTCACGAATCGTCGACCGAGCCATTCCAATGTGATGCCCGTGCGATAAAGGACGCTGAGCCAGATGCCATTCCGCCAGCGCGTGAACGCCGTGGATGGCGCTGGATTCAACCAGGTACGGGCCAGTCGCTGCCGACCAAGCGGAGTGTTCATGCCATGCTCCGCGCACAGATCCGAGTCGTCACGTCGTCCGCTGCAGCGGGGCAGCCCCGATATAGGCTGCACATATCCGCTCGCAGCAACAGCCTGGCCAGCGGGGCAGCATGGGAATGCAATTCGCAGTGCATGATGGGATCGTTCCACATTTATCAGCGAGTGGCAACACTTCCCGGCTCGGGCACGATTCCGAACGCAAGCCTCTTGCAATTTCAAACTGACCCACCACCGGCAAGACGCAGACTATGACAGGCTCACGCTGTAAGTTGTTAGCACTCTAGCCTTAATACTGTTCACTTAAGAAGATTTATGGCATTCTGTATGAGTCAAGGACAGGAGGCCACAGGTGGCGCGTACGGTTGCGGAACTCCCTCCGGGTGCCAGGATCACGGACTACATCAGTCTTGGCGTGATCACCAAGACGTTTCCTGTCTCCACCATCGGGCCGGTGCTTTCAAACACCGGCAAGTCAAGTGTTCGCCAGCGCGACCTGCCGGCGCAGGTGGTTGTCTACTACGTAATCGCCCTTGCGCTTTACATGCAGTCGTCCTATCGGGAGGTATTGCGCTGTTTGCTGGAAGCAGTGCAGTGGCTGCGTGATCCATCGCTTGGTGTTCGGGTTGCGGGCAAGTCGGGCATCTCTCAGGCGCGCAGGCGGCTTGGCTGGGAGCCTCTGCGGCAGTTGCACGATGAGTTGGTCAAGCCCGTGGCCGTGCGCAGCACGCGGGGCGCGTGGTATCGGAGTTGGCGGTTGGTGAGTCTGGATGGCAGCACCTTGGATGTGGCCGATGAGAAGGCTAACGAAGATGCTTTCGCTCGCCCCGTGGCCAGCCGCGGCGCCAGCGCATATCCGCAGATCCGTTTCGTATCCCTGGTGGAGAACGGTACACACGTGCTGTTCGGTAGCCAGATGGCGGGTTACCGGACAGGCGAAATCTCGTTGGCCAAGGCGGTGCTCCCGCGCCTGAGAAAAGGCATGCTGTGCCTGGCTGACCGAAACTTCTTTGGCTTCGAATTATGGCAACTGGCACAGGGAACAGGCGCGGACCTGCTGTGGCGGATGAAAAAGAACATGCGCATGGCCTGTGAGAAACGCCTGCCCGATGGCTCCTATTTGAGCCATGTGTATCCGTCGGAGCGAGACTGGCGACACAAAACCAATGGGATCGTGTTGCGGGTGATCGATTACCGTCTGGAAGGAATCGAGGGTTCCGAGCCGATGTATCGGTTGGCAACCACCATCCTCGATCCTGACAAAGCTCCTGCCCAGGAATTGGCAGCCCTCTATCATGAGCGCTGGGAGATCGAAACTGCGTTCGACGAACTCAAGACCCATCTGCGCGGCGCTAGGATTGTGCTACGCAGCAAGACCCCCGATCTGGTGCGTCAGGAGTTCTACGGGCTCTTGATGGCTCACTTTGCTATCCGCGGCCTGATGCATGAGGCCGCTCTCAAGGCCGACGAAGACCCCGACCGGCTCTCGTTCCTCCACACGGTGCGCGTTATCCGCCGCAAAATGGCTGTTTATGGCGCTATTCCCCCCTGCGAAGAGGAGAACGTTTCATAACCGGGTCCTTGACGAAACTCTTCAGGAACGTGTCGTCTCCAGCCGCAACCGCCGCAATTTCCGAGGTGTCAAACGCAAGATGAGCCAATTCCCGCTCCGGCCGCGACACAGCAAACCTCTGCCTCCGATGAACATCGAAAAAGCTATCCGGATACTTAAGTGAACAGTATCAGGGTTAATTCACCTGGCATGGTTGCGAACCGCCGACGTTCAGGCTTCGACTCCGGCCTGCGCGCGTCCATCACCACCACCATCAGGACCTTCTTGTGTACGTCTATTCCTGCAATCTTGTCGGCCATAGTTACCTCCTGGCGGGGAAGCGGCAGGAAGCGCGCGCAAAGACATCACACACCGTTACGTGCTACCAACCATCCCTGCGGGACGGATGGCGCGACACAGATTGGTTCAAACACGCATCCCAGACCAAACTCTGTCACGGCTTCGACTGATCCAGAGTATTTCCGGCCTTCGCCGTCCCACGCCAATCCGATCGTAAAGGCCGCCGGTTCGAAACAATTTTCATCCCCATGGGTGAGCCGCAGGCCCATGCGTAACTCTGTCATGAGAAAGGCCGCCTCCTCGAGGCAAAAACTACGTCTCGATAACGCAGTTATGCCACAGAAAATACAGCCTTTCCAGCTATATTTTGCCCGCAGACTCTACCCCTTTAACAGGTAGCGCGTGAGATATGCAGGATAGGTAGTATGGAGTGACCCACTTTGATACCGCTGAAGCCTACGGGCCATTTGCGAACGAAGAACTTGTTGGTGAAGCGCTTCCACCGATCCGCGACACAATTGGAGTGCCCCTTCCGCGTCTTAAATTGAGCCGTGATTCTGCATGTCGGCCTCCAGCGTTTTACTTGATTTCGATGACAGCGAGTCCATTGACAGGCAGATCCAGGGTGAAACTGCTGTTTTTTAATCTGGCGCGTTCGGGTGGACCCATTTCGGACGCCTTACGCATCTCCTGTATCTGAGCCGGCGTGGGGTAACGGGGACTGCCCATCTTTTGGTATGCGACCAGGACGTCTCCATGGGTAGCGTCCAGGCGATGGATCGATACATGAGCATGAGGCTTGACATGGGAGAAGGTCAGATGCACTTCTTGATTGTTGCCGTGCGAACCAGGATCGACCAGGTTCCACACCGCCAGCACCAGCGTGCCGTCCTTGCGCCGCGTGACCAGCACATTCTGTGCTGGATCGCTGATTCTCACGTCGCCGAGCAGGTGCATCAATGCGAAAGCATTGTAGGAAGGCTTGGGAATCCCTCCCACAGCGAGCAGGCCGAAGCCGCCATGGAAGGGTGTCTTGGCTACTCCCTGCTCCTCGAACACATCGGAAAAGGTCCAGTACGACATCATGTTCGCCAGGCCGTCGCACTGCCGAATGGTATCGGCGAGCCAAGGGCCCATGTAAAGGGAATCCCGGCTATGGAGAGACTTAAACCCCGCACCGAACTCGCTGACGATCAGCGGCATGTTGGGACGGGCCGAGGCCGCGATTTCATCATGCATCTTCCGTGTGCCCCGGCAGACCATCTGGTCGCGTGAAATCTGTTCGTTGTCGTGAAAGACCTTGCTGACCTTCTCATCTCCGTAGATGTGGCTGGAAACGAAGTCGAGCGGCACATTGTTTTTCACAGCGTGGTCAATCAATGCTCCCACCCAGGCGGCCTGCGCTGTGGACGGCCCACCGACTCGCAGCCTGGGATTGACGGCTTTGATGGCCCTCGCCGTGTGGTCGTAAAGCTGGAAGTACGTTTCCTGGGCCGGCCTTCCTTTCCAGAAGTCGATGTTCGGCTCATTCCATACTTCGAAATACCACTGCGCGACCTCCTCGATCCCGTAACGGTCCACCAAGTGACGGACAAACTGCGTGATCAGATCGTCCCACTTGGCATAATCTTTCGGCGGGGACACGATCGGGTGATACCAGAAGGGATGGTAATCCATCTGTGCCGCCATCTGTTTTGGCATAAAACTAATTTCTACATAAGGGCGTACTCCATTCTGGAGCAATCCATCGTAAATCTGGTCTACGTACGTGAAGTTGTAGATCGGCATGCCCTGCGCATTTTCGCCGTACACCCCGACTTCGTCGTCCAGAATGCCGTGGAAGCGCACATATTGGAAATCCGCTACTTTTTTGACATCCCGTATGTCCTGCCGGTAGCTTTCGCGCAGGCTTAAAATGGCTCTTCCTGAGCCAAACATCTGTTCCCAGAAGTGCGGAAGCGGAGTGCTTTGGGCGGAGGCGTCGACCGCAATATTCTCCGGCGCTGTTTGTGCAGGCAGCAAACCTGGCATCAGAAGGGATGCGCAGACCGCAAGCCGCATCACAGATTTCAATAATTCCATAGCTTCCTCCAAAAAATCAGTTCGGGCTCCAGTCGCGTCAACTTAAGTGCGTATCGAGACTATATAACCGGAGATGGAACAACCGTCAACACATAAAAGAATTTCCTCTCAAACATTCGCAGCACGCTGACCAAGTGGCAGATTGCGCCGGGGTGATGAGCCAACTTTCAGATGGGGCAACCAGCACAGATTCCAAACAGCAAGTACAGGCTGCGCTCTCATGCAGACAGACCGTTGGCCGACTGAATCCCGAATTTATTTTTAATATGTTGCATTAAGCGCCAAAATTATTGCTTGACAGAAATCCGCTGTTTGAATACAGTTTCGTACTGAATGAAAAATACTAAAAGATCATACGCAACGCTGAATATTATACGAAAATCTGTGTTCAGTTCTTGAGGATAGAAATGCTTCATTGCAGTGTAGGCTGTAAATGCAGATCGTCCTGATTCTGTACTACAACGCGCGATAGTTGCCGTCACGGACAATTCAGGAGATGGATAGGAGAGTGGTGATTGCCGCAAAGCGCGTCTGCTCCAGAACTGCAGGAAAAGAGGATGAAACGATATCTGGAAGTGAACCTGCATCGGATGCAGTTGACCGCAGGAACGTAGCTGGAAAACCGACGAACGCATCTGCAGCGTGGCTGATGAAGGAGCGGAAGCTGTTTGCCGCCCGATTGCGGAAGGAAAATGAGATCGCCGTTTCGCGCTCGTTCCTAGGAGTCATCTATTGCACCCTCAAAAACAACCGGGTCTTCGAGGATTTTCCTAATTTTGTACTGACGTCCTGAATGCAGCCCACAACTACAGCATGAGCAGACAACTATTCATGGGGGTTCATAACTTATGTTATTCGCAAAGATTCGACGAATATCGCGGAGGACGTGCGGCGTTCCTACTCGTATCGGGAGAGTCTGGCTGCTTGCGTTCGTGCCATCGCAGCTGATCCTTCCATGTGGCGCTCTCGCCCAGAACCCTTCTGCGGTTCCGGAAGGAATTCACAAAATCAAGCATGTGATCATCATCATGCAGGAAAACCGTTCGTTCGACAGTTACTTCGGCACTTTCCCGGGAGCGGATGGATTGCCGACGAAGGATGGAGCCTTCACTGTCTGCAACCCCGATATAAGAACGGGGCAGTGCATGAGTCCGTATCACGATACCAATGATGAAAATGGAGGGGGTTCTCATGGCGCGGCTGCAAGCCTCCAGGACATTGATAACGGGAAGATGGATGGCTTTGTCATCCAGGCTGAAACCGTCGCGAGAGGCTGTTCCAACGTGGTCAATAACGCATGTGCAAAATCGGCAAATGCGGATGTGATGGGATATCACGATGGTCGCGACATTCCCAATTATTGGGCCTATGCACATACCTATGTACTCCAGGATCATATGTTCGAGCCCGATGCCTCCTGGAGTCTACCTGCGCATCTCTACGAAGTGTCGGCTTGGTCGGCGTATTGTACCAAGCATGACGATCCAAAGAGCTGCAAGAACGAGCTGGCAAACCCGGCAAAACCACCTGACATGCATGGTCCCGGGAAACCACCCAATCCCAAGCCAATTTACGCATGGACAGATGTGACTTATCTGCTGCACGCACACCATGTGAGCTGGGGCTACTATGTGATGAAGGGTACTGAACCCGGCTGCATGGATGACTCTGCACTCGATTGCCCTCCCGTTCAACAGGCCGCCAGAACTGCGGGGTGGTGGAATCCGCTGCCATACTTTGACACGGTAAAAGACGATGGAGAGCTTTCGCGCGTTCAGTCATTAGATAATTTCTATAAGCAGGCCCACGATGGCACCTTGCCCTCCGTATCGTGGATTGCTCCTTCCAAAAACGTGAGCGAACATCCACCTCATCTGGTGAGTGCAGGGCAGAGCTGGGTGACCGGCCTGATCAACGCCGTGATGCAGGGGCCGAACTGGAAAGACTGCGCCATCTTTCTGGTTTGGGATGATTGGGGCGGCTTCTACGACCATGTCGTGCCTCCTGTCGTGGATCAAAACGGGTATGGGCTGCGTGTTCCGGCGATGGTCATTTCTCCCTATGCCAAGCCGCATTTCATTGACCATCAGACGCTCAGCTTCGACGCATATCTGAAATTCATTGAAGACGATTTTCTGGGCGGATTACGGCTCGATCCCAAGACGGATGGAAGACCCGATCCCAGACCGACTGTCCGCGAAAATGTTCCTATCTTAGGCGACTTGACCAACGACTTCGATTTCAACCAGCAACCACTTCCGCCCCTGGTCCTTTCCGAACACCCATCGACGGATTTAGTTGCCCGTCCATCGACGACAATGGCCAAACAATAGAATTCGGATACGATAACGGGGGATCAGGACGGGCTTCTCAGCGAAATTCAATCGTTCTTCAAGGGAGTTTTTTATGCCGCGTAATTTTATCCAGCAACCTTCGTGGAAACACTTCAATTTGACTGCTATCCCGAGGGCGGGATGGTTATGTGCGATTGGGTTCCTGCTGCTGGCAATTCCGATGGGTTCTAAGGCCCAGAGCCCTTCTGCGGTTCCGGAAGGAATTCACAAAATCAAGCATGTGATCATCATCATGCAGGAGAACCGCTCGTTCGACAGTTACTTCGGCACTTTCCCAGGGGCAGATGGATTGCCGACGAAGGATGGAGCCTTCACTGTCTGCAATCCCGACAAACAGACGGGGCAGTGCATGAGTCCGTATCACGATACCAATGACATCAATGGAGGTGGGCCCCATGAGGCAGCTTCCAGCTTGGCGGACATCGACAGTGGCAAGCTGGATGGATTTGTTGTCCAGGCTGAAAAAGGGCGCAAGGGATGTCTGAACAGTGCGAATCCTGCATGTACCAACTCAATAAGGCCAGATGTCATGGGATATCACGACGGGCGCGACCTTCCGAACTACTGGGCCTATGCACATACCTTCGTTCTGCAGGACCACATGTTCGAACCGAATGCCTCCTGGAGCTTGCCCGCTCATCTCTACGAGGTATCGGCATGGTCGGCGTATTGCACAAAACACGACGACCCGAAAAGCTGTGTGAACGAGCTGAATTCTCCAGGAATAACCCCCAATTTTGGTGGCAGAGGACACTTTGGTGGCGAACGGAATGGGCCCATCGGCACGAAGCCGATTTATGCATGGACGGATCTGACGTATCTGCTCCACGCTCACCAGGTAAGCTGGGGTTATTACGTGATGAAAGGTGCTGAAACGGACTGCAGGGAAGGCGCTGGCGTGTCCTGTCCTCCAGTCAAACGGGACAAAGGGACTCCGGGGATATGGAATCCGCTGCCGTACTTTGACACGGTAAAAGACGACGGTGAGCTTTCCCGCATTCAGCCGCTGGAGAATTTTTATCAACAGGCCCACGATGGCACATTGCCCTCCGTCTCCTGGATTGCTCCTGCTTTCCGGGTCAGTGAACATCCACCTGCACGGGTAAGTGTTGGCCAAAGCTGGGTGACCGGCCTGATCAACGCCGTGATGCAGGGGCCAGACTGGAAGGACTGCGCCATCTTTCTGGTTTGGGATGACTGGGGAGGATTTTACGATCATGAACCGCCCCCGGTGGTGGATGAAAACGGGTATGGGCTGCGTGTTCCGGCGATGGTCATTTCTCCCTATGCCAAACCGCATTTCATCGACCATCAGACGCTCAGCTTCGACGCATATCTGAAATTCATCGAAGACGATTTTCTGGGCGGATTACGGCTCGATCCCAAGACGGATGGAAGACCCGATCCCAGACCGACTGTCCGCGAAAATGTTCCTATCTTAGGCGACTTGACCAACGACTTCGATTTCAACCAGCAACCACTTCCGCCCCTGGTCCTTTCCGAACACCCATCGACGGATTTAGTTGCCCGTCCATCGACGACAATGGCCAAACAATAGAATTCGGATACGATAACGGGGGATCAGGACGGGCTTCTCAGCGAAATTCAATCGTTCTTCAAGGGAGTTTTTTATGCCTCGTAATTTTGCCTCGCAACTTTCGTGGAAACACTTCAGTTTGACTGCTATCCCAAGAGCTGGATGGTTGTGTGCGATTGGGTTCCTGCTGCTGGCAATTCCGATGGGTTCTAAGGCCCAGAGCCCTTCTGCGGTTCCGGAAGGAATTCACAAAATCAAGCATGTGATCATCATTATGCAGGAAAACCGTTCGTTCGACAGTTACTTCGGCACTTTCCCAGGGGCAGATGGATTGCCGACGAAGGATGGAGCCTTCACTGTCTGCAATCCCGATCCGAGGACAGGACAGTGTATGAGTCCGTATCACGATACGAATGATGCCAATGGGGGTGGGCCCCATAACGCAGCTGCCAGTCTGAAGGACATTGACAATGGTAGGATGGATGGCTTTGTCATTCAGGCTGAAAGTGGCCGCAAGGGATGCGGGAACGCTTGGAATCCTGTATGTACGAACTCGGCGAATCCAGATGCGATGGGATACCACGATGGCCGGGACCTCCCGAATTACTGGGCCTACGCGCGCACTTTCGTGCTCCAGGACCACATGTTCGAACCCAATGCCTCCTGGAGTCTGCCCGCTCATCTCTACGAGGTATCGGCATGGTCGGCGTATTGCACCAAGCATGATGATCCGAAGAGCTGCAAGAATGCGGTGGATGCTCCCGGAAGGCCACTCGACTTCGGTGGCCAAAAGGACGCACCCGATAAAAAAGCGATTTATGCGTGGACGGACGTGACTTACCTGTTACACGCGCATCACGTGAGCTGGGGCTACTATGTGATCAGGGGTACTAGTCCCGGTTGTACGGGCGACGATGAAGCCGCTATCAACTGTCCCCGAGTCGAACGGTACACGGCGCGCACACCAGGGATATGGAATCCGCTGCCGTACTTTGACACGGTAAAAGACGACGGTGAACTTTCCCGTATTCAGCCTCTGGAGAATTTTTATAAGCAGGCCCACGATGGCACCTTGCCCTCCGTCTCCTGGATTGCTCCTTCGCAGATGGTGAGCGAACATCCACCTGCACGTCTGAGCGTAGGTCAGAGCTGGGTGACGGGTCTGATCAATGCCGTGATGCAGGGGCCGAACTGGAAAGACTGCGCCATCTTTCTGGTTTGGGATGACTGGGGCGGATTTTATGATCATGAGATACCGCCTGTCGTTGATGAAAACGGGTATGGGCTGCGTGTTCCGGCGATGGTCATTTCTCCCTATGCCAAACCTCATTTCATCGACCATCAGACGCTCAGCTTCGACGCATATCTGAAATTCATCGAAGACGATTTTCTGGGCGGATTGCGGCTGAATCCAAAGACCGATGGGCGGCCCGACCGCAGACCGACGGTGCGCGAAGACGTTCCCATCCTGGGCAATCTGACCAACGACTTCGACTTCAACCAGCAACCGATTCCAGCTTTGGTTCTGCCTGAGCACCCGGTAACGGATTTAGTGGACACAACACCAGATGCACAGCCCAAATAACGGAACGACCCTCGACTTCAAGTCGAGGGTCGTTCCGGAGATGTCGATTGGAGATCGACTGTCGTCGGGGAGTGTCCAGACTTTTCGCACTTTCGATCTTCCGTCTGCGCAATTTCAAATGCGATGACCCGGGCCTGTAAGCAGACACTAGGCAGCAGTAGTTGCTTGAGCTTGGCAAAGGCCTTTTCGATAGGGTTTAAGTCCGGCGAGTAAGGCGGCAGGTAAAGCAACCGGGCTCCTGCTGCCTCCATTCTTTCGCGCACTCCCTGAACCTTGTGCGAACGAGATTGTCCATCACCACCACATCGCCAGGCCGCAGTTTCGGACACAAGACCTCATCCAGATAAGCAAGGAATATCTCTCGATCCGAGGCCGCCTCAATAGTCATGGTGGCGATCATGCCGCGAGTGCGGATGGCGCCCAAAATGATGAGGATTTTCCATCTGCCGTCGGGGGGTCATGAATACGCGCGCCTCCGGTACCACGCGCATACAGTCGCGCCATCTGCGTCGAGACGCCGCTCTCATCGAGAAAGATCAACCGTTCAAGGTCGATCCTGCCAATCCTCTCGACGAACTCTTTGCGCCGCTTGCGGTTCTGTTCCGTGTTCCGCTCTTGCGCGTGGAGTGACTTTTGTTGAGCCGGAAACCCATCCGCTTCACCACTCGCCACAAATGTTGCGTGCTGAAGCGAAGCCCGGTCTTGTTCTCTAACTCCGCCTGTAACTCGACCAGTGTCGCGTCGGGATGGGAACGCAATAATCCAACCAACGCCGCTTCATCTATCCGGCGCTTGGCTCCGGGACGATAACTGGGACGCTCCATCCGCCCGGTACGCTTCCTGGCCGCCGACACCTTCCAGGCCCAACCCACGCTCACGCCGAAACGCTCGGCTAACTCCGACAGACTCCACTTGCCTCCGTCATAGGCCTCAAGCAGCTTGCGCCGCAAATCATCCGAATAAGGCCGCGCCATAGCATGAGCCTGAAGAATCGCGCCCCTTACTATACATCTTCAAGAGAGATATCTAAGTCGAACAAAGTTTGAGCACCTGTTCGATGACATCTGCGGCGCGGTCAGGCCCGTTCAACTGCTGGATCGCTCTCTGCAAGACCCGTGCCGCTTCACGGTATCCGGTATCTTGCAGCACGAGGAGGACTGCTTTGCGAAGCCGCGCCGGGTTTAGCCTGTGCCGTGAAACCACCACGCATGCTCCGCGTGCTTTGAGCCTGGCCGCTACCCCGGGTTGATCGTTACCGAGGGGCACGGCCACCAGTGGTACTCCCTCGGAAAGCGACTCGAGGACCGTGTTCAGGCCCGCATGTGTGATCACCAGCGTTGCACGCTTCAGAATCTCCAGTTGAGGAGCAAAATGCACCACCAACGGATCACCGGCCAGCTTCCCCAATCTCGCCGGATCAAGCCCGCCACCGAGCGAGATCACCAATTGTGCGTCGAGTCCGACACAGGCATCTGCAATCGTTTTGAAGATGACTTCCGAACCGTTCTGAAGCGTGCCCAGGGATGCGTAAATGAGCGGGCGTCCATCGAGTTGGTCCCAGGGAAAATGGACACTGGGACGTCGTTGAGCGTGTAAGAAAGGCCCCGTGTAGTGAAGCCCGGCTGGTTTTTTGCCGCGAATTTGGAAGTCCAGTGCCTCCGGCAACTGAGTAATTTGTGCCAAAGGCGATAGCCCGTCCTCCGGACGCATCAGCTGCTTCAGTCCCCACGCGCTACGCAGCTGGTTCACTTCCCGGAAGATGGGGGCTGCGATCCGCAGAAGAAGATGGATGGCAAGGCGATTTCGCAAACGGCTGAGCCGATCCTGTCCTGCTGCCCAGCCGAACCAGAAGGGTGGAAACCGATCGTCGGGAAGCAGGGGAGGAATCAGGGCGAGGGATATCCAGGGCAGGCCTAAATAGTCTGCCACGTTTCCTGCAAACTCCGCCTCGTCAACAAGCAGAGCATCGACGTTGGCGGCCCGCACCACCTCCGGCCCATCACGCAGGATCATCCGCGTCGAATTCCTCACCCGATCCAACGTAAATCGAAAGGCCGCGATTCCCTTGAGCCGCGCTAATTGTTCGTCCAGCCTCCTGAGCGTTCCGGGCGGATAGTCTTCGGCGCCGATCCGTTGAAATTCGATACCGGCCGCCCGCACACTTGCCTCGGTGTCTGCAATTCCAAAGATCACCACCTGATGACCTCTTAGCTGCAAAGAATGCGCAAGTGCGATCATCGGATTGAGATGACCGGTTCCCGGAAAACAGAATGCCCCGAATTTTGCCATGGACCTCCTCAACTATTTACACATTTCATCGGCCGGTAAGGGCTTCTACGGTGGAAAGTGTTCCGACTTCCGCTGCGGAAGTCCAACTGCAGCGCGGTACGGCCGCCGATGACGACTGCTGTGTGGGATCGGCTAATCGTGCCTCAGCGCATCGACGGGTGAGAGTTGCCCCGCACGCCACGCCGGAAGCGCTCCGGCAATCAGCCCGGAGAACCCCGCGATTCCTACCGCCTCGGCAAGAAACTGCCAGTGGAGTGAGGCCGAAACGAGACTTGCGGTCCATGGCAAAACCGCCAACACCTGCAGAGCACACCAGCCTAATGCGACACCGAGAAGTCCCCCACATAGGCCAAGTGTGATTGCTTCAATCTCGATGTGCGCCAGAACCTGCCATCGGTTCCAACCCAAAGCGCGTAAGATGCCGATCTCCTGTGTGCGCTCGAAGACCGACATTGCCATAGTGTTGGCAATTCCCAGTATGCCGATGATAAGGGCAAGCGAAGAGGTGCCCCAGGCGGAGGCGTGGGCCAGCTTCACAAACTGATTATCGCTGGCGCGCTCGGCCGCGGGCACAGCGTGCATTCCGGGCAGCGCTGCTTCGATCTCAGCCTGTGCCTGCTTTTGATATTGTTCCGGCGTCTCTCCGCGAGGCGTTGGGCGCAGCCGAATATCAATCGTCCCAACTTTGCCCTGCAAGCCGTTAAGCTGTTGCAACTGGTCCAATGGCATGACCACTGCGGACGCCTCAAGCGTCGATGCACCGTGGTAAATAGCCGTTACGGTAAATGGCGTGCCCTGAATATCAAGAATGTCCCCGGGCGCTTTCTTCAAATTCGCCGCGAGAATATCGCCGAGCATGACTTCGGCGTGGCCGTCACGAAAGCGTCTCCCTGTGAGAATCTGCAGAGAACTAAACTGAAAAGCATCGGCTTTCCAGCCGTAAACCAACGCATTCACGTCCGGTGTCAGGTCCATCAGGTTGAAGATTGTAGGCGAGGCCTGCGCCACATCCGGCAAATTCTTGAGCTTTGCTGTCGTCGATTCGTCCATCGAAGTGTTCAGGAACGTCCCTTGAATCACGGCGAGGTCGGTGCCACTGCTGGAGTAAATACGCATCCATTGTTGTTCAAACGCACTTGAAAAACCTACCAGGCCTACAAACGCGCCCACCGCTGTTCCAATTCCCGCCAGCGTGAGCAGAGACCTCATCCGCCTGCGCAGCAGGTTCTTCAAAACGAATCCTGTGAACGATAATGATTGAGTCATGAGGATGGAATGCATCCTTTAGTCTTCGAAGTGAAGAAAGGTCAGATGCGAGTTGTAGCGGCCGTTATGGCTGCTCCCAATCAGAATATAGGGTCTTGGGCATTATCTCCAATCTCCGAGCTTCGGTTGCCAGATGTTCTCCGCTGTTCGAGATAACTCCCATCCTCAGTCGGTGCACAACGAGTGCGCTTGCAGGCTATACTCAGTCGTAGCGCAAGCCTTCACAGAAGCACCCGGCGTGCATAGTTTCCCCGGCCTTCTTTGAGCGCGGACGAAGAAAGGGTTTTGAACTGAACAACAAAGAACTCATTCTCGTTACTGGTGCGACTGGTTTTCTCGGAGTCCAACTGGTGCGTGAAATTCTGGAGCGGAAGCCGAATGCCGCACTAGCGCTGCTCATCCGCGACAGTGCAGGGCAATCGGCCCGACAACGCGCTGATTTATTCATTCCTCCAGGAGACCGCTCGCGCGTAGAGGTGTTTTCTGGAGACATCAGCGAGCCGAACTGCGGGCTTGCCCCGGCTGTCTATAAGCACCTTTCGGCCGAAACAACCCGCGTCGTTCACTCCGCTGCCACGGTGCGGTTCGATCATTCGCTCGAAGAGGCACGCCGCATCAACGTCGAGGGCACCCGGCATATTCTCGATCTTGCGGGCAGCGCGCGCAAGCTTCGAACCTTCGCCTACGTTGGCACAGCCTACGTGGTCGGCGAGCGCACGGGCTTGGTGCGTGAAGACGAACTTGTTGTAGGCCAAAGCTATCGCAACACGTACGAACAAACGAAGGCTGAGGCTGAAGCCCTTGTAAGAACACGTCTGGCTTCGCTGCCCGGCATAATTCTGCGTCCCAGCATCATCGTAGGGGACTCCAGAACCGGCGTTACCTCCAGCTTCAAGATGATGTACTGGCCGCTGAAGATCTACGCACGACGCCTTTGGAGGACCGTCCCTGGCTATCCGGACGCTGTACTCGACATTGTGCCCGTGGATTTTGTCGCCAGTTCTGTCACACAACTCCTCTTTGATGAGGCCGCGCTGGGTTATACCGTTCACCTTTGTGCAGGACCGCGCGCCAGCGCAACGATCCAGCAAGTTGCCCTTCGCGCGATGGAATACTTCAACGCTCCCGAGCCGCGTTTCGTTGATCCGAAATTTTTCTTCGCCGTGTTGCGTCCACTCCTGTTTCTCTCGCTGTGGGGGAGCAAACGTCGTGTACTGCGCGACGGCCGCGCTTATCGGGATTACTTCACCATGCGCATGCAGTTTGACACCAGCCAGGCCGAACGTCTTCTGCAACCTGCCGGGGTGAGTCCACCACCCGTACTCGATTATCTTGACCGCCTCTTCCACTATTGTGTGGCCAGCGACTGGGGCCGCAAGCAGATATCTACGGAATGAATATCCTCGAACGTTTTCAACTTGCTCAGGACAGCACAGTCACCGTCGCCAATCTCGTGGATGAATTGGTTCGCCGGAAAGGAAACTGTGAAGTCGCCGTATACGAAAGCGGCGTCTTTCATCTGTCCGATTTGCACACGGAAGTTTGCTCAATGGACGCTTTTCTGCGCCAAACGGTCGCGCTTCGTCCAGGCCAGCCTGTAGCCATCTATCGCAGCAATAGCCGGGAATGCTTTCACTGGTTTCTTGCAATTATTCGAGCAGGAGGCATTGCGGTTCCGCTGAACCCGCAGCTCTCTCTTGTCGAAGTGCGCCGGATTCTCGCCGATAGCGGCACTGAGATTCTCGTTACTGACAGCGTGGTATTTAAACGAACGATTGGCGATCACAAAGCTTTGGATGTGCGCACCTGGATACAGGCAGATGAGGAGGAGGAAACGCTCGATGGATTCCTGCGCGTCTCTGTGGCGGATTCCCAGTCCCCCCCGGTCGCCATTGACCCGACCGCAACCGTTGCCATCTTTCATACCTCCGGCACGAGTGGATTCCCAAAGGGCGCAGCCTTATCAAGCAACGCTCTGCTGGGCGCGCGCGCGTCCACTGTACTCGCTGGAATTTTTCTGGGGCCGCGAGATCTTGCACTCGTCGCACTGCCCTGGTCACACATTATGGCTGTGAGCATCGCACTGTACGGTCTGATGGCAGGTATCCGCGGATGCTTTCTCGATCGCTTCGATGTTGACGCTGCGCTGGACGTTGTTGAGCGCTTCCGCATCACAGCTTTTGTTGGCGTGCCAACCATGTTTGCCCGTCTGACCAACAGCAACCCCGCACCCGCGCGCCTGGCAAGCGTGCGTGTCTGGCTCTCTGCCAGCGATTACCTTCCCTCTGAAGTTCGAATCTGTCTGCGTCAGTTCGGCGCACTCTTCCGGCTGCCTGGTGGATGGCACATCCCACCCATTCTGTTGAACGGATATGGCATGGTGGAATTGGGCGGCCTTGCCATGATGGGCATTGAGTTGCCTTTCCTGCGCGGGAGTGGCGACCTGTATTACCCTGTGCCGCCGTTTCGTATCCGCCTGGTCGATGAGAATGGCCAGCCCGTGCCCGCACGGGTAGCGGGCGAATGTCAGATTCGTCGTCGCGGTCTTGTTCCCCACTATTGGAAGGACAAGGCCGATTCGACAAGCCTTCTCACCCAGGACGGCTGGTTGCGTACTGGCGACCTGGCAATGCGCAATCGCTTTGGACTGATCCGAATTGTGGGGCGCACGAAGGAGGTGATCAAGTCGGGCGGCTATTCCGTTTACGTTCGCGAACTGGAAGAAACGATGCTGGCGCATCCTGCTGTGGCTCGCGCTGTCGCGTTCGGCGTGCGCCACAAGGAGAAAGGCGAGATACCAGTCGCCGCAGTTGAATTGCGGCCTGACTCCTCTTCCCAGGAGGCTGATCTGCTGCATTGGTGCCGCACGAATCTCGCGGCCTACAAAGCACCCCGGCGCATCTGGATTCTTGCCCCAGGCGAACTGCCGCAAAATCACAGCGGTAAATTTCTTCGGCGGGTGCTGCAGGAGCGATTTTCAGAGGCGGATGGACCGAATGAGAGCCGGTTTCCGCAAGAGTCAACGGGAGAAAAGCGTCATGGCTGATCCTCGAACTCGTGGATCAACTCGGGACTGAAGTCGTTGATCGTCAGGTTTGCTCTTGTGCTTCCGCGTTCGAGAATCAGGATGGTCGATCCGGGACGGCCATGTGTTTTCACTTCGACCTGTCTGGCTGACCAGACTCCGCCCGATTGGCTCAATCCGAAGGATGTGAATGTCTTCACAACTCCCCCGTCTTTCAGTGTTTTTTCCACAAAGACGGGGTAGCCGATAGTGTGGTCAAACCAAGACTGGACCTCTGAATAGTGGGAATGATCGAGTACACCCGGCATGCTCTTCACGACATCACAGTCGCGAGCACCTAACCTGGCACGCTTCAGGATCATCTGGCTCTGCCAGAAGTACTCGGGCTGGAGAAAGTCTTCGTAGTTGAAGTCGCTGCCCAACACGCTCTCGCTCCACTGATTAAAGGGCAGCGGAGCTGGCAGGGACTGGCGTGGATGGAATATCCGGATCGCATTATGGCCGTTGGGCCGCATTTCAAGCAGGATACTGACGCGCGCATCCTTGCCCGCATCTGCCGCCGACGTTCGGGGTGGAACGATCTCGATCAGCGTGCGCAGAACGCCTGGGAACCAGTGCGCCTTGATGGTAAATGTATCGCTGATTCGATTTCCGCTCGCATCCACGCGAACCATGCGCCCCGTGGCACGCGCATCCATCGTCTCCGTGCGCTGCCGCGCAATGGCAATCACGGCTGGCGGCGGGGCCGCCGCGTAGACCGTGGTCGCAAGAAACAGCATTCCGGCAGCAACAACAGAGACGAGTCTCATCGCACGATCCTTCCATCATGGATGCGGATGTGACGCGGCGCGGAGTTCGCAATCTCTTCCTCGTGCGTGATGACAATAAGCGTCATCCCGCGGGTCTTCTGAATGCCGGTGAGTATCTCCATAATTAGCGCGGAGTTCTTGCTGTCGAGATTCCCCGTAGGCTCATCTGCCAGCAGGATCGAAGGGTTATTAGCCAACGCCCGGGCAATCGCTACCCGCTGCCGTTCTCCTCCAGAGAGTTCGTTTGGGTGCTGGCGCATTCGCGACCCCAGCCCGACTTCACGCAGGAGTGCCTCGGCACGTTCGACGCGCATGCTACCAGCATTCCTGGTAGCGAGCATGGGGGCCTGCACATTCTCGACAGCACGCAGGGTGGGCAGTAAGTAGAAAGACTGGAAGATGAATCCAACATGGTGACAGCGATACGTGTCGAGACTAATCGAAGAGCCTAAAGCCGCACCGCGGAAAAGGACATCGCCGCTGGTGGGAGTATCCAGCCCGCCAAGCAGGTGAAGCAGGGTAGATTTCCCACTACCGCTGTGCCCGCTGATGGCGACGAATTCGCCTGCTTCGATGGAAAGATCGACACCCCGGAGCGCCTCAATTCGACCCTCGTTGTAGTCTTTGCGCAGATTGCGTACTTCCAGAATGGGAACAGCTATGGCGCACCGCCTAAACCCGAAAAAAGACGAATACTGGACGAACATGTAACCATTCCGGCAGGCAGTTGGGGAGGCATTAGCATTTCCAGCAATTCGTCTTGATACGGGCTTGAATATCCAATCAAACAATCGAACTCATCTCTCACCATGCTTGCCCCGCAGACCTTCATAGGCGTCCAAAAACTCAAGCCGTCCCGAGGCCTTTCCGGCAAATTTCCAGGCAACAGCTTAAAGCTTGCGTGCAGCGTTCGTTGCTCACTTTGACTTTCAAACCTCTGTAACGTGATCGCGCTCTTGGATCCCTGGTCAGGCTGGAGTACCCGACCCATCCTGTACCAGGTGCACATTTAGTACTCAGCTTACCTCATAAGAGCACCTCAGCACCGACTGGCTGAAGCGCACAGAATTGAGATCCGCATGCGCCGCAAGGGCAATCCGTGGAAGAACGCGGCCTGTAGGCGGTGCATGAAAATGCTCATAATCAGAAGAGCCTTTTCTCTCAGAGGAACCTCTCCGAATATGAAGCCCCAGGCGCGACAGCATCCTGCATGGGTTTTCAGCACATCGTGAATCGACCTAATGCTAAAAGCAACTGCCCGGAGAGGCCTCTGTCTACCGTTCCCAGCGCTCTATCGATGTCGATGAGAACCAGCTGGCTATTCCTTGGTGAATGCTCTCCAGCAGCGTCCGCCTTCGCTTCACCTGCCTCGCTTAGAATGAGATAGAGTGGTCTTTCTGATCGCGAGTTTTACAACGAATAGCGAACGGAAACAGCGTGTTTGTCTCCGGCCGAGGGCAACCCCGAAGCATTCAGTGTTTCTTGTTCATGGCTTGGTTCCTAGGTGGTACGGAAAGACTTAAAACTTGTCATATCCATCTTCAAGGAGAGCAGTGCATGGTGCGCTTGTTGTGGCTTTTGCTGGTAATCCCAGCTCTACCCGCTTTGGGCTTGCTGTATCAATGGCTTGGTTCGCATTATGACCGCAAGCGTTTTCTGCCATTGGGCCGGTTGGTGGACATCGGAAAGCGACGGCGGCTGTTTATGGTGGAGATGGGCGGGGGGGATGGCCCGACGGTGATCTTCGAGTCAGGAATTGGGGCGACGAGTCAAAACTGGGCCAGAATTCAGGAGGCTGTGAGCGAATTCGCGCATACGGTTTCTTATGATCGGCTAGGGCTGGGTTGGAGTACGCCGGCCGTGTCAGAGCGGATTCCTTCAAAGGTAGTGGAGGAGTTGCGTGCGATGCTGCAGGCTGCTGGCATTGCGCCGCCTTACCTGCTGGTGGGGCATTCGTTTGGCGGGTTGGTCGTGCGATATTTTGCGTCCGAGTATCCGGAAGAGGTGGCTGGCGTGTTGCTGGTGGATGCCATGCGCACCGACGAGTGGCCGCCGGTGGATGAGTCGCAGCGTAAGCAGTTGACCCGCGGCGTGCAGCTAACGCGTTGGGGCGTATTGATTGCTTATTTAGGCCTGGCACGACTAACAACTATGTCATTTTTCTGCCGCTCGGGCAGATTTACTAAGCTCTTCACCCGCGCGACTGGCGGACACCATGTGCTGGAGCGGCTAACGAGTGAGTTGAACAAGATGCCGCCGACGGTGTGGCCGATTGTGGCAGCGCACTGGTCAACCCCAGCGTTTTTCCGCGGGATGACGGCGCACATCGAGGGAGTTCCGGGAACGGTGACAGAGATGCTGGATGCGAAGCCCATTGTGGGTGTTCCTGTACTGTTGATGACGCCGGGGCAGCCGAAGGCGATCTCCGAGACGGCATTGCAGAAGATCGGGCCGGATGCGAAGCAGTTGATCGCAGAGAAGGGTGGCCACTGGTTACATTTGGACGAGCCAGAACTGGTGATTGAGCAGATTCGCGAGATGATGACGCTCGTAGAGACCGGAATCTCCTGCGAAGCAATGATGCAGGAAAAAGTCTCAGCCAATTAGTCAGTATGGACCGGTTCCTCTCCGCTTGTGACTCTGACCTGTGCTGCCGTCAGGCTCACAGATTAACCTACGCATTGCGCAGAGAACCGATCACTCCATACTGACCAGTTCACATCCAGCCGGGCAAGCCCACGCAGAACGCCTACGTGGAGAGTTTCAACAGCAGGCTGTGCGAGGAATTCTGCGCGTCATCTGCTTCCCAGAACCTGTTCGAAGCCAGGAGGATCACCGCCGCTTGGCGGCGCAATTACAACGAACGAAGGCCACATAGCAGCCTGAACTACATGACACCAGCAGAGTTCGCCGCCAGAACAAGCGGTGGGAAAGACGACGGCTTCGCCTGCTTGAAAAACGATCCTGCCGCTTTTCACTTTCCCTCCGCTGCGACTGCGGCGAGCTGAGTGTTATTTGTATGCGGAAAATGGGGGCAGGCCAGTGGATACCCAGTTCGAGGAAAAGATGCGTCTTTTTCTCTTCATAATTCGTCAGAGCGATAAATTCCTTTGGAGGCCATGAACCAAAATGCCAGTGAAGTCCAGATATTTTGCTTTCGTATGTCTGTCCGTTCTGTTAGCGGGCATCGTCGGCATGGCACAGAATGGCAAATCCGATGCGGCCAAAAATGCACCGCCCTCTGCCGACTCCAGCAAACCTGCGCCTTTACCGCCAGAGCGGAGCTCGGTGACGCGTCACACGCTGGAGCTGAATGGCCAGACCATTCATTACACTGCCACGGCGGGCACCCTGATTGTTCGCGATGCGCACGACAAGCCATACGGCAGCTTCTTTTATGTCGCCTATACCCAGGATGACGCAGTGCCGAAGGCGCGTCCGGTAACCTTCCTGTATAACGGCGGTCCGGGGTCATCCAGTATGTGGCTGCACATGGGATCGTTTGGACCAGTGCGCATTGAAACGGACAGCCCTCAGGCAACTTCGCCCGCACCTTACCATCTGGTGCCGAATCCATACAGTCTGCTCGACAAAACGGACCTGGTATTTATCGACGCCATGGGAACAGGGTTTTCCAGGCCCGTCGCCATGGGAACGCTCAAGGAGTTTCTGGGCGTCGATCAGGATGTGCTGGCCTTCAATCGTTTCATCGCACGATACATTACCGTGAACCAGCGATGGAATTCGCCGAAGTTTCTGATCGGCGAGTCCTATGGCGCGACGCGCTCGGCGGCGTTGTCCTATTCGCTGGAGAAAAGCGGAATTGCACTCAACGGCGTGGTCCTGGTGTCGTCGAACCTGAACCACAATGGGCACGCGCCCGGCCTCGACGATGAGTACATCAACGGCTTGCCGTCCTACGCTGCGATTGCCTGGTATCACGATAAATTGGCCAATAAACCGTCCGACCTGAAATCTTTTCTGGCGCAAGTCCGCATCTATGCTCGCGGGCCTTATGCCGAAGCTTTGGCGCAAGGGCAAAATCTGAGCGCTGCAGAAGAGGATCAGGTCGCTCAGAAACTAAACGAAATGACGGGGTTGAGCGTGCAGTATCTGAAAGAATCGAACCTGCGCGTTCCAGCGTCGGATTTTCGCAAGGAACTGATGCGCGACGAACGACGCACGCTGGGCCGTTATGACGCTCGCTTTGAAGGTATCGATATGGATGCGGCGAGCGAGGTGCCCACCTACGATCCATCGAGCACGGGGATCACCGGGGCGTTTGTCGCCGCCTTTCAGAGCTACCTGGCGGATGAACTGAAATACACCACGGACGATACTTACCATGTGACGGCGCACGGCCCCGACTTTCAATGGGACTGGAAGCATACGCCGCCGGACGGCAACGGGCGCGAGCTAGTGCCCGACGTAGCTCTGGACTTAGGAGCGGCCATGCGGCAGAATCCGCATTTGAAGCTTTTCTCCGCCAATGGTTATTTTGACCTGGCAACGCCATTCTTTCAGACTGAGTACGACATTGCCCACATGGAACTGGATCCCACCCTGCGCAAGAACATCCGGTTCGGCTACTATCCCTCCGGCCATATGATTTATCTGAATGTAGACGCTCTGAAGCAATTGAAGGGAGATCTAGCGCAGTTCTACTCCGCTGCCGTGACGCAATAACCACGCGCGCTCGTGTACCGAGGGAGTTTGAATCAAAGGGGAGAATCCTCGACTGGCCCCTCAGAGAGGATTCTTCTCGAAGGTGACGGCCTGTTTGGGATTTTCATCGACTAGTAGGCGGAACACGTCGGCACGAGCGTAATGGCCGACAGCATCGAAATCGTACTTCCCACGCACAACTTCCTTCAGATCCAATTCCGCGGTCAGCACGCCTTCACCATCCCGCAGGGGACCGGCCAGCACCGTTCCCATCGGTGACACGATCACGCTGCCGCCCTTGATCAACACTGTGGCCGGATCATTGCCCTGGATGGCGCGATAGTCCTCTGGGCAGTCGGAGCGAAGCAGGTATTGGCAGGCGCTCAAAACAAAGCATCGTCCTTCCACCGCGATATGTTGCATAGTCGCTTGCCAGCGGTCTCTGTCGTCCACCGTAGGAGCACACCACAGATTCACACCCTTTGCGTACATGGCGGTGCGAAACAAAGGCATGTAATTCTCCCAGCAGATGGCCGCTCCTATGGTCCCAAAAGGCGTTTGGATGGCGGGTAGCGTAGAACCGTCTCCGGTCCCCCAGATGAGCCGTTCGGAGCCGGTAGGCATCAATTTTCTGTGCTTTCCTCGCAAGCTGCCATCGGCGCCGAAGAACAAGGCCGTGCAATACAGAGTCCCACCGGCCTTTTCGATTATGCCCAGAACCAGTTCGATGCCATGCCGAGCGGCTACATTGCCCACCTGGACGATTTCATCTCCAGCCAGCGGAATCGCTGCTTCGTAGTAGCGGCGAAACTCTTCGCGTCCTTCCTCGGACCGCGACCCCACGTGAGCGCCGAAACCAAGCCCCTTAGGGTAGCCTCCCAGAAATGCTTCCGGAAAGACGACCAGCTTTGCTCCGGCGCTTGCGGCCTCCTGGCAATAGGCCTCGATCTTTTCCAGTGTCCGCTTGGTGTCGAAAACAGGCGTGCCAGCCTGTACGACTGCGGCGATTACTTTGTCCACCTTGGCTCCATCCTTGTTCTCCCGTCGGCTATTTTGATTGAAACAGCAATGGAGCAAAATGCACCAGATTATTGCGCCATACCATCCAGGTGTGCATTCCTGGCGTTTCGATCGACATGACGGGAACGTGTTGCGATTTGATCCAGGCGACCAGCCTTCGGTTACTTGCAATGAGGCCATCCTCGGTTCCGCAGGAGATCCACAGCAGGTGCAGAGGAGCGGCGCTTGTTCCGGAGCTGCTCTCTTTTGCACTCGCCCCTTGTACGAGCAAAGGAAATTCCGCGGCATAGTTCGGGCGCACCCCGCCGGGACTGAAGGCGCCGACCCAGCCGAAGGTGTTGAGATGATTCAGCCCAGTCAAAAGCGTCTCGGCACCGCCCATGGACTGGCCGGCGATTGCGCGGTCCTTGCGGTCTTGCAAGACAAGATACATCGATTCAACCTGCGGTATCACCTCCTTCAGCAAGCTCTGGGTGAAAAGGTCGTAGTTGCGCTGCCAAAGGGCAGGGCCACGAAGGGCAGGCCCATTTTCGGAGACGATCTCCGGCACGCCATCCCCGAACGGCATAACAACGATCATGGGTCTGGCCTTGCCCTGCGCGATCAGGTTGTCAAGGATGAAGTTGGCCCTGCCTACCAGGGTCCAACTGCTCGCGTTGAAGGCGAATCCGTGCAGCAGATAGAGCACGGGATAGCGCTTGCGGCCTCTCGGATCGTAACCGGGCGGCGTGTACACGAGGAAATCCCGCTGGTCGCCGATGATGCCGGATTTATAGAAATGATGATGCACAATTCCGTGTGGCACATCCTGCTCCTCCCACGGTTCGGGAATCTTGCCGGGCACATGCAGAACGTTTCGCAGCTGCAACAGGTTCGGCTCGATCTTCGGATTGG
Source organism: Acidobacteriota bacterium (assembly GCA_021816455.1). Lineage (GTDB taxonomy): Bacteria > Acidobacteriota > Terriglobia > Terriglobales > Acidobacteriaceae > Acidicapsa. The sequence continues at coordinate 40,417 of JAKAXU010000022.1, forward strand.
AAGGATCAAGCAGCGGAACGCCGTCAGCGCGGAACACATAGCCGTAGTACTCCGGCTCCAGCGGGCCAACCGTAATGCTCCACACCCCATCGCTGGTTTTCTCCATCGACTGAGTTCCGGGCGTGCCTTCCAGGACGAGTTGGACTTGCTTTGCCCCTGGATCGAGGAAGCGGAAAGTAACGCGACCATCGGGCTGTACCTGGGGGGATTGCGGCAGCTCTGGCCGCTGGCCAAACAGGGGAGCTGCGATCATGACCAGACAAACCGGTAGATGATAACAAAGACGGCGAAGATACAGGGCAAACCGATGTCGGCATCTCATTTTGCGCTCCGAGGACCAGGGGAGAAAATTCCGGGTAAATGCAAAAGCACGGTATTCATGCACGTGGCTATCTCTCCACACGATTGGGAGAAGGTGACACGGCGATCACCTCCAAAGTGCGAGAAGTATAGTCGGTAAGGTAGAGCGATCGTCCGTCAGGAGACAGGTTGACGTTTCTGGGAAACTCCCCGGCAGGTATGGTTTCGACGATGCCAGGCTGTTCCGGTCGGGAGACGTCGAGGACGGCGACCCCTCCGTTGCTGTCTACGAAGCGGTTGGAGTTCGCTACAAGAAGCCGACTTTCGTCTGAGAAGAGACGAATGCCTACGGGGGCCACGCCGCCGGAAGAGAATCCACGCAGAAAGGCGTGCTCCGGGTCAGAATCGAGCAAATGTGGACTAAAGGTGAGGATTCTGTTGTCACCGCGCGCGGAGACAAAGAGGGTAGACGCATCTTTAGTCTCAATCACGCGCACCGGAGAGCATCCCGCAGCTACCTCGGAAATGATGGCGCTCTGGCCCGAGCCGGCAGCGATGGCCCGCTTCACGTCAACTACAGTAATAAGGCCGTTCGGGCGCGGCGGGGTTCCAATTCGCTGCACGCAGTCTTTCTTAGTCAGCATGGGATTGCTCTGGCCAAAAAAGTGGGACACGCCCTTGGGGGGAAATATCTCCCTCGCGACATAGAGTCGGGTGCCATCGGGGGAGATCGTAAGGCTTGGAACCTTGTTCCCCGCCGGGATATGCCCAATGGTCTGCGCATGGGTGACGCGTCCAGCGGCATCGTAGTGCACCGTGAGGATCCCGACATTGCCTCGTTGCCCTTGGAAGTGCCCATACTCATTGGCGGAGAAAAGATATTTCCCATCCGGGGTGGAGACCACATCATACGTACCCGCACTTTTGCCCTGGGGAGCGAAATAAGGTTTGGCCGTGCCATGGATGGCATCCTGAATATCAACAAAGGCCACGCCAGCATCTCCTACGCCGACGACAAAAGTCTTTCCGTCGGGAAGAAGGGTGATGCCATTGGCACCCTTGCTGCCGAGCCGAACAAGGCCGACAGACTGTAGCTTGCCACCCGTATTGCGGAAAATCTGAAGGCCGGAAACAACACCATGCCTTTTGCCCGCCTCCGAATCTGGGGTGGAGTAGTTGGGTCCGCCTACATTGGTCACAGTGACAAAGATGTACTGGGAATCCGGGGTCGCTAACGCAGCGGTGGGATTCCCAAGGGTGGGATAGGTGGCGATACGTGCTGCCGGAGCCTGTGCGTTTGCGTAATGAAAAAGTCCAAGAAGCAAAACGAGAGAGTGAAGCGATCGCAGGTTGCATCTTGAACTGTAGAACAATCTCATGGTTTCTCCGTTGCGAGAAGGCGTCATTGCGCCGGTTGTACCGCGTCCGGGAAGATGCCCGGCTGTTGCTTTGGCTCGCTCAAATCGATCATTGCCTTCGGCTCGGACAGTGGCTTGCGCGGCAGCATCTTGTCGCGCATGGCGGCGTTGTAGACAAAGATCGCCTCGACCACAGCGGCCTGTTGAAGGTCCCCGGGCTGGAGTTCTTCATACACATCCATGTTCGAGTGGTGGGTCCGCGTCTTGTAATCGAGAGGATCCTGAATGAACTGGAAGCCCGGAATGCCAACCGCGTCAAAAGCCACATGGTCCGTACTTGCGGTGTTGCGCAATGTCAGCGTGGTCACACCCAGGGTCTTGAGCGGAGCTATCCACTGCGCAAAAATCGGCGCGACTGCGGCATTCTCCTGTAAATAGACGCCGCGAATGCGCCCGCCACCGTTGTCCAGATTGAAATAGGCAGAGACCAACTTTTGCTCTGGCTTGATCGTAAGCGGCCCTACCGGTTTGCGCAGCCATCCCGGAAGTTTCATTTGATCCGGAGCCGTGGAGACGGGATAACTGCCAAAGTGGTTCTTGACATAACCGCGCGAGCCGTCCAGTCCTTCCTCCTCGCCGCTCCACAACGCCACCCGGATGGTGCGGCGCGGCTGCACATGCAGGGCCGTAAGAATGCGCATGACTTCCATCGCCACCACAGTTCCAGCCCCATTGTCCGTAGCCCCGGTGCCGGAGATCCAACTATCGAGATGTCCGCCAACCATGACGACCTGGTCTTTCAGATATGGGTCGGTGCCGGGAATTTCTGCAATCGTGTCGTAACCCTGTTCGTGGTCGCCGGTGAACTTCGTCTCCACATCCATCTGGACGCTGACGGGGACGTTTGCCTTCAGCAAGCGGTACATACGTCCGTAGTGCTCAATGGCCATTACAACGACTGGCACCTTCACGCGATGGTCGGCGTTATAGGGCTGGGTGCCCAAGGCCGCGCCGTTATCGTCGAAGAACGTCCCGCCGGAACCACCACCGTCTGGAGCACCACGGCTGGGCACTACAACACCTGCTACGTGTTCATCCGCAAAAAATTGCGCAACTTTGTCGATCAGCTCGCGACGCTTCATCGACGCCTGAATACGCTCCCTGAGATCGGATGCCTGGCCCTTCGGGGCAGGATATTCGGCCAGTGCATCCAGTTGCTGCTGGCTGAAGCGCGTGAAAAGCGGTCCGTCTACCGGCGGCACGGCGCGCACCGGCCCGAACAGCACGATCTTCCCGGCCAGCTTACCTTTATACCGGGCGAAATCCTTCTCATCCTGAATGTTGACCCAGACAGCATCCCCAGTCACCGGACCGTTGGTGGAAGGCGACCACGGCGTGGCCTGCGCGATGAAGACTGCCGTATCGGGCGAGACCATTCTGACCCAGGTATTCAATTGCTGCCAGCCCATACCAAACTCGCCCCAGGATTCCAAATGAGCATTCACGCAGCCCATGGCCGTGAATTGGTCCTGCGTCCACTTGTTGGCCTTCGCCATATTTGGGGAACCGGTCAGTCGCGGGCCGATATCATCGGCCAGCGCACTGGCGTAGCCCATAATGTGCGAGTGGTTGAACCCCTCGTCCATGATGCGCTGGTACATATCAAGGTCGATCTTTTCTGTCGCAGACTGTTCCGTCTGCGAGATCGCAACCGTCGCGGGCTGCGAGCCGTGAGCAACCTGCGTTGATTTCTGATGAGTGTCCTGCGCTGCCAAAGGTAGGCTGACGAGAAGCAGCGCCGACATCCAGGCGCGTGCGCGAGTGCGTGTTTTTCCCATTGGGTTACTCCTCCAAAAACATGACACCTGAAAAAAAACGGCAAGCATGGAAGTCGCTGCGTAGAGTGACGATTTTGAGACAGGAAATAGACGCATGATTTTAAAAAATAGTCGGACAAATTAGAAGCAACGCGTGGTGCTCTGCACGACGAAAGAGTCCTTGAGCGTTCCGCAAGAGATTCGAGATGAATCCCTTGCGAACGCTTGCCCCCGGCTCTAGAAGTAGAGCTTGGCTGCAATCTGGACGGCACGACCAGGTTGAGGGTCACCGGATCCCGGCTGGATCACCGAGGTAATCTGACCGAAGTGCGGACCAGCGCTGAAGTTAGAATTCGGCGGAGCGAAGTTTGCGTGGTTGAAGACGTTGTACGCCTCCAACCGGAGTTGGATAAAGCGCGGACTGTTCTCTCCTCCGAAAGGAAGATTTTTGTATAGCTCGATGTTAGAATATTCAAACCCTGGGCCATGGAAGAAATTGCGCTTCACGTTTCCGAATGTCCCGATCGCCTCGGCGGAAAAGACGCTGTTATTGAACCAATAGTGCCCAGCTGCCCGCGGATTGAGGCTGGGAATACTGAAGGTGGAGGTGTTCGGTGTATCCGGGCAAGCATAATAGCTGAACTCGTCGCAGTAGAGCGAGTTGAATACGCTTGTTTCGGAGACGGTCACAGGAAAGCCGGTTTGCAATGCCGTGATGCCGGTAACGTGCCATCCACCGAGCGCATAACGGATATACCGGTTGTCATTCATGCTGCGCAGTAACGGCACCTGATAGTTGTACAAGGCCACGAAGCGATGCCGTGCATCGTAGTCTGAATCGCCGTAGTTCAAATACTGATAACCAGGAACCCAGTTGGTGCCGCGAGCGCCAAAGCCGGAGCTTTCCAGTCCTGAGGCATTGTCCAGGGCATGGCTGTAGGTATAGGAAAGGGTAAAGTACAGTCCATGGCTAGCTTCCTTGGCCACCGATACCTGTAGAGAGCTGTAGTTGGAAGCGCCGTCGGTATGCTGCGTGCCTACCGAAAGGTAGTACGGAACAGTGGTCCCCGGAACGGTTGCGGGTTGATCCATATACTGCGGGAAAAGAAGGTGAGCGGCAGCTCGGTTGGATACGCAGGACGGATTCGCCAGACAGGCGGCCTGGCCCGAAAGCGTGATTTGGTCGCCTTCGTAAGTCCGTACCAGCTTCCTGCCAAGCGAGCCTACATAGGCGACGGTCAGCACCATATTGCTGGGCAGCGCGCGCTGGAGATTCAGGTTGTAGTTATAGGTATAAGGAACCGCATAGTTCGGGTCGGTGTTGTTGATATCCAGCGGCTCGTAGGGGCGGAAATTGACCGTCTGCCCTGGCTGCGGGGCGCTAAATGGAAAGGGATTGTTCTCGGAAAGCGCCGTTCTTCCAGCCACATCCTGGAATGGATTCGCAAAGGCCGGGCTGCCTCCAACGTCCGCAGCGCCATGGGAACGGAACACAAACGGCGGATCTCCCAGGTTCTGCAGGCTGCCTTCTTCCTGATTGCGGTTGTAGTAAACGCCGAAGCCACCGCGCACGGAGAAAAGATGCGCGCCCGGCTCACCGGTCAGCATCCGCAAACCGCCGTTTGGAGACCAGGCGAAACCAACACGCGGCGCAACATCAGTGAGCTTGGTAGTAGGCCCTCCATAGGTATTGCAGCCGGGATCACCGGGCCAGAGGAGTCCCGGAGGTCCGCCCGCAAATATTTTGGATTGTGCGGAACTGTTCGTCCAACAGGTCACACCGACGCGTCCGAACTGGAGCATCGCGTAGGGGGTCTCAGTGTCATACCCAAGGCCATAGTTCACCGTCATCGAATCCGAAACTTTCCAGTTGTCCTGGGCATAGAAGTAGTATTCCCACGCGCTTGCAATAATGTCGCCTGGGGAATTTTGACCGTAGTTCTGTGGAACACCCGTTAGAAAATCGATCATGGGATCGCCGGAACTAAAGCTGCCTCCACCACCGAAACTGTAGCTTCCGTTGTTCGACGCGTAAAAAGGATTGCTGACGGTATAGTGCTGGATGTTAGCGCCAAACCTCAGGTTGTGATTTCCCGCGACCTTGCTGAAGTTGTCCATAAAGTCGTAGTTCCCGCCGATACGCGGCTGCGGACCATTATGGCTGAAGCCCAGCGAGAAGTATCCTGTAATACCGATAAACGGCAGCGACTCGGCGGCCGTATCCGAAGGCGTGATATTGAAGCCTGCAGATGAAGGTGCCACTGGATTCGCTGGATTTACTCCGTTGTCATTAAATCGGAAATAGCTCGCTCGCAGGTCATTGAGCGTCGTCTGATTGAATGTACGGGTGTAGTCCGCATTGAAGAATTTGGTATGTGCAGCATTGACTTCGGGAAATCCCGGAAGGGTGGAGCCCGTAAATGGCAGGGTGTCGGTGGTCGGGGCCGACTCCAGGATGAGCGACCCAAAAAGCGCGTCCTGGGGAGTCACCTGCTCATCAATGCGAACGATATACTGATTGTCGGTCAGCGTATTGGCGGTGTTGTAGTTGTAGTAGGCATTGGAGCCGAGAGTCTCGTTCGCTGCTGGCACGTATTGCTTTACCAGAGCAGTCGAGATCGTATTGAAATCGGCTGGCGAAAGCTTTCCGCCCGGGAAGCACTTGTTCCATGGGGTCCCTGCCTGGCACGATCCAATCGCAAACGGTATGGGGTGCGAGGAAAGCCCCGTGGACCCATTTGTACCTTTGGTAAGCAGGTTCGTGTCCGCAGAAAAGTCACCTGCAAGCTGAGCCGTAGAGAGTACCGGCGTAAGAATCGTTGCTCCAGCAACGTTCCGGATGCCCTGGTACGCGAAGAAGAAGAATGCATGGTTCTTGAAGATGGGTCCGCCGATCGTGCCACCAAACAGGTTTTGGTGGAAGACTGGACGAATGTACGAGAAATAGTTGCCGTTGTTCAGAAACGTATCGCGATAGAACTCAAACGCATCGCCGTGGAACTGGTTCGTGCCGCTCTTCAACGCTTCGTTGATGATCGCACCGGAGTTACGACTGAATTCCGGATTGAGAGTGCTAGTGACCACGTCGAATTCGGCCAGGGCGTCCGGATTCGGAGTAAGTCCAGCCGTATTGAGTCCGCCAAAAGTAATGTCGCCCCCATCCAGCATGAAGGAATTCTCCGGGGTCTGACTGCCGTTCGTGGAGAAAGTCCCGAAGCGGTCGGATGACTCCATAACTCCGGGAGTAGTCTTCTGCAGCTGTACAGGGTCACGCCCCAGGATGGGCGCGTCCACAATTTCCTGGCCTCCAATTGTGGCCTTCAACTGTGAGTCGGAGGTTTGCACCTGAACCGTTGCGGTTGTCACCTCGATCGTCTGAGAGACACTGCCAGCCTGGAGTGTGGCATCGATCTGGCGCGCCGCGTTCAGGTTCAGCATCAACCCGGTGGACTTAAACGACTGAAAGCCTGACTTATCAACAGACACCGTGTAGGGGCCACCGATGTGCAACTCTGGAAATATGTAATAACCCTTGCTGTCGGTCGTGATTGTAGTAGAAATTCCCGTGCTGGTGTTCAGTGCGGTCACCGTGGCTCCGGGGATGACTGCTCCCGACGAGTCCGTGACGGTGCCATGAATCGATGCATATACGACCTGGGCCGCCGCGCGATGAGGCAGCAGACCAATAAAAAAGGCCGCAGCAAGAAACATGCTTAAGGCAAGCAATTTGCGCTGGATGTTCATGTAGGTGAGCCCTCCGCAGGAAAGAGAATATGTTTGGCTTCCGTCTAATGACTGCGACAAAGTAAATCGCTTAGGCAAAATCCAGAAGGAACCAATTCCACCGATCCGCAATATCTCTACAGGCTGAATCGGAAAAACCACCGTGGGGATGCAGCGGATACTAGCAATTCACGTGCCAATTGCTTTCTTTTTTTGCGTGAAATGTATATCCAATAAATAGAACGAGTTCGCGATCGACAGTTATTCTCAGGCAGAGTCCGTGACGCATATTTTTGCAATATATTGCAGAAACATTAACCAGTTATTCCAAATACTGTAGAAGTCGGCGCGTGGACTTTCTCTGCACTCTGCGCATAACGCTGCAGCGGTGTTTGCAGGCATATATGCTGCTGCGGTACGGCTTGCCGATCGCATAGAAACGTGTGCTATCTTGTTCGCAACAAATTTGAATTGCGGCTCTGCGGGACAATCCAGTGCGCTGCCTGCAAGGATTGCACCCGCGGATCGAACATGAGGAGACCATGCGCCAACGTTATCTTTCACTCGCTTCATTGGTTGTTTGTGCCATCCTTTGCATGAACATTGCGTTTGCGCAGCAGTCGATGGCCACTGATTCCGGCACCGCTGGGATGGTCGAGACACCTGCTGCCGGTGGTGCATCGGAATCGGCGACTCCGCCGCCTGCTCCGCGCAGCTTCGATCTGGATGCGATCGACAAGTCCGCCAACCCTTGTACGGACTTTTACCAGTACGCCTGCGGCAACTGGGTCAAGACGCATGCCATTCCTCCCGACCAAACAAAGTGGGGCCGCTTCAATGAATTAGGAGAGCGTAACCGGTGGCTGCTCTATCAGGATCTTCAGGCCGCGGCCACACATCCGAAGACGCCTCTCCAGCAAAAATACGGCGAGTTTTACGCAGCATGTATGGACAAAGCACAAGCGGATGCGCTCGGCTATCAGCCGATTGCACCTCTGCTGAAACAAGTTGCAGCGCTGACCTCCAAGGACCAACTGCCTTCCATCCTTGCGCAACTACAGTCGCACGACGGTACTCCCTCGCTTTTTGATTTCGGCGCACAGCAGGATATCAAGGACGCCACGCAGGAAATTGCCGTGGCCGGGCAGGGCGGACTGGGACTGCCGGACCGCTCGTACTATCTCGAAGACGGTCAACGCACGGTGATGATTCGCCAGGCATATCTGGCTCACTTGTCCAGCATGTTTCAGTTGATTGGCGACACTCCCGCAGACGCACAAAAAGAGGCCGATCAGGTGATGACCATCGAGACAGCTTTGGCGCGCAATTCCACGCCGCGAGCCGATCTGCGCGATCCAGAGAACCGCTATCATCTGCTCCGACTTACCCAATTGCAGGCGCTCACGCCGGACTTCAACTGGAACACATACCTCTCTGGCATTGGGCTGCAACATCTCACACGCCTCAATGTTTCCTCCCCAGTCTTTTTCCTTGGCATGAACACGCTGATCCAGGACCAGAGCCTGGATGCATGGAAGAGCTATTTGCGCTGGAAGATTTTGCGCGCGGCGGCTCCCCATCTCTCCAGTGCTTTCGTCGAGGCCAGTTTTGATTTCTACGGAAAGACGCTGCTCGGCCAAAAGGAAGACCAGGCCCGCTGGAAGCGCTGCACGGTGTTGACCGATCATGCCATGGGCGAGGCTGTAGGCCAGGATTGGGTAGCCCAGAACTTCCCTCCATCTTCGCAAGCCCGCATGGAAAAACTTGTGGCGGCACTCGAAGACGCGATGAAGCAGGACATCCAGTCGCTTCCCTGGATGACCGCTGAAACCAAGCAGCAAGCGGAAATTAAGCTAGCTGCGATCCGCAACAAGATTGGCTATCCCGAACACTGGCGCGACTACTCGAAGCTTACTGTCGAGCCGCATGCGCTCATTGCCAACGTGCATCGCGCCGACGCCTTTAGATTCCGTCATGAATTAGACAAGATCGGCAAACCCGTGGATGAGAAGGAATGGCGCATGACACCTCCCACAGTCAATGCCTATTACAGCCCCAGCATGAACGACATCAATTTTCCCGCCGGGATTTTACAACCACCCTTCTTCGATCCCTCCCAGAACGATGCCGTGAACTTCGGTGCAATCGGTGTCGTCATTGGCCACGAGATGACCCATGGCTTCGATGACAACGGAAGCAGGTATGACGGCAAAGGCAACCTGCGGATGTGGTGGGCACCTGCGGATCGAAAAGCTTTTGAAGAACGGACGGCCTGCGAGGTGAAAGAGTATAACGGTTTCGAGACTGCTCCTGGAACGCACCTGAATGGCAAGCTGACATTGGGCGAGAATACCGCCGACAACGGCGGCCTGCGTATTGCCTATCAGGCGCTGATGAATACCCTCCAGGCGGAAGGCCCGGAAGCGATGAGCCAGACGGTGGATGGCTACACACCTGCGCAGCAGTTTTTTATTTCCTTTGGACAGATATGGTGCTCCAGGCAGACGAATGCTTCCATGCGCGTGTCCGCGAAGGTTGATCCTCACTCGATCGGAAAGTGGCGTATCAATGGCACATTGCAAAACTCGGAGGAGTTTGGAAAGGCCTTCGGATGCACACGGGGGCAGCCGATGATGCCGACCAACTCCTGTCGCGTCTGGTGATGGCCGTGGGAACTGAACGCTGCGGATAGGATCTGAGCATGGCAGGGGAGATGATCCAAAACTAAGTCACTTGGAAGTTGAGAGTACGTGACCTGTCGTGGTTCTCTGAAGTCAGAGAGGAGAGCCGAGCTATGGCAAAGAAGGATCATACGAAAGAGGAGATTCTGCACGTACTTGGGAGACGGGTCAATCACTTGGGCTGCGGTTGCGCGGTCGCGAAGGCTTCGGGATCGGCCTTGCGCAGCTCCTGCAAGAACTGCTGATACTCCGCCTCGCCACGCTTCAGCTTGCTGTAGTCCACGTCCTTGTAATACTGGCTGATGTAGTTGAAAGCATACGCCGCGTACCAGGGAATTTCCTTGTCCGGATGTCTAGAGTTGATCACAGGATTGTTCACTGGCTTGCCCTGCTCCACCGCCCATGCATACGGTGCCTCGCGAATGTCATACCCTGCCAAATACATCTGACGGATGCCGATGCGGAGTAACTGTTCGTCCTCGTCTCGCAAGCAATCATATATGTCTCCCGCGCACGCGATGTTAGCCTGCTTTTGCAAGATGGACGTGATTGCATAGGACAACAAGGAAACCACCTGGTCTTGATTTT